>NZ_JBEZNG010000024.1:0-147014 GCF_040653035.1 Streptomyces malaysiensis subsp. malaysiensis
GAGCGCCCACCGTGGTGAGCGCCACATAGAAGACCGACTTCTCGACGCTGGAGCCGTGAAGATCCCCCCGACAGGACCCCGAGGTCCCTGCGAGCAGACACAGTAATGGCCCGGTCTCTCAGGCAGATCTACTGCCGTCGATCCGGGCCATGGCATCTTCCGCGCCGTATGCCTGGAGGTATGGCAGCCAGCGCGGGTCCCTATGGCCCGTGCCGATGATCCGCCACGCGAGCCCCGACGGCGGCGCGGGTTGATGCCGCAGTCGCCAGCCGATCTCGGCGACATGGCGGTCTGCCTTGACGTGATTGCAGCGACGGCACGCGGCGACCACGTTCTCCCAGGTGTGCTGCCCGCCACGGCTGCGCGGGATGACGTGATCGACGCTGGTTGCGACGCCACCGCAGTACGCGCATCTGCCGCCGTCACGGGCGAACAGCGCGCGGCGGGTGAGCGGAACGGGGCCGCGAAAGGGCACCCGCACAAAGCGCTTGAGCCGGACGACGCTGGGTGCGGGGATCACGCGGGTAGCGCTGTGCATCAGGGCGCCTGAGTCCTCGAGGCTGATGGCCTTGTCATTGAGGACGAGTACGAGCGCGCGGCGGAGCGGTACGACGCCGAGGGGCTCGTACGACGCGTTGAGGACCAGGACATGCGGCACGGGGGCCTCCTTGTACGCCGGCGGCGCGTGGCTCGCGCCGGGACGATCTCCCCCAGTTTCCCCTGAACCCTGGCCGGAACGCCACTATCACCGGGTTAACGGTTGAGAGGCATTTCCGGGTACCGCACGTATACCGCCCGTACGCGGTGGGGACACCGGCCGCTTGACCACTGCCCCCACGGCCTTCCGGCGCCCCCGCGCACGGCGGCGGGCAGCGACCGCGAAGTGGCAAGAATCACGGACCCTCCTCACCGGGGCCGCCGCACGGCCTCCGGCCGGGGCAGAAGGTGGAACTGACGCCTCCGGACCCGCTCGTACGCGCCCCCCGGGCGCGCTCGCGCGCTCTCGAACACAGGAACGGCGCACCCCATGCCCGGCTAATGTGTGAGAGGTTGCGCGCACGGGTGATCCGTGTGGGCATGTCGCATACGAAGGGTTTCTGCTGTGTTCTGGTCCGCTGCTCTGGCCGCTGACTCGACGCCTCGTCCCACGACTCTCGACGATGCGCAGAAGAGCGCCACGAACGCCGCGGGCTGGGTGGAGGAGAACTGGTCCACCTGGCTCGGCATCGGCCTGCGCATAGCCCTGATCCTGATCATCGCCTTCGTGCTCAGGTCCGTCGTCCGGCGAGCGATCACCAAGCTGATAGAGCGCATGAACCGCACGGCCCAGGCCGTCGACGGCACCGCGCTCGGAGGGCTGCTGGTCAATGTGGAGCGACGGCGGCAGCGTTCCGCGGCGATCGGCTCGGTGCTGCGCTCCGTCGCCTCGTTCCTGATCATGGGCACCGCGGCGCTGATGATCCTCTCCGCGCTGGAGATCAATCTGGCACCGCTGCTGGCCAGCGCCGGGGTCGCGGGTGTGGCGATCGGTTTCGGCGCCCGCAATCTGGTCACCGACTTCCTCTCCGGTGTCTTCATGATCCTGGAGGACCAGTACGGAGTCGGCGACACGGTCGACGCCGGGGTGGCCTCCGGCGAGGTGATCGAGGTCGGTCTGCGCGTCACCAAGCTGCGCGGGGACAGCGGCGAGATCTGGTACGTGCGCAACGGCGAGGTGAAGCGGATCGGCAACCTCAGCCAGGGTTGGGCGACGGCCGGGCTCAATGTCCAGGTACGGGCCGAGGAGGATCTTGACCAGGTCCGGTCCGTGATCACCCAGGTCGGTGTGGACATGGCCAAGGAGGAGCCGTGGAACGAGCGGCTCTGGGAGCCGATCGAGGTCCTGGGGCTCGACGCGGTCTATCTGGACTCGATGGTCGTCCGGGTCTCCGCGCGGACCATGCCCGGCAAGGCGCTCGGCGTCGAGCGGGAGCTGCGCTGGCGGATCAAGAAGGCGCTGAACGAGGCGGGCATCGAGCTCGTCGGCCGGCCCCTCGACCCGGAACTCCAGACCGACGCCGCGGATCCGGCGGCCACCACGGCCGCGCCGTCCGCGCTGGCCAACCCGGACTCGCCGCAGTCGATGGCGGCCAGCCCGATCGCTTCCGCCGGCGGTCCGCCCGCCGCCCCCTCCTCGACGGTGCCGCCGCCCATACAGAAGTGAGCGCAGCGGACATGCCGCGGCTCCCGCCCCGGAACGGAACGGGAGCCGCGTCGGACCCGGCAGCTCAGCGGCGGTGGTGCCCGCCGAACGAGGTGAGGTAGCCGGCCGCGGGGGTGCCCACGCCGGTCACATCGTCATAGCCCACGACCGCGTGGAGCGAGCTGTCCCGGCCGAGGCTGCGCAGCGAGGTCACCAGCCCGTCGGAGTCGTCCTGGCTGTTGACGTAGTCGACCCGGACCACGCCGAGCGAGACTCCGGCGCCCAGCGGGTGATCGGTCACATCGTGGTACGAGGCGGTGCCGTACCGGTCGTACAGCGACGGGTTGGCAAAGCCGATCGGCTGGCCGCCGCGCGCCTGCTGGGCGAGCGCCTGGACACCGGCGATCACGGGCGCGGCCAGCGAGGTGCCGCCGATGCGGTACTCGCCGTACTGGAGCGACCCATCCGGGAAGGTCTGCGTCTGGCCCACCAGGAAGCCGGTGTTGGGGTCGGCCACTGCCGCGATGTCCGGGGTCACCCGCTGCTTGGCCGTGCCGCCGTTGGCCAGGGCGAGCGCGTCCGGCACCACTCCGCGCTGGTAGAAGGGCTGGGCGACGGTCTTGCTGGTGCCGCCTCCGGCGCCCGAGGTGTACGCGCCGGGCAGCGCGTCCCAGCCGGTGCCGTCGGCCGAGAGGTTGGCCTTGGTGGTGCCCCAGCCGGTCTCCCACTGGTAGGTGTCGCCCTTGCCGACGGCCAGGGAGGTGCCGCCGACCGCCGTCACCCACGCCGAGTTGGCCGGGGTGTCGACCTGCTTGGTGCCGGTGGACGCCACGTTGTCGCCGCTGTCACCGGAGGAGAAGTAGAAGCCGATGCCCTCGACCGCGCCCTGCTGGAAGATCTGGTCGTAGGCGGCGGCCACGTCCGGCGTCTCATTGGCCTCCACATCGCCCCAGGAGTTGGAGACGATGTCGGCCAGCCGGTTGTCGACGACCTTGGCGAGCGAGTCGAGCAGATCGTCGTCGGTGCAGGAGGCCCCGCCGACGTAGACGATGTCGGCCGCGGGGGCCACGGCGTGCACCGCCTCGACGTCGAGGGTCTCCTCGCCGTACCAGCCGCTCGCGTCGCACTCCTCGGTGTACCGGTAGTCGTCCGGCAGCACCTGTGTCAGCTGGCCCTTGCGGTAGCCCGGGTCGCCGTTGCGCTTGGCGTACCGGGCGGCGTCCGCGGCGATGGTGGGCGAGGCGAAGGCGTCGGTGATGGCGACGGTGACGCCCTTACCGGTGTTACGGCTCTTGGCGCCGTAGGCGGCGCGCAGCTGCTTGCCGGTATACCCCTTGATCGCGTACGGCTGCTTGGCGCCGTAGGCCGAGGGGAGGCTCCGGTCGGTCCGGGAGCCGTAGTAGGCCGAGAACGGCCCGGCGTTCTTGAAGACCGGGCCGGGCGGCGGGAGGGTCTCGTCGTGCTTGGCCCGCTTGGGCGCGTTGTCCAGGCCGACGACGGTCAGCACGGCGCCGTGGAGCGAGGCGGGCACGGTGGCCGCGTTCGACGGCGCCCGGTAGACCTTGCCGCCCTTGGTGTAGTCGTGCAGCTGGGTGCCGAATGCCCGCTCGGCGGCGGCGACATCGCCGGTGACCGACAGATAGTGCTGGTTCACGCCGGTGACTTCGATCCCGGACCCCTTCAACCAGGCGGTGACGGCGTCCTTCTGTTGCCGTGTCGGTCCGAAACGTGCCTGGGTCTGCCGGGCGGACAGATATGCGCCGTAGTGCGGTGAGGAGGGGTCGGACACGGCCTTCGCGTAGTCGGCCAACCCCTTGGCGTCCCGTCCGGCGAGGTAGACGCGGGCGCTGACCTTGTTGCCGTCATCGGTCGCGCCGCGGTCCGAACCCGCCGTCGCCCAGGCGGGCTTGGTGCCGCTCAGGGTGTCACGGGCATGCGGTGCGGAGTCGGCCTGGGCCGTGGGTATGCCCAGCGCCAGCGCACCGGCCACCAGCGGCAGCGCCGTCGCCAACCCCAGGGCCGCGCGCTTGCGGGTGGCCGCGCGCTTGCGGACAAGGGTCGCGCGCGTTCTGAATGTCGTGCGCGCTCCGGAGGTTGTGCGCGCTTCCGAAGCTGTACGCGCTTCTGAAGTCGTACGCGCTCTGGAAGTTGTGCGCGCTCTGAAAGAGGAAGATCTCACCTGGCCCCCTGCGATACGAGTGGTCGCATTCCGGCGGGCGCCGACGATCACGGCCACCCCACCGCAGGCCACTCTTACGGTGACTTGTCCATGCCAGGTACATGCGAGATCAATCTCTTCGCCAAGAACCCGCCAAGGAAAGCCCGCCCATGACCCATTGACTCCGCCCCGGTCCGCCCCCTAGCTTGCTGTTCATCAATAGGAAACTTTCTTAACAGAGTGAGACGGGGGCACCACCATGGCCGCATCACCCGGCAGCAACACGCAGGGCGGCACACCCGGGACCCCCCGCGTCCTCCGCGCCATGAACGACCGCGCCGCACTGGAGCTGCTGGCCGCGCACGGGCCGCTCACCCGGACCCGGCTCGGGGAGCTCACCGGGCTGTCCAAGCCCACCGCCTCCCAGCTGCTGACCCGTCTGGAGTCCGTCGGCCTGGTCCGTACGACCGGGAACGTCACCGGCCGGCCGGGGCCCAACGCGCAGCTGTACGAGATCGATCCGGCCGCCGCCCATGTGGCCGCGCTCGCCGTGGACCAGGAGGGCATCACCGCCGCCATCGCCGACATCACCGGCCGGATCGCCGGTGAGTACCGGGTGACGGCCCCGGCGACCGACGAGAGCGTGACCAACCGGACCGGGGAGCTGGTCGCCGAGGCGGTGGACGGGGCGCTGGCCGCCGCCGGGCTCGGCCGGGACGATCTGCACTCCACCGTGATCGGCACCCCCGGCGCGCTCGACCCGCGCACCGGGACGCTGCGCTACGCCCCGCATCTGCCCGGCTGGCAGTCCCGCACCCTGCGCGACGAGCTGGCCGAGGTGCTGCACACACCGATCGTCATCGAGAACGACGTCAATCTCGCCGCCATCGCCGAACAGCACCACGGCACCGCCCAGGACTTCGACGACTTCGCGCTGGTCTGGGCCGACGAGGGGGTCGGCGCGGCCATCGTGCTCGGCGGCACCCTGCTGCGGGGGGCCACCGGCGGGGCCGGGGAGATCGGCTATATGCCGCTGCCGGGCGCCCCGCTGGCCCGGGGCGGACCCCACGCGGCCGCCCGGCCGGACGGGGGCGGGGGGTTCCAGAAGCTGGTCGGCTCACCGGCCGTCGTGGAGCTGGCCCGTGAGCACGGGATCGACGCGCCCACGGCCACCAAGGCGCTCACCGCCGCGCTGCGTACCCCCGGCGCGGGCGACGAGGTGCTGACCGAGCTGGCCCGCCGGCTGGCCACCGGGCTGGCCTCCGTCGTCGCCGTGGTCGACCCGGAGCTGGTCGTCCTCTCGGGCGAGGTCGCCCAGGCCGGTGGGGAGCGGCTGCGCCGGCTGGTCGAGACCGAGATGACCGGTCTCGCACTGCCCCGCCCGCAGCTGCGGATCAGTGAGATAGAGGGGGATCCGATTCTCATCGGCGCGCTGCGGACGGCGGTCGCCGATGCCCGTCAGACCGTTTTCGACACCGCCCGATTCGACGCCTGATCCGGCACCCGCCGCACCGGGCGCCACTCCACCGCCCCGTCCCCCTTTCACCTTCGTCCGTTGTCCGGCGCCCGCACCGCCGCTTCCCCTGCCGTCCCCCCGTACCGCAGCAAAGGAAGTCTCCCCATGGCACGAAAACTCGCCGCTCTCGCCTCGGTGCTGAGCGCCGGCGCGCTCATTCTGACGGGCTGCGCCAATCCCAGCACCGGCAGCGCCGAGGACGATCCGACCAAACCCGTCACGCTGAAGTTCTGGCACGGCTGGTCGGAGAAGAGCGAGGTCAAGGCGATCGATGCGAGCATCGCCCGGTTCGAGAAACTCCACCCCAATATCAAGGTGAAGGCGACCGGGAATGTCACCGACGCCACCGTGAACCAGGCGCTGCGGGCGGGCGGAGGCGACGCCCCCGATGTCGTCTCCTCCTTCACCACCAACAATGTGGGGCAGTACTGCTCGTCGGGGATGTGGGTGGATCTCGATCCGTTCATGAAGAAGACCGGGCTGGACAAGGCCAAGGTCTTCCCGAAAACGCTGCTGGACTATACGAGTTACCAGGGCGACCAGTGCGCCCTCCCGCTGCTCGCCGACGCGTACGGCATGTACTACAACAAGGACGCGTTCGAGGAGGCGGGCATCAAGCGGCCGCCGCGCACCATGTCGGAGCTTCAGCGCGACGCCGCCAAGCTGACCAAGCGCACCAGGAGCGGCGGCTATGAGCGGGTCGGCTTCATGCCCAATTTCCGGCTCTACCAGAACAGCCCGGACCGGCTCTTCGCCCAGTGGGGACCCACGTACTTCGGCAAGGACGGCAAGGCGCGGCTGGCGAAGGAGAAGGCGTCCAAGGAGTTCTACGCCACCACCCGGGAGCTGATGCGGCGCCAGGGCGGCTATGGCCCGCTGGAGACGTTCCGCACCTCTTTCGGCGATGAGATGTCGTCCCAGAACGCCTTTCTCACCGGAAAGCTCGCCATGCATATGGACGGCGAATGGCGCGGGCTCTTCATGAAGGGCGCGAAATTCGCATGGGACACCGCCCCGCTGCCGGTGCCCGACGACCGGCCCGAGACCTACGGCCGGGGCTATCTCACCGGCACGGTGGTCGGTATCGCACACAGCAGCACCCACCAGAACGCCGCCTGGGAACTGGTGAAGTTCCTGACCGCGAACACCGATCAGGTGGTCGCCTTCGCCAACGCCATTCACAATGTGCCGTCCACCAAGGCGGCGCTCACCTCTCCGAAACTGGACTCGGACCCCACCTTCCGGGCCTTCCTCGATATCGCGCAGAACCGCTACAGCACCGCCCTGCCGCCCTCGATCAACGGCGGTCAGTACGTCACCTCGCTCCAGGACTTCTCCTACGGCGTCGAGGCGGGCAAGGTGCACGACCTGGACGCGGGGCTACGAAAACTCGATGACGAAATAGACGCCGACAATCTCCAGGCACAGAACTGACGGAGTGCGATATGGCCACCCTGACGAACGCTCCCGCCCTGCGTCGCAAGGCACGCCGTGAGCGGCTGCGCACCCTCGGCTTTCTCTCCCCCTGGCTGGTCGGCTTCACCGTCTTCTTCGGCTATCCGCTGATCGCCACCGTCTACTTCTCCTTCATGCACTACAACCAGATCGAGGCCCCGACCTTCGTGGGGCTGCGCAACTGGCGTTATGTGCTGGAGCAGATGCCGCTGTTCGGACCGGCGCTGTGGAATACGCTCTGGCTGGTCGTGGTGATGGTGGCCCTGCGGGTGATCTTCGGCCTGGGCATCGGACTGCTGGTCACCCGGATCAAATCCGGGGTGGGATTCTTCCGCACCGCCTTCTATCTGCCGTATCTCGCCCCTCCGGTGGCGGCCACCGTCGCCTTCGTCTTTCTGCTCAACCCCGGTACCGGCCCGGTGAACGACATCCTGGGGAGCATCGGGATCCACGCCCCGAACTGGTTCAACGACCCGACCTGGGCCAAGCCGTCCCTGGTGCTGCTCTCGTTGTGGGGCATCGGCGATCTCATGGTCATCTTCATGGCCGCGCTGCTGGATGTGCCCAGGGAGCAGTACGAGGCGGCCGAGCTCGACGGCGCCGGGGCGTTCCACAAGTTCCGCTATGTCACCTGGCCGTCGATCACCCCGATCGTGATGTTCGCGGTCGTGACGGGCGTCGTCCAGACCATGCAGTACTACACCCAGGCGCTCGTCGCCGGAAAGCTCGCCTCCGGCGTCAGCATCGGGCCCGGATCGGTCATCCAGCCCGGCTACCCCGACCACTCCACGCTCACCGTGCCGCAGCTCGTCTACTCGCTCGGCTTCCAGAACTTCAACACCGGAGCCGCCTGCGTGCTCTCGCTCGTGCTGTTCGCGATCGCGATGGCCGTGACGACGCTGCTGATGCGCAAGCGTGCCGGACTGCTGTCGGCCGAGGACTGAGCCGAGGACTGAGAGGACCGATTCGCCATGACCGCCACCACCGCCCTCTCGGCGCCGTCCGCGCCCGCGCGCCGCGCCGCCGGACGTTCCCCCGCCCCCGCCGCCCGCCGCCGCGCCGCGCTGCACTGGATCGCCGTGCACACGGTCGCCATCGCCGCCGCGCTCTTCTTCGTCCTGCCCTTCGTCTTCGTCTTCCTGACCTCGGTGATGAGCGACGACCAGGCGCTCAGCGGCGATCTGTGGCCCACCGAATGGAACTGGTCGAACTACGCCGATGTCTTCAACACTCCGGGCTTTCTGGACTGGTGGCGCAATTCGCTGATCTACGCCGGGCTTGGCACCCTCTTCACCGTCTGTTCGTCCATTCCGGTGGCCTACGCCCTCGCCAAATTCCGCTTCCGCGGCCGCCGCACCGCCATGATCCTGGTCATCTCCACGATGATGCTGCCGCCGCAGGTGATCGTGATACCGATGTATCTGGTCTGGGCCCAGCAGCTTCATCTGTCGGGTTCGCTGTGGCCGCTGATCATTCCGATGGCGTTCGGCGACGCGTACTCCATCTTTCTGCTGCGCCAGTTCCTGCTGACGATTCCCCGGGAGTATCTGGAGTCGGCGAAGGTCGACGGCAGCGGAGAATTCGGCACACTGCTGCGTATCGTGGTCCCGATGGCCAAGCCGGGCATCGCGGCCGTCGCGCTCTTCCAGTTCTTCTACTGCTGGAACGACTATTTCGGCCCGCAGATCTACGCCGCGCAGAACCCGGGCGCCTGGACGCTCAGCTATGGCCTGGAGAGCTTCAAGAGCGCCCACAGCGTCAACTGGAATCTGACGATGGCCGCGACGCTGCTCGTCATGGCCCCCGTCATCATCGTCTTCTTCTTCGCTCAGAAAGCCTTCGTCGAAGGCGTCACACTGACAGGAGTCAAGGGTTGAAGCTCGCAGTCGTGGGGGGCGGGTCCACCTACACCCCCGAACTCATCGACGGATTCGCCCGGTTGCGGGACGCGCTCCCACTGGAGGAGCTCGTCCTGGTCGACCCGGCCGCCGACCGGCTGGAGCTGGTCGGCGGACTGGCGCGCAGGATCTTCGCCAAGCAGGGCCACCCGGGCACCATCTCCTGGACCGACGATCTGGACGCGGGCGTGGACGGCGCGGACGCTGTCCTGCTCCAGCTGCGCGTCGGCGGTCAGGCCGCCCGGAACCAGGACGAGACCTGGCCGCTGGAGTGCGGCTGTGTCGGCCAGGAGACCACCGGCGCGGGCGGGCTGGCCAAGGCGCTGCGCACCGTCCCGGTGGTGCTGGACATCGCCGAGCGGGTGCGCCGCCGCAACCCCGACGCCTGGATCGTGGACTTCACCAATCCGGTCGGGATCGTGACCCGAGCGCTGCTCACGGCCGGGCACCGGGCGGTCGGCCTGTGCAATGTCGCCATCGGCTTCCAGCGGAAGTTCGCCCGGCTGCTGGGGGTGGAACCCGGTGAGGTGACGCTTGAGCACATCGGCCTCAACCACCTCACCTGGGAACGCTCGGTGCGTATCGGCGGCACCGACGGCGAGGATGTGCTGCCCAAGCTGCTCGCGGAGCACGGCGGGGCGATCGCCGACGATCTGCGGATGCCGCGCACGCTGGTGGAGCGGCTCGGCGTCGTCCCCTCCTACTATCTGCGCTACTACTACCAGCACGACGCGGTGGTGCGGGAGCTGCGCAGCAAGCCGTCCCGGGCGGCGGAGGTCGCGGCGATCGAGCGGGAGCTGCTGGAGATGTACGGCGATCCGGCGCTGGACGAGAAGCCCGAGCTGCTCGGCAAGCGCGGCGGGGCGTTCTACTCGGAGGCGGCGGTCGATCTGACCTCGTCCCTGCTGCGCGACACCGGCGAGGTGCGGATCGTCAATACGCTCAACCGGGGCACTCTGCCCTTCCTGCCGGACGACGCGGTGATCGAGGTCCCGGCGTCCGTTGACGCACAGGGCGCGAAGCCACTGCCCGTACGCCCCCTTGAGCCCCTCTTCGCCGGATTGGTGGCGAATGTCACCGCGTACGAACATCTGGCGCTGGAGGCGGCGTTGAAGGGCGGCCGGGAGCGGGTCTTCCAGGCGCTGCTGTCCCATCCCCTCATCGGCCAGATCGAATACGCCGAGAAGCTGACCGACGACCTCATCGCGCACAACCGGGAGCATCTGGCGTGGGCCTGACCCAGTCCGTACCGACCCCCTCTTCTTCCCCTTCGTCCTCCTCTCCCGCGTCGGCCACCCCGCCGGACCGGTCGGTGCTGGCGATCGACGCGGGCAACAGCAAGACCGATATCGCGCTCGTCGGCGAGGACGGCTCCGTCCTCGGCCAGGCCCGCGGCGGCGGCTTCCGGCCGCCCGTCGTGGGCGCCGAGCGCGCCGTCGGCTCGCTCGCGCCCCTGGTGGAGGAGGTGGCGCGGCAGGCGGGCCGGTCCGGCCCACCGCCCGCGGGGCATATCTCGGCATGTCTGGCCAACGCCGATCTGCCCAGCGAGGAGGAGCAGCTGACGGGCGTGCTGGCCGCTCGCGGTTGGGGCGCCAGCGTCACGGTCGCCAACGACACCTTCGCCCTGCTGCGGGCCGGGGTGGCGGACGACGGCGAGCCGACCGGCGTCTCCGTCGTCTGTGGCGCGGGCATCAACTGCGCCGGGATCGGCCACGGCGGCCGGGTGGCCCGCTTCCCCGCCATCGGCCGGATCTCCGGCGACTGGGGCGGCGGGGGCTATCTGTCGGAGGAGGCGCTGTGGTGGGCGGCGCGTGCGGAGGACGGCCGCGGCGAGCCGACCGAACTGGCCCGCGCCCTGCCCGCGCACTTCGGCCTGACCACCATGTACGAGCTGATCGAGGCGCTGCATCTGGGGCGTCTGGAGGCGGGTCGGCGGCATGAGCTGACGCCGGTGCTCTTCGCGGTGGCCGACACCGGCGACGAGATCGCGCGGACGATCGTGGACCGCCAGGCGGAGGAGGTGGTGACCATGGCCACGGTCGCCCTCGGCCGCCTCGATCTGCTGGGCGAGGAGACACCGGTGGTACTGGGCGGCGGGGTGATCGCGGCCCGCCATCCGCTGCTGGACGACCGGATCCGCGAACTGCTCGCGGAGCGCGCCCCGAAGGCCGAACCGCGCGTGGTCACCGCGCCGCCGGTGCTCGGCGCCGCGCTGCTGGGCCTGGACCGCACCGGCGCGCCCGAATCGGCGTACGCCCGGCTGCGCGCGCACTACGCCCCGGCCGATGACACGGAAAGTGGAACCGAAAGTCCTTCCGAAGCGTAATGAAAAGGGGAGGGAAGATCGCGATCCGAACAAGATCCAGGCTCGACCGGTGACCTCTCCTGGCGCCGCGGTCCATACTGCTGCGACATCGACCGCGACACCAAACATGGAATCCAGGGGGAGGTCTTGTGTCCCACGCGCCGACCACGGGCAGAGCCGCGCCGCCGCCCGCGCCCGCGGCCCCGCCGCGGACCGCGTGGAGTGAGGGGCTCGACCGGGCGCGGGCGGCGGCGACGACCGAGCCCGGCCGCCTGCGCGTCATCGGGGCGGTGCTGGCCGCGCTGGTGGTCGCGTTCGGCGCGGTCACGGCCTGGCAGGTCTCCGACCGGCAGACCGCGGCGGATGCCGTGGCCGAGCGCAGCCAGCCGCTGAGCGCCGACGCCGCGCAGATCTACCGCTCGCTGGCCGACGCGGACACCACGGCGACCGGGGGCTTCCTGGCCGGCGGCCAGGAGCCCATCAAGGTCCGGCAGCGCTACGAGCGGGACATCGACACCGCGTCCAAGCTGCTGGTGCGGGCCGCGGCCAATACGGAGGGCTCGTCCTCCGCCCGCGACGAGATACAGAAGATCAATCAACTGCTGCCGGTCTACACCGGCCTGGTCGACTCCGCGCGCGCCAACAACCGTCAGGGGCTCCCGCTGGGCGGCGCCTATCTGCGCTATGCCAACGACACCATGCGCGACCGGCTGCTGCCAGCCGCCGGGAGGCTCTACAAGGCGGAGACCGCCCGCCTCGGGGAGGACTACGAGGACGCCGAGGCATGGCCATGGGTGGCGATCGCCACCGGGCTCGTCGCACTGGGCGCGCTGGGCTGGGCCCAGCGCCGTGAGTACCAGCGGACGAACCGGGTGCTCAACCACGGCCTGCTCGCCGCCACGGCCGCCGCCACGGTGGTGATGCTGTGGCTGGTGGTCGGCCATGCCGTCGCCAGCACCGACCTCAGCGACTCCAACGACCACGGTGCGAAGTCCCTCCAGGTGCTCAACGAGGCGCGGATCGACTCCCTGCGCGCCCGCGCCGACGAGAATCTGACCCTGGTGGCGCGCGGCGCGGTCGTCGTCGACGAGGACGGCGCCGACAAGGGCAAGGACGCCTACGACGTCAGCTACGGCTCGCGGATGTCCGCGCTCGTGGGGAAGGCGTCGGGCGACGAGCCCGCTGAGGACAGCCTGCTGGACAAGGCGCGCGCCCTCGCGGACGACGACGCGGGCCGCGAGCCGGTGAAGAAGGCCGGCGAGAGGATCCGGGAGTGGCAGGTGCGGCACAAGGCCGCCCGCGCCGCGGATGACGGGGGCGACTACAAGACCGCGCTGGCAAAGATCATCGGCGCCAAGGACAGCACCGGCGAGTCCTTCGACGCGGTGGACAGCCAACTGGCCAAGGCCCTCGACCATGAGCAGCGGGAGTTCCAGCAGGCCGCCGACGACGGACGCGGCGCGTTCACCGCCATGCCGCTGGGCGCTGGTGTGCTGGCCTTCCTGGGAGCCGCGGGCGCGGTGCTGGGCATAGGCCGCAGACTGTCGGAGTACCGATGAGGACGATGGGGAGCGGAAGCATGCGATCGCTGCGATCGGCCGCCGCGGTGACGGTATGCGCCCTGGGCGTGGCCACGGCCATCACGGTGCCGGCGATGATGGACGACGGCGACGGCGACGCCAAGGGCGGTGCGCCGCGCCCGCGTACGGTGCGGGCCGGAGCCGAGGCCGCCGCCGACAGCTGCCGCGATCCCGAGGCGAGCCTGCGCCCGTCGAGCGCCAGCGGCCCGGCCATCAAGCGGATCAAGAACCGTGAGGTCAACGGCCATAAGCTCAACAAGCTGATCGCGGGCGTCGACCAGAACAGCTACCGCTGGGGCTACCGCGACCCGGCCACCGGCGACCTCACCGGCTTCGACATCGACCTGGTGCACGCCATAGCCGAGGACATATTCGGCGATCCGGACGCGGTCATCTTCCGCACCATCCCCACCAGTCAGCGCATCAAGGCCCTTCAGGAGGGCAAGGTGGACGTGGTGGTGCGCACCATGACCATCAACTGCGAGCGGATCAAGGACGTCGCGTTCTCCACCGCGTACTTCCAGGCCGGGCAGCAGGTGCTGGTCCCCGACGACTCGTCCATCACCGGCTACAACAAGACCCTGCGCGGCAAGAAGGTCTGCACCGCACAGGGTTCCACCGCCGAGGCCGAGCTGGACAAGCCGGACACCGGGGCCGAGCAGCTGGGCGCGATCAAGGTGAAGCCCGTTCCCAACCAGCTGGACTGCCTGGTCAGGCTCCAACTCGGCGAGGTGGACGCGGTGATCACCGACAATGCGCTGGCGGCCGGCCAGGCGGCCCAGGACCCCTCCGTCAAGCTGGTCGGCTCGCGATTCACCGATGAGTTCTACGGCGTGGCGATGAACAAAGACGACGACGACCTGGTACGCCGGGTCAACAAGGTTCTGGAGAACTACCGTCAGGGCGGTGCCGGCAGCCCCTGGATGCAGGCTTACCAGAAGTGGCTCGCCAAGGACTTCAGCACGACACAGGAGAATCCGACACCACCCGTCCCCGAATACAAGGACTAGCGCGGACAAGGGCCGACAGGGACGAGGACCGCGCGCACGAGCAGGACGGACCCGGACACATCGGGCACGAGCAAGGATCACGGACCGGCAAGGATTAGCACCCGCCTCACACGCGTAGGGATGACGCAGCAGACGGATCACATAACGGTTACGGACATGGAGAGGTGATCGATGGGGGTCCCGGGACCCTTCCCCAGCTTCGCGGGGGCACCTGACGGCCCGGTCATGGGCCGCGAGGAGGTGGACCGCGCGCTGGCGAAGCTCGCCGCCGAACACGAGGCGATCGAGTCCTCGCTGCTCGCCCTCCAGGACCACGCGGGCAGAAGGCTGCTCGAGGGCGCCGAGCTCACGGGCGTCACCAAGGACCGGTGGTCCACCACCGAGCAGGCCATCTCTCTCCTGTGGAGCTACTTCGACGCGTACTCCGAGGCCCTCACCCGGGCCCGTGAGGTGCGCTCCCGTCACCGCTGGCCCGCGCAGAGCGAGTTGGCCGAGCTCACCGAGCTGCTGTGCGGTACGGCGATCACCCTCCCCAGCAGCGCCACGCTGGGCGGTTCGCCCCTGCTCAGCGAGGAGTTGAGCCTGGACCGGCTGGTCGACCGGATGAACCGCTGGTACGCCGAGGCCCTCAACGTGATCGTCAGCGCCGACGCCGTATGGTCCGCGCTGCCCGCCCGGATCGACATGCTCTCCGCCGAGCTGCACCGCACCCGTTCGCTCGCCCACTCCGTCGGGGTGCGCCCCGGTGAGCACCCCTCGGGGGACGATCTGGAGCAGATCACCGCCGAGTTGACCGCGCTGCGCACCGAAGTGGTCTCCGATCCGCTGGCCTTCTGGAAACCGGCCAGCGGCAGCTCCGCGCCCGGCGGCGGCAGCCCCGACACCGAGCGCTATGACCGCGCCGCCCGCGCCCTGGAGGATGTGCGGCGGGAGATCGAGGCGGTCCTGGATGTGCGGCAGGACGCGGAGCGGCGGCTGATGCGGCTGCGGGATGTGCTCTCCCGCGCGGACCGCACCCTGGCGGAGGCGCGCCAGGCGCGCGGTGAGGTGCTCGCGAAGATCGCGGCATCGGAGGTTCCGGCCGTCAGCGGCCCGCCGACCGCACTGCACGAGCAGCTGGTGGCCGCCGCCGACTATCGCAGGCGCTCCCAGTGGCACCGGCTCTCGCCGCTGCTGGAGAGCCTGGAGCAGCGCGCCGACGACGAGCTGCTGCGGGCCCGCGAGTCGCTGACCGCGGTCACCGCGCCGCTGGCGGTCCGCGCGGAGCTGCGCGGCCGCCTCGACGCGTACAAGGCGAAGCTCGCCCGCCATGGCATGGCGGAGGATCCGCTGCTGACAGAGCGGTATGACGTGGCCCGCCGGATGCTGTGGAGCGCCCCGTGCGATCTGCGGGCCGCCGAACAAGCCGTGCTGCGCTATCAGCAGGCGGCGGCCGAGACCCTGGTGCCACGCCAGTCGGGTCCGGCCGGCAAAGGGATCGAGGGAGGCACGGAATGAGTGCGGCGGTCGTCGTCTGCCAGCGGCGTGACTGCGGCGGGTCCTACGAGGACGTGGGCGGAGGTGAGCTGTACTGCGATGTCTGCGGTATGGCTCCGGTCGTCTCACCGCAGGGGATGGTGGCCTCACCACCCACCGGGATCACCGGGCAGGGCGGACCGGGCGGGAGTTCCTTCTCCCCCGGCGGGAGTTCCTCCTCCCACCTCGGGAGCCCCTCCTCCCACCTCGGGAGCTCCTCGTCCCACCTCGGGAGCTACTCGTCGCGCGGCGGAGACCACTCGTCGTCGTCCGGGCGGGACTCCTCGTCCGGGGCCTCGAGCCGGTCACGTTCGGCACGCTCCTCCTCGTCCCGACGCTCGGTATCCGGGCGGCTGTCCCGCGCCATGTCGGGGCGGGCCTCGTCGCGTTCGGTCTCGGTGCGCAGCTCCCGCTCGGCCACGGCGGCCTCCTCGGCGCGGAACGCACTGGGCGCCGGTCTGGTCAGCGTCCCGGATGTGCCGCGGCCCGATCCGCGGACGGCGGTGCTCGCGGACCCGGAGGTCCCCGAGCGGAAGCGGTTCTGTAGCCGTGGGGACTGCGGTGCCCCGGTGGGCCGCGCCCGTGGCGAACGGCCGGGCCGTACGGAGGGGTTCTGCACCAAGTGCGGCCATCCGTACTCGTTCGTACCGAAGCTGAACCCCGGTGACATCGTCCACGGCCAGTACGAGATCGCGGGCTGTCTGGCACACGGCGGGCTCGGCTGGATCTATCTGGCCATCGACCGTGCGGTGTCGGACCGCTGGGTGGTCCTCAAGGGCCTGCTGGACACGGGCGACGAGGAGGCCCTCGCGGCCGCCGTCTCCGAGCGCCGCTTCCTCGCCGAGATCGAGCACTCCAACATCGTCCGGATCTACAACTTCGTCGAACATCTCGACCAGCGCACCGGCAGCCTCGACGGCTATATCGTCATGGAGTACGTGGGCGGCAAGTCCCTGAAGGACATCGCCAACGCCCGCCGCACCGAGGAGGGCCGGCGCGATCCGCTGCCGGTGGAGCAGGCGTGTGCCTACGGCATCGAGGCGCTGGAGGCGCTCGGCCATCTGCACAGCCGCAATCTCCTCTACTGCGACTTCAAGGTCGACAACGCCATTCAGCAGCAGGACCAGCTCAAGCTGATCGACATGGGCGCGGTCCGGCGGATGGACGACCACGACAGCCCCATCTACGGCACGGTCGGCTACCAGGCCCCCGAGATCTCGGAGACCGGACCGTCGATCGCCTCCGATCTCTACACGGTGGCGCGCACCCTCGCCGTGCTCACCTTCGACTTCCAGGGCTATACGAACGTCTTCGTGGACTCCCTGCCGGACCCCGAGCACATCGAGGTCTTCCGGCGCTATGAATCCTTCTACCGGCTGCTGGTGCGGGCCACCGACCCGGACCCGGGCCGCCGTTTCGCCTCCGCGCGGGAGATGGCCGACCAGCTGACCGGGGTGCTGCGGGAGGTCGTGGCGCTCCAGACCGGGCGGCCCCGGCCGGCCCTGTCCACCCTCTTCGGGCCGGAACCACGCGTCGTGGATACCGAGTTGTTCGCCGACGACGGCAAGGATCCGTCCCTGCTGGGCTCCCGGCCCATCGGCGGGAGCGCCACCGCGCCGGTCCCCGCGCAGCGGCCGCCGGGCCCGCTGGCCCTGCCGCTGCCCGCCATCGCCACGCTGGACGGACCGGCCACCGCGCTGGCGCTCCCGGTGCCGCTGGTGGACTCCGACGACCCCAACGCCGGGTTCCTGGCCGGGCTGCTGGCCGCCGACCCCGCCGAGGTGACCGCCGCGCTGCGGACCGCGCCCGTGGACTCGGTCGAGCTGCGGCTGCGCCGGGTGCGCGCCCAGCTGGAGCTGGGCCAGCAGCATGACGCGGGCGTGGCGCTCACCGGCCTGGAGGCCGCGTACAGCGACGACTGGCGGATCGTCTGGTACCGGGGGCTGCACTCGCTGGCCACCGGCGACCGCGAGACGGCCGCGCTCTCCTTCGACGCCGTCTACGACGCGTTCCCCGGTGAGCCCGCGCCCAAGCTGGCGCTCGGCGTCTGCGCCGAGCTGCTGGGCCAGTTGGACAACGCCGCGGAGTACTACCGGCTGGTGTGGGCCACCGACCCCAGCTTTGTGAGCGCGCCCTTCGGCCTCGCCCGGGTCCTGCTGTGCTCCGGGGACCGGGCGGGCGCGGTGCACGCCCTGGAGTCGGTGCCGGAGTCCTCGATCCACTACACGGCGGCGCGGGTCGCCGCCGTACGGGCCAGGCTGCGCCAGCGCGCCCCGTACGACGCCCTGCTGGGCGATCTGGCGGCCTCGGCCGTCCAGGTCGAGCGGCTGGGCGAGTTCGGTCTTGACGCGGTGCGGCGCGAGCGGCTGCGTACGGAGGTCCTGGGCATCGCCCTGGATTGGGTACTGTCCGGCAGCAGCGGGGCACCCCCGGGGCACAACCGGCCGTCTCTGCTCGGCAGCAGCCTGGACGAGCGTGGGCTGCGCTTCGGATTGGAGCGCTCGTACCGTGTACTCGCCAGACTCGCGCAGCGTGGCGAGGAGAGGATCGAACTGGTGGAGCGGGCCAACCGCTTCCGCCCCAAGACGTGGGTGTGATCGATGTCGCAGATGCCGCAGCCGCCCCGGCTGTCAGCCTGCCCGACCTGTGCAGAACCGCCGCAGGCGGGGGACAGATACTGCGATCGGTGCGGTGCCGATCTGGAGGCGGCGGCCGCGCCGACGGCGCGGGTGCCCGCCGACCAGCCGGTGCCCCCGCAGATGAACGGGGCGGCGCGGTCCACCCACCAGGAGCCGGAGCCGGACGACTACGAGCTGGCCGCCCCGGCCCCCGACGGGTACGAGCGGATGGCCGATCCGCGGTCCGCGGCAGAGCCGGGCGCGGCCGAGGCGGCGTTCGGCACGGCCGAGGCGGCGCCACTCGCCGAGGCCGGCCTGCCTCTGGAGTCCAACGCGAGTACGCACACCAGCGCGGCGACCAGCACGGTCAGCGGAGCGGGCACCGGCACCGGGGCGGACCCGCGGCTGCCCGGCGGTGACCACCGCCCCCGGTGCGCCGCATGCCAGGAGGGCACCATCGACCAGGACGGATACTGCGAGCGCTGCGGACACGTCCAGGCACGCGAACGCGACCATATGGAAAGCGAGTTGGAGGGCATCGCTGCCGCCACCGACCGGGGGCTGCGCCACCACCGCAACGAGGACGCGTTCATGGTGTCCTCCGCCGAGCTGCCCGACGGCTCACCCGTCACGGTCGCGGTGGTGTGCGACGGGGTCTCCTCGGCCACCCGCCCCGACGACGCCTCGGCCGCCGCCGCCCATGCGGCGAGCACGGCGCTGCGGACCTCGCTGCCCCGCGGCGCCCACCCCCAGCAGGCCATGAACGAGGCGATCATCGCCGCCGCCGACGCGGTCAACTCCCTGGCGATGGAGACCGGCGCGGCCGCTCCGCACCACGAGGGGCAGCGCCATCAGAACGCACCGGCCTGCACCATCGTCGGCGCCGTCGTCACCAGCGACATCCTCACCATCGGCTGGGTCGGGGACAGCCGTGCCTACTGGGTCCCCGACGACCGTACGGCCCCGCCCGCCCGGCTCACCGAGGACGACTCCTGGGCGGCCCAGATGGTGGCCGCGGGGCTGATGACGGAGGCGGAGGCGTACGCGGACGAGCGCGCCCACGCCATCACCGGCTGGCTCGGGGCGGACGCCTATGAGCTGGAGCCCCACACGGCCTCCTACAAGCCGGACCGGCCGGGCGTCGTGGTGGTGTGCACCGACGGGCTGTGGAACTACGCCGAGTCGGCGGAGCAGATGGCCCGCGCGGTGCCGCCGGACGCCCGCGCCCGCCCGCTGAACAGCGCACAGGTCCTGGTCGGCTACGCCCTGGACGGCGGGGGCCACGACAACGTAACAGTGGCGGTCGTGCCGTTCCCCGCTGCCCCGGGCCGGGCAGGATCCGCCTGACGGTCGCCAAGGAGCGGAAGACATGGCCCACTTCTCCACCCCCGATGCGCCGCGGTTCTCGGTCGAGGTCTACCAGAACGAGTACCTCCCCACCGGAGGCCGCGAAGTGAACGCGATCATCACCGTCACCTCGGCGGGCGGCGGGGCCACGGCAAGGCGGCCCATCCCCGCCCCCGGCGTCCACGACAGCGCGTCCGGCCAGGGCGGCGCCCCCGCCCGCGCGGCCGTGGTGATCATGGTGGACTGCTCCGGCTCCATGAACTATCCGCCGACGAAGATGCACCACGCGCAGGAGGCGACCGCCGCCGCGATCGACACCGTGCGCGACGGGGTGGCCTTCTCCGTGGTGGCGGGCACCCACAAGGCGGTCGAGGTCTTCCCGGGCAACGGACGGCTGGCCATCGCCGATCCGCTCACCCGCGCCCAGGCCAAGGAGGCGCTGCGGGACCTGCGTCCGGGCGGTGGCACCGCGATCGGCACCTGGCTGCTGCTGGCCGACGAGTTGTTCGGCTCCGCCGACGCCACGATCCGGCACGGCATCGTGCTCACCGACGGCCGGAACGAACATGAGGAGCCGCACCGGCTGCGGGCCGTACTCAACGCCTGCGGGGGCCGCTTCACCTGCGATGCCCGCGGGGTCGGCACGGACTGGGAGGTGGAGGAGGTCACCGCGATCGCCGCCGCCCTGCTCGGAACGGCCGATATCGTAGCCGATCCCGCCGGACTCGCCGCGGACTTCACGCGGATGATGGAGACGGCGATGGGCAAGGAGATCGCCGACGTCAGCCTCCGGCTGTGGACCCCGAAGGGCGCCGAAGTGGCGTATGTGAAACAGGTCGCACCGACGGTCGAGGATCTGACCGCCCGGCGCACCGAGGCAGGTCCGCGCACGGGCGACTACCCCACCGGGTCATGGGGCGATGAGTCCCGCGACTATCACTTGTGTGTCAAGGTTCCGGCGGCGGAGGTCGGCCAGGAGATGCTCGCGGTCAGGATCTCCCTGGTTCAACAGCCGCCCGATGGAGTCGGCAGCCCGCCGAGCCCGCTGGCGCAGGGGCTGGTGCGAGCGGTGTGGACCGATGACCTGGTCGTCTCCACCGCGATGAATCCGCAGGTGGCGCACTATACGGGCCAAGCCGAACTGGCACACGCCATCCAACAGGGCATGAATGCCCGCAAGTCCGGCGATTCCGAACAAGCGACCGCGAAACTGGGGCGTGCCGTACAGCTGGCGACCGCGTCGGGGAACGAGGACACGGCGAAACTGCTTGCGAAGGTGGTGGACGTGCTCGATGCGGCGGCAGGTACTGTGCGACTGAAAGCGAAGGTCGCGGAGGCGGACGAGATGACACTCGAAACGCGCTCCACCAAGACAGTTCGCGTCAAGAAATAGCACATAGACAGCACTCACGTAGCACTCCTTGGCAGAAACGCCAAGAACGCCACAAGAGGGGGATCCGACATGCCGACCTGTCCCAACGGCCACCAATCGGCGGCCGACGACTGGTGCGAGGTGTGCGGCCACCGGATGTCGGGGACACCCATGCCCTCCGGTGCCGTCCCACCACCATCGCCCATGCCAAACGGCCCTGGCGTGCCCGTGCCACCGGGTGGCTACGGCAGTCCGGGGCCCGGCGGTCCGCCACCACCCGGCGGCGCGGGCGGCTACGGCTATCCGGCGCAGCAGCAGGAGCTGTGCCCGCAGTGCCGTACACCGCGTGAGGCGCAGGCTCCGTTCTGTGAGGAGTGCCGCTTCAACTTCCAGACGCATGTGCCCTCTCCGTACGGGCCGCCCCAGGGCGGTTACGCGCCGCCGCAGCAGCCCGGCCCCGGGGGGCCGCACGCCCCGCACCCGACACAGGGCGGCGCCCATCAGGCCACCGGCCCGGGGTTCGGCGGCGACAGCGACTGGACGCTTCCGCCGCCGCAGCACGGCACGCCCCCCAACGGCGCGCCGCAGCAGGGCGCCCACGGCCAGGGCCCGCCCCAGGCCCCGCAGCAGTACGGCTACGGCTACCCGCAGGCTCCGGCGCCCCCCGCCCAGCCGTACGGGAACGAGGGTTACGCCCCGCCGCAGCAGCAGGGGCCGGGGCACCAGCCGCAGCAGCACCATGGCGCCCCGCAGCAGCACGCGGCGCCCGGCGGCGCCCAGTTCGGGCAGGCCGGGCCCCCGCCTGCGGCGCCCGGAAACTGGATAGCGGTCGTCGCCCCGGACCGTGAGTACTTCATGGCGATGATGAACCGCAGCGGCCCGGAGGCCGCCGGGCTGAACCTCCCGGCCTACTCCCCCGAGCAGCAACTGCCGCTCAACGGCCACCAGATCACCATCGGCCGGCGCCGCCACAGCACCGGTGAGGCCCCCGACATCGACCTCGGGCGCCCGCCCGAGGACCCGGGCGTCTCACATCAGCACGCGCTCCTCGTCCAGCAGCCCGACGGCGTCTGGGCGGTCGTCGACCAGGACTCGACGAACGGGACGACGATCAACGGGGGCGACGAGCCGATCCAGCCGTTCGTGCCGGTCCCGCTCCGGGACGGCGACCGCGTCCACGTAGGCGCCTGGACGACCATCACGGTGCGCCGGGGCTGAGGGCGGGACGGGCGGAGCGGAACCGGGGGAACCGGGGGAGCCGGGGGAAGCTAGCGGTACGGGAAGGGCTGAAGTCGGCCGGGAGGGCCCAGCGGCCAGCCGTAGGCGCCCTCCGGGTCATCCAGCCAGGCCCATTGCCGATCGCCCCGCACCGTCACTCCGTAGCGCTCCCGCCCCGGCCTGCCCTCGTGCTCCCACAGCGCGAGGGCCTCGACCGGCTCCATATGGCCCGCGGCCACGTTCAGCAGGAAGCGGAAGGAGTCGTCCAGCAGCGGCCGGGACGGCAGACCGTGCGTGGGCACCTGAGGCGGCGGACCGCTGCCGCGCAGCGGAACGAAGTACGCGGGGATGGCCAGAAAGCGCCCCTCGGCATGGCGGGCGTCGGCGACCCTCAGGGCGATCAGCCCGGTCGCGAGCGGCGTCAGGATCAGCGCGTCCGGGCGGCACTGGCCGAGCCATGCGGACGGGATGGACGCCACGGCGCAGGTGGCGATGATCCGGTCGTAGGGCGCGTGCAGCGGACAGCCGCGTGCCCCGTCGCCCGTGACGACCGCGGGGCGGAACCCGGCCGCGGCCAGATGGTTACGGGCGGCCTCGGTGATCTCCGGGTCGAGGTCGAGCGTGGTGACGTGGGCATCGCCGAGCCGATGGGCCAGCAGCGCGGCGTTGTAGCCGGTGCCCGCGCCGATCTCGAGCACCCGGTCCCCGTCCCGCACCTGGAGCGCGTGCAGCATCCGCGCCATCAGCGACGGCTGGCTGCTGGAGGTGATCAGCTCACCGTCGCGCACTCGTGTGGCGAGCGGGGCGTCCGCGTAGGCGCCGGCCAGCCAGCGGGCCCGCCGCAGCGGGTGGGGGTCGTCGCGCCACAGCCGGGTGTAGCCGACCGTCCCACGCACCGCACCGGCCTCTCCCGCTTCCCCGGCCCCTGCTGCCCCACCGCCAGGCACACCGGCCCCCGTACTCGCCGCCGCCGTGCCGGGTGCACCCGCTGCCGTGCTCGCCGCACCGGCCGCCGTGCCTGCTGCGGCGACCGCCGTGCCCGCCTCCCCCGGCGCGCCCGTTTCGTAGTAGTAGGGCACGAAGAGATGGCGTGGCACCTCCTCGAAGGCGGTTCGCCAGGCGGGGTCCGTGAGCCCGCCGCCCGCCACGATCTCCCGGACCAGCCCGGTCCGTAGCGCCGCGGCCTCCTGGGCATAACCATCGGCCTCCCGGCGCGTACGCTCCGGCCGCGCCACACGCCCCGCGGCGTCCGGCGCACTGCGTGTGCTCCCGCCCGTGCTGCCCATGACTCCACTCTCCTGCGCCCGCCCCCGGGCCGCGACCCACACCCCCTTTTCCGGACGGGGGCGTCTGAGAGCATGGAGGCGTGAAAGAGATTCCGCGAGGCACACTTCAGGAGCAGACCTTCTACGAGCAGGTCGGCGGCGAGCAGACCTTCCGGCGTCTGGTCCACCGCTTCTACCAGGGGGTCGCGGAGGACCCGCTGCTCCGGCCGATGTACCCCGAGGAGGACCTGGGACCGGCCGAGGAGCGGCTCACACTCTTCCTGATGCAGTACTGGGGCGGCCCCCGCACCTACAGCGACAACCGCGGCCATCCGCGGCTGCGTATGCGCCACGCACCCTTCACCGTGAACCGCGCCGCCCATGACGCCTGGCTGCGCCATATGCGCGACGCGGTCGACGAGCTGGAGCTGGCCCCGGAACTCGATCGTCAGCTGTGGCACTACCTCACCTACGCCGCCGCCTCCATGATCAACACAGAGGGCTGACCCCCCGGCGGGGCCCGGGGCCCCGGGCGGGACCCGGCAGGCTCGGGCGGGCGTCAGGCTGGCTCGGGCAGACACCGGCGTGGGCTCGGGCGGGACTCAGCGGGTTCCGGCGGGTTTCGGCGGGCTCAGGCGGGCCCCCAGCAGGCTCAGCAGACACCGGCGTGGGCTCGGGGGCGGGACCCCGCGGGCTCATTGCCCCGTCAGACACCGGCAGGACCCGGCAGACACCCGGCAGGCTCGGGCAGACGCCCGGCGGGCTCAAGCGGGCCCCGGCAGGCTCAAGCAGACACCGGCAGGACCCGGCAGACGCCCGGCAGGCACCCGGCGGGCTCAGGCGGGGGTGACGGGCAGGCCGGACAGGCCCGACGTACGTACCGCGATCGAGCCGTACGGGGTGCGCAGCCGCAGCCAGCCGCCCGCGGCGAGCAGCGCCAGCGGCTCGGCCATGGCGTCGGGCGCGGCGGTGGCCACACCCCCACCGGCGCCCTGGGCGGTGGCGGCCGGCGCCGCCGCCCGGACCGGGCGCAGGAAGCCCAGCGACTGAGCGGCATGGACGGCGCGCAGCGGAAGCCCGGTGTCGCCGAGCGTGCGGGTCCAGATCTCACGGCCGATGCGGTCGCGCTCGGCGCGCGTACGGCGCTCCTCGGGGAGCGCCGTGTCGCGGGCCCGGAACTCGGCGACGGCGGCGGCCACCGCCCCGCGGACCTCGTCCACGCCCGGCAGCCCGCTCACCCGGCGCCAGCCGCCCCGCGGCGGCAGCACCCCGGCCCATGGAGGGCCGGTGACGGCCTGCGGCACGGTGACCACCAGGCCCCGGTCATGGCTCTGGGACGGCCCGTCGACGGTCCGCCCGGCCCGCGCCGTGTCCAGCGCGTCCGCGAACTCACCGGCCGAGACCGTGGTGTCCAGCGCACCCGGCCCGCCCGCCGCCCCGGCCGACGTACCCGATGTATCCGACGTGCCCGACACGGTCGACGTGCCCGACGCGGACGAGGTGCCCGACGTGGCCTCCGTGCCGACGATCGCGTCGAGCCGCGCCGTACGGATCGCGAGGACCTCGAAGGACGGCGGCCGGCCGAAGACGGCGAGCACACCGCCGCCCGCCTGGAGCCGCACCGCCGCCGCACGGTCGTAGTGGATCAGCCGGGCCAGGAAGGCGGCGAGATCGGCCGCCTCCCCGGCGTCGGCGAAGTGGAGCTCCTGGCTGGAGGCCGTCATACCGAGACGGCCCCTTCCGGCCGCTCAGCACCATCCGCGGACCCATCGGACCCATCGGACCCGCTGGATCCGGCGGGCTTCGTGGACGCCTTACGGGCGCTTTTCTTCACCGGGTCCGGCTCCAGGTACTCGGTCAGGAACTTCTCCTCTTCCGGGGTCACCCGGCGCGGGCGGCCCTGGTCGAGGTCGTAGGGCACGATACGGGTGGCGGCACGCACATACAGGGCGTCCTCGTCCTTGATCTCATAGCGCAGCGTGAGATACGCGGCCTTGATCTCCGTCACCCAGGTCTCGACCGTGACCGGCCGGTGCCGGTGGACGAGGGGCTTCAGATAGTCGATCTCATGCCGGGCCACGACCACGCCGCCGGTGAACGCGTCACTCCCGTTCCCCGGCGCCAGCCGCCACATGAAGTCGACCCGCGCCTCCTCCAGATAGCGGAGGAAGGTCACGTTGTTGACGTGGCCGAACGCGTCCATGTCGGACCAGCGCAGGGGACAGGGGTAGATATGGCGTGCCATCCACTCAGCCCCGGGTCAGCTTCTTGTAGGTGGCGCGGTGCGGACGGGCCGCGTCCGGGCCGAGCCGCTCGACCTTGTTCTTCTCGTACGCCTCGAAGTTGCCCTCGAACCAGAACCACTTGGAGTCGCCCTCGTACGCCAGGATGTGCGTGGCGACGCGATCGAGGAACCAGCGGTCGTGGGAGACGACCACGGCACAGCCGGGGAAGTCCAGCAGCGCGTTCTCCAACGAGGAGAGGGTCTCCACGTCGAGGTCGTTGGTGGGCTCGTCGAGGAGCAGCAGATTGCCGCCCTGCTTGAGGGTGAGCGCGAGGTTGAGGCGGTTGCGCTCACCGCCGGAGAGCACCCCGGCCGGCTTCTGCTGGTCCGGGCCCTTGAAGCCGAACGCGGAGACATAGGCCCGGGACGGCATCTCGACCTGGCCGACGTTGATGTAGTCGAGCTCGTCGGAGACGACCGCCCACAGCGTCTTCTTGGGGTCGATGTTGGCGCGGCTCTGGTCGACGTAGGAGATCTTGACGGTCTCGCCGACCTTGATGGAGCCCGCGTCGGCGCTCTCCAGGCCCTGGATCATCTTGAACAGCGTGGTCTTACCGGCGCCGTTGGGGCCGATGACGCCGACGATGCCGTTGCGCGGGAGGGTGAAGGACAGGTCGTCGATCAGGACCTTCTCACCGAACGCCTTGGAGAGGTGCTCCACCTCGACCACGACACTGCCCAGGCGCGGGCCCGGCGGGATCTGGATCTCCTCGAAGTCCAGCTTCCGGGTCTTCTCGGCCTCGGCCGCCATCTCCTCGTAACGGGTCAGACGGGCCCTGGACTTGGCCTGGCGGCCCTTGGCGTTGGAGCGGACCCACTCCAGCTCTTCCTTGAGGCGCTTGGCGCGCTTGGCGTCCTTCTGGCCCTCGACCTTCAGCCGGGCCTGCTTCTTCTCGAGGTAGGTGGAGTAGTTGCCCTCGTAGCCGATGGCGCGGCCGCGGTCGAGCTCCAGGATCCACTCGGCCACGTTGTCCAGGAAGTACCGGTCGTGGGTGATGGCCACGACGGTGCCGTCGTACTTGGCGAGGTGCTGCTCCAGCCAGTTGACGGACTCGGCGTCCAGGTGGTTGGTGGGCTCGTCCAGCAGCAGCAGGTCGGGCGCCTCCAGCAGCAGCTTGCAGAGCGCGACCCGGCGCTTCTCCCCACCGGAGAGATTGACGACCGGCCAGTCACCGGGCGGGCAGCCGAGGGCGTCCATGGCCTGGTCGAGCTGGGCGTCCAGGTCCCACGCGTTGGCGTGGTCCAGCTCCTCCTGGAGCTTGCCCATCTCCTCCAGCAGCTGATCGCTGTAGTCGGTCGCCATCTGTTCGGCGATCTCGTTGAAGCGGTCC
The DNA here is from genome assembly GCF_040653035.1 of Streptomyces malaysiensis subsp. malaysiensis. Lineage (NCBI taxonomy): Bacteria > Bacillati > Actinomycetota > Actinomycetes > Kitasatosporales > Streptomycetaceae > Streptomyces > Streptomyces malaysiensis. The sequence continues at coordinate 27,055 of NZ_JBEZNG010000024.1, forward strand.
AGCTTCCCCTTGGTCGTCGCCACGCCGTCCTGGACGTTCTCCAGCACGGTCTTGGACTCGTCCAGCGGAGGCTCCTGGAGCAGGATGCCGACGCTGTAGCCGGGCGAGAGGAAGGCGTCACCATTGGACGGCTGCTCCAGGCCGGCCATGATCTTCAGCACCGTCGACTTACCGGCGCCGTTGGGGCCCACGACACCGATTTTCGCGCCGGGCAGAAAGCTCAGCGTGACATCGTCGAGGATCACCTTGTCGCCGTGCGCCTTGCGCGTCTTGCGCATGGTGTAGATGAACTCAGCCAAGAGAAACCGTCCGGCAATCTGGTAGGTATCGAGGTGCGGCTCCGTCGCGGCGTCCATATCCGTGGCAGCTCCACCGCGTGAGAGCAGATACACCCCATCTTGCCGTACGGCCAGCCCGAGGCGGAAACCCGTTTGGTCCGGCGTGCGGCACGGGTCCGGCGTCCGCGGCCCCCACGACGCGACATACGGCCTTCGCGACGCGGCCTACGGCCCTCGCGGCACGGCATCCGCGCCCCTCAGAGCGCGAGCCTCCACGACTCCGGTGAAGCGACATCCCCGGCCCTCACGACGCGAACATCCGAGGCCCAAGCGAGGCGAACGCGATCCCGGCGACGCGCATATCCGAGGCCCGAGCGAGCCGAAGGGCCGGAGCCTCCGTGAGGCTCCGGCCCTCCATCGCCGCGCTTTCGATGATCACCACATCCGGTGACCGTCGCTTCACTCAGCGATCACTGCTGCCCTGGCGTCGCCGCCGTGGCATTCACTGGCCCGCGGGCGCCTTCTTCTTGCGGACGAAGAAGACCGCGCCGCCACCGACCACGACCAGCGCCACGGCGATGCCCGCGATCATCGGGGTGTTGCTGCTGCTACCGGTCTCGGCCAGGTCGCCACCGGAGGTGTCGCCGCCGGTGCCGCTGCCGCCCGCCGACGCGGGGCTCGGCTGCGAGGAGGGGGTGTCGCTGCCGCCGCTGCTGGCGGTCTTGCAGTCGAGAACGCCGGAGAAGGTCTTCTCGAAGCCGTTCGGACCGGTGATGGTGAACTTGTAGCTCTGGTCCTCCTTCACCGGGGCGGTGATGGTCTTCGACTGACCCGCCTCGACGGTGTACTTCTGGTCCAGCAGCTCGAAGGTGAACGCCTCGTCGCCCTTGTTGCTGGCCGTGATGTCCACGCCGCCCTTGGCGCAGTCCTTCTCGGCGGAGACCGCCGGGACGGCACCCTTCTTCGCCCAGTTCGCGGTGGCGGTGGCGGAGACGGTGCTCTCGCTGGAGCCGGCCAGGATCTGCGTCTGGCTCTTGGTGGCACTGGCGAACGCGCGGCCCACCGGAACCTTGGTGGCGGCCTGGGCGGTCAGCGTGGCGGAGCCGTCCGCCGCGCCCTCCGGCACGTCGAAGTACACCTCGCCGCCGTCGGCGGCGCTGGTGAGGGTCTTGCCGGTCTTGTCGACCAGCTTGACGCCCGCACCCGCGGCCTCGGTGCCCGGGGTCAGGGTGACGCTGTCGGCGTTGGTGTGGACCTTGACCGGGCCGAGCCGCTCACCGGCCTTGCCGGAGACGGCCGGCGGGTCGAGGCTCAGCGACGCCTTGGGCTCCTGGAGGTTCTGAGCGCTCTTCTCCAGGTAGTCGGCCAGCTTCTCGGCCTGCGGGTCGGCCGCGTCGACCTTCGCGTTGTCGGAGAAGCGCCAGATGGCGACCTGAGTACCCGCGGCGGCGGTCTTCTCGGTAAGAGCCCCGGCACCGGCCGTCTTCGCCAGTGCGTCGAGGTCGTTCACCTGCGGGTAGGAGTTCTGGAGAATCCAGTTGATCTTGCCCGCGTTGGGGTTGTTGGCCAGCGACGTCTCGGCCCAGGACTTCTCTTCGTACTTCGCCTTGTTCTGCGTCGGGTTATGCAGATCAATGCAGTACGTCTGGATGGAACCGCCGTTGTCCACCGACATCTCGAAGAGACCGGCGCCGACCTGCTGGTCCTTGCCGTTGTCGTGGATGATGGCCTTGTCGAACGTCTTGAGACCGCCCAGCGTGGCGGCCGCGCCGCCCTGGCTCGGGGGCGCGTCATCGGCGGCGGCGGTACCGGCGGTGACCATCGCGCCCGCCGCGACCAGACCGGACGCCAGAACGGCGGCGGCAAGACGAGCAGTGCCGCGCCTTCTTACAGAAATCATGGTTTCCCCTCCGGGCGAGCGCCAGTCAGTTGGTGCGCCTCGCCAGCGAACTCAAAACTCAAGGAACCCCCGTTGGGTACGCAGGGATCCTAGGGAGAAAGGAACTGCCCGTTCCCCAGGAATACCTGGACCCAACCGATCCGAATCGGAATCGTTATCAATCCTCAGATCGCATATGACCTGGGATTATCGACAAATCTCCCGCATCCATGGCCGCTCACGGGGAAGTTGCCCCGGTCAGTGCGTTTAGAAGCGGTTTGGCCTGTGAAATTCGGCGAAAAGCGGATGTACCGCGCGTAAGATCATGTCCAACCGCCAGCGCGTCGATCTCGGCGGTGACCCAGCGCCTGGGCTGATTCGCCCCGCCACCGGAATCCACACCCGGGGCGGCGGCAGCCGCGCCTCCCCCATCTCCTTGAAGCGGCCGATCCCTCTCCCGATCCCGGTCCCGCTCCCGGTCTCGGTCCCGCTCCCATTCGCGCTCCCGCACCCGCAACGTCCCATGGACGACGAGGGGTTCACCGAGCGATACGGACCCGGCGACATTCGCGGCGAGCGACCGCCATGTCCAGACCGTATAGAAACTCGTGTACGCGTCCGCCCACGCGTCCCGCCCCCGGTCCCAGCGGCGCACCGTCACCGCCAGCCGGAACCGGGCCACCGCGACACCCGCCGCCGTCTCCCAGAAGTCCGGCCGCGTCGCGGCATTGCCCACCACGGTCACCCAGCTCTCGTTCACCGGCTACGCCTCCCCCATCACTTCGCGGCTCTTCCGCGCCGTTCGTGGACCATGCTGCACGGCATCGCGAGACCTCGCCGGGGCCTGTGTACGACCCCGCGGTTGTGGACAACTCGGCCACCCATCCGGGTGAGCGGCCGTCACGCACCGCCTGTGAGGCGCCGCCTGTCACGGCTCGGCCGGTCACGACGCCTCGCCCGTCCGGCGGCCCCCGTCATACCTCCCCCATCACGCCCCGCCCGCCGCGATGACGTACTGCGCCCGTACCTCCCCGTACCGCGCCAGCTCCGCCGCCACCGGCTCGAGCACCCGCCCTCGCCCGCATTCGGCCGCCGCCTCCCTCAGCCGCCCCTCCACCGACCGGCCGTGCCGCCGGGCGGGCCCCCGCGCCGCCACCCGCGAGCCCCACGCCAGCGCCGGGCCGACCGCCGCACCGCCCATCACCAGTAGCACCGGCATCCACCACGCCGCCCCGCCGAACACCCCGGCCACCGCGCCCAACAGCCACAGCACCCCGACCACTTGCAGCAGCAGCAAGGTCACCTGAGCCGCCGCCACCATCGACCACCACACGGGTCGGATCGGCCGCCGGTGTGCCGTCACGGCCGCCACCGCCTCGTCGACCGCCTCCGCCAGCCCTCGGCCGCCCCACTGCGCCGCCTCCCGTACGGCTTGGGCCCATGGACCTGGCAGCCCGGCCGTCGCCTCGTCTCCAAGGGTCCGTACGGCCTCCTCCACCGCCGGGCGCGCCGTGACCTCCTCCACCGCCACCGTGCGCGCCCGCGCGCCCGGGATCCCCGTCCGCTCCGCGGCCGCGGGCGTTCGCGAGGCCAGAGTGCCCGCCGACCCGGCGCGGCCCTTCCTCTCCCGCAGCCGCCCCCACGGCGTGCCGCACGCCCACTCCGCGTCCCTCAGCCAGGCGCGCTCAGCCGCCTTCCCGGCCGCGCCCGCGCCCGCGGCCTCGGCCAGCCGGTCCTCGAACTCCGCCCGCGCCCGCTCGGTGAGCCCGGCCGGCCCGCTGTCGGCCACATACTGCGGCCGCAGCCGCGTCATCGTGCCGTCCACGTCCGCCGACAGCCGGCGCTCGGCCGCCCCGGACTCGGCCGTGAGCCGCCCGAGCATCTCCCGCAGCTCCCCGACGCCCTCTCCGGTCAGCGCGGACAGCGCCAGCACGGCCGCCCCCGGCTCCCCGTGCTCCCCGAGCGCGAGCCCGTCCTCGTCCAGCAGCCGCCGCAGATCGTCCAGCACCTGGTCCGCGGCCTCGCCGGGGAGCCGGTCCACCTGGTTGAGCACGACGAAGGTCACCTCGGCATAACCGGCGAGCGGCCGCAGATAGCGCTCATGGAGGACCGCGTCCGCGTACTTCTCGGGGTCCACCACCCACACCACCGCGTCGACGAGCCCCAGCAGCCGGTCCACCCGCTCCCGGTGGCCCGGGACGGCCGAGTCGTGGTCGGGCAGATCGAGGAGGACGAGGCCGCGCAGCGCGGGGTCGTACGGATAGCCCGGGTTGCGCCGGTCCACCGCCGGGATGCCGAGCCGGTCCAGCAGACCGTCGGCGTGGTCGGTCCACGCACAGGCGAGGGGTGTGGCGGTGGTCGGACGCCGGATCCCGGCCTCGGACAGGGGTGCTCCGGCGAGGGCGTTGAAAAGTGTCGACTTACCGCTTCCGGTGGCCCCGGCGACGGCGACCACGGTGTGCCCGTAAGGATGCCGTCCCCGCGCGTCCGCCTCGTCGAGCACCCGCGCGGCCCCGGCGAGCGTGCGCCCCTCGAGCCGGGACCGGGACAGCCCGACCAGCTGACGCAGGGCCTCGAGACGCGGCCGGAGGGTGCCCGTGGTGAAGCTGCGGACACCGGCCTGGTACACGGCGTAAGGCGGGCCGCCGAAGGACCGTCGGCCGGGCTCCTCCCCCGACAGGCCCGACAAGCCCGACAAGCCCGGGAAGAAACCCGCGGCGCCGTGAGGGATGTCCGATACGGCCTCCTCCGCCCGCCCTTCGTCCACCGCACGGGCCGGGCGGCTCGCGGCACGCCCTCCGGCCCGCCAGTGCGCACGCCGGGCGATCAGCCCGTCGTCCCATGTGTGGCGGTCCCCGGCCGCCCGGTCTCCCCCGCCGTTCTCATTGCCGCCGTTGCCCTCCGTGGCCGTCACCTGCGGTCACCTCTCCTTCTGCAATACGGACAGCGCGGCGATCAGCTCGACCTGGTGTTCCGGGGTCATGTCCAGGGCGTCCAGAGGGGCGAGGCTGCGGTCGCGCTCCGCCCGCATGGCACGGGTGACACAGCCGTCGAGCAGCCGTCCACCGCGGTCGCCCAGGCGCAGCGCCGCATGCGCGCCCAGAGTCTCGGCGAGCTTCTCGCCCGCCTTACGGGCGCGGCGGCCGCCCAGGAGCGCCGCGGCGAGCAGGGCGGCGATCTCCTCGGGGGCGCAACTGCCCCCGTATTCGGCGATCCGGGCCCGGGCCTCCTCCTCGGCCAGTTCCTCGGCGCAGCGCCGCCAGTGCCGTACGGCCACACCAATCCGCTCGGCGGCGCCGTGCGTGTCGCACGGGGCGAGCCCGGCCCGTGCGGCCGGGTCCCGCTTCCCGGCCTCCGCGATCTGTTCGTCGGCGGTGGCGGCGGCGCCGCGCAGCAGGGTGGCCAGGGAGTCGGTGAGAGCCGTAAGGAGCTCATCGGGGGTGCTGTCACGCGGCAGGCCGTGCCAGTGGGTGAGCGCGCCGCCCGCGAGCGCCGCGCCCTGCGCGATCTCCCGCCGCACCCGCTCCACCGCCTCCCCGTAGGCGCCCTCGACCTGCTGGACCAGCCGCACCGCGGCCGCGTGCTGTGCCGCCGCGGCCCCTGCCAGCGCGGGCATCCGGGCGCGCAGCGAGGCGAGCGTCCCGGCGGCCGTACGGGCGGCTGCGACGGTACGGGCGTACGGATCCTGCGCGTGCTGGGTGAGCCAGGACCGCAGTGCGGCGACGGCGGTGGCGGGCAGCAGCCCACTGCCGCCGCCCGCGGATTCGGGGAGCTCGGGGATGGTGAAGCGCGGGACATCGCCGAGCCCGGCCGCCGTAAGGAGCGCGGCGTACTGCCGGGAGACCTCCGCGGCCACCTGATGCGGCACCCGGTCGAGGACGGTGACGAGGGTGACGTCGTACTCCTTCGCGGTCCTCAGCAGATGCCAGGGGACGGCGTCGCCATAGCGGGTGGCCGTGGTGACGAGCACCCAGATGTCGGCGGCGCAGATCAGTTCCGCGGCCAGATCGCGGTTCCGCGCGACCAGCGAGTCGATATCGGGCGCGTCGAGCAGTGCGAGGCCCCGCGCGAGCCCCGGGTCGGTCTCCACCCGCAGCGCCGCCGGGCCCTCCTGTGCCCGCCCCTCCTCGTCGTACGCGCTCTCCGCCCGCTCCCCCTGCGCCGGCACCCACACCCTGGTGAGCCTCGGCAGCACCCGCTGCCCGGTGAACCAGTGGTGATCGTCGGGGTGACACACCAGCACCGGAGTACGCGTTGTGGGCCGCAACACACCGGCCTCGGTGACCCGTCTGCCGACCAGCGAATTGACCAGCGTGGACTTGCCCGCCCCCGTCGATCCCCCGATTACCGCCAGGAGGGGCGCTTCGGGGGCGCGCAACCGGGGCACGAGGTAGTCGTCCAGTTGAGCGAGTAGCTCGGCACGGCTGCGGCGAGCGCGGTCGGCGCCGGGAAGGGGGAGCGGAAACCGAGCGGCGTCGACACGGTCGCGCAGTGAGGTCAGCGCGTCGAGCAGCCGGGGCCGTACGTCCAAGATCGCCACGTGGTGAAGAATGCACGCTTTTGGTGTCTTTTTGAAGCGTATGCTCACTCGTGCGCGTCAAAGAGACCCACCCGGATCACCCTAAAAGGAGCACGAGGCGGACGTGACGACAGCGGCTCGGGCATAACGAGTACACAACACCCGCTCCCTGAGGCGTGAAAAACGATGCGAGATTCGGACCTGCCTGCGATTATCAGACCGCTTCACCGAACCTCCACAACGTGCCACGGAGGTGAAGCAACCGGGGCGAGGCGCAAGGAGCCCTATCCTTGTCCCGGCAAGGTCACGGTCCGTCGAGCCCGGCCACCCGCACCACGGCCGCCCCGTCGGCCCCGCAGGTCCCGGGGGCTCAGCAGCTCCATGACCACCGGCCCCCGTAGCTCAGTGGATAGAGCAGGCGCCTTCTAAGCGCTTGGCCGCAGGTTCGAGTCCTGCCGGGGGCGCACCGGACCCTCTTCTCTACGCACGTAGCGAAGGGGGTCTTTCTCGCTGTTCAGGGCCGATTCCACCGATCGCGACACGCCGGAGCCGGCCCTCGGTGGCGCCGACGTCGCGGGCGGCGCCGGAACCCGCCGGGTCCTCGGCGACCCGCTGATCCTCGGCGACCGTTATGGACCGTCTTCGGTGTCGAGGGAAATATGCCGGTAGTCGGTCGGCGTCATGTGGTAGCGGCCATGGAAGGCACGGGTGAAAGAGGCATGGTGGGTGAAGCCCCAGCGGGCCGCGATATAGCCGATGGAGGCGGCGCGTTGGGCGGGGTCGGCCAGATCGCCTCGGGCGCCTTCCAGGCGCAGGCCGGTTTCCAGCCGTGTCATGTCCTGGGCTCGATAGGAGGCTTCACATGCACTCAACTGGGTGAGAAATCCGACCAGGAGCCTGCCGATTCCCTGATGTTCTGTCAGCGAACAGGTGACCAAGTCCGCTACGGGCAGTGGGATCAGGGCTTTGGGGATCTCCAGGCCGATCCCGGTGAACCGCCCGCCCATCCGGCATGCGAAGGGCCGGGAGCAGTCGATGAAGTACATGCCTCCCGGGCCATGGACGTTCGCCAGGCCGGACTGCTCGATCGCCACACTGCCGGTATGCAACAAGGTGAGGTGATACAGCTCCGGATCCGACTGGCGGATCAGCCTCGGAGTGCGGATAAACCGCATCCCGTTCGACGAGGCGCCGCCGCCTCTTGCGCCGACCGGTCAGGCGCCGTCGGCCCCATGCTCGGATCCGATCAGTGAGCGGGCCACCGCGAGCGCCGCTTTGTGGCGTTCCGACTGTCGGCCGCCCAGTTCGCGTCCGCGTGCCGCGGCCATGATCACAGCGGCCAGGGCCAGCCGTCCGCGCATCGCGCCCTCGGGCCCTTCGCCGCAGGCCAGTGCGCGGGTCAGGTCGTTGAGCCGCTGCTGGAGGGTGCGCGCGGCGGTCAGGCCCCGCAGGGCGTACTCGTTGAGCTGGGCGCACACCAGTGAGGCGCCGTGCTCGCCTCGGACCAGGGCGTCGAACCGCTCGACTGCTCGCATGCGGGTCGCGGCGGAAGGCGGGTGGGCGCGTGCGGACTCGATGACGGCGTCGAGTGCCGGGAGCAGTTCCTCGTAGGAGCTGGTGAGCAGTTCCTCCTTGTTCGCGAAGTGGTGCAGGACGGCCTGTCTGGTGACGCCCGCCTGCTTGGCGACCTGGGCCAACGAGGTCAGCTCGTAGCCCTGCTCGGTGAAGAGTTCCAGCGCGATGGCCCGCACGCGTTGACGCGTGTCGGTACGCCTTCTGTCGGCTTGCTCCGGCATCTAAACTGCCTTACTGGTAAGTCAGGTATTCTGATCGCATGAACGGCACTGAGAGCAACGTACCCGCCGGTGGGAGCGGGATCGCCGGGTCCCCGCCGATTCCCGACGAAGGGCTCGCGGGGCGGCGCGCGCTGGTCACGGGCGGGAGCCGCGGACTCGGCGCGGCGATCGTGCGGCGACTCGCCGCGGCGGGCGCGACCGTGTTCGCGGCAGCCAGATCGGCGCCGCCCGAGGGCTCGCTGCCGGCGCGGTTCTTCACCGCGGACCTCGCGGACCCCGACGGAGCACGACAGCTGGCGGAGCGGGTGCGCGACGCCGCCGGCGGGGTGGACATCCTCATCGACAACGCCGGGGCCGGCAGCGCCCCGGCGGACACGCTGACCCGGCCGCTGGAGACCTGGCGCTCGGACCTCGAGAGCAATGTGCTGTCCGCGATCCGGCTGGACCAGGAGCTGGTCCCGGGCATGGTGGAGCGCGGCTCGGGGGTCGTGGTGCATGTCTCGTCCATCGCGAGCCATCTGCCACAGCCGGGCCAGGCCGCCTACGCGGCGGCCAAGGCCGCGCTGAACAGCTATAGCCGCTCGCTCGCGGCCGAGGTCGGCCCGGCCGGGGTACGGGTGGTGTGCGTCCTGCCGGGCTTCATCGCCACTCCGGGGGCGATCGCGCACCATCAGAAGATCGCCGACAGCCAGGGAGTTTCGCTGGAGGAGGCGCAGCGCGACCTCGCGGCGCGGCTGAACGTGCCGATGAACCGCCCCGGAACCCCTGAGGACGCCGCCGAGTTGGTCGCGTTCCTGGTGTCGGAGCGGGCGCGCTGGCTCACCGGATCCCAGTTCCGCGTCGACGGAGGCATCCTCGCCCAGGTGTAGCCCGCTTCGGCGACCGAGTTCGTCTCGCATGTCCGTGAGATGCGCCAACTGGTCATCGGCGGCGGGTCGGGTCGGCTCGGTTCGGGTCGGGTCGGGTCGGGTCGGATCAGCTCGGCTCGGCGCTTTCGGCGGCGATGTCGTCGCGCTTGCGCCGAAGGGCTCGGCCTGAGGACACGCCCCCGGCTCCGCGCCCTCTGTGACGGGCCCGCGCGGCCCGCGTCGGGATCAGTCCTCGCGGTCCCGGCTGCCCTCGCCCGCCCCGGGGCCGAGGGCCGGCCGGCCTGCGGCGGCGGGCACCTCCTGGGGGACGATCTCAGGGTGGTGGAGGTCGAAGGCGGGGGATTCGGAGCGGATCTTCGGCAGGGTGAGGAAGTTATGCCGGGGCGGAGGGCAGGCGGTGGCCCACTCCAGGGAGCGGCCCCATCCCCACGGGTCGTCGACCCCGACCTGCTTCCCGTACTTCCCGGTTCTCCACACGTTGTAGAGGAACGGCAGGGTGGACAGGCCCAGAAGGAAGGAGCCGATGGTGGAGACCGTGTTCAGCGTGGTGAAGCCGTCGGCGGCCAGATAGTCGGCATAGCGGCGCGGCATACCGATGACGCCCAGCCAGTGGTGCACCAGAAAGGTCGTATGGAAGCCGACAAACAGGGTCCAGAAATGGATCTTGCCGAGGCGTTCATCGAGCATCCTGCCGGTGAACTTGGGCCACCAGTAATAGAACCCGGCGAACATCGCGAAGACCACCGTACCGAAGACCACATAGTGGAAGTGGGCGACGATGAAATAGCTGTCGTGGACCTCGAAATCCAGCGGGGGCGAGGCGAGGATCACCCCGGTCAGCCCGCCGAAGAGGAAGGTGACGAGAAAACCGATGGACCACAGCATCGGCGTCTCGAAGGAGAGCGAGCCACGCCACATGGTGCCAATCCAGTTGAAGAACTTCACCCCGGTCGGCACCGCGATGAGGAACGACATAAAGGAGAAGAATGGCAGGAGCACCGCTCCGGTGGCGAACATATGGTGGGCCCACACCGTGATGGAGAGGCCGGTGATACCGATGGTGGCTCCCACCAGTCCCACATAGCCGAAGACTACCTTGCGGGAGAACACCGGAATGATTTCGGTGATGATGCCGAAGAACGGCAGGGCGATGATGTAGACCTCGGGGTGGCCGAAGAACCAGAAGAGGTGCTGCCACAGCACCGCCCCGCCGTTGGCCGCTTCGAAGACGACCGCACCGAATTTGCGGTCTGCCTCCAGCACCAGCAGGGCGGCCGCCAGCACGGGGAAGGCCAGCAGCACGAGGATCGAGGTGAAGAGGATGTTCCAGGTGAAGATGGGAAGCCGGAACATCGTCATCCCCGGGGCGCGCATGCAGACGATGGTGGTGACGAAGTTGACCGCGCCCAGGATCGTCCCGAAGCCGGAAAAGGCGAGGCCCATCGCCCACATGTCGCCGCCCACGCCCGGTGTGCGCACTTTACTGCTGAGCGGCGTATAGGCGGTCCAGCCGAAGTCGGCCGCGCCGTCGGGGGTGAGCAGACTGCCGATCACGATCAGCCCCCCGAAGGCGAAGAGCCAGTACGCGAACATGTTCAGCCGGGGGAAGGCGACATCCGGGGCGCCGATTTGCAGCGGCATGATCTCGTTGGCGAATCCGGCGAAGACCGGTGTGGCGAAGAGCAGCAGCATCAGCGTGCCATGCAGGGTGAAAGCCTGGTTGTACTGCTCCGGGCTGACGATTTGCAGTCCGGGCCGGGCGAGTTCGGCCCGCATCACCATGGCCAGCAGGCCGGCGATCAGAAAGAAACCGAACGCGGTCACCAGGTACAGGTGTCCGATTTTCTTATGGTCGGTGGTGGTGAGCCAGTCGACGAGGATGCTGCCGAGTTTGGTGGTTTCGGCGGGAGCTTGATATTCGGGCTTGGTTGTCATCGCCATGTCCGTGTCCGCTCCTCGGCCGTATGCATGGGTGGGCGGCCGGCGGCACCGGCCGACGAATCCTTTGTGTCGATTTGCCCACCATTACCCGAAGCGGGACGGCGATTCGGGCCCGACTCGCCGTAGAGGTCCCGGGCCGGTCAACGGGCCCGGAGCGAGCGGACCCGGCCGACCGTCGGCCATGAGCCGGTCATGAGCCTTCGGCCGTGAGCCGCCAACCGCGAGCCGTCGGTCATGAGCCGCCGTGGCGACCCCGGGGCCGGACCTCGGTCCCCCGAGCCATCCGCGACGGTCTGCGCCGCCATCGCCGGATCCCCGCACTCACGACGACCGCCACGGCACCGAGCAGCGCCGATCTCATCCGTCGCACACGAGTCATCATGCTCCCTTCACATCGCCATAGCGGGCCTAGGGATTCACCCCGAGTTGCCCAGGGCCGGAGGCCCATGCAGCCGGCTCTCCGCGCGCGGGCGAGCCTCTGAGCTGGGCCATCGGGGGCGCCGACGGCGGAGGTCGCGTCACCCCGGCCGTCTTTGCCATTCCAGAAGGCGTACATGGGAATCCCTTTACCACTCCATTCGTTCCACGCATGCCCCCCACGGAACAGAGAACGAACACAGTGACAGCGAAGGAGTGAACGCCGCGATGGTGTTCAAACGAGTGCTCGGCTCGCTCGGGGTCGGTGGGCCCGTCGTGGACACGGTCCTCGACCGGGGGCCGGTGCGCCCCGGTGGCGTGGTGCGGGGGCAGGTGCGGCTGCGGGGCGGAGGCAGCGGCTGCGATATCGAGCACCTCGCACTGGAGCTGGTCGCCAGGGTCGAGACCGGGCCCGGCGGCGAGGAGCACGAGGGCGGTGTGATCGAGGAGCACGAGGGCGGTGTGGTCTTCGACCGCCTCCGGCTCAGCGGGGGGTTCCGGCTCGACGCGAGAGAGCACAGAGATGTCCCGTTCACCATTCACATACCGTGGGAAACCCCGCTCACCGAGCTGTCCGGCCAGCCGCTGGGCGCCGACCTGGGCGTCCGGGCCGAGCTCGCGGCGCGGGGCGCGAAGGACCACGGCGATCCGGAGCAGCTGATCGTGCGCCCGCTGCCGGTCCAGGAAGCCGTGCTGGGGGCGCTGGGGCGGCTCGGCTTCGGACTCATCGCCGCCGATCTGCGGCTCGGCCGTATCGCGGGCAGCGGGCAGAAGCTCCCCTTCCACCAGGAGTTCGAGCTCACCCCCGCCCCGCGGTACATCCACGATGTGAACGAGATCGCGCTGACCCTGCTGACCGGCCCCGACGGCATGGAGGTCGTTCTGGAGGCCGACAAGCGCGGCAGACTCTCCCCCGGGCCCTCCACCCCTCACAAGCACCTTCCCGGTGGGCCCGGCGCCCCGGGCCGCCACACGGTGAGCCATGAGGGCCTTGAACACCGCGACTGGACCGGTGAGGTCGACTCCTGGATCCGGGCGCTCATCCAGGCCCGCGGCGCCCGCACCGCCCCCACCGCCCGCACCGGGGCGGTGGCCGCGGGCGTCGCGGGCGCTACGGCGGCCGGGGCCGTGGGCGGCGTGGTCGCGGCTGGACTCGGCGACGCGTTAGGAAACTCAGGGAAGTTGGGGAAGTTAGGAAACTTAGGGAAGTTAGGGAACTTACAGCGCTTACAGCACTTAGAGGGCTTACGGGACGCGGAGGGCGCGGGCCCCGAGGAGGAGCACCAGGGGTGAGGCGCTGAGGGCCACGGGCCCTCCCCTCCCCGCGGCGAGACCCTCCCGCGGCCCCCGGCACGCGCCCCAGGGCGGCCCCCGGTGCGCACGCCAGGACGGCCCCCGGTGCGCACACCGGCGAAGCCTTCCCGGTGCGCACACCGGTGAGCGACGGCTAGGAGCGACGCCCCACCGCGTCGGAGTCGTCCACCGTCTCCCGCGCCACGCCATCGCCCTCGACCGCCCCCGTCGGCGCGGGCCGGCGGCGCGCCGCGAGCCGGTCCGTGACCTGCCGGGCGATGGGCTCGGTCCAGCGGGCGGTGAGCGGCCCGAGGACGACCAGGATCAGGACGTACGCCGTGGCCAGCGGGCCGAGCGACGGTTCGATACCGGCGGTGACGGCGAGTCCCGCGATGACGATCGAGAACTCGCCCCGGGCCACCAGCGTGCCACCGGCCCGCCAACGGCCCCGGGTGGAGATCCCGGCCCGCCGCGCCGCCCAGTACCCGGTGGTGATCTTCGTACCCGCGGTGATGACGGCCAGCACCATGGCGGGCAGCAGCACCGGGGGAATGCTGGCCGGATCCGTGTGCAGACCGAAGAAGACGAAGAAGACCGCGGCGAACAGATCCCGCAGTGGGCTGAGCAGAATGTGGGTGCCCTCGGCGACCTCCCCGGAGAGGGCGATGCCCACCAGGAACGCGCCGACGGCCGCCGACACCTGGAGCTGCTGGGCGATCCCCGCCACCAGCAGCGTCAGCCCCAACACCACCAGCAGCAGCTTCTCGGGGTCGTCGCTGGAGACGAAGCGGGAGATGAGCCGGCCGTAGCGGACGGCCAGGAACAGCACCAGACCGGCCACGCCGAGGGCGATGGCCAGGGTGACGGAGCCCGCCGCCAGGCCCGCACCGGCCAGCAGCGCGGTGACGATCGGCAGATAGACGGCCATCGCCAGGTCCTCGAGGACGAGGATGCTCAGGATCACCGGGGTTTCGCGGTTGCCGAGCCGGCCCAGATCGCCGAGGACCTTGGCGATGACACCGGATGAGGAGATCCAGGTCACACCGGCCAGCACCACGGCGGCCACCGGCCCCCACCCCAGCAACAGAGCCATGATGGCGCCGGGCAGTGCGTTGAGCACCGCGTCGACGAGCCCGGCCGGGTACTGGGTCTTGAGATTGCTGACCAGATCGCTGGCGCTGTACTCCAGGCCGAGCATGAGCAGCAGCAGGATGACGCCGATCTCGGCGCCGGTCGCGACGAACTCCTCGCTCGCCCCCAGCGGCAGCAGCCCGCCCTCGCCGAAGGCCAGTCCGGCCAGCAGATACAGCGGGATCGGAGAGAACTGGAACCGTCCGGCCAGCCGCCCCAGCAGCCCCAGGCCCAGGATGACGGCACCGAACTCGATCAGAAAGACGGCAGATGAATGCATGGGCTCACGCCCGTCCGAGTATCGCCGCGGCCGTCTCCACGCCCTCGCGGGTGCCGATCACGATCAGCTCGTCCCCACCGGCCAGCCGGAAGTCGGGGGTCGGGGAGGGGATCGCCTCCGCTCTGCGCAGCACGGCCACGATCGAGGCGCCGGTATCCGTCCGCATCCGCGTCTCGCCCAGCACCCGCCCGTTCCAGTACGACGTGGACGACAGCTCGATCCGCTCGGCCACCAGCCCGAGCTCGGTGGTGGACAGCAGGTTCGGGCTGTGATGGCTCGGCATCAGAACCCCGACGAGCGCCTCCGCTTCCCCTGCCGTCAGCGTGGTGGACAGGGCGCACTCATCGGGGTCCTCCTTCCGGTACGCGCTGAGCGTGCGGTCGCCGTCGCGATGCGCGATGACCGAGAGCCGCCTGTTCTCTCGTGTTGTCAGGTCGTACCGAACCCCGATGCCGGGCAATGGCGTACTGCTCATCCGCGGAGCGCCCACAATCATCCCTCTCGTCGCTTGATTCTCATGACACCCTAACGAATGGCAAAGAATTGGTAATGACGGCAGGTGTGCGAAGGTGCGGTGGGACGATGCCGACCGCATCGGGGTGGTCGACGAGGAGCATGTCATCGGTCGACGTGGAGGATGGTGCCCGGAGGAGGGTGGTGCCCATGATCGAGTGGAGGCGGCTCAGCACCGGTATCAGGCCGGTTCCCGATCCAGTCGCCACTCCCGTCATCTGGGGCGGGGCCGGCTTCGGTGCGCTGGTCCTGGTGGCGACCCTGAACTTCCTCGGCGGCCACGGCCGCCCCGTGTTCGCCCTGGTCGGGCTCTCGCTGCTGGCCGCCCTGCTGGGGCTGTGCGCGCGTTTCGTCGCCGCGCCCGGTACGGCGGGGCTGTGCTGGCTGTTCCTCAACGGCTTCGCCATTCCACCCGCGGGCCGGCTCTCCTGGGCGGTCGACCGCGACGCCTTCTGGCTCGCCTGCCTCCTGGCGGCGGCCGTCGCGGGCACCGCGCTCGCCCGCATCGTCAACGCCCGCGCGGGATACCGCCGCATCACCCCGTTCGGCCCACGGCCGGGCCCACCGGAGTCGTAGCGGCCAAGGCCGCCGGAGTCCTGGCGGTCAGGGCCGCCGGAGTCGTAGGTCCCAGGGCCGTGGGAAGGCCCTGCGAACGGCCGATGCCCCGGCCGCGGGCCCGTCTCTAGGCTTCGGGCGCGGCCCGGCGATCACGGCGCCGTCGCCGCGTTCCCCACGACGAAGGAGGCGCCCCCATGCCCGCCGACGGTCAGAGCCACATCCGTATCGCCCGCCCCTCGCGCGATCTCGCGGCGGCCGAGCGCTTCTGGTGTGCGGGGCTGGGGCTGAGCGTGGTGTACCGGGCCGAGGGCGGTGACCGGCCCGGGGAGCACGATCTGCTGATGGTGGGCTGGCCCGACGCCTCCTGGCACCTGGAGCTCGTCCACGAGGCGGCCCACCCCGTGGAGCCCCGGCCGACCGAGGAGGACCTCCTGGTGATCTACCTCGATGAGGCCGTCCCCGAGGAACTGGTGACCCGCCTCACCCAGCACGGCGGCACCCGCGTCGCCTCCCCCAATCCGTACTGGAACGAATGGGGCGTCACCATCGAGGACCCCGACGGCTACCGCCTGGTGCTGTGCCGCCGCGGCTGGTCGAATTCCTGAGGCGACGAGGCCACTTCTTCCTGCGGCGAAGGGCCCGCTTCGCCAGGTGATGCGCCCACTTCGCCCGGCGCCGGGCCCGCGTCGGCCGGATACCGGGCCCGCGTCGGCCGGATACCGGGGCCGTCGCGCTCAGCGGATCGGCGGAAGTGGGCCGCGGTTCGGAAGACGCTCGCCGCCGCGGACGACCGACGGCAGGTCAGGGCACTTCCCGCGGAGCGCTCAGCGCGGCAGCGTCAGGACCGCCACCCCGTTGACGCGGTCGGCGGCGAGGTCGTCCAGCGCGGCGTCCGCCCGGTCGAACGGGTACGGGGTGACCGTGACGCCGATGCGGTGCTCGGCGGCCGCGGTGAGGAATTCGCGCCCGTCCTCGCGGGTGTTGGCGGTGACGCTGCGGACGGTGCGTTCGCGGAAGAGGTGGCGCTCGTAGTCGAGGGACGGGATGGCGGAGAGGTAGATACCGGCGATGCTCAGCGTGCCGCCCGCGTCCAGCGCCTCCAGGGCGACCGGCACCAGATCGCCCACCGGGGCGAAGAGGATGGCGGCGTCGAGGGGCTCGGGCGGGCGGTCGTAGGCGTCGTTCGCGGAGGCGGCGCCCAGTTCCAGGGCGAGGGCCTGGGCGGCGGGCGAGCGGGTCAGGACATGGACGACGGCGCCCTGGGCGATGGCGACCTGCGCGGTGAGGTGCGCGGAGCCGCCGAAGCCGTAGATGCCGAGCCGGCCGCCCGGCGGAAGGTCGGCCCGGCGCAGGGCGCGGTAGCCGATGATTCCGGCGCACAGCAGCGGGGCGAGCTCCTCGTCGGAGTATCCGGTGGGCAGCTCATAGGCGTAGTCCGCCGGTACGGTGACGTACTCGGCGTAGCCGCCGTCCGCGTCCCAGCCGGTGTACTCCGAGAACGGGCACAGGTTCTCATGGCCCCGGACGCAGTAGCGGCAGCGGCCGCAGGTGTGCCGTAGCCAGGGGACGCCGATCCGGACTCCGGCGCCGGGGCGGCGCGCCCGCGAGCCCGCCGCGACGACCTCGCCGACCACCTCGTGACCGGGGACGACCGGGCTGCGGTGCGGAGGCAGATCGCCGTCCCGGACATGCAGATCGGTGCGGCACACCCCGCAGGCCCGGACCCTGACCAGCAGCTCGTCATCGGCCGGTCGCGGCACCGGCAGCTCCACCTGTTCGACCCGGCCCGGGGTGGGGACCACCCATGCCCGCATGGTCGCCGGAAGGCCGGCGTTCGCGTCCGTCACACCGCCAACGTAACGCCGTGGGGCCCGCGGCGACCGTAAGGCACGCGTTCGGGCCGGGACGCCGTCGCGCGGTCGGGCGGGGGCGCGTATCGCGGTCGGGCCAGGGGGCGTATAGGTCAGGCCGAGGGGGCGTATCGCGGTCAGGCCGGGGTGCCGTCCATCGCGGTGATCAGGCTCTTGGGCCGCATATCGGTCCAGTGCTCGTTGATGTGGTCCAGGCACGCCTGGCGGTCGTCCTCGCCGTGGGCGACCGTCCAGCCCGCGGGGACCTCGGCGAAGGCCGGCCACAGCGAGTGCTGCCCCTCCTCGTTGACGAGCACGAGATAACGGCCGTCGGGGTTCTCGAAGGGGTTGCTCATCGCTGTTCTCCTCGCTCACGGTCGGCGTCGACAGGCTTGACGGTACCGGCCGGGGGCGGGCGTTCACCGAGAGGCCGCAAGGGCCTGGGGAAGCCTGGATACGGAAAATGGCACCTTCCTGACAGAATCCGGGGTTCCGGTGGCTCTGTCCCCTACGGTCCGCGGCATGGTCGCGTCCGCCAGAACCGAGCCCAGGGGCTCCATGGCCATGGAGCTCACCATCGGCGATCCCACGCTCATGGCCCGGCTGGAGCGCGGCATGGACGCCTCGGAGGAGCGGCTGCGCGCGCTCGCCGCCGAGGCCCGGGACCCTTATGTCGCGGAGGTCGCCGGACATCTCTTCGGCCGGGGCGGGAAGCGGCTGCGCCCGCTCCTGGCGCTGGTCGGCGCGGAATTCGGCGAGCGCCGTCCAGCGGCCGCCGATCCATCGGCCGCCGGTGCCTCCGCCACGGGCACGGCCGCCACCGACCCGTCCGCCACCGGTCTGTCCGCCACCGACGCGCCCGCCGCCGTGGATGCCACCGTGGATGCCGCCGCCCTGGCCGAGCTGGTCCATGTGGCCTCGCTTTTCCACGACGACGTCATGGACCAGGGCCTCACCCGGCGCGGAGTGCCCAGTGTCAACGCCCGCTGGGGCAACACCACCGCCGTACTCGCGGGCAACTGGCTGCTCTCGAAGGCGGCCCAGCTCGCCGCGGAACTCGGCCCGGAGACCATCCGATTGCAGTCCAAGGTCACCAATCGGCTGATCATGGGCCAGATACGGGAGCTCGTCGGCCCCTCGGACGACGACGATCCGCTCTCCCACTACTTCACCGTGGTGGCCGGGAAGACGGCCGCGCTCATCGCCATGGCGCTTCAGCTGGGAGCGGTCCGTACGGGCGCCCCGGACCGCGTCGTCCAGGCGCTCGCCGAATACGGGGAGCACCTCGGAATCGCGTTCCAGATATCCGATGACATCCTCGATGTCACCTCCACCTCCGAGGTCTCCGGCAAGGAGCAGGGCAAGGATCTCGCGATCGGCGTCGCCAGCCTCCCGGTGCTGCTGGCGCTGGCCGACGAGCGGCCGGAGGCGGGTGAGTTGCGCACCCTGCTGACCGCTGCCACCGCCACCGCCGCCGAGGGCACCGGGCTGCCGAAGGCCGTCGCGCTGCTGCACCGCTGCGGGGCGCTGGCGGAGGCGCGGACGGTGCTGCACGCGCGGCTGCTGCGCGCCCGGACCGCGCTGAACGGACTGCCGGACGGCCCGGCCACCCAGGTGCTGCACGCGCTCTGCGACTTCGTGGCGCGCCGGGACCACTGACCGGCTCCCGTAGCTCTCCGATCTTCCCGGCCCGCCTCGCCCGGTCGGCCGGTGTCGGCGTCGCGTCGTAATCTGAGCCCATGGGCAGCTCACGGTCAGAAGTGGTGGAGGAGCCCATCGACCCCGATACCGACCCCGTCCCGCCCGCCCCGCACCACCCGTGGCGCGGGCAGGGGCCCGTGGTGGGCGTGGTGGCGGTGGGCGGCGCGCTCGGAGCGATGGCCCGCTATGGGGCGATGCTGCTCTGGTCGACCCCGTCCAGCGCCTTCCCCTGGACGATCCTGCTGGTGAACGCCGTCGGCTGCGCGATCATCGGCGTCTTCCTGGTGCTGATCACCGAGATGTGGACGGCCCACCGGCTGGTGCGGCCCTTCTTCGGCACCGGTGTGCTCGGCGGCTTCACCACCTTCTCGACCTATGCCGTGGACTTCGCCCGGCTGGTCCAGGAGGGCCGTATCGCGATCGCCTTCGCCTATCTGATGGGGACGCTCGTGGTGGCGATGGCGGCCGTATGGGCGGCCGTGGCGGCCACTCGGCGCGTCATCGGCGCATACGGCGACGGCCCCGGCGGGAGGGTGGCCAGATGAACCTCGAGCCCGCGCTGCGCCTGACCGTCTTCATCGGCGAGAACGACACCTGGCACCGCAAACCGCTGTCCGCCGAGATCGTGCACCGTGCCCATCGCGCGGGGCTCGCGGGCGCGAGCGTGTTCCGCGGCGTCGAGGGGTACGGCTCCACGTCCCTGATCCACACCTCGCGGCTGCTGTCGCTCGGCGAGGATCTGCCCATGGCCATCGTGATCATTGATACGGAGGAACGGGTGCGGTCCTTCCTGCCCCAGCTGGAGGAGATCGTGGGTGACGGCCTCGTGGTGGTCGACCCGGTCGAGATCGCGCACCCCGGGGGCCGGACCCGGTGAACTGGCTGCTGGTGATCGCGGGCGGAGTGGTCGGCGCCCCGCTGCGCTATGTGACCGACCGCGCGGTCCAGACCCGGCACGACTCGGTGTTCCCCTGGGGCACGTTCATGGTCAATGTGGTGGGCTGTGCGGTGCTGGGCCTGCTCACCGGCGCGGCGCAGGCGGGGGCGGCGTCCGAGCGGCTCCAACTGCTGCTGGGCACGGGGTTGTGCGGGGCGCTGACCACGTACTCGACGTTCTCGTACGAGACCCTGCGGCTGGCCGAGGAGGGCGCCCGGCTCTTCGCCGTGGCGAATGTGGTGCTGAGTCTGGTGGTCGGAGTGGGCGCCGCCTTCGCGGGTGTGGGGCTGGCCCACGCGATCTGGGGCTGACGGCTCCCCCTTCGCGGCAGTCCCGGCCTTACCGCGTCCGCCCCCTCACGGCGGCCTTACCAGCGTCCGTCCGCCTCGCGACGGCCTTACCAGCGTCCGTCCGCCTCGCGACGGCCTTACCGCGTCCGCCAGCTTCGCGGCAGCCTTACCGCGTCCGCGCCCCTCCAGGCGGCCTTACCAGCGTCCGTCCGCCTCGCGACGGCCTTACGCGTCCGCCGCCTCGCGGCAGCCTTACGGCTCGCACCGGCTTCGCCGCCCGCACCGCCCCACACCGCCCCGCACCGCTACGGCAGCAGTCGCGTCGTGGTCGGCGGCAGGCCGAACTCCCCCGCGGCCGCCGTCCGCAGATGCTCCAGCATCACCCGGCGCAGCTCACGCGCGGCCCGGGGCGGCGCGGCGTCCTTACGGTGGGCGACGGCGATGGTGCGCTGCATGTCGTGGCCCGCGAACGGCGTGATCCGCAGCCCGGACCTGGCCGCCACCATGCCCGGCAGTACGGCGATGCCGAGCCCGGCCCGTACGAAGCCGAGCACCGCGTCCATCTCGCCGCCCTCGACTGTGAAGGACGGCTCGAAACCGGCCGCCCGGCAGGCCGCGGTGGTGAATTCCCGCAGGTCGTAGCCGCGCCGGAACATCACCATGGGGCGGTCCCGGAGATCCTCGACCCGGATCTGCCGACGCCTGCTGGGCGGCGGGGACGCGGGCGATGAGGCCACCACCAGCTCCTCCCGCAGCAGCTCGGTGGCGGCGAGGGCGGGGGCCTGGCCGGGCAGCGGGGTGATGATCAGCGCGAGGTCCAGTTCGCCCGCGGAGAGCGTGCGGACCAGGTCCTGGGACCCGCCCTCGTCCACGATCAGCTCGATGCCCGGGAACTCGTCGTGGAAGCGGCGCAGAACGTCGGGGACGAAGCTGGCGCACAGGCTCGGCGTGGCCCCCAGCCGCACCCGGCCGCGCCGCAGCTGGGCGACCTCCTGGACCTCGCGGTGCGCGGTCTCGGTGTCGGCGATGATCTGGCGGGCCAGCGGCAGCAGTGCCTCTCCGGCGTCGGTGAGGGCGATATTGCCGCGCACCCGGTGGAAGAGATCGGCTCCCAGCTCCCGTTCGAGGGCGCGGATCTGCTGGGACAGCGAGGGCTGGGCGACATGCAGGAGCTCCGCGGCGCGGGTGAAGTGCCGGGTCTCCGCGACGGTGGCGAAATATCGCAGCTGTTGCAACTGCACACCACGATGATAGGCACCGGCTATGGACGTCCGGCCAGGGCGTGCCCTGGGCGTATCGGTCTCTCTCGGAGAACTCGCAGAACCCAGAAGCCCCGGAGAACCCGGAAGACCCGGAAGCCCCGGAGAACCCGGAGAACCCGGAGAACCCGGAGAACCCGGAGAACCCGGAGAACCCGGAGAACCCGGAGAACCCGGAAAGCCTGGCGAACCCCCAAAAGCAGGGCGCCACCCGGCGACCGGCCTCGGCCTGCGGCAGGCGGCCGTCGCCGGGTGATGATGTGCGCCCTACTGGATGACGTGCGCCCCTACTGGTGGACGGCCAGCGCCCGGGTGCCGGGGCTACAGGACTCCAGCAGCGAGGTGAGCTCCTCCGTGGGCAGCTTGCGCGCGGCGCCGGGCCGGCCACCGTCGAGATGGGCGACGGACGCGTCCAGCCAGCTGCGCCACGGTTCCACCCCGATGAACTCGGCGAGCCGGATCAGCTCCTTCTCCGGCTCCTCCAGCAGGTTCTCGTAGGACAGCGCGGTGCGCTGCTCCGCCGGGACCGCGTCCAGCTTCTCCAGGCCGTCGACGATCGTGTCGGACCACAGGGCGCCGAACGCGCTGATCGGGATGGGTCGGTCCCATACCAGCGCCGGGTCGTAACGGTCGCTCAGCAGCACGGCGAGGTCGGCCGGCAGCTGCGCCACATGCTCCGCGGTGAGGTGCTCCGGGGTCTCCAGACCGCAGTGGTCGGCCATCTCCCACAGCAACGGGATCATCCGGAAGCTGAAGTGGCGGCTCATGGAGACGGCGCAGTCGGGGCCCTCGCGGTAGAGGTGCACAAAGCGCGCCTCGGGGAAGGCGCGGTGCATCTCCGGCACGCGGCCGATGGACATACCGGTCCGCTCGACGACGGCGTCGGGGTTGCCGAACCGCGCGCCGAGGCTGGTGAACAGGGCCGTCCAGTGCTCTGCCGGACGGCGGGTGGGCCAGGAGGTGACCTCGGACTCCAGCTCGTCGAAGAGCGTGTCGGGGTCGTCGGTCAGATGGGGCAGCACCATGACGCTGATGGCCGGGATACCGGTGGTCTCCGCGTCGAACCGCCGCCCTGGCACCCGGTGGTAAAGGAACTCGGGTGCACTGGCACCATTTTTGATCATGCTATTGGTGATCGGATTGGGCCGGGACAGATATCCCCAGAACTCCGGACCGCTCAGCGCAGTCTCGTCCAGCATCTCCCGTTCGGGAACACTGGCGAACAATTCATTGATGCTGAGAACATCCGGATGAATATTGATGACCTGAGACAGAGCCGTCGAACCGCACCGACCGGTGCCGACGACAAATGTCAACTTCTGGTTGACCACGCGCACTTCCTCCCGTTTGCTCGGACAACTAGTTGTTTCCCTAGTGGCCGTTCCCATAGTGGCCCATGACACACCTCGGTCGATTCGGTGGCCGCGGCGATGCTAATGGATGCCCTGGGCGGCGATGGGTACTGACCATCGAACAGCGGAAACACACTCAACGGGACGCGAAGCAGCGAACTCACCGTGCAGTTGCTTCCGACACTTTTGCGCAACTTTCACATCCGACAGGGGTGTTACCCCTGGTAACCCACCAGCCACCAGCGAGAAGGCCCGATCTGAGAGTCGGTGAGCGGCTTCACAACTCGGCTACGGGGGCGAAACCGTAATCGAACAGTTTCTCCTGTGACGAGACGGTCATCTTTTCGTACCAACCGCACTGCTAGAGTGCCCATCCGTCCCGATACCCCCGATCCTGGGTTGGCATGCCCAACCTGGCCGGGAGGGGCGGGAGAAGACCGACATGACGCAGAGCAGCCATGCCGCCGCAGTGGGTTGACCAAGGGAAGGGAACGGGGACCCGGCAGCGGCACGGTATTTACGACATCGGGGGACGATGATGCATTACCAGGTGCGCCGTGCACGGTGATTCGCTTTCAAGACCCCTGCGCACAGGTGAAATCGGGGAAGGTGTTTCGTACGTGTTGGTGGAGCGCGATCAGGAGATAGCCCGGCTCAATCGGCTCCTCTTCGAGGGCGCCCGCGAGGGAAGCCGGCTCGCCGTCATCAGCGGCGCCGTGACATCGGGAAAGACCGCACTTCTGCACAACGTCACGGATACGGCCGGTGGACGCGGCGTCCGGGTGCTGCCCGCGGTCGCTTCCATATCGGAGCAGAAATTCCCCTACGCCGTACTCGAGCAGCTTTATCAGGGCATGCCGGCCCATCTTCAGCTCTCCCGGCCGCGGCCCGGCCTGGACGCCCTGCGAAACCCGCACGGCCCCGACGAGGCCGATCTCCCGCTGCTCCAGGACTTCCACCGCACCCTCGACGAACTGACCGGCGACTCCCCCCTGTTGATCGCCATCGACGACGTGCAGTTCGCCGATCTGCCGTCGCTGCGCTGCCTGGCCTACGGCATCCGCCGCTGCCGTTCGGAGGCGCTGTCCGTCGTGGTCA
Source organism: Streptomyces malaysiensis subsp. malaysiensis (assembly GCF_040653035.1). Lineage (NCBI taxonomy): Bacteria > Bacillati > Actinomycetota > Actinomycetes > Kitasatosporales > Streptomycetaceae > Streptomyces > Streptomyces malaysiensis. Next base: position 51,016 of record NZ_JBEZNG010000024.1, read on the forward strand.
GCCGCGGATCGCTGACCGGACCCGCCGCCACCGCCCTGGACGAGCTGCTGCACGAGCCCAAGGTGTGCCACGTCCGGCTCGCCCCGCTCACCGTCGCGGGCGTCTCCACGCTGCTGACCCAGGAGTTGGGCACCGAGGAGGCCGGCCGCCACGCCGCCGCGTACCACGAGATGACCGGCGGCAATCTGCTGCTGCTGCGCGGTCTGCTGGACGACCGGTTCTCCCGCCTCACCCGCGGCCCCCTCGACCCCGCGCCGGGCACGGACGCGCCGATGGCCGGGGAGCTGTTCCGGCAGGCCGCGCTGTCCTGCGTCTACCGCGGCGGCCCGGCCCACCGCCGGGTCGCCCACGGGGTCGCGCTGCTGGGTGACGCCACGTCCGTTCCCCTGCTGAGCAAGCTGATCGAGGTCGAGGAGCGGCTGGTGCGGCAGTCCGTCGCGCTGCTCACCGAGGTGGGGATCCTGCACGGCGGGCGCTTCCGCAGCGACGCGGTGCGCACGGTGCTCCTGGACGACCTCGAACTGGACGAGCTCGGCCCGCTGCACCACCGGGCCGCCCGGCTGCTGTACGAGGAGGGCGCCGACCCCATCGACGTGGCCCGCCATCTGCTCAGCCATGAGGCGTCCGAGCCGGTCGAGGAGTGGATCACGCAGGCGCTGTGCGACGCGGCCGTGCACGCCATCGCCGCGGACCGCCGCGAGCTGGCGATGAACTGCCTCCAGATGGCCGACCGTTACAGCACCGACGAGCGGGAGGCGCTTCAGCTCCAGGCCACGATGGTGCAGGCCATGTGGCCGTTCAACCCGCTGTCCCAGATGCGGCGGCTCCAGTCGCTGGCCGCTCCGGCGGGCAGCGGGCTGCTGCCGGCGCCGCAGACCATCCCGGTCGTCATCGGACTGCTGGGGCTGGGCCGGATGGGCGAGGCGGCCGCCGCGCTCGAGCAGGTCAGCCGGGCCGCCGCCGAGGACCCGGGCACCGATCTGGAGACCGGGCTGCGGGCCATCCGGCTCGCGCTGTCCTCCACCTACCCCGACCATCCCGAACTGCGCCCCTTCCTGGACCAGGAGGAGCCCGACGCCCCGTGGGAGGGCGGGCCGCTCTCACCGGGCCAGAGCCCGGAGTCGCCTCAGCTGACCGCGTTCCGCGCACTGCGGACCGTACTGAGCCGCGGTGTCGACGAGCGCGCCGTACGGGCCGCGGAGCGGGTGCTGGAGACCGTCCCGCTCTCGGACCGCACGATGCTGACGGTGCACGCGGCGCTCCAGACGCTGGTGTACGCCGACCGCCACGCCACCGCCACCTCCTGGTGCGACCGGCTGATCGAGGAGACCTCGGAGCGCGGCGCCAAGGCGCTGCTGGCCTACTTCTGTGTACTGCGGGCCCAGATCGCCCTGCGCGTCGGACGGCTGCGGGACACGCTCCGGTACGCCGAGCGGGCGCTGGAGGAGCTTCCGGCCCGCGGCTGGGGGGTCACCGTCGGCATGCCGCTGGGGATGCTGATCAACGCGCACACCGCGATGGGCAACCATGACGCGGCGGCCGAACTGCTCGCCCGCCCGGTGCCGGAGGAGATGTACCGCAACCGCTTCGGGCTGCACTACCTCTACGCGCGTGCCCGGCACCAGCTGGCCACCGGCCGGCAGCACGCGGCCCTCACCGACTTCCGGGCCTGCGGCGAGAAGATGGCCGCCTGGGGTCTGGACTCGCCCGCCACCCTGACCTGGCGGCTCGGCGCCGCCGAGACCTGGCTGACCCTGGGCGGCCAGGAGCGGGCGGCGCGGCTGGCGGAGGAGCAGTTGGAGCTGGCCGGGGAGTCCTCCTCCCGCACCCGGGGCGCCGCGCTGCGGGTCCTGGCCGCCACCCGGCCGCTGAACGAGCGGACCGCGCTGCTCCAGCAGGCGGTGGGGGTGCTCCAGGCGAGCGGCGGCTGGTACGAGATGGCGCGGGCGCTGGCGGACCTCGCGGAGGCGCACAAGCAGCTCGGCGATCTGGACACCAGCCGGCTGATGACCCGTCGGGCCCTGCGGCTCGCGGACAGCTGCGGCGCCGAGGAGCTGTCCCGCTCCCTCCAGCGCACTCCGGCCCGTTCGGCCCTGTCGGAAGCGGCGCGTACCGGAGAGGATACCGCTGCCTTTTCCGAACTCTCCGATGCAGAAAGTCGAGTGGCAGCACTAGCAGCTTCCGGCTACACCAACCGGGAGATCGCGGCTAAGCTCTACATTACGATCTCGACGGTGGAACAACACTTGACGCGTGTCTACCGGAAGATCAACATCAGCCAGCGCCGAGAACTGCCCGCGAGCCTGGATTTCGATGTCGCTTACACCGCCTGATTTCCCCCGGCGATGCCACTCGGCCCCAAGAGGTTGATGCCATGACGTGCGCTACCGCGTCCGCCACGACGATGCTCGTGCCGGATTTCCCCTTTTCCTATGACAGATGGCTGTCCCACCCCGCCGGTCTGGGCAGCCTGCCACCGGCGATGCACGGCACCGAAGTCGCCGTCATCGGCGGTGGAATGTCCGGACTCACCGCGGCATACGAGCTGCTGCGCCTAGGGATTTCCCCAGTTCTTTATGAAGCGGAGCAACTGGGCGGCCGTATGCGCTCATTGCCCTTCCCCGGGAATCCGGAATACAAGGCGGAGATGGGCGCCATGCGCTTTCCCATCGCCGCCCGCTCGCTGTTCCATTACATCGATCTACTGGGCCTGCCCACTCGCCCTTTCCCCAATCCGCTGGCGCCGGGCACCCCGAGCACGCTGATCGACCTGAACGGCGACCGGGACCGGGCGCGGACCACCGAGGAGCTTCCGGGGGTCTACCAGGAGGTCGCCGACGCCTGGGACAAGGCGCTCCAGGAGCGCGCCGACCTGGCCACGCTGCGGGACGCCATCCAGCGGCGGGACGTCACCACGCTCAAGACCGTATGGAACTCGCTGGTCAAGGAGTTCGACGACCAGTCCTTCTACGGCTTCCTGGCCACCTCCCCCACCTTCCAGTCCTTCCGCCACCGGGAGATCTTCGGCCAGGTGGGCTTCGGCACCGGCGGCTGGGACACCGACTTCCCCAACTCGGTGCTGGAGATCCTGCGTGTCGTGGTCACCGAGGCCGACGACCACCAGGTGGGCATAGTCGGCGGCTCCTCGCAGGTGCCGAACGGGCTGTGGGAGCACCGGCCCGAGACGCTCGCGCACTGGCCGCGGGGCACCTCGCTGTCCTCGCTGCACGGCGGCCGCCCCCGGCCCGCGGTCACCCGGCTGCGTCGGACCGCCGACGGCGTACGGGTGACCGACGAGAGCGGCGAGGAGCGCGAGTTCCCCGCCGTGATCTTCACCCCGCATGTGTGGACGCTGCTGAACCGGATCGACTGCGATCCCGCGCTGCTGTCCACCCCGCTGTGGACGGCGGTGGAGCGCACCCACTACATGGGCGCGTCCAAGCTGTTCGTCCTGGCCGACCGGCCGTTCTGGCGGGACGCCGACCCGGCCACCGGCCAGGACATGATGAGCATGACGCTCACCGACCGGATGCCGCGCGGGGTCTATCTGTTCGACGACGGGCCCGACCGGCCCGGGGTGATGTGCCTGTCGTACACCTGGAACGACGACTCGCTGAAGTTCGCCACGCTCTCGGCCGAGGAGCGGCTGGAGACGCTGCTGACCAAGCTGGGCGCGATCTATCCGGATGTGGACATCCGTTCACATATCATCGGCGGCCCGCTGACCGTCACCTGGGAGACCGAGCCCCGTTTCATGGGGGCCTTCAAGAACAACCTGCCCGGCCACTACCGCTATCAGCGCAGGCTGTTCACCCAGTTCATGCAGGACGGGATGGATCCGGAGCAGCGCGGCTTCTTCCTGTGCGGGGACGACGTCTCCTGGACGGCCGGATTCGCCGAGGGCGCGGTGACCACGGCGCTGAACGCGGTGTGGGGGGTGCTCCGCCACCTCGGCGGCACCACACATCCGGACAATCCGGGCCCCGGCGATCTCTTCGACATCCATGCGCCGCTGGAGCTTCCGTACGACTGACGGCCACGGCCGCACGCACAGGGGGAGCCGCCGCGCGCCGTCGGCTCCCCCTGCCTCGTCTCAGCCCCGCGCGATCTGCTCGAGCCGGCGCTTGTCCGGCTTGCCGTTGCGGTTGAGCGGGAAGTTCTCCAGCACCTCGACCCGGTTGGGCTGCTCGTAGACCGGGAGCACCTGGCACAGCCGCTCCCGCCAGTGCTTGCCGTCCCGCAGCTCCTCGTCCTCCACGAAGAAGACCAGCTGTGTGTCACCGGCGCGGCGCTCGTCGGGGAGCGGCACGATCCGGGTGGAGATCTCGGCGAGTGCGGCCTTCCGCTCGATCAGCTCGGGGTGGAGCGTGTAGCCGGAGCGGTGCACCGCGAACTTCCGCCCCAGGACGAAGAGGTTGTCGTTCCCGTCGAGGTAGCCGAGGTCGCCGGTGGACTGCCAGCCGGTGGGCACGGCGTCGATGGTGCCGTCCGCGGCGAGATGCCCCTCGAGCGCGTCCGGGGTGTCGACCTCGATCTCGCCGGCCTCGCCGGGGGCGGCCGGATGGCCGTCCTCGTCGATGATCCGCAGCTTGATGCCGTCCATGGCCCGGCCGCAGGAGACCGGGTTCTCCAGGGTGGCGAAGGCGATGTTGCCCAGTTCGGTGCTGCCGTAGCTGTCCAGCAGCGGCAGTCCGAACTCGGCCACATAGCGCTCGGAGAGCGCGCCGTCGAGCGGCGCGGCACCCGAGCAGAACATCCGGACGCCCTCCAGCTGCGTACGCAGCGAAGGCTTCCGGCCGACCAGGTTGAGCATGGTGCGGTAGCTCGACGGGGTGGCGTCGATCACCGTGGCGCCGGTCCGCCCGGCCATCTGGACCGCCCGGTCCAGGCGCTTGTACGGGGCGATCACCAGCGAGCAGCGGGTGAGCCAGGCGATGAGCACCATGGACAGCCCGTACTGGTGGGCGAAGGGCAGCAGCGGCAGCAGCACATCGTCCGGCCGGTGCCCGACCTGGGCGGCGTTGCGCTCCAGGTTGGTGAGGAACTTGCGGCCGGACTTCACGGCGCCCTTGGGCTCGCCGGTGGAGCCGGAGGTCCACATGATCAGGCCGTCGCGGCGGTCGGCCCAGGCGTCGAAGGAGAGCTCCCGGGTGGTGAGCGGGCGGCCCGCGGCCGGGGCGATCAGCTCGTAGAGGTTCACCGCGCGGATATCGGTGTGGATCGGGGCGTCGTCGTCCACGAAGGCGATCGCGGCGCCGGTGCGCTCGGCGATCCGCCGGGTCTCGTCCGGGTGCTCCTGCTGGTCGATCAGCACGATGGAGGCGCCCACGTGCATGAGCGCGAACAACACGCTCACATAGGCGGCGGAGTTGCCCGCCTTGAAGATGACACGGTCGCCATGGGTCACCCCGTGCTCGCGGATCACATCGGCGACGCGCAGCGCGTCCAGCTCGAAGTCGGCCAAGGTCTGCACCGAGTCGAGCGCGTAGATCTTCGCGGTCATCGAACGTACTCTTTCCTTTTCGCTCAGGAGTACGGGCGCCCTGGGCGGGTCCCCCCTAGGCTCCCTGGTCTTCGACGCCGGCTTCCCACTCGGCATCGATGGGGACTTGGGAGAGCAGCTGGTCGTGCACCAGGTTGACGACCTCTCTCCGGCTCGAGTCGAGGTAGTAGCGGGCGCCGGGAAACACCTCGAGGTCGAATCGTCCGCTCGTCCGCCGCCGCCAGGCCCGTACGCCGCGCAGCGGGGTCTTCGGGTCGCCCTCACCGGCGAGGGCGACGATCCGGCAGCCGAGCACCGGGGGCCCCAGGGTCATGCCCCAGTGCGCGGTGCGGCCGGATACGAACAGGGTCAGCAGCGCCGCCCCGGTCTCCCGTTCCAGCCGCTCGGCCACGCGGTAGGCGAGGTCGGCGCCGGCCCGGTGGCCGAAGAAGGCGAGCGGACGATCCATCCACTCCCCCAGCGCACCGAAGATCCGGTCCGCGAGGTCGGCGGAGTCGGTCAGCCGGTCCTCGTCCTCGACACCGATGTAGAGGGGGTACTGGATCGCCAGCACCTCCACCGTGGGCAGCAGAAGTTCGGACAAAGAGAGGTAATACGCGGTGGAGTGGGCGGATTCCGGGAAACAGATCAGCCGGAAACTGCTCGGAGTTTCCGTTTGCGATATCCGAATAAGGCCCACATCATCGGGCTTGATCTGCTTCAAGGAGTACATCCCCGCGATTGCACTGAGGGGCCGGGCACGAGTGCGATGGTGGGGCGCGTCGACCACGCTCGTCCGAGATGCTGACTCCGTGAGGCTATGAGCCCTTCTCCTGGGCCACAACCCCTAGTAACCGCTATTCGAGGTACGCGCTATATGCGGGTACCGCGCCCATCCTGACGTGGCGCGGGACACAGCGGACGCCCCCTAAGGCCCCCTCACCCGTGTCACCACCCCCTAATCTGGGGGCAGTTAGGGGTCAGGAGTCAAGGTGCCGTGTTAAACAAGAGGAAAGTAATGTTCTCCTCAAGCCAATTAAATCGGTGCGACGACAGCGATGAACACAACACGCCCTATTGACTTCGCCGTCGTTGTCGACGGCTTGATCAAGAAGTATCCCGGCCGGCCCGTTCCGGCTGTCGACAATCTCAGCTTCACCGTCCGGCACGGTGAGGTCTTCGGCTTCCTCGGACCCAACGGAGCCGGCAAGACCACCACCATCGGCATCCTGACCACCCGTGTCGCCCCCTCCGGCGGGCGTGCCTTCGTACAGGGCGTCGACGTGGTGCGCAGGCCGGCGGTGGCCCGGCAGTCCTTCGCCATCGTGCCGCAGCGCAACAACCTGGACCGGTCACTGACGATCCGTCAGAACCTGACCTTCCACGCCGGCTACCACGGTCTCCCCCGCTCGGAGCGCAACCGCCTGGCGGACGAGAGCCTGGAGTGGGTCGGCCTCGGCGACCACGCCAAGGCTCGGGCGGACCAGGTCTCCGGTGGTCAGGCGCAGCGCGTGATGATCGCGCGGGCGCTGATGCACCGCCCCCGGGTGCTGTTCCTGGACGAGCCGGCCACCGGCCTCGACCCGCAGTCACAGATCTTCGTACGCGACCGGGTCGCCGAACTGAAGACCCGTGGCGTCACGGTGGTGATCACCACCCACGACATGGAGGAAGCCTCCAAGCTGTGTGACCGGATCGGCATCGTCGACCACGGCAAGCTGCTCGCCCTGGACACCCCCGAGGCACTGACCAGCCGGATGAGCAACACCGCGCTGACCGTCACGGTGCGCCCGCCGCACAGCGGGATGAACGGCGTGGTCCACATGGTGCAGGGCCTCGGGGTCGCCGAGCGGGTCGAGGTGCTCAGCGCCGAGGACGAGATGGCCGCAGCCATGGGCGGGGCCGGGGCGATCGACGACGGCACCTTCCGGATGAAGGTCTACAGCAACGCGTCGTCCTCCGTACTTCTGCCCACGGTCATCAAGGCCCTGACCGACACCGGCTGCGAAATCAAGGACCTGAATGTGAGCAAGGCGAGCCTGGAAGACGTCTTTGTCGACCTGACGGGGAAGGAGATGCGATGAGCTCCTCCTCTCGACCCACGTCATCGACGGACGGGACCACGGGTGGCAAGGCCGCGGAGGAGAAGCCCGCGACCGGCGCCGGGGCACCCGCGCACCAAGGCGGCGCCGCCAGGCCCGCCGACCCCAGGACCCCCGCCGCCAGGCCGGACGGGAACGGCTCCACCGACCCGCGGGCCACGGAGTCGAAGTCCCCCGAGGACGACGGCTTCGAGGACACCCGGACGGTGCTCGTCCGGTCCTCCAAGCCGTCCGCCGCGCGTCCGGGCTCCGAGGTCCAGAAGTCCGGCCCGAACCAGCCGGCCAAGCATGAGACCAGGCCGCACGACCCCCGGCACCATGAGGGCCGGCCGCACGAGAGCCGGCCGCATGAGCACCGGCACCACGACGCCAGGCCCATGGCCACCACCCCGCACGGCGGCGGTGACATCGGCGACACCCTGACCCTGGTCATCAAGCCCGTGCCGGCCCCGTCGGCGACCCAGGCCGCGCAGGACGCCAAGGCCGCGCTGAACGCCATCATCGCGGCGGCGGACGCCCGTTCGCCGCTGGTGGAGCCCGAGCCCGAACCGCAGCCCGAGTTCGAACTCGAAGTGCCCGACGCCAAGCGCCGCCCCGGACGCCACCGGCGCCGCGCCAACCGGTGGCGGACGTTCTTCTTCATCCTGTGGCGCGACATCTTCGTCACCGGCCGCGAGATGGGGCCCTTCCTGGGCCAGGTCATCGTGGAACCGTTCTTCATGCTGTTCGTCTTCGGCAAGGTGCTCGGTGAGATCGGCTTCACCCAGCCCGGCTTCCAGCAGGTGCTGCTGCCCGGTGTGGTGGCGCTCAACAGCTTCCTGGTCGCCCTCCAGAACACCGCGCTACCGCTGGCCATCGACTTCTCCTGGACCAAGGAGATCGAGGACCGATTGCTCGCGCCCATCCCGGTCGCCCTGGTCGCGGTGGAGAAGGCGGTCTTCGGCGCGATGCGCGGTCTGATCGGCTCCCTGGTCATGATCCCGATCGGTCTGGCGCTGCTGGACGACGTCTCCTGGCCGCTGGACAAGATGCCCGTGACCTTGGGCATCCTCAGTCTCGGCGGACTGGTCGGCGGCTGCGTCGGCCTCACCCTGGGCACCCTGGCGCCCGCGCGTCACATCTCCATCGTCTTCGCCATGACGCTGACCCCGATCATGTTCACCGGGGCCACGCAGTTCCCGTGGCGGAGCCTGGAGACCGTCCGCTGGTTCCAGGTGCTGTGCACCTTCAACCCGCTGACCTACGTCACCGAGGCGATGCGCGGACTGCTGCTGGAACCCGGGCCGAAGACACCGGAGTCGATCCCGCTGTGGATCTGCTTCTCCGCCATCGCGGCGGCCATCCTGGTCTTCGGGACGATCGGCATCCGGGGCTTCAACCGCCGGGCGCAGGACTGAGCCACGGCAGGACCGAGAGTAAGGCACCACACCATGACGGCATCCGAGCAGACGAAGTCAGCCATCGTTTTCCCGGGCATGGGACCCTCCGGCTTCTCCGAGGTCGGCAGGTTCCTGACGCTCGACCCGTTCGCCCGGAAGCGGCTCGCCGAGGCCGACGAGGCGCTGGGGTACTCGGTCTTCGACCGGCTCCGCGACTCCGAGGACGACTACTCCGAGGCCACCCAGATCGCCTTCCTGGTCAACTCGATGGCCTCGGCGGACCGGGCGGAGCAGGAGCACGGACTGGCCCCGGACCTGTGCGTGGGCCCCAGCTTCGGGCAGAAGGCGGCGGCCGCCTACGTCAGCTCGTTGCCGTTCCCCGACGTGGTGCGGCTCACCGCGGAACTGGCCCGCTGTGAGCACACGTACTTCACCGAGGAGTACCAGGACGCGGTGACCCACACCTTCGTCCGCACTCCGCAGGAGAAGCTTACGGAGATCCTCACCGAGCTCGGCGAGCGCGATGAGTGGTACGACTACTCCGGCTACCTCGACGACGGCTTCTTCATGGTCTCGCTGCGCGAGAAGGAGCTGGAGTGGTTCAAGAAGGCGATCAGCCAGGCCGGCGGCTACTCCATGTACACCATGGTCCCGGCGGTGCACGCACCCGCGTTCGCGGAGCTGCGGCGCCGGGCCGCCGAGGAGATCCTGCCGAAGTACGACATCCTCGACCCGAAGCTGCCCGTGGTCACCGACCAGGACGGCACCATCGTGACCACGGCCGACGCGCTGCGCACGATGCTGCTGGACACCTTCGACCTGCCGATCCACTGGCCGAAGGTGGTGGACACGCTGAAGGGCGCCGGGGTGTCGAAGATGTACATCACCGGACCGGACAACCTCTTCCACCGACTGGACCGCACCAAGTCCAACTTCGAGGTGGTGACGGTGGGCCCGGGCAAGCGCTCGCGCCCCGCGCGCAAGCGCTGATGACGGCATAACACGCAGCACGGAGGAGACTCCGCCCAACGCCCCGCGACTCAACCGAGTTGACGGGGCGTTGGCGTGAGCGGGATGCGAAGCGGGTGCCGGATACGCCGTGGTCACATGCCCGGCAGCGCCCGCCAGGGCCTGGAGCACGGCCGGCGGGCGCCGCCTGCTCCACAGGGCACCTTTTAAAAGCGGCCTCGTTGCGCGCGCAACGCCTGCGAGAGCGCGTCAACGGTCACGTCCACTATGGCCAGGAGCTGTGCCGGGCTCGCCCGGGCTCTGCTCATGACAGCGAGGGACTGGTTCACGGCCGCCGCGTATACGGCGAAGGTCTCGGCGTCCTGATCGGTCATTCGGCCGGCCTTCAGCGCGGCGCGCAGGCGCAGGCGCTGGAAGCCGAGCGCCTGCCTGGCGTGCGCCGCGACGGCCGGGCTCAGCACTGGAATCGCCATGGCCGACTGCGCGATCAGACATCCATCGGGCAGTTCGGGATCGGCGATGCGCTCGAGAGTGACGTCGAAGAACGCACGGACAGCCGCAAGGGGCCCGGAGGCCGCACACGACAGGGCGGCGTCGTACTTGTCGCCGTAGCGCGCGGCGTAGCGATCCAGGCAGCGCAGGAACAGCGTGTCCTTGTCGCCGAGCGAGGAGTAGATCGAGCTGCGGTTCAGGCCGGTTGCCCGGGACAAGTCGTCGACCGAGGTGTCGGCGTAGCCGGCGCGCCAGAACTGGATCATCGCGGCGTCGAGCGCCGTGTCCATGTCGAACTGCTTCTTGCCTGCCACGTGGCACTTCCTTGCCGGTGTGTCGGTGTTCCCTGCTGCCCATCACTCTATCTTGAACTGATCGGTCCAAGATGTGCTAGCGTTTATTCCGGGCCCGCCGCCCCGTCCTGCTGCTGGGCCTTATCGATCACGCCGCCGGGACCCGGATTCCGAGCACCACACCGGCCGCCCTCGTCATCCGCGTCCCCCTCGCGGGCCCGGCCCTCGCGCGAACCGCCGGACCGGCACACCCCAACACCGATGGAGGGTCCATGACCGTCTCCGAAAGCAACCCCGTCCGCGACCTGCCCCTGCACGACCTCGCCGGATTCACCCACCGCTGGGTCGACGCGGACGGCATCCGCCTTCATGCCGTCGAAGGCGGCCGGCCGGCCGGCCCGGCTGTCGTCCTGCTCGCCGGGTTCCCGCAAACCTGGTGGGCCTGGCGAAAGGTCATGCCCAGCCTCGCCGGCCGGTTCCGCGTCATCGCGATCGACCTGCCGGGCCAGGGCCACTCCGAGCGCCCGGAGCGCAGCTACGACACCCACACGGTCGCCGCCCACGTCCACGCCACCGTAAAGGCACTCGGAGTGCCGGCCTACTGGCTGGCCGCCCATGACATCGGCGCCTGGGTGGCCTTCTCCCTCGCCCTCAACCACGAAAGCCAACTGCGCGGGGTCGCCCTGCTCGACGCCGGAATCCCCGGCATCACCCTCCCGCAGACGATTCCCACCGACCCGGACCGGGCGTGGAAGACCTGGCATTTCGCGTTCCACCTCGTGCCCGACCTGCCCGAGACCCTGCTCGCCGGCCGCGAACGGGAGTACGTCGGCTGGTTCCTGAAGGTGAAGGCCCTCGCTCCCGGCACATTCGACGACGCCGACCTCGACCACTACGCGGCGGCCCTCGCCGCCGACGGCGGCCTCCGCGCCGCCCTCGCCTACTACCGAGACGCCGCCGAGTCGGCGCGCAAGAACCACCAGGCGCTCAACCGGCGGCACCTGACCGTGCCCATCCTCGGAATATCCAGCAGCCACGGCTCCATCCCGGACATGGCGGCCTCCACCAGTCCATGGGCCGACAACACCACCGGAGTCATCGTGCCGGGTGCCGGGCACTTCATCCCCGATGAGCAGCCCGAAGCCGTCGCCGCCGCGATAGCCGACTTCATCGCCGGTGGCGAGTGAGGCCGCTCAGGCATGCCCGGCGGGCAGCCGGTCCGGGCGCGGCCGTCGGCTCAGTCGCCGGAGTGGTCCGGCAGGAGCTGAGCCGCGAGCGATCGTGCGGTGGCGGTGAGTGTGGCCGCGTCCAGCCCGGTCCGGCTCATGAACACGAGCCCTTGTTGCGCGGCCAGGAGGGCCCGCGCCAGGGCGATCGGATCCGCTCCGGCCGGTAGGTCGCCCTCGCGCTGGGCGCGGGCGACGCAGTCACCGATCAGCGCGGTGGACGTCTCGTAGGTGCGGTGAGCGTGGTCGAGGACTTCCGGATCGGCGTTACCGAGTTCGCAGGTGCTGTTGGCCATCAGGCAGCCACGCCGCGCGTCGGCACCGGTCGAGTCGTCGATCGGTGCCTCGAGGAGCATGCGCAGTGCGTCCAGGGCCCGTGGAGCCTCGGCGAGGGCTTCCCGAAGATGGCCATGACTGTCGTCGGTGTAGCTGCGCAGCGCCCGGAGGAAGAGCTGACGCTTGTCGCCGAACGCCGCATACAGGCTGCCTTTGCCCAGCCCGCTGACCCGCATCAGGTCTTCCAGCGAGGTCGCGGCGTAACCGGCGTCCCAGAACTGATCACGGACGGCGTTCAGCACCTGCTTCTCGTCAAACGATCGCGGACGTGCCATACGAACAGGATACGGATTCTTGACCGCGCGGTCCACCATGTGGTTATGGTGGACCGCGCGGTCAAGAACTCCGCGCCACGTTGGCCTAGGGAAGTGGGAAGCACATGGGAAAGCTGGACAACAAGGTGGCGATCGTCACCGGCGGGTCGCGGGGGATCGGGGCGGCGTCGGCGCTGGCGCTGGCCGACGAAGGAGCCGACGTCGCGATCAGCTACTCGTCCTCGGCGGATCGAGCCGAGGCCGTGGTCGCGGAGCTGGAGGCGAAGGGAGTGCGTGCGGCGGCTTTCCAGGCCGACCAGGCGGACGCGACACAGGCGGCGGGGCTGATCCGGCGCGTGGTCGAGCAGCTCGGGAAGCTGGACATTCTGGTCAACAACGCGGCCGCGGGTGGTGGCGGCCTCGTCGACAGCGAGCTTGTCGACCAGGCCGCCATCGAGCGGCAGCTCGCCGTCAACTACACCAGCGTGGTGGCCGGGATCCAGGCGGCGGTGCCGTTGCTGCCCGATGGCGGGCGGATCGTCAGCATCAGCTCGGGTGTGGCTACTCGGGCGGGTTTCCAGGGGATGGCGTACTACACGGGCACGAAGTCGGCCCTCGAGGGCTTCAGCCGGGGCGCGGCCCGCGATCTGGCGCACCGGGGCATCACGGTCAACGTCATCCAGCCCGGGTTCATCGACACCGAAGGAAACCCCGCCGACAGCCCGGCCGCGTCCATGTTCCTTCCGACCACGGCGATGGGGCGGTACGGCAGGCCGGAGGAGATCGCCGCAGGCGTCGTCTTCCTCGCCAGCCCGCAGGCCTCCTACGTCACCGGCGCAGTGCTGAGGATCGACGGCGGATACGCCGCATAGCCCGACCGCGCGGCTGACAGCGGGCGGCCGCGGACGGCGGTGGCGGCCGCCACCGCCGAATGGCCGCGACCCCTCACCCGCACGTCTTCACCGCGGCCTAGATCCGCGAGTTACGCAGCGACTGCCACACGGCCCCGGCCAGCGCCCGCGTCGACCGGGGAACCGACAGCCGCTCGTGTTCCCGGTACAGCGCCCAGTTGTACTGGACGAGCGACAGCTTGTTCGAGGACAGCGATCCCGCGCGGTGAGCCCTGTACACCGCCAGCGGCTCGGGAAGACCGCGGGCGTCATGACCGTCACGCATGATCGACAGCCACAAGGCGTAGTCCTGTCGCTTACGCATCTCCGGCATCAGCCTCGTGCCGAGGACGGTGCGGTCGTACATGGCGGTCAGGGCCCCGATGTGGTCCTGGACCAGCATCGCGCGGTAGTCCACGTGTTCCCGCGCCCGAATCACCCGCCCGTTCGGGACGAAATCGGTGCTCTCGCCGTCGTGGTCGGCGTCCATCTTGTAGTAGGAGGTGAACGTCAAAGGCGCATCAGCCGTCGCCGCGAAGTCGGTTTGCCGCTCAAGTTTCTTCGGGAGCCACATATCGTCGCTGTCAAGAAAGGCGACGTAATCCCCCCTGGCCCGTTCGATCGCGAGGTTCCGCGCCCGGCCCGCACCACCCTGTTCGGGCGCCGATTCCGGCCGGACGCGCTCGTCCTGCCGGGCGAATTCCATGAGCAGGTCCATAGAGCCATCGGACGATTTGTCGTCGGTGACCAGAAGCTCCAGATCGCTGTGGGTCTGCGTGAGCACCGATCGAATCGCTGCGCCGAGAGTGGCTGCCGAGTTGTACACGGGCATCACCACGGAAACCAGGGGCACGGCGCTTCTCCTTGTAAGAGCCTCTACGACACGTGGCCAGGCCGACAGATGCACCCGGTGCCCCTGAACCACGCCAACATCCGCGCCATGGTGGGCTGGCCGTCCCCGGTCAGACTAGTTCCTGAGCAAGGATGCTGAGCCTTGGGGTATCGAAACGCGATCCGACCGGCAGGACCTGCGGAACATCATGCACGACCAGAAATCGGGAGCCGCGCCAACTGGCTCGTACGCGAAACGGATCCGCTAGCCCGCCCAATTGCAACGCTTCGCCAAGCTCGGGCTCACCATCCCGGCGACGCTGGTCACCAACGACGCCGAGCAGGCGCGGAAGTTCGCCGCTGAGCACGACCACAACTTGGCGGGCTGACCAGCGGTTCTCACCGATCTTGAGCAAGTTTGTACAGCTCAGCGAACAATCCGGACGCGTCGAGCAGAGACTCGAAGGTCCCCGACTCCACGATCCGGCCGCCGTCGAGAACGATGATGCGGTCCGCGATACGGGCGTTGTCCAGGTTGTGGGTCACGAAGAGTGCGGCCTTGCCCTCGGCGAGTTGCTTGAACCTGCCGATGACCAGGTGCTCGGCCCGCGGATCCATCGCGGACGTGGGCTCATCCAGCATCAGCACGGCGGTATCCCTGTAGAAAGCCCTGGCTACGGCGATGCGCTGCCATTGTCCGCCGGAGAGGTCGGTGCCGCCCCAGTTGGAGCTCGCGACGAGCGTGTCGAGTCCGTAGGGGGCCTTGTCGATGACGCTGTCCGCGCCGGCCGCGCGGGCGGCCTCAAACAGCGGGGCGTCGTCGGCGGCACGGGGCTGGCCGAGGTGGATGTTGGCACGCAGGTCCATGGGCCAGCGGGTGTAGTCCTGTGGCACCAGCCCGACCCGGTTCCACACGCCGGACGGGTCGGCCTCGGCCAGGCTGGTCCCGTCCCAGATGACCGATCCCGAGTTGGGCAGGTACAGGCCGGTGAGGAGGCGGGAGAGGGTGGTCTTGCCCGAGCCGTTCTCGCCCACCAGCGCGATCAGTTCGCCCTGGCGCAAGGTGAGGCTCACGCCGTCGACCGCGGGGACGTCGGCGCCCGGGTAGGCGTACGTGACGTCCTTCGTCTCGATCACGGTCGGGGCCCCGGCCGGGAGCGTCTTGGTGCCGCGCTCGGCGCGCAGGGCCTTCGCGTGGCGCAGGAAGCTCTGCCAGTCCTCCAGGTACAGCGAGGTGCGGAACATGCGGGCGGCGGCCATCACCAGCGAGGTCAGCGCCCCGGTCGAGGTGCGTACGGCCACCACGGCGGTCGCGGCGACGGCGAGGTCCATCCGCCCGGTCGCGGCGAGCCACCCGAGTGCGGCCCAGGTGAGGCCGAGCATCAGCCCGCTGACGGCGGAGCCGGCCAGGGTCACCCGCAGCACCTTCGGGGCTGCCGCACGGTGGGTGGCCTTGATCCGGTCGGTGATCTGCCGGTACCAGGTGTGCAGGAAGCCGGACATGGTGGCGACGCGGACCTCGGCGGCGGTGCGGCGGTCGGTCGAGTAGTACCGCAGCAGGTAACGCAGGTGGTTGTCCGAGACGTTCTGGAAGTCGGCGCGGTGCTGGATGCGGGCGGTGGTCACCGCGGCGGCGCCCTTGGGCACGACGGCCAGCAGGAGCAGGGGCAGCAGCAGGGGGTGCAGCACGGTGAGCACCGAGGCCGCGGCGGCGAGCTGGGCGAGGGCGGAGACCATGGCCTGCGCGTCGCCGACCAGGTCCTCGGTCGCCTCCGCTCCTTTGCCGGCGGCCTGGAGGCGGTCGGCGAAGCCGGGCCGGTCGTACGCCTCCAGCTCGACCTGGGGGGCGGCGGTGAGGATCTGCATGTCGGCTTCGGTGGCTACCTCGGGCGCGAGGCGGGTGGCGGCGTAGACGGCGAGTGCGTCCGCCCCGGCACGCACGGCGGTTGCCACGGCGGCGACGATGAGCGCGGGGGCCGCGGCCGTGATGCGCTCGGCGACGTCCCCGCCGTTGAAGAGGTGGTTCATCGCCCCGGGCAGGGCCGCGAGGGCGACGGCCGAACAGGCGGCCACGACGAGCTGGCACAAGCCCAGCCACAGCATCGCGGCCCGGTCAGCGGCCCAGCCCAGTTGTACGGCGGCGGCGAGGGTGCGCGGGAAGCGGGCGGCCATGCGCCACCAGGTGGCATTCGCGATGTCCTCGGCGTGCGGGTCGGGGCGGTAGCCGACCTGCTGCGGCGAGGCGGTGGGGGTTTCCGGGGCGGGTGAGGAGTCGGTCACCCGCCCCATCCTTGCGGGATCACCGGGGCGGGCGGGGCCGAATGCGCCGAAGGTAGCCTGCCAGGTGGAGGAGCCGTCTACAGCGCCCGCAGGGCCAGCTCGACCGCGCTGATCAGGAACAGTCCCGTACGGTACGGCGCTGCGTCCTGCGGCGAGATGGCGGCCCGGTCGACAGTCTCGGCGAGCTGGACGGGGGCGATGAATCCCTGCTCGATGAGGTGGAGTTCCTTGCCCCAGCCGCGCAGCAGCCCGGTGGCATTGGCGTGCACAGCGGTGTTCATCACGTGGCCGAAGTTTTCCCGCAACGACGGGTTGACCACCTGCTCGGGCAGGCTGCGGGCGGCGAGTCGGAGGCGCAGGAGGCGCTTGTCGGCCTTCCACTCCACCGGCAGGCGCTGGCCGAAGCGCACCAGCTCCGGATCGGTGAACGGGGCCAGAGCCCACAGGCCGCGCCGCGCGAGGAGCGGAGTGGCGACCTCCAGGGCAATCAGCGCGGTTTCCGGTGCCACGGTGGCCGGAGCGATCCCGGTGTTCACCTCGCCCAGCAGGTCGCGGACCCGCTCGCCGCACCAGGTCGGTGCGACCGGTCCTTCGGCGGGGCGGCGGATCCATGTACACCATGGTCCCGGCGGTGCACGCACCCGCGTTCGCGGAGCTGCGGCGCCGGGCCGCCGAGGAGATCCTGCCGAAGTACGACATCCTCGACCCGAAGCTGCCCGTGGTCACCGACCAGGACGGCACCATCGTGACCACGGCCGACGCGCTGCGCACGATGCTGCTGGACACCTTCGACCTGCCGATCCACTGGCCGAAGGTGGTGGACACGCTGAAGGGCGCCGGGGTGTCGAAGATGTACATCACCGGACCGGACAACCTCTTCCACCGACTGGACCGCACCAAGTCCAACTTCGAGGTGGTGACAGTGGGCCCGGGCAAGCGCTCGCGCCCCCCGCGCAAGCGCTGATGACGGCATAACACGCAGCGCGGCCCGGCCCTGATGGGGCCGGGCCGCGCTGCGTGCGTGGGGCCGGGGGTGCCGGACCGCTTGCCGTAGCACCAGGACGGTGCGGCCGGGCTCGTGGGTATCCATGACTGACGCGAAGCGGTGCGGCCTCGGCCAGGAACCTCCGTGGGCTTTCGGCTGTCAGGCGATGAGTTGATCGGCCTTGTGCCGCAGTTCCTCGGCTGCGGCCATGCCGTGGAATCGGTTCAGCCGAAGCCGCATGTCTTCGACGGCGTCGTGGACCTTCACGGAGCGGATGCCGTCGGCGCAGTCGATGAACTCGTTCCATGTGGACAGGGCACCATCCATGTCACCTTGCCGGAGTCGCACGCCGCCGAGGTCAGCGAGGACGATGGCGCGGGTGCGTCGCCGGTCCAGGCCGTGGATGTCAAGGGCGAGGTGCAGGTGTTCTTCAGCCGCGTCGAGGTCACCGAGGCGGGAGAGGATCATGCCCGATTCGTGGGCCCATCGGCCGGGCGAGTAGTGAGCGGCCCAGGATTCGCCGGATTCGGCGGGAGAGCGGCTGATGGCGGTCTCGGAGAACGCGAGGTGTCGGGTGGCGGTGCGTCCGTCGTTGTCCTGGGCTGCGGCGTTGGCAAGGGTGGCCTCGTAGTAGGCGACGGCCCGCGGGTTTTCCAGGTGCTGGCCGTAGTGGACGCATGCTTCACCGAGTTGTACGGCCTCGGCCCGGTACCCGAGGTCGATGGCCTGGACAGCGAGGCCGCGCAGGGCGGTAGCGGACAGTTCGGGATCCCCTGCTTCGGCCGCGAGCCGGTAGGCGTGCGCGTAGTACTGCTGGGCCCGTCCCTGGTGCTCTGCGCCTCTGCCCTCGTCCTGGGCCATCCATCCGGCCAAGTGGACAAGTTGAGATGTGGCCGCGAACAGTTCGCGGCCGGTGGACTCGGTGAACTTGCCGTTCAGCCAGGGGGCCACGTCCTGCGTCAGGTAGCGGACCGCGAGGTGGCGGGCATGGCCGCCACCGAGTTCGGCGGCGGAGTCACCGAGAGCTTTGACCATCTGCCGGACGGCGGCGACTTCACCCTTACCAACGCGGATGGCCCCGGCCGGAGCCATCCGGGTGCGGCGCACGATGCTTTCCAGATCGGGCAGAGCAAGAGCGCTGAGGGCGTAACCGCTGGATGCGGCCAGGAAGTTCCGGCGATCCACGTCATTCCTTCCAAGGACAAGGACTGACTCCACGGTATCTGCGGGCCTCGGGTCCTGTTCAGCGGTGTCCGGCACGGGCACAGCCCGCATGTCCAGGTCGAGGACCTGGACGATGTACGGCAGCCAGTATTCGGGCTTCCGCTTCCCGGTCTCCCACCGGTAGACCGCTTGTCGTTCCAACTGAGTCGGGCCTCGGCCTTCGGCGATGCCCAGCTCGCGGGCTAGCTTGGCCGGCCCCCAGCCCTTCGCTTCGCGCGCTTGCCGGATCACGTCCCCGATGCTCGTGTTCCCCGGCACCTGTGCCTCCCTGGACTACACGGGCCTACGCCTGGCCCACAGCCTGGCCCCTACTCCGATTCCTTGCCCGGCAGTTGACTGAACATCACCCCCCGTGTCCGACCAGAGAAAGGCGAACCAACCGATGATCATCCACGCGACACCGATCAAGCGCGATGTGGCCTATGACGACCGTGCCCAGCAGACATCCCTGCCGATCGCCCTGCACCGGCCCGATGGCGGAACCGAGGAGACGATCCTGATCCTCACCCCCGGCGAGGTGGAGCTCTATGCGATTCAGCTGGAGCAGGCCATCGCCCGGCGAGAGTCCGCCCGCGAGCGGAGACTCCGGTGCCCCGGCCCGTCATTGCCGACTCGCTGAGGGCTGCCCTGAGCTGAATGTGGGCTTGGGTACTCTCGCCGGGTTCGGCGACCTGACCGCCATCATCAGCCCAGGACCTCGACGAGGGCCCCACGCATCGAGCCGGCCCGATCCGCCCCGGACACCGAGCTTCCGCGGTCTGAGATCCCGCTCCTGTGGCATCACCAGGAAATTTTGTCGCGGGAGTGGGGCGGCCCCGCCGCCCCTTGGCCTGAAGCTGGGGGCGGCGAGCGGGTGTCGCACCCAAGGGACCGTGACGGCGTTACGGCGCCGGACACCCTGTGCCGACGGACCGTTTGCCGGGGGGAACTCAAGCACTACGAAAGCCAGGAGGATCGCCGTGTACGAGATGCGTCCGACTACCGCCGAGGATCAGGAAGCGATTGCCGCGATGGTGCGCGCACGCGTGGCTTGGATGCGGGAGCGCGGTGTCCCCGACTGGCCTCGGACCGATGACGACGTGAACATCATCTCCTCCCAGGCAGCCGACCCGAACTTCCCCGTCTGGGCTCTCCTCGACGGCGGCCAGGTCATCGGCTGCACCACCGTGTTCACCACGACGCCGAAATGGGGCTGGACCGCCGAGGAACTGGCCCAGAGCGCGTACTTCCTGGCGACGTCGTTCACCCACCCCGCCCACCGGCAGGACCAGCCCGGCCGCCTGATGGCGTGGTGGGCCCTGGACCGGGCTGCCCGCGAAGGCGTCGACTGGGTGCGCCGCGGGACCTTCGTGGAGCGGCTCATGACCTACTACCGCAACGCGCAGGGCTGGGAGTTGGTCCACACCCCCCGGCGCAAGAACCGTACCGCCTACCTCATGGCTCGCCGGGCAGAGGCCCTGCCCGAGCTGACGGCGGTGATCAAAGACTCCGGCACTCCGACGGGGTGACGGACACACCACACATCCTGTCCCGATGAGAAAGGTGATTGCCATGCAGCAGAGGACTCCGTTCGAGGGGTTGTTCGCCGACCGGGAGATCCGCGAGGTTCCGAGCCTGGACCTGCTCTACACCAAGAAGCAGGGCAGCTCGGACACGCAGACCGACGACATCTGATCAGTCCTTGGCGGCGGGCCTGGCACAAAGCGCCCGGCCCGCCGCCGGGCCAGGAGGCGCGCGATGATCAAGATGCAATTGACGGGAGCGACCGACACAGGCGGCTGGCATTGGGACGGGTGCCGGTGGATCTCCGGCCGGTCCTGGATCGAGCCCTTTACGCACCCCGCGATCGAACACGTCATGGTCACCACGCCCGAATCCGGCCAGTCGTGCCTGATCGTGCGCGAGGCCGCCAGCGGCCGACAGCCGGTGACGAAGATCAGGCGTGTGATGAGCGATCCGGGTTACCGGCGGGAGGTCGAAGAGGCCGACGCCTGGCCCCTGCAAGCGGTACGGGTGGAGATGGCCGCCGGGCATGGGGTACGGATCACATGCGGGGAACGGGGCGTCGCCCCCCTCTACCTCCACCCCACCGGCGGCCAGTTGAATGTTTCGTGGGATCTGCTCGATCTGGACCCCGAGACCGATGATCTGGACGCCCGCGAGGTCGCCGCGATGCTCGCCTACCGCAGCCGCTACAGCACAGCGACGGTCTTTCGCACCATCCGCCAGCTCACTGAACGCGCGACCGCCGCATGGGACCACACGACCGGCCTGAACATCGGCTACCCGCCCCCGGCCCTGCACTCCCGGCCTCGCATCCTGCACCCCGACGCCGATCCCGTGGCCGCATTCAGCGACTTGTTGCGACGTGAGGTCACAGCCCGTCCGCTGTCCACCGACGGCTGCGCGGTGGAGCTGTCCGGCGGCATGGACAGCTCCATGACCGCGCTCGCCCTCGCCGAGACCGTCGGACCAGTCCGCACAGCGGCCCTCATGCTCGGCGGGGACGTCGGTGATCAGCAGCACCGGCGGCGCTGCGAGATCTCCGCGCGCGCCCGCCTTGGCCCCGACCTGACGGTGCCCGTCGCAGAGTTCGGCCCCTTCCACCCCACCGGGCCCCGCGCAAACGGCCGCCCCACAAGCCCCACGGACGGCACCTACGCCGAAGCCGTGAACGAGTTATACAGCCGACTGAGCGCTGCCGGTGCTCGGTGGGTGTTCACGGGGGTCGGCGGCGACGAGCTGTGCTTCCAACGGCCGGAGGAACGAGTCCTCACCGGCGACCCGTGGAACCTGCACCCCGTGCCCGACCACCTCGGCCCCCGCGCCCGGGATGCCCTGCTTCACATCGAGGACGACCTGGCGCCCGCATCCGTACTCCACGCCTCCACCCTCCTGGCCCTCGCTGTCCACAGCGCGACCGCCATGCGTCATGGTCTGTGGCCCATCAGCCCTCTGGCCGCCCCGCTCGTGTTGCGATTCAGTGAATCCCTGCCGCTGGAATGGCGGCGGGGAAAGAGGCTGATGCGTCTCCGCCTGGAACAGGCCGGGTACTCCCGCGAGGTCGTCCACCCGCCGCTGCGGGAAAACTTCGCAGTCACCTGCGAAGCGGCCATGCTCCAGGACGGCCTGCCACTCCTGTGCCAGTGGCTGCCCGGATCGATCCTCACCCTTCAGGGCCTGCTGGATCCCGTCGAGCTGAGCACGGAATGCGCGACCGTAGCCACCACTGGGCAAGGGGCCGGCGAGCTGTACCGGCCTCTGGCATTGGAGGCCGCCCTACGCTCTCTGGCCATACTGGCAGCGACGCCGTGAAGATCGAGTGGGGCGTGCTACGTTCCGAGAGCCCGGTCGCACACCGCAGGACGAGGACCGTCATGACGTACACGCCGCCGCTTTGGCCCGTTTCCGTGAAGGGCGTCGCACTGGACGCTCAGGACCGCGTGGTGCTGCTGAAGAACGAGCGCGATGAGTGGGAGTTGCCCGGCGGTCGTCTGGAGATCGGCAGCCCTGATGGAGCGGTGCCACCGGATGCCAGCCCGGAAGCCGCGCTGGAACGGGAGATCCAGGAGGAGACCGGCTGGGAGGTCAAGGCCGGCCCCCTCATTGACGGCGGTGTATGGATCTACCAGCCCGTCCCCGGCCGGAGGGTGCTGATCGTCACTCACGGGTGCACCGTACTGACCCCCGACCGGCCTCCGGTCGTCAGCCATGAGCACAAGCAGCTCGGCATGTTCACCGCCGACGAGGTGCCCGAGCTGAACATGCCCGACGGCTACAGGCAGGCCATCGCTGCTTGGTACGGCCGCGGGGACGTGGGCTTGGAGGACTACGAGCGGATGTAGCGACCGTGGGCGGGGGCGAGATCACGCAGCAAGCGGAGAGGAACCGGTTCCCCAGTCCACGGCCCTCGGCTCGGCACACCCAGTGGCACTGGGCCACCCCCGGGTGGCCGGGGCCACGAGAAGAGCATCAGGTGGCGGGAATACGTCCGCCTGCTGCGGCAGTTTGTGCGCCTTGCGCACCGGCCACAACGGCCGGCGAGCCCCGCAAAGGTCCTTCGGTCGAACCGGCGCCAGGTAGGCGCAGGGCAGAGCGTCGTCGGACGCGGGCGGCGTGGCGGTGTGCCGGTACGACGACGGCCCCCGGTCCGGGGGCCGATCGCTTCGGTTGCTGGTTACTGTGATGGGTCAGGTGGTGGGGAACTCCCCGCGCCTGATGGCGGAGACGAACGACGACCAGGCGGTCGGCTCGAACATGAGCGCCGGGCCGTGCGGGTCCTTGCTGTCACGGACGGGGACCACGCCGCGCGAGGCGACGAGGTTGGCGGCGACCTCTATGCAGGCGCCACCGTTGTTGCTGTACGAGGACTTGAACCAACGCGGGGATTCGGTCGTCACGGGGTGCCCTTTCGCAACTGGCGGATCATGGCTACAGACTGAGCCTGAGAAGGCGCTTCGGCCTGTAGCTGATGGTAGGCCGTCAGTAGGGGCACCACTGAGGTGCTGTCCCGCTCGAAATGGCCCCGCTGGGCGGACTCCGCGTAGGACATGAGCGAGCGGTCCGACATCGTCAGGATGTAGAGCGGCAGGTCGAACGGGCGGCGCGTACCCATTTCGAACGGGGCGACCTGAAGCACGGTGTTCGGCCGCCCGGCGAACTCGATCAGTTGCTCCAACTGGGCGTTCATGATGGCGGGTTCACCGACGGGCCGACGGAGACAGCTTTCGTCCAGCACCACGAAGACCAGCGGCGGGGACGTCCGGACGAGCGCGGCTTGCCGCTCCGCGACGAACGCCACCCGCTCCTGCGCCTGCTCGGCGGTGATCGCCCCTCGCTTGACCGCGCCCTCCGCCAGGGCCGTCGCGTACTCCGGCGTCTGGAGCAGACCGGGGATGACGCCCACTTCGTACAGCCGGATCTCCGCTGCCCGGCCCTCGTGCCCCACGTACTCGGGGAAGCCCACCAGCAGGCTGCCGTGGCGGATCTCGCGCCACTCGCGCTCGAACGAGTCTGCCGTTCCCTCGGTCCCGAAGGCGCGGTCGATGCTACGCACCAACCGAAGAGTTGGAGGCTTCCGAGCAGTTTCGATAGCCGAAACGTGCACGCTGGAATATCCCGTCCGCTCCGCCAGGTCCTCCTGCGTCCAGCCACGGCCTTCACGCAAGCTGCGCAGGCGGGCCCCGAAGGCGGCCAGCGGACTGCTGTCCGGGTGTAACTCCTTGCGGTTCAAGGGGCGTTCACCATCCATCCGTTCCTATCTGATCAGTTGAATGATTCCCCGCTGAAGGTCACGCTGAACCTCCTTGGTAATCACATCACTACGGAGAGGAGTGGTCGGTGGCCGACGTTGCAAAACCCCCGCGACCGTCCGATCGGTCCGGGGGCGTGACCCTCAACTGCTTGCAGATGGTGATCCGGTGACCGCCGACGGACGGGCCGATCCTGTCCTCTCCCCCGGGTGCCCTCTGTGCGCCGCCCCCGGCGACTTCGGGCCCCACAACCCCACCGCGCCGCGTTCGGGCCTGTGCCCCGCGTGCGTCGCGGCCGGAAAGCCCACCCGTGGCGGTCTCGAACAGGCCGTCGTGATCGTCGCCGGACAGACCCTCACAGGAGCCGAAACCCTCGACCTGGCCGGCGCCACACCCGAAGAACTGACCTACCACCTCGGCATGGTGAAACGGAGCCTGCGCAGCCTGCTCCAACTCCTCGCCCCCGTAGCGGGAGAGGAGGACCGCTGATGGCCGCCAACCGGCGTGGCCGGGACGAACAGCCGAAGATGACGATGCGCGTCTACACCATGGCGCACAACGGGATCGTCACCGCCCGGCGGGCGATCGTGGCCGTCCTCGACGGGGAGAGGAGCGACGCCTACTCGCTGGGGCAAGCGTGGCCGCCATGCCAGTGCCCCCGCCATCGCGACCACAACAACCCCGACCGGTTCAAGCGGTCCTGAGAACAGCTGCGCAGGCGGGCCCGGCCCTTTGAGGGCTCGGGCCCGCGTCCGTCAGTCCGTCCATCCGTCCGTCAGGACAGCCAGTCCTCCACGGCCCGTGCCGTCGTCCCGGCGTGCTCCTCCATCATCGTGAAGTGGTTCCCCGCCACATCGAGCGCGGTGTGCGGCAGCTGCCAGTACGACCGCCAGTCGCCGTCGTCGCGGGACCAGTCGAAGAGCCGCTCCCCGGCCCGGACCAGCAGGGTCGGCGTCTTGATCTCGCTGGGCCGCCACTCCCCGAACAGCCGGAAGTACGCGCCCATGGCCAGCAGCCGGGTGTCGTCCACCGGCACCTGGCCCGCGCTCCGCTCGTCCATTCCGGCGCTCAGTCCGGGCTGGAGGCCCACGGCCGCGTCCCGGTCGTGCGAGTAGATGTCGAGCAGGACGACCGCGTCCGGGAAGACCCCGGTGCTCTCCAGCCGCGCCGCCACCTCATGGGCGAGCAGCCCGCCCGAGGAGTGGCCGAGCAGGACGAACGGCGCTCCGTCGGTCTCCCGCAGCACCGCCTCGGCCTGCGCCTCGACCACCGCCTCCGGGGTGGCCGGCAGCCGCTCCCCGGCGACGAAACCGGGGTTGCCCATTGCCCACACATCCCGGCGGCCGCGGAATCCGGCGGCGAACCGGGCGTACTGGTGCGGGCCGCCGATCGACAGGATCGAGGAGAAGCACACCAGCGCGGGCCCGGTCTCACCACGCGACAGCCGTACCAGCGCGGGCGCCTTGTCCAGTTCGGCGGCGCTTGCGAACGAGGGCCGGAACCGCGAGAGGTCCATCAGCAGCCGGGTGAACTCCTCCTGCCGGCCGAGCTGTCCGGCCTCCCGCAGCATCGCGCCGAGCGCGGCCGACGGCTCCGCGCCCGCCGCCTCCTCGCGCGCCGCGTCCGACACCGCGCCGCCCTCGGCGGCCACCGCACCGGCCAGCCGCGCGAGCAGCTGCCGGGCGGCCAGCTCGGGCGTCGGATGGTCGAACAGCAGCGTCGGGGGCAGCCGCAGCCCGCTCGCGGCGCCGAGCCGGTTGCGCAGCTCGACGGCGGTCAGCGAGTCGAAGCCCTGCTCCAGGAAGCCCCGTGCGGCCCCCACCGCCTCCGCGTCCGCGAAGCCGAGGACCGCGGCGGCCTGGCCGCGGACCAGGTCCAGCACGGCCTTCTCGCGCTCCGCCTCGGCCAGCCCGGCCAGCCGCCGCGCCAGCGAGGGGCCACCGGTGTCGGCCGCCCCGGCGGAGACGGCGCGCCGCCGGGCCGGGGCCCGGACCAGTCCGCGGAACACCGCGGGCAGCGCACCCTCGGCGGCCTGCTCGCGCAGCGGCGCGGTGTCCAGGTGCAGCGGTACGAGGACCGCCTCACCGCCCACCCCGCACGCCGTGTCGAACAGCTCCAGACCGTCCCGCGAGGACAGCGGTGCCATCCCGGAGCGCTCCATGCGGGCCACGTCCGCGTCCGCCATGCCGCCGGTCATCGCGCTGCGCTGCTCCCACAGGCCCCAGGCCAGCGAGAGCGCCGGGAGTCCGGCGGAGCGGCGGTGCGCGGCGAAGGCGTCCAGGAAGGTGTTGGCCGCCGCGTAGTTGGCCTGGCCCGGCGCGCCGAAGATTCCGGCGGCGGACGAGAACAGCACAAACGCCTTCAGGTCCAGGCCGAGGGTCAGCTCGTGCAGATTGACCGCCGCGTCCACCTTCGGCCGGACGACCGTGTCGATCCGCTCCGGGGTGAGCGCGGGCAGCAGCCCGTCGTCCAGCACTCCTGCGGTGTGCACGACGGCGGTGAGCGGATGCGCCGGGTCCACCTCGGCCAGCAGCATCGACAGCGCCTCGCGGTCGGCCACGTCGCACGCCGCGACGCTCACCTCGGCGCCCAGCGCGGTCAGTTCGCCGACCAGCTCGGGCATCCCCTGGGCGCGCTGACCACGGCGGCTGTTGAGCAGCAGATGCCGTACGCCGCGCTCGGCCACCAGATGGCGGGCGAGCTGTCCGCCGAGCACACCGGTGGCGCCGGTGATCAGGACCGTGCCGTCCGGGTCGAACTCCGGCAGCCCCTCCGGCGTCCGGTCCTCCTCCTGAGTGGCGACCCGGGCCAGCCGGGGCGCGTGGAGGGCGCCCGCGCGGACGGCGAGCTGCGGCTCACCACCGGCCACGGCCCCCACGAGCGCGTCGGCCGCGGTCTCCTCGTGGTCCAGGTCGAGCAGCAGGAAGCGGTCCGGGTTCTCGGTCTGGGCGGTGCGGATCAGCCCCCATACGGAGCTGTGCGTCAGGTCGGACACCTCGGCGTCCGGGGAGGTGGCGACCGCGCTCCGGGTGACGAACGCCAGCCGCGCCCCGGCGAAAGCCTCCTCCGCGAGCCACGACTGAGCGGTGTCCAGCGCGGCATGGGTGGCCAGCCGTACGCCCTCCGCCAGATGGCCGCCACCGCCACCGGCGGGGCCGGTGAGCGGGAGGAGGACGACGTCCGGCCGGGGCCCGCCCGAGGCCACCACGGCCGCGAGCTCGGTCAGATCGGAGAAGACCTCGCACTCCGCGCCGGTGGACTCCAGCGCGCCAACGAGCCCGAAGGCGTCCGTGCCGTCCGCGGCGGCCTGCTCGCCGACCAGGGCCCAGCGGACGGCTCCGGGGGCCGCCGAGGGCACCGGCACCGGAGTCCACTCCAGCCGGAACAGCGAGTCGTGGTAGGTCACCTGGGCCGCGCGCAGCTGCTCCGGGGCGATGCGCCGCAGCACCAGGGAGTCCACCGACGCGACCGCGCCGCCGTTCTCGTCCGCGACGGTCAGGGCCACCGTGTCGGGACCTGCCGGGGCGATCCGTACGCGCAGCGCCGTGGCGCCCGCCGCGTGGAGGGTGACCCCGGTCCAGGAGAACGGCAGCCGGATCCCGTCGGCCCCGGCACCCAGGAACTCGCCGAGCGCGACCCCGTGCAACGCGGCGTCCAGCAGCGCCGGATGCAGCCCGAACAGCGCGGCGTCGGCGTGCTGCCGCCGGTCCAGACGCAGCTCGGCGAAGACCTCCTCGCCGCGCCGCCAGGCGGCCGCAAGCCCCTGGAACGCCGGGCCGTAGCCGAAGCCGCCCGCCGCGAACCGCTCGTAGAGATCGTCCACATCGAGGGCGACGGCCTCCGCGGGCGGCCATACGGACAGGTCCTCACCGCTGTCGGCGGCGTCACCCGGGGCCAGGACACCGCCGGCGTGGCGGCTCCAGGGCACCTCCGAGGCATCGCCGCCCCGGTGCGCGTCCGGCTCCGGGCGGGAGTAGACCTCCAGTGTCCGGCGGCCGCTCGCGTCGGGCGCGCCGACGGTCAGCCGCAGCTGGATCCCGCCCCGGGCGGGCAGGATCAGCGGCGCCTCGAGGGTCAGCTCCTCCAGCAGAGCGCAGCCAACCTGGTCACCGGCGCGGATCGCCAGCTCCACGAAGGCCGTCCCGGGCAGCAGCACGGTGCCGGACACCGCGTGGTCGGCGAGCCAGGGGTGGGTCTGGAGGGAGAGCCGCCCGGTGAGCAGGAAGCCGTCGGAGTCGGGGAGTTCGACGGCGGCGCCCAGCAGCGGATGCCCGGCGGCGCCAAGCCCCGCGGAGGCGACATCGCCCACCGAGAGCGGGACCTCGATCCAGTAGCGCTCGTGCTGGAAGGCGTACGTGGGCAGCTCGACGCGGACCGCGCCGGTCCCCTCGTACACCGCCTCCCAATCCACGGTGACGCCACGCGTCCACGCCTCGCCCAGCGAGGTCCAGAAGCGGTCGAGACCGCCCTCATCGCGGCGCAGCGACCCGATCGCGGCAGCGTCGCGGCCCGCATCCTCGGCCGTCTCCTGCACACCCATGGTCAGCACGGGGTGGGCGCTGGACTCGATGAAGGCGCCGAAGCCCTCGTCCAGCAGCCGGCGAACCGCACCCTCCAACTCGACGGTGCGACGGAGGTTGGTGAACCAGTACTCGGCATCCAGCTCCGGACCCTCGACCCACTCCCCCGTGACGGTGGACAGGAACGGCACCTGGGCGTTCTTCGGCTGTACGGGGGCCAGAAGCTCCAGGAGTTCCTCGCGGAGCAGCTCGACCTGCGCGGAGTGCGAGGCGTAGTCCACCGGCACCCGCCGGGCCCGCACCTCATCCGCCTCACACGAGGCGACCAGCTCATCCAGCGCCTCGGGCTCACCCGAAACCACCACCGACGACGGCCCGTTGACCGCCGCCACCGAAATCCGCTCCTCACCCCACGACGCGATCCGCTCCCGCACCTCCACCACCGGAAGCGCCACCGACACCATGCCGCCCTTGCCCGCAAGCACCCGGCCGATCGCCTGGCTGCGCAACGTGACCACGCGGGCGGCGTCCTGGAGCGTCAGGATTCCGGCCACGCACGCGGCGGCGATCTCACCCTGGGAGTGGCCGACCACGGCGGACGGCCGGACGCCCAGCGAACGCCACAGCTCGGCGAGGGACACCATCACCGCGAACAGCACCGGCTGGACGACGTCCACGCGCTCCAGCGACGGCGCGTCGTCGGCCCCGCGCAACACATCCACCAGCGACCAGTCGGTGAACTCCGCCAGCGCGGCGGCGCATTCGTGGATACGGGACGCGAAGACGGGCGAGGCGTCCATCAGCCCCACCGCCATCCCGGCCCACTGCGAGCCCTGTCCCGGGAACACGAACGCCGTCTTTCCGGCCGTCCCGGTGCCCTGCACCAGCTGGGCCGCCGCCTCGCCGCGAGCGAGCGCCGTCAGGGCGCGGGTGAAGTCCTCGCGGTCCGTGCCGACCAGCACCGCGCGCCGGTCGTGGACGGCGCGGGTGGTGGCCAGGGAGTAGCCGACATCGGCTGGGCGCAGCCCGGGGTCGGCATCGAGGTGTTCCAGCAGCCGCTCGGCCTGGGCGCGCAGCGCCGCCTCGCTCCCGCCGGACAGGAGCCACGGCAGCGCACCGGGCTCGGGCGCGGCGGCGTCGGCGGCCGTGGGCCGCTCCGCCGGGGCCTGCTCGATGATGGTGTGCGCGTTGGTGCCGCTGATGCCGAACGAGGACACCGCGGCCCGGCGCGGACGGCCGGTCTCCGGCCACTCGGTCTGCTCGGTGAGCAGCGACACCGCGCCCGCCGACCAGTCCACGTGCGGGGACGGCTCGTCCACGTGCAGGGTCCTGGGCAGCACCCCGTGCTCGATGGCCTTGACCATCTTGATGATCCCGGCGACACCGGCCGCGGCCTGGGTGTGGCCGAAGTTGGACTTCACCGAGCCGAGCCAGAGCGGCTCGTCCTCGGGCCGCTCCTGGCCGTAGGTGGCGAGCAGCGCCTGCGCCTCGATCGGGTCACCCAGCGTCGTACCCGTGCCGTGTGCTTCCACGACATCCACATCGGCCGCGGACAGCCGGGCGTTGGCGAGCGCCTGCCGGATGACGCGCTGCTGGGACGGGCCGTTGGGCGCCGTCAGACCGTTGGAAGCACCGTCCTGGTTGATCGCGCTGCCACGCACGATTGCCAGCACCGGATGGCCGTTCTTGCGGGCGTCCGACAGCCGCTCGACCAGCAGCATGCCCACGCCCTCGCCCCAGGCCGTGCCATCGGCCGCGGCGGCGAAGGGCTTGCAGCGGCCGTCGGTCGCGAGGCCGCGCTGCTTGCTGAAGGCCACGAAGGTGCCGGGGGTCGCCATCACGGTGACACCGCCCGCGAGCGCCAGCGAGCACTCGCCGCCGCGCAGCGCCTGCACCGCCATGTGCAGGGTGACCAGCGACGACGAGCACGCCGTGTCGACGGTCACCGCCGGGCCCTCGAGCCCGAAGGTGTACGACACCCGGCCCGAGGCGACGCTGCCCGAGCTGGCGGTGCCCATGTAGCCCTCGAGGCCGTCGGGGGCACGGTGCAGCAGAGTGCCGTAGTCGTTGTACATCACGCCGGTGTAGACACCGGTCCGGCTGCCGCGAACCGCCGCCGGGTCGATCCCGGCCCGCTCGAACGCCTCCCACGTGGTCTCCAGCAGCAGCCGCTGCTGCGGGTCCATCGCGAGGGCCTCACGGGGTGAGATCCCGAAGAAGACGGGGTCGAAGTGGTGGGCGTCGTGCAGGAATCCGCCGTTGCGGGCGTAGCTGGTGCCCTGCTGGTCGGGGTCGTCGTCGTAGAGCGACTCGATGTCCCAGCCGCGGTCGGTGGGCATGTCGGTGATGGCGTCGGCGCCCTCGGCCACCAGCTTCCACAGGTCCTCGGGCGAGGTCACCCCGCCGGGGAAGCGGCAGCTCATCGCCACGATGGCGATGGGCTCATCGTCGCCGGTGGTGGCGGCGGCCACGGGTGCCGCCGCGTCCTCCTGACTGCCCTGGGCCTCGGCCCGCAGATACTCGGCGAGGGCGGCGGGGGTCGGGTAGTCGAAGATCAGCGTGGCGGGCAGCCGGACACCGCTGACCGCGGTCAGGCGGTTGCGCAGTTCGACGGCGGTGAGCGAGTCGAAGCCGACCTCGCTGAAGGCGCGCCGCGGGTCGACCGCTTCGGGTCCGGCGTAGCCGAGCACGGCCGCCACCTGCGCACGGACCAGGCCGAGCACGATGGCCTCCGCCTCGTCGGCGGACGCCCCGGCCAGCTGCTGGGCGAGCGCGCCGGAGCGCGCCGCGGCCGCGGCCTGGGCCGCGCGGCGCGGCGGGACGCGGACCAGACCGCGGAAGAGCGGCGGCAGCATTCCGGCGGCCGCCTGGGTGCGGAGGGCGGCCAGGTCGAGCGGCATCGGCACGAGCAGCGCGCTGTCCGTGGCGTTCGCCAGGTCGAAGAGTTCACGGCCCTGGTCGGCGGTGATGGCGGCGACGCCGCCGCGCCGGAGGCGGGCGAGTTCCGCCTCGTCCAGGTCTCCGGCCATGCCGCCGGACTCGGCCCACAGGCCCCAGGCGAGGGAGGTGGCGGGGAGGCCGTTCGCCCGGCGGTGCTGGGCCAGGGCGTCCAGGAAGGCGTTGGCCGCGGCGTAGTTGCCCTGTCCGGCGCCGCCGAAGACTCCGGCGGCCGAGCTGAACAGGATGAATGCGGACAGGTCCGCGTCCTGGGTCAGCTCGTGCAGGTTCCAGGCCGCGTCCGCCTTGGGGCGGAGGACGGTGGCCAGCCGGTCGGGGGTCAGGGACGCGATCACGCCATCGTCCAGCACGCCTGCCGTGTGGATCACGGCGGTGAGGGGGTGTTCTGCCGGGATGGCGGCGAGGGTTGCCGCGAGGGCGTCCCGGTCCGCCACGTCGCAGGCGGCCCAGTGGGCTTCGGCGCCCAACGCTTCCAGTTCGACGATGAGTTCGGCGGCGCCGGGGGCGGTTTCGCCTCGGCGGCTCACCAGCAGGAGGTGGCGTACGCCGCGGGCGGTTACGAGGTGGCGGGCGAAGAGGGTGCCCAGGGTGCCGGTCGCGCCGGTGAGCAGGACGGTGCCGTCGGGGTTCCACTCGGGGGTTTCGGTCTCCGGCTGCGTGGTGGCGCGGGCCAGGCGCGGGGCCTTGACTGTGCCTTCGCGTACCGCGAGTTCCTGCTCGCCGGACGCGAGGGCGGTGGGCAGGGCTTCGAGGGAGTCCGAGTGGGTGTCGAGGTCCACCAGGGTGATGCGGCCGGGGTTCTCCGACTGGGCGGAGCGGATGAGGCCGTGGGCGGCGGCGTGGGGGAGGTTGGTGGCGTTGGTGAGGATGACCAGGTGGGTGTCGGTGAAGTGGGCTTCGGCCAGCCAGGTTTGGAGCAGGGTCAGGGTCTGGGCCGTGGTCTGGTGCGCCGTGGTGGCGGGGTTTTCCCCAATCCCGCCCCTTCCCGAAACAAGGGGCTCCGCCCCTTGAACCCCACCGGGGCTCCGCCCCGGACCCCGGTCCTCAAGCGCCGGACGGGCTGGGGACGCCGCACCGTACGAGTACGGGTCCGGGCGCCCTCCGGGCGTGTCCTCAAGCGCCGGACGGGCTTGAATTGCCGCACCTGGGCCTTCAGGTGCGGCGCTGTCCCCTGTCAGGGAAACCACGACGCGCTCCGGCAGCGCCGTTCCGGCAGCGACCGCTTCGGCGAGCGCACCCAGATCCGCGTACGCCGCGATCTCACCGCCGAGCGTTCCGAGACCGGGAACCTCGGAGCCCACCACCGCCCAGCGGTCGGGGGACACCTGCTCGGACGTTGCCGGGATCGGGGTCCAGTCCACCGTGAACAGGGCGTCCGACGCGCCGCCCGGAGCCGTCAGCTGATCCGGGGAGACCGTGCGCAGGGCCAGGCGGTCGACCGAGGCCACCGGGGCGCCGGTGACGTCGGCGAGTTGGAGGGACACCGTGCCGTTTCCGGCCGGTGACAGGCGGACGCGTACCGTGTCGGCGCCCACCGAGTGGACGCGGACGCCGGTCCAGGAGAAGGGGAGTCCGCCCTGGCCCGGGTTCTCGGTGAGGTCGCTGAGGCCGATGGTGTGCAGGACCGCGTCCAACAGGGCCGGGTGGAGGCCGAAGAGGGCGGCGCCGGGGTCGGTGTCCTCGGGGAGCGCGACCTCGGCGTAGACCTCGCCGTCGCCGCGCCAGGCGGCGCGCAGGCCCTGGAAGACCGGGCCGTAGCCGAAGCCCGCGTCGGCCAGGCCCTCGTACAGTCCGTCGGTGTCGATGCGCTCCGCCCCGGCGGGCGGCCAGGCGGACAGGTCGAACGAACTCTCCGCCGCGCCCGCCGCCAAGGCGCCCGTGGCGTGGCGTACCCATGGCTCGTCGTCTCCGGCCTCGTCGGGGCGGGAGTGGAGGGCGAGGGTGCGGCGGCCGGTGTCGTCGGGGGCGCCCACGGCGATCTGGAGCCGGACCCCGCCCCGTTCGGGCAGGATCAGCGGGGCCTCCAGGGTGAGCTCCTCGACCAGATCGCATCCGGCTTGCTCACCCGCGCGCACCGCCAGTTCCACGAACGCGGTGCCGGGCAGCAGCACCGCGCCCATGACGGCGTGGTCGGCCAGCCAGGGGTGGGTGTCCAGCGCGAGCCGCCCGGTGAAGAGGAAACCCTCCGCGTCGGCCAGGGAGACGGCCGCGCCGAGCAGCGGATGGTCGGCGGAGCCGAGGCCGACCGAGGAGACGTCGCCGTAGGCGGTGCCCGCGTCCAGCCAGTAGTGCTCGCGCTGGAAGGCGTAGGTGGGCAGTTCGACGCGTTCGGCGCCGGTGCCCGCGTAGTACGCCGCCCAGTCGGGGGCGGTGCCCCGGGTGTGCAGGGTGGCCAAGGCGGTGGTCAGGGTCTCGGCCTCGGGGCGGCCGGACCGCAGGACGGGGACGAGCGCCACATGTTCGGACTCGCCCGCCAGGCACTCCTGGCCGAGCGCGGACAGCACACCGTCCGGGCCGAGTTCGAGATAGGTGGTGACGCCCTGCGCCTCCATCGCGCGCATACCGTCCAGGAAGCGCACGGCCTCGCGGACATGGCGGACCCAGAATCCGGCGGTGGCGATCTCGGCGGCGGGCGCGATGGTGCCGGTGAGGTTGGAGACCACCGGGATCTTCGGGGCCTCGTACGTCAGGCTCTCCACGACCTTGCGGAACGCCTCCAGCATCGGGTCCATCAGCGGCGAGTGGAAGGCGTGGCTGACGGTGAGCCGCTTGGTCTTACGGCCCTGGGCCTCGAACGACGCGGCGATCGAGACGGCCGCGTCCTCGTCGCCCGCGATGACCACCGACGTCGGCCCGTTGAGCGCGGCGATCGAGACGCCCTCGGTGAGCAGCGGCGTCACCTCGTCCTCGGACGCCTGGACGGCGATCATCGCGCCGCCGCCGGGCAGCCGCTGCATCAGCCGGCCACGGGCCGCCACCAGCAGGGCGGCGTGGTCGAGCGAGAGCACCCCGGCGACATGCGCGGCGGCGATCTCGCCGATGGAGTGTCCGGAGACCACGTCCGGCTTCAGGCCCCATGACTCGACGAGCCGGAAGAGGGCCACCTCGATGGCGAACAGCGCGGGCTGGGTGAACCCGGTCCGGTCCAGCGCGGCGGTGTCGTCGCCGAACAGCACATCCTTCAGGGGCCGTTCGAGACGCGGGTCGAGCGCGGCGCACACCGCGTCCAGGGCCTGCGCGAACGCCGGGTACGCGTCGTACAGCTCACGCCCCATGCCGAGGCGCTGGCTGCCCTGGCCGGTGAAGAGGAACGCCAGCTTGCCGCGGGTCTCCACGCCCTGGACCACCCCGGCGGCGGGCGCACCGGAGGCGAGCGCGGCGAGGCGGTCGAGGAAGGTCGCGCGGTCGGCGGCGATGACGGCCGCCCGGTTCTCCAGGGCGGCGCGGGTGGTGGCCAGGGAGTAGCCGAGGGACACCGGGTCCAGCTCGGGGCGTTCGGCCACATACGTGTGCAGCCGGGCGGCCTGGGCGCGCAGCGCGTCCTCGCCCTTGCCGGACACCAGCCACGGGAGCAGCGGAAGGGTGCGGGGCGCGGCCGTCTCTTCGGCCGGCGCCACCGCCTCCTCGGCGGGTGCCTCCGTCGCCGTCGTCCCTTCGGCGGGGGCCTCCGCGGCCTCCTCCTCGCCCTCGGGGTCCTCGGCCGGGGGCTGCTCGATGATCAGGTGGGCGTTGGTGCCGCTGATGCCGAACGAGGACACGGCGGCGCGGCGCGGACGGCCGGTCTCCGGCCACGGGCGGCCCTCGGTCAGCAGCGAGACCGCCCCGGCCGACCAGTCGATATGCGGCGACGGCTCGTCGATGTGCAGGGACTTCGGCACATAGCCGTGCTCGATGGCCTTGACCATCTTGATGATCCCGGCGACACCGGCCGCGGCCTGGGTGTGGCCGACATTGGACTTGATGGAGCCCAGCAGCAGCGGCCGCTCGGCGGGCTTCTCCTTGCCGTAGGTGGCCAGCAGCGCCTGCGCCTCGATCGGGTCGCCCAGCGTCGTACCCGTGCCATGGGCCTCGACCACGTCGATGTGGTCGGCCGTCAGCCGGGCGCTGGCGAGCGCCTGGCGGATGACGCGCTGCTGGGACGGGCCGTTGGGCGCCGTCAGGCCATTGCTCGCGCCGTCCTGGTTGATGGCCGAGCCACGGACGACGGCCAGCACCTTGTGGCTGTTGCGGCGGGCGTCCGACAGCCGCTCCACCAGCAGCATGCCCGCGCCCTCTGACCAGCCGGTGCCGTCCGCCGACGCCGCGAAGGACTTGCAGCGGCCGTCGAAGGACAGCCCGCGCTGGCGGCTGAACTCGGTGAAGGTGCCGGGTGTCGACATCACGGTGACACCGCCCGCCAGCGCCAGCGAGCACTCGCCGTTGCGCAGCGCCTGCATGGCCAGGTGCAGGGTCACCAGCGACGAGGAGCACGCGGTGTCGACGGTGAGCGCGGGGCCCTCCAGGCCGAAGGTGTACGCCACCCGGCCGGAGGCGATGCTGCTGGAGCCGCCGGTGCCGAGGTAGCCCTCGACACCGGGCGGCACGGCGCGCAGCCGTGAGGCGTAGTCGTGGTACATCACGCCCGCGAACACACCGGTACGGGTGCCGCGTACGGACGTGGCGTCGATGCCCGCCCGCTCGAACACCTCCCACGTGGTCTCCAGCAGCAGCCGCTGCTGGGGGTCCATCGCGAGGGCCTCGCGCGGATTGATACCGAAGAAGGCCGGGTCGAAGTAGTTGGCGTCGTGGAGGAAACCACCCTCCCGGACATAGCTCGTGCCCGCGCCGTCCGGATTGTCGTCGAAGAGCCGCCCGATGTCCCAGCCGCGGTCGGTGGGGAACTCGGAAATGCCGTCCCCGCCCTCGGACACCAGCCGCCACAGATCCTCGGGCGAGCTGACGCCACCCGGGTAGCGGCAGCTCATCCCGACGATCGCGATGGGCTCCTGGTCCTCCGACTCCACCTCCTGAAGGCGGCGTCGGGTCTCATGCAGGTCGGCGGTCACCCGCTTGAGAAAGTAGCGGAGCTTTTCCTCATTCATACGTGCGTTTCCCTCTCGAGGAATCCGGAAGGTCGGGTCACTTCACGCCGGCCGCGGTCACTTCAGGAGATCCCGAATTCCTTGCCGATGAAGTCGAAGAGGTCGTCGTCCGTGGCGGACTCCAGCTCCTCGGCGACTCCGGCGCCGTCTTCCGGTCCTCGGTTGTCATTCCATTGCGCGAGCAACGCCTGAAGCCGCGCGGTGATCCTGCTCCGGTCCTCGTCGTCCGGGGTGGCTCCGGCCAGGGACTTCTCCAGCCCGTCGAGCTCCGCGAGCAGCGAGGTGACCGCCGAGGCGTCGTCCGGCAGGATCTCGCCACGCAGGTACTCGACCAGTGCGTTGGGCGTCGGATAGTCGAAGACCAGCGTCGCCGGGAGCCGGACTCCGGTGGTCGCGTTCAGACGGTTGCGCAGCTCGACCGCGGTCAGCGAGTCGAAGCCGACCTCGCTGAACGAGCGGGCCGGGTCGACCGTCTCCGGGCCCGGGTAGCCGAGGACCGCCGCCACCTGGGTGCACACCAGCTCCAGCAGCACCTCCGCGCGCTCGGGGTCCGAGAGCCCGGCGAGCCGCTCCCGCAGCGCCTCCGCACCGGCCGCCGCGGCCGCCGCGGACTCGGCCGCGCGGCGGGCCGGGGCCCGCACCAGACCGCGGAAGAGCGCCGGGAGCATGCCGCTGCCCGCCTGTGC
This sequence comes from Streptomyces malaysiensis subsp. malaysiensis, assembly GCF_040653035.1. Taxonomy (NCBI): domain Bacteria; kingdom Bacillati; phylum Actinomycetota; class Actinomycetes; order Kitasatosporales; family Streptomycetaceae; genus Streptomyces; species Streptomyces malaysiensis. Next base: position 88,256 of record NZ_JBEZNG010000024.1, read on the forward strand.
CCTGAGCGCGGCCATGTCCAGCGGCAGCGGTACGAGCAGGGGCTCGTCCGAGCCCTGCGCGGCGTCGAACAGCTCCAGGCCGCTCTCGGCCGTGAGCACACCGACCCCGCCGCGCCGGATACGGGCGATCTCGGCCTCGTCCAGCTCACCGCCCATGCCGCCGGCCACCGACCACAGCCCCCATGCGAGGGAGGTGGCGGGCAGGCCGTTGGCCCGGCGGTGCTGGGCGAGGGCGTCCAGGAAGGCGTTGGCCGCCGCGTAGTTGCCCTGGCCCGGACCGCCGAAGACGCCGGAGGCGGAGGAGAACAGGATGAACGCGGACAGGTCCGCGTCCTGGGTCAGCTCGTGGAGGTTCCACGCCGCGTGTGCCTTCGGGCGGGCCACGGTGGCCATGCGCTCGGGGGTGAGGGAGGCGATCACACCGTCGTCCAGGACGCCTGCCGTGTGGACCACGGCGGTGAGGGGGTGGTCGGTGGGGATGGTCGCCAGGGTCTCGGCGAGCGTCTTCCTGTCGGCCGCGTCGCAGGCCGCCCAGCGGGGGTCCGCGCCCAGCTCGCGTAGCTCGGTGGTGAGTTCGGCGGCGCCCGGGGCGGTTTCGCCTCGGCGGCTGAGCAGGAGGAGATGGCGTACGCCGCGCTCGGCCACCAGGTGGCGCGCGAAGAGCGCGCCCAGCGTGCCACTGGCACCGGTGACCAGGACGGTGCCCTCGGGGTCGAGCGCGGGGGTCTCCTGGTCCGTCGCCACGGTGGCCCGTGCCAGCCTTGGCGCCTTGACGGCGCCGTCGCGGACGGCCAGCTGGGGTTCGCCTGTGGCCAGGGCGGTGGCCAGGGTCTGCTGCGGGTCGTCCTTGCGGTCGGTGTCGACCAGGACGATGCGGTCCGGGTTCTCCGCCTGGGCGGAGCGGGCCAGGCCCCAGATGGCGGCTTGGGCCGGGTCGGTGGCGGGGGCGTCCGTGCCGGTGCTTACGGCTCCGGAGGTCAGCAGGACCAGGCGAGAGTCCGTGAAGCGGTCGTCGGTCAACCACTTCTGGAGGAGGTCCAGCACGTGGGTGGTGGCCTGATGCGCCGTCTCGGCGGGCGAGGAGCTTTCCCCAATCCCGCCCCTTCCCGAAACCTGGGGCAAGCCCCAGGACCCCTGGCGCCCTTCGGGCGTGTCCTCAAACGCCGGACGGGCTTGATTCGCCGCACCGGCCATGGGCTCCGCCCCTGGACCCCGGTCCTCAAGCGCCGGACGGGCTGGATTGCCCGCGACCGGGCGGGCTTCGGATGCCGCGCCGTCCACGGAAGCCTGGCGCCCTTCGGGCGTGTCCTCAATCGCCGGACGGGCTTGAATTGCGCCGTCCTCAAGCACCGGACGGGCTTGGTTTGCCAGGTCGGCCACGACGTATTCCGGGTGCCGCGTGCCGGAGGCGATCGCCTCCGCCAGCGCGTCCAGATCGGCGTAGGCCGGGAGGTCCAGGGTGTCGGGGCCCACTGCCGCCCAGCGGTTCGGGGTCACCTCGGTGGACTGGGCCGGGACCGGGGTCCAGTCCAGGCGGAAGAGGGAGTCGGACGGGGTGCCGGGGCGGGGGGTGGCCAGTTGGTCCGGGGAGATCGTGCGGAGGGCCAGGCCCTCGACCGATGCCACCGGGGCGCCCGTCGTGTCGGCCAGCTCCAGGCTCACCGTGCCCGTGGCCGTGCCACCCAGCCGCACGCGTAGGGCCGAAGCGCCCACCGCGTGCAGGGAGACTCCGGTCCAGGAGAAGGGCAGGCGGCCCTGGCCGTTGCCCTCTTCGGCCGCGCTCAGGCCCAGTGCGTGGAGCGCCGCGTCCAGCAGCGCCGGGTGGAGCCCGAACGCGCCCGCGTCGGACTTGCGGTCCTCCGGCAGGCTCACCTCGGCGAACACCTCGTCATCGCGCCGCCAGGCGGCGGTCAGGCCTTGGAAGACCGGGCCGTAGGCGAAGCCCGCCTCCGCCAGGCCCTCGTACAGGCCGTCGGTGTCGATGCGCTCCACCTCGGCGGGCGGCCAGGCGCTCAGGTCGAACGAACTCTCCACCATGCCCGCCGCCAAGGCGCCCGTGGCGTGGCGCAGCCACGGTTCATCGGCGGGGGCGCCCTCGGCGCGGGAGTGCAGGGTCAGCGCGCGGCGGCCGGTGTCGTCGGGCGCGGCGAGCGAGAGCCGCAGCTGGACGGCGCCCTGGTCGGGCACGATCAGCGGGGCTTCCAGGGTCAGTTCGTCCAGGCGGTCGCAGCCCGCGTGGTCCCCGGCGCGGAGCGCCAGTTCCACGAAGGCGGTGCCGGGCAGCAGCACCGTGCCCATCACCGCGTGGTCGGCCAGCCAGGGCTGGGTCTGGAGGGAGAGCCGTCCGGTGAAGGCGATGCCGTCCGAGTCGGGCAGTTCCACGGCGGCGCCGAGCAGCGGGTGGCCCGCCGCGTGCAGGCCGATGGCGGTGGCGTCACCGCCGACCGGCCCGGCGTCCAGCCAGAACGAGCGGCGCTGGAAGGCGTACGTCGGCAGGTCGACAAGACCGGGTCCGTACGGGGCGAACAGCGCCGTGAAGTCCACGGCCGCGCCCCGGACATGGGCGGTGCCGACCGCCGTGAGCAGCGTCTCGGCCTCCGGACGGCCGCCGCGCAGGGCGGCGGCGAAGGAGCCGCCGTCCTCGGTGACGCAGTCCTGCGCCATCGCGGTCAGCACCCCGTCCGGGCCCAGTTCGACGTAGGCGGTGACGCCCTGGGCCTCCAGGGTGCGCACACCGTCGAGGAAGCGCACGGCCTCGCGGACATGGCGCACCCAGAAGTCGGCGGTCGCGATCTCCTCTGCGGAGACCACGGCGCCGGTCAGGTTGGAGACGATCGGAATCCGTGGGGCGTCGTACATCAGCCCCTGCGCGACCTCGCGGAAGGCGTCCAGCATGCCGTCCATATGGGGCGAGTGGAACGCGTGGCTCACGGTGAGCCGCTTGGTCTTACGGCCCTCCGTCTCGAAGGCCGCCGCGACCTCCAGCGCCGCGTCCTCGTCGCCCGCGACCACGACCGAGGTCGGGCCGTTGACGGCCGCGATGCTCACGCGCTTGCCCAGCCGCGGGGTCACCTCGTCCTCGGACGCCTGGACGGCGATCATCGCGCCACCGGCGGGCAGCCGCTGCATCAACCGCCCGCGCGCGGCCACCAGCTTCGCCGCGTCGGCGAGCGAGAGCACACCGGCCACATGGGCGGCGGCCAGTTCGCCGATGGAGTGGCCGGACAGGAAGTCCGGCTTCACGCCCCAGGTCTCCACCAGCCGGAACAGCGCCACCTCGATGGCGAACAGCGCGGGCTGGGTGAATCCGGTCCGGTCCAGCTCCTCGGCGTCGTCCCCGAACACCACGGTCTTCAGCGGCCGTTCGAGGTGCGGGTCCAGCGCGTCGCAGACCGCGTCGAGCGCCTCGGCGAACGCCGGGTAGGCGTCGTAGAGCTCACGGCCCATGCCGAGCCGCTGGCTGCCCTGGCCGGTGAACAGGACGGCCAGCTTGCCGCCCTCGGCCACCGCGCCCTCGACAAGACCGGTGGCGGTGCGGCCCTCGGCGAGGGCGTCGAGACCGGCCAGGAAGCCGTCCCGGTCGGCGGCGACGAGCGTCGCCCGGTGCTCGAAGGGCACCCGGGAGGCGGCCAGGGAGTGGCCGATCCCGGCGAGGGGCAGCTCGGGGTGGTCGGCCACATGGGCGCGGAGCCGGGCCCCCTGGGCGCGCAGCGCCTCGGGGGTCTTGGCGGACAGCACCCATGGGAGAACGGGCGGCCGGGCGGCCGGGAGCGCGGGGGCCTCGGCCGGTTCGGGCTCCGGCGCCTGCTCGATGATGGTGTGCGCGTTGGTGCCGCTCATGCCGAAGGAGGAGATACCGGCCCGGCGCGGACGCCCGGTCCGAGGCCACTCCCGCGCCTCGCTCAGCAGCGACACCGCACCCGACTCCCAGTCCACATGCGGCGACGGCTCATCGATGTGCAGCGACTTCGGCAGCACACCGTGGTGCATCGCCAGCACCATCTTGATGATGCCCGCGACACCGGCGGCGGCCTGGGTGTGGCCGAAGTTCGACTTGATCGACCCCAGCCACAGCGGCTGATCCTCGGACTTCTCCCTGCCATACGTGGCCAGCAGCGCCTGCGCCTCGATCGGGTCACCCAGCGTCGTACCGGTGCCGTGCGCCTCCACCGCGTCCACCTCGGACGCCGACAGACCCGCATTCGCCAACGCCTGACGAATCACCCGCTGCTGCGACGGGCCGTTCGGCGCCGTCAGACCATTCGACGCACCATCCTGATTGACCGCCGTACCCCGCACGACCGCCAGCACCTTATGACCGTTCTTCCTCGCGTCCGACAGCCGCTCCACCAGCAGCATGCCCACGCCTTCGCCCCAGGCCGTGCCGTCGGCGCCGGCTGCGAACGGCTTGCAGCGGCCGTTCCTGGCCAGGCCGCGCTGGCGGCTGAACTCGGTGAACACATCGGGGGTGGTGATGATGGTGACGCCGCCCGCGAGCGCCATGGTGCACTCGCCACCTCGCAGCGCCTGCGCCGCCAGGTGCAGCGCCACCAGCGACGACGAACACGCCGTGTCGACCGTGACGGCCGGGCCCTCGAAGCCGAAGGTGTACGACACCCGGCCGGAGGCGATGCTGCTGGAGCCGCCGGTGCCGAGGTAGCCCTCGACGCCCTCCGGGACGGTGTGCAGCCGCGACACATAGTCGTTGTGCATCTGGCCGACGAACACGCCGACCTGCTTGCCGCGCAGCGCCCCCGGGTCCAGGCCCGCCCGCTCGAAGGACTCCCATGACGTCTCCAGCAGCAGCCGCTGCTGGGGGTCCATGGCGAGCGCCTCGCGCGGGTTGATGCCGAAGAAGGCCGGGTCGAAGTGGTGGGCGTCGTAGTAGAAGCCGCCCTCGCGGGCGTAGGAGGTGCCGGGCCGGTCCGGGTCCGGGTCGTAGAACGCCTCGAGGTCCCAGCCCCGGTCCTCCGGCAGCCGGGCGATACCGTCCCGGCCCTCGGCCAGCAGCTCCCACAGATCCTCGGGGGTGCGCACATCCCCGGGGAAGCGGCAGCTCATCGCGATGATCGCGATCGGGTCGTCCTCGTCCGTCACACTGCCCGACGGGCCTTCCGCCCGCGCGGGGACGGCCGCGGCCGCCTCGGAGCCGAGCAGCTCCTCCAGCAGATATCCGGCGAGCGCGGTCGGGCTCGGGTAGTCGAAGACCAGCGTGGCGGGCAGCCGCAGCCCGGCCGCGGCGCCGAGGCGGTTGCGGAACTCCACCGCGGTCAGCGAGTCGAAGCCGAGGTCCTTGAAGGCCCGGCTCGCCTCCACCGCGTCGGGCGAGTCATGGCCGAGCACCACGGCCACCTGGGCGCGCACCAGGTCGAGCAGGGTCCGCTCGCGTTCGGCGGCGTCCAGCCGGACCAGCCGCTCCACCAGCGAGGACCCGTCCCCGGCAGCGCCCGACTCGGCGGTGCGGCGGGTCGTACCGCCGCGCACCAGACCGCGCAGCAGCGGCGGCACCATCTCGATGGGCGCGCCCGTGAGCGGCGCCAGGTCGAGCTGCATGGGCACCAGGAACGCGTCGCCCACCTCCTGGGCGGCGTCGAACAGCGCCAGGCCCTCGGCGGAGGACAGCCCCAACACACCGGAGCGGTTCATCCGGGACTTGTCGGTGGCCTCCAGCGCACCGGTCATCCCGCTGGCCTCGGCCCACAGGCCCCAGGCCAGCGAGGTGGCGGCCAGGCCCTGGGCCTGGCGGTGGCGGGCCAGGGCGTCCAGGAAGGAGTTGGCCGCCGCGTAGTTGGCCTGCCCGGGGCCGCCGAAGGTACCGGCCGCGGAGGAGAACAGGACGAACGCGGCCAGGTCCTGGTCGCGGGTCAGCTCGTGCAGGTTCACGGCCGCGTCCACCTTGGGGCGCAGCACCTTCTCCAGCCGCTCCGGCGTCAGCGAGTCGATCACACCGTCGTCCAGCACACCGGCGGTGTGCACCACGGCGGTCAGCGGATGCCCGGCGGGGATACCGGCCAGGACGGCGGCGAGCGCGTCCCGGTCGGCCGCGTCGCAGGCGGCGATGGTGACCTCGGCGCCCAGTTCGCGCAGCTCGGCGGCGAGTTCGGCCGCGCCCGCGGCCTGCTCACCGCGCCGGCTGGTGAGCACCAGACGGCGGGCGCCGCGCTCGGTCACCGCGTGCCGGGCGACCAGGCCGCCCAGGGTGCCGGTGCCGCCGGTGATCAGCACCGTGCCGTCCGGGTTCCAGGGGGCGGGCACGGTGAGCACGACCTTGCCGATGTGGCGGGCCTGGCTGAGGTAGCGGAACGCGTCCGGGGCCTGCCGCAGATCCCACGCGGTGATCGGCAGCGCCCGCAGCGCGCCCTGCCGGAACAGCTCCAGCAGTTCGCACAGCATCTCCTGGATGCGGTCCAGGCCCGCCTCGGTCAGGTCGAACGCCTGGTAGGAGACGCCGGGGTAGGCGGCCGCGACCTCCTCGGGCGCCCGGACGTCGGTCTTGCCCATCTCGACGAACCGGCCGCCGCGCGGCAGCAGCCGCAGCGACGCGTCCACGAACTCCCGGGCCAGCGAGTCCAGCACCACATCGACGCCACGGCCACCGCTGGCCTCGCGGAACTTCTCCTCGAAGGCCAGATCGCGGGAGGAGGCGATACGGTCGTCCGCCAGCCCCAGCGAACGCAGTGTGCCCCATTTGCCCTGGCTGGCGGTGGCGTAGACGTCCACGCCCCAGTGGCGGGCCAGCTGCACGGCGGCCATGCCGACACCACCGGCGGCGGCGTGCACCAGCAGCGACTCCCCGCCCCGGAGGCCGGCCAGGTCGCGCAGCGCGTAGTAGGCCGTCATGAAGACGATCGGCACGGACGCGGCCTGGGCGAACGACCAGCCCTCGGGCATCGGCGCGATCATGCGGCGGTCCACGACCACCAGCGGGCCGAAGCCGCCCGGCAGCATGCCCATCACCCGGTCGCCGGGCGCCAGATCGGTGACCCCCGGGCCGGTTTCGAGGACGACTCCCGCGCCCTCGCTGCCCATCAGGCCCGCGTCTCCGGGGTACATGCCGAGCGCGTTGAGCACATCGCGGAAGTTCACACCGGCGGCCCGGACCGCGACCCGCACCTGCCCGGTCTCCAGCGGCGCGGCGGCCTCCGGGCTGGGCAGCAGGGTGAGGTTCTCCAGGGTGCCCTTGTCCTGGATGTCCAGCCGCCAGGCCGGTTCGCCGGGCGGCGGCACCATGGGCCCGCTTGCGGCGGTGCGGGCCAGCCGGGGGGCGTGCACGGCGCCCCGGCGCAGCACGAACTGCGGCTCACCGGAGGCGAGCGCGGCGCCCAGCACCTCGTAGGAGGAGTCGGTGCCGTCGAGGTCCACCAGCACCAGCCGGTCCGGGTTCTCCGACTGCGCCGAACGCACCAGGCCCCACACCGGAGCGTGCGGCAGGTCGTGCGTACCGGCGTCGCCCGCGGTGGCCACCGCGCCCCGGGTGACCATCACCAGCTGGGACGCCGCGAACCGGTCGTCGGCCAGCCATGCCCGGACGAGCGCCAGCGCCCGCTGGGTGGCGGTGTGGACGGCGGCGGTCACCTCGTCACCGGTGGCGCCGCGCGGGTCGAGGTAGGCCAGGACGTACGCGGGCGCGTCCCCGGCCGCGGCCAGCGCGTCCAGGTCGGCGTGGATCGTCGCGCCGGAGGTCAGCGGGTCGGGCGCGCCCTCGCCGAGCACGGTCCAGGACACGGCCGGGCTCTCGGTGGACAGCGGCACGGTGGCCCAGTCCAGCCGGTACAGCGACTCGTGGTACGCGGCGGACCGCCCCTCCGCGAGCTGTCCGGCCGAGACCGGGCGCAGCGCGAGCTGCTCGACCGAGGCCACCGGGGCACCGGTGCCGTCGGCCAGCTCCAGGGACACGCCGTCGGCACCGGCCGGGGTCAGCCGGACCCGGAGCGCGTCGGCGCCGACCGCGTGCAGCGACACTCCGCTCCAGGAGAACGGCAGCCGGCCCTGCTCATCGCCGCCCGCGCGGGCGAACGTGCTGTGCAGCGCGGCGTCCAGCAGCGCCGGGTGCAGCCCGAACGTGGCGGCGTCGGCCTTCCGGTCCTCCGGCAGCCGCACCTCGGCGAACACCTCGTCACCGCGCAGCCAGGCCGCGGTCAGCCCCTGGAACATCGGGCCGTACGCGAACCCGCCCTGCGCCAGGTGCTCGTAGAGCCCCTCGACCTCGGCGGGCTCGGCGCCCTGCGGCGGCCATGCCGTCAGATCGAACGAGGGCCGCGGGGCACCGGCCACCAGCACACCGCTGGCATGCCGGATCCACGGCATCTCGGCGGGCGCGTCCTGCGCCCGCGAGTACAGCTCCAGCGTGCGGTGTCCGGCCTGCTGCGGGGCGCCGACCACGATCTGGAGCTGGACCGCGCCACGTTCGGGCAGCACCAGCGGCGCCTCGATCGTCAGCTCGTCCAGCCGGTCGCAGCCCACCTGGTCACCGGCTCGGATGGCCAGCTCCACGAAGGCGGTGCCGGGCAGCAGCACGGTGCCCATGACGGCGTGGTCGGCCAGCCACGGGTGGCTCTCCAGGGAGAGCCTGCCGGTGAACAGGAAGCCGTCGGAGTCCGCCAGCGGCACGGCCGCGCCCAGCAGCGGATGGTCGGCCCGGTCCAGGCCCGCCGACTCCACGTCGCCCACGAAGCCCGCGGGGGACGTCAGCCAGAAGCGCCGGTGCTGGAAGGCATAGGTCGGCAGGTCCACGCGGTGGGCGCCGGTCCCGGCGAAGTACGCGGACCAGTCCGGCGTCACACCGCGGACATGCAGGGCGGCGAGGGCGGTGGCCACGGTCTCGGCCTCGGCGCGGTCCTTGCGCAGCGTGGCGGCGAAACCGGCCGCGTCGGCGTCGGACTCGGCGAGGCAGTCCTGGCCCATGGCGGACAGCACACCGTCGGGGCCGAGTTCGAGGTAGGTGGTGACGCCCTGGGCCGCCAGGGTGCGGATACCGTCCAGGAAGCGGACGGCCTCGCGGACGTGGCGCACCCAGAAGTCGGGGCTGGTGATCTCCTCGGCGGAGACGACGTTCCCGGTCAGGTTGGAGACGATCGGGATGCGCGGGGCCTCGTAGGTCAGGCCCTGCGCGACCTCGCGGAACGCCTCCAGCATTTCGTCCATGCGGGGCGAGTGGAACGCGTGGCTCACGGTGAGCCGCTTGGTCTTACGGCCCCGCGCCTCGAAGGCCGCCGCGATCTCCAGCGCCGCGTCCTCGTCACCCGCGATGACCACCGACGTCGGCCCGTTGAGCGCGGCGATCGACACCCGGTCGGTCAGCAGCGGCAGTACCTCGTCCTCCGCCGCCTGCACCGCGATCATCGCGCCACCGGCCGGAAGTGCCTGCATCAGACGGCCACGCGCGGCCACCAGCTTCGCCGCGTCCGCGAGCGAGAGCACACCCGCCACATGCGCGGCGGCCAACTCACCGATCGAATGGCCGGAGAGGAAGTCGGGCCGCAGCCCCCACGCCTCCACCAGCCGGAACAACGCCACCTCGACCGCGAACAGCGCGGGCTGGGTGAACCCGGTCTGGTCCAGCTCCTGGGCGTCGTCCCCGAACATCACGGTCTTCAGCGGCCGTTCGAGATACGCGTCCAGCTCATCGCAGACCGCGTCGAGCGCCTCGGCGAACACGGGGTAGGCGTCGTAGAGCTCACGGCCCATGCCGGGCCGCTGGCTGCCCTGCCCGGTGAACAGGAACGCCACCTTGCCGTCCGCCACAGAGCCCTGGACCAGCCCCGCGGCCGACTCGCCGCGCGCCAGCGCCTCCAGGCCCACCACCAGCGCCGCACGGTCCCCGCCGACCACGACGGCGCGGTGGTCCAGCGCGGCACGCGTGGTCGCGAGCGAGTACGCCAGGTCGGTCGGGGACAGCTCCGGCCGCCGCTCCAGATCGGCGAGCAGCCGCTCGGCCTGGGCGCGCAGCGCGTCGGCGTTCTTCCCGGACAGCGCCCACGGCAGAACGGACGGCCGGGCGGCCGGAAGCGCGGAGACCTCGGCCGGTTCCGACTCCGGCGCCTGCTCGATGATGGCGTGGGCGTTGGTGCCGCTGACGCCGAACGAGGAGATACCGGCCCGGCGCGGGCGCCCGGTCTCCGGCCACTCCCGCGCCTCGCTCAGCAGCGACACCGCGCCCGCCGCCCAGTCCACATGCGGGGACGGCTCGTCGAGGTGCAGCGACCGGGGCAGTACGCCGTGGTGCATGGCCTGCACCATCTTGATGATGCCCGCGACACCGGCGGCGGCCTGGGTGTGGCCGAAGTTCGACTTGATCGACCCCAGCCACAGCGGCTGATCCTCGGACTTCTCCCTGCCGTACGTGGCCAGCAGCGCCTGCGCCTCGATCGGGTCACCCAGCGTCGTACCGGTGCCGTGGGCCTCCACCGCGTCCACCTCGGACGCCGACAGACGCGCGTTCGCCAGCGCCTGACGAATCACCCGCTGCTGCGACGGACCGTTCGGCGCCGTCAGACCATTGGACGCACCATCCTGGTTGACCGCCGTGCCCCGCACGACCGCCAGCACCTTATGACCGTTCTTCTTCGCGTCCGACAGCCGCTCCACCAGCAGCATGCCGACACCCTCGGCCCAGCCGGTGCCGTCGGCGTCCGCCGAGAAGGACTTGCAGCGGCCGCTGGCCGACAGACCGCCCTGGCGGCTGAAGTCGATGAAGGTGTCCGGGGTGGACATGACGGTGACACCGCCCGCGAGCGCCATGGTGCACTCGCCGTTGCGCAGCGCCTGCGCCGCCAGATGCAGCGCCACCAGCGACGACGAACACGCCGTGTCGATGGTGACCGCGGGGCCCTCGAGCCCGAAGGTGTACGACACCCGGCCGGAGGCGACGCTGCCCGCCGTGCCGGTGCCGAGGTAGCCCTCCAGGCCGTCCGGCAGGGCGGTCAGCCGGGAGAGGTAGTCGTGGTACATGACGCCCGCGAAGACGCCGGTCTTGCTGCCACGCACGGTCGCCGGGTCGATCCCGGCCCGTTCGAACGCCTCCCAGGAGGTCTCCAGCAGCAGCCGCTGGTGCGGGTCCATGGCGAGGGCTTCGCGCGGGTTGATACCGAAGAAGTCGGGGTCGAACTCGCCCGCGTCGTAGAGGAATCCGCCCTCGATGGTGGCGCTGGTGCCGGTCTGCTCGGGGTCGTCGCCCAGCAGCCCCTCCAGCTGCCAGCCGCGGTCGGTCGGGAAGCCGGAGATGGCGTCCACCGAGCCGGTGACCAGCTGCCACAGCTCCTCGGGGCTGGTGACCCCGCCCGGGTAGCGGCAGCTCATGCCGACGATGGCGATGGGCTCGTCGTCGGCGACGGCCACGGTGGCGGCGGGGGCCGCGGCGGCCTCGTCCGCCTGGTCGCCGAGGATCTCGGTGCGCAGGAAGCCGGCGAGCGAGGTGGGCGTGGGGTAGTCGAAGACGAGGGTGGCCGGGAGCCGTACGCCCGTGACGGCGCCGAGGCGGTTGCGCAGCTCGACGGCGGTGAGCGAGTCGAAGCCCAGCTCCTTGAAGGCGCGCCCGGCGCCGACGGCCTCCGGGCCCGCGTAGCCGAGGACGGCGGCCACCTGACCGCAGACGATCTCCAGCAGCAGCCGGTCGCGCTCGGGGACGGACAGTCCGAGCAGCCGGTCGGCGAGCCCGCCGGGGGCCGCGCCGCCGCTCGTCTCCACCACGCGGCGGCCGGGGGCCCGCACCAGGCCGCGCAGCAGCGCGGGGACCATGGTGGCATCGGCGTGGCGCAGCGGCGCCAGGTCCAGGTGCATCGGGACGAGCGTGGGGTCGCCCACGGCGAGGGCGGTGTCCAGGAGGGCGAGGCCCTCCTCGGAGGAGAGGGCGGCCACTCCGGCGCGGCTGATGCGCTGGATGTCGGTGTCGTCCAGGTCGCCGGTCATGCCGCTGCGCTCGGCCCACAGGCCCCAGGCGAGGGCGGTGGCGGGCAGCCCCTGGGCGTGGCGCCGGTGGGCGAGGGCGTCCAGGAAGGCGTTGGCGGCCGCGTAGTTGGCCTGGCCGGGGCCGCCGAGGGTACCGGCGGCGGCGGAGAACAGCACGAACGCCGATAGATCCGGGTTGTCGCGGGTGAGCTCGTGCAGGTTCCACGCGGCGTCGACCTTGGGCGGCAGGACGCGGTCGACGCGCTCGGCGGTCAGCGAGCCGATGACACCGTCGTCCAGCACACCGGCGGTGTGCACCACGGCGGTCAGCGGATGCTCGGCCGGGATGGCGGCGAGCACCCCGGCGAGCGCGTCCCGGTCGGCCACATCGCATGCGGTGAGGGTGACCTCGGCGCCCGACTCGCGCAGTTCGGCGACGAGTTCGGCGGCGCCGTGGGCGTCGGCCCCGCGCCTGCTGAGCAGCAGCAGACGGCGTACGCCGTGTTCGGCCACCAGATGGCGGGCGACCAGCCCGCCGAGGGTGCCGGTGGCGCCGGTGACCAGGGCGGTGCCCTCGGGGTCGAGGGCGGGGGCGGTCCGGTCGGCGGAAGCGACCTTGGCCAGACGCGGTACGACCACGGTGCCGGTGCGGACCGCGAGCTGCGATTCGCCGGTGGCCAGGGCGGGGGCGAGGGCGCGGTACGAGGCGTCGTCGCCGTCGATGTCGACGAGGACGAAGCGGTCCGGGTTCTCCGACTGCGCCGAGCGCAGCAGACCCCACAGCGGGGCGTGGGCCAGGTCCTCGGTGTCGGCGTCCGCCGAGGTGGCGACGGCGCCACGGGTGGCGATGACCAGCCGGGAGCCCTCGAAGCGGGCGTCGGCGAGCCAGCTCTGGATCAGTTCAAGCGCGCGGTGCAGGGCCTCGCGCACGGCGGCCCGGACGGGAAGCCCGGTGTCATCCGCGAAGAACGGGGCGACGACGGCCTGCGGCAGCGGGGCGCCCGCGTCCAAGGCCGCGCCGAGCGCGGCCGGATCGGCGTAGCCCACGGCGGTGGGCAGGGCGGCGGCGAGCTCGGGGTGTTCGGCGCCCAGCACCGCCCACTGCCCGGCCACGACGGTGGTGGCGGCCGGGACCGGCGCGGGGGTCCACTCGACGCGGAACAGCGCCTCGTGGAAGGCGCCGCGCGCGGCGTGCACCTGGTCGGGCGAGACGGGGCGCAGCAGCAGGGAGTCGACGGAGGCGACGGGCGCGCCGCTCTCGTCGGTCACCAGTACGGCCACCGCGTCCTGACCGGCGGGCGAGAGCCGGACGCGCAGGGTGGCGGCGCCCACGGCGTGGAGCCGGACGCCGCTCCAGGAGAAGGGGAGGCGGCCGTGTTCGGTGTCCTCCAGGAGGGAGCCGATGCCCACGGCGTGCAGGGCCGCGTCCAGCAGCGCCGGGTGCAGCCCGAACAGCTCGGCCTCGGCGCGGGCGCTCTCGGGCAGCCGCACCTCGGCGTACACCTGGTCTCCGTGCTGCCAGGCGCCCTGGAGGCCCTGGAAGACCGGGCCGTAGGCGAATCCGGTCTCGGCGAGCCAGTCGTAGAGGCCGTCCACGGGGACCTCGGTGGCACCGGCCGGGGGCCATGCGGTGAGGTTCTCGTCCGGGGTGGTGGCGCCGCCCGCGAGCACACCGGTGGCGTGGCGGGTCCATTCGCCCTCGCCCCAGCTGCCGTCGGCGGCGTCCTCCAGGCGCGAGTGCAGGGTCAGCGAGCGGCGGCCGGTCTCATCCGGGGCGCCCACGGACACCTGGAGCTGCACGCCGCCCTGCGGGGGCAGCACCAGCGGGGCTTCGAGGGTGAGCTCCTCCAGGACGTCCGCGCCGACGTGGTCACCGGCGCGGATGGCCAGTTCGACGAAGGCGGTGCCGGGCAGCAGCACGGTGTCCATGACGGCGTGGTCGGCCAGCCACGGGTGGGTCTGGAGGGACAGCCGGCCGGTGAAGAGGAATCCGGCGCCGTCGGCGAGCGACACGGCGGCGCCGAGCAGCGGATGGTCGGCGGAGCCGAGCCCGGCGGCGGTGACATCGCCGGTCCACGGGCCGGGCGGCTCGGGCCAGAACAGCTCGCGCTGGAAGGCGTAGGTGGGCAGTTCGACGCGGTGGGCGCCGGAGCCCTCGAAGACGGCGGCCCAGTCGACGGCCACCCCGTGGACATGGGCGCGGGCGAGCGCACCGGCCAGCGCGGTGGCCTCGGGGCGGTCGCCGCGCAGTACGGGCACGAACACGGCGCCGTCGGAGGTGACGCAGTCCTGCGCCATGGCGGAGAGCACCCCGTCGGGGCCCAGCTCCACATACGTGGCGACGTCGTACTCCTCGAGCCGGCGGATGCCGTCGGTGAAGCGGACCGCCTCGCGCACATGGCGCACCCAGTAGTCGGGCGAGCAGATCTCGTCGGCGGAGACGGATCCGCCGGTGAGGTTGGAGATGATGGGGATGACCGGCGGGGCGTAGGTGACCTGCCGCGCGACCTCGCGGAAGGCGTCCAGCATGCCGTCCATGCGCGGGGAGTGGAACGCATGGCTCACGGTGAGCCGCTTGGTCTTGCGGTCCCGCGCCCGGAACGACTCCGCGATCGCGACAGCGGCGTCCTCGTCACCGGCGATGACCACCGACGTCGGGCCGTTGAGGGCGGCGATCGACACCCGCTCGGTGAGCAGCGGCGCCACCTCGTCCTCGGACGCCTGGATGGCGATCATCGCGCCACCGGTGGGCAGTTCCTCCATCAGCCGGCCGCGCGCGGCCACCAGCTTCGCCGCGTCGGCGAGCGAGAGGACGCCCGCCACATGCGCGGCGGCCAGTTCCCCGATGGAGTGGCCGACGAGGAAGTCGGGCTTGACACCCCACGTCTCCAGCAGCCGGAACAGCGCCACTTCGAGGGCGAACAGCGCGGGCTGGGTGTGGCCGGTGCGGTCCAGCTGTGCGCTGTCGTCGCCGAACATCACCTCGCGCAGCGGCCGCTGGAGGTGCTGGTCGAGCTCGGCGCACACCTCGTCCAGGGCGCGGGCGAAGGCCGGGACGGCCGCGTACAGTTCACGCCCCATCCCGGCCCGCTGGCTGCCCTGGCCGGTGAAGAGGAACGCGAGCTTGCCCTCGGCCACCTCGCCCCGGACGACACTCCCGGCGGGGGCGTCCTCGGCGAGTTCGGCCAGGCCGCGCAGCAGTTCCTCGCGGCCGCCCTCGCCCGCGAGCACCACGGCACGGTGGTCCAGCGCGGCGCGGGTGGTGGCCAGCGAGTGGGCCAGGTCGGTCAGGCCGAGGTCCGGGTCGCCCTGGACCCGGGCGGTGAGCCGCTCGGCCTGGGCGCGCAGCGCCGGTGCGCTCTGCGCGGACACCAGCACCGGCACCAGACCGCCGATGCCGGACCACCGCGAGGGCGTGGCGTCGCCGCCCGCGGCCCGCGGTTCGCGGTCCTCGGCGGGGGCCTGCTCGATGACGGTGTGCGCGTTCGTGCCGCTCACGCCGAAGGAGGAGATGCCCGCGCGGCGCGGCTGACCGGTCTCCGGCCACGGGGTGTTCTCGGTGAGCAGGGAGACGGCGCCCGCGTCCCAGTCCACGTCCCGGGAGGGAGCGTCGACATGCAGGGTCCTGGGCAGCACCCCGTGCTCGATGGCCTTGACCATCTTGATGATTCCGGCGACACCGGCGGCGGCCTGGGTGTGCCCGAAGTTGGACTTGATCGAGCCGAGCCACAGCGGGCGGCCGTCGGGCCGGTTCTGCCCGTACGTGGCGAGCAGGGCCTGCGCCTCGATCGGGTCACCGAGGCTGGTGCCGGTGCCGTGCGCCTCGACGGCGTCCACCTGGGCCGGGGTGAGCCGGGCGTCGGTGAGCGCCTGGCGGATGACGCGCTGCTGGGACGGGCCGTTGGGCGCGGTCAGACCGTTGGAGGCGCCGTCCTGGTTGATCGCGCTGCCACGCACGATGGCCAGCACGTTGTGGCCGTGTCGACGGGCGTCCGACAGCCGCTCGACGAGCAGCATGCCGACGCCCTCGCCCCAGCCGGTGCCGTCCGCGCCGTCCGCGAACGCCTTGCAGCGGCCGTCGGGCGCCAGACCGCGCTGGCGGCTGAAGTTGATGAACGCGCGCGGGCTGTTCATCACCGTGACACCGCCGGTGAGCGCCAGCGAGCACTCGCCGTTGCGCAGCGACTGGATGGCCAGGTGCAGTGCCACCAGCGACGCCGAGCACGCGGTGTCGACGGTGAGCGCCGGGCCCTCCAGGCCGAAGGTGTAGGAGATCCGGCCGGAGATGACGCTGGCGGCGTTGCCGGTGAGCAGGTACTGCTCGACGCCCTGCGGCAGCGTGTGCATCAGCTCCGGGTAGTCCTGGCCGTTGGTGCCGACGAAGACACCGGCCTTGCTGCCGCGGAGCGTGGCCGGGTCGATCCCGGCCCGCTCGAACGCCTCCCAGGAGGTCTCCAGCAGCAGCCGCTGCTGCGGGTCCATGCCGAGGGTCTCGCGCGGGCTGATCCCGAAGAACGCCGCGTCGAACTCGCCCGCGCCGTCGAGGAACCCGCCCTTGTCGGTGTAGCTGGTGCCCTGCTCGTCGGGGTCGTCCGCGAAGAGCGACTCGACGTCCCAGCCACGGTCCGTGGGGAAGTCCGCGATGGCGTCGCCGCCCGCGGCCACGAGCTCCCACAGCTCCTCCGGAGACGTGACGCCTCCGGGGAACCGGCAGCTCATGCCGACGATCGCGATCGGCTCAGGCTCCTGCGACTCGACCTCGCGAAGACGCTGCCGCGTCTGGTGCAGATCGGCAGTTACCCGCTTGAGGTAGTCGAGGATCTTGTCCTGATCCGACATTGGAGTCTCACCCATGCTTCTCGTCACAAACCTTGCGCCCGCGGACCCATCGATCCTTAGATTCCGAGTTCCTTGTCGATGAAGGCGAAGACCTCGTCGGGTGTCGCCTCCTGCAACTTCTCCGTCACGGTCCCGCCGTCGCCCTCGGCCGCCTCGGCGTCGGCCGTACGGGGCTCCGCCCACTTCGCCGCGAGGTCCCGCAGCCGGTCCGCGATGGTCTCCCGTGCCTCGCTGTCGGGGTCGAGGACGGACAGCGCGGACTCCAGCGCGTCGAGCTCGGCGACCCCGGGCGCGGCGGCCGTACCGCCGTCGCCCACGATCCGGGCGCACAGGAACTCGGCGAGCGCCGTCGGGGTCGGGTAGTCGAAGACCAGCGTGGCGGGCAGCTTCTGCCCGGTGGCGGCGGTCAGCCGGTTGCGCAGCTCCAGGGCGATGAGCGAGTCGAAGCCCAGCTCCTTGAACGCCCGCCCGGCGCCCACCTCGTCGGTCGAGGAGTGGCCGAGCGCGGCGGCCGCGCCCGAGCGCACGACCTCCAGGACGACCAGGGACTGCTCGGCCCGGGAGATCCCGGCCAGCCGCTTGCGCAGCGCCTCCGCCGGGGACCCGTCCGGGCCCGCGCCGGGCTCGCCGGCCGCCGGGCCGCCGGTCTCCCGCAGCCGCTTGACCTCGGGCAGTTCGCCGATGAGCGGGCTGGGGCGGACCGCCGTGTAGCCGTAGGCGAAGCGGTCCCACTGGATGTCGGCCACGGCCACGACCGTGTCGGCATGGTCCAGGGCCCGCTGGAGCGCCGTGATCGCCGCGTGCGGCGCCATCGCCGGGACACCGCCCCGGTCCAGCCGCTCGCCGATGGCCCCGTCGGCGGCCAGCCCGGTCTCGCCCCAGCGGCCCCAGGCCACCGAGGTGGCGGGCAGGCCGTCGGCGCGGCGCCGCTCGGCCAGCGCGTCGAGATAGGCGTTGGCCGCCGCGTAGTTGCCCTGTCCGGCGTCGCCGAGCGTGCCCGCGATACCGGAGAACAGCACGAACGCGGACAGGTCCAGCTCGCGGGTCAGCTCGTGCAGATGGCGCGCCGCGTCGGCCTTGGGGCCGAGGACGGTGGCGAACCGCTCCGGGGTGAGCGCGTCCAGGACGCCGTCGTCCAGAACGCCCGCGGCGTGCATGACCGCCGTGAGCGGCTGGTCGGCCGGGATGGTGGCGAGCAGCGTCTCGACGGCCTTGCGGTCGGCCACGTCGCACGCGGCGACGGTGACCTCGCTGCCGAGCCCGGTCAGCTCGTCCCGCAACTCGGCCGCGCCCGGGGCCTCCAGGCCACGGCGGCTGGTGAGCACCAGATGCTCGGCGCCGTTGGCCGCGAGCCAGCGCGCCACATGGGCGCCCAGCGCGCCCGTACCGCCGGTGACCAGCGTGGTACCGGCCGGCTTCCACGACCCTGCGGCGGGCGCACCGGCCAGCGGGGCGTGTACGAGCCGGCGGGCGAACACCCCGGCCGTGCGCACCGCGAGCTGGTCCTCGCCGTCGCTTCCGGCGAGCACCCCGGCGAGCCGGGCCAGCGCCCGCTCGTCGGGCGCGCCGGGCAGGTCCACCAGACCGCCCCAGCGCTCCGGGTACTCCAGCGCGGCGGTCCGGCCGAGCCCCCACACGAGCGCCTGCTCGGGGGAGTCCACGGTGTCCGTACGGCCGACGGAGACCGCGCCCCGGGTGGCGCACCACAGCGGCGCGTCCACCCCGGCGTCGCCGAGGGCCTGGATCAGCACGGCGGTGCCGGTCAGCCCGGCGTTGACACCGTCGGTGCCGGGCGCGGTCCCCTCGTCGAAGGCGAGCAGCGAGAGCACACCGGAGACGGTTCCGGCGTCGGCCAGCTCCTCGCGCACCAGGCGGGTCAGCGACGCGCGGTCCGACTCCACGGCGGTCGGGGTGATCTGCCGTACCTCGGCGCCGCGTTCGGTGAGCATCCGGATCGCGCCGAGCGTCCAGTCGTCGGTGGCGGCGGACTCGGGCACGGCCAGCAGCCAGGTCCCGGACAGCCGGGGGGCCTGGCGCTCGGTCAGCGAGGTCCAGGTCACGCGGTAGCGCCAGCCGTCCACCGTGGACTGCTCACGGGCCTGCTTGCGCCACGACGCCAGCGCGGGCAGGACGGCGCCGAGCGAGGACCGCTCGCCGTCGTCCCCGAACGCGAGGGTGTCGGCCAGCGACTCCAGGTCCTCGCGCTCGACGGCTTCCCAGAAGCGGGCGTCGACGGCGTCGGACGGCGTGCCGGACTCATCGGCCGGGACGTCGGCGGCCCGCGGCCAGTAGGTCTGGTGCTGGAAGGCGTACGTGGGCAGCTCGACGCGGACCGCGCCGGTCCCCTCGTACACCGCCTCCCAGTCCACGCTCACCCCGCGCGTCCACGCCTCGCCCAGCGAGACCCAGAAGCGGTCAAGACCGCCCTCATCACGGCGCAGCGAACCGATCGCGGCCGCCTCGCGGCCCGCGTCCTCCGCCGTCTCCTGCACACCCATCGTCAGCACCGGGTGCGCGCTGGACTCGATGAACACACCGAAGCCCTCGTCCAGCAGCCGCCGGATGGCACCCTCAAGCTCAACCGTGCGGCGCAGATTGGTGAACCAGTACTCGGCGTCCAGCTCGGTGCCGTCCACCCACTCCCCCGTCACGGTGGACAGGAACGGCACCTCGGCGGCCTTGGGCTGTACGGGCGCGAGCAGTTCCATCAGCTCATCACGGAGCAACTCGACCTGCGCGGAGTGCGAGGCGTAGTCCACCGGCACCCGCCGGGCCCGCACCTCATCCGCCTCACACGAGGCGACCAGCTCATCCAGCGCGGTCGGCTCACCCGAAACCACCACCGACGACGGCCCGTTGACCGCCGCCACCGAGATCCGCTCCTCGCCCCAGGACGCGATCCGCTCCCGCACCTCGGTCACCGGAAGCGCCACCGACACCATGCCGCCCTTGCCCGCAAGCACCCGGCCGATCGCCTGACTGCGCAACGTCACCACACGCGCCGCGTCCTGAAGCGAGAGAATCCCCGCCACACACGCCGCCGCGATCTCACCCTGCGAATGGCCGACCACGGCCGACGGCCGCACACCCAGCGAACGCCACAGCTCCGCGAGCGAAACCATCACGGAGAACAACACCGGCTGAACAACGTCCACCCGCTCCAGTGACGGTGCGCCCTCCGCCTCGCGCAGCACATCCACCAACGACCAGTCGGTGAACTCTGCGAGCGCGGCGGCACACTCATCAATACGGGCAGCGAACACCGGTGAAGCATCCAACAGCTCCACGGCCATGCCTACCCATTGTGACCCCTGTCCTGGGAACACGAATGCGGCCTTGCCCCCGATTGAGTCCCCCTGCACCAGGTTGGGGACGACCTGCCCCCTAGCGAGGGCGTCCAAACCACGGACGAAATCGTCCCGATCCGTGCCCACCAGGACCGCGCGCCGGTCGAAGGCGGCGCGGGTGGTGGCCAGCGCGTGGCCGATGTCCAGCGGGCGCGGGGCAGGGTCGGCGTCGAGGCGGGCCAGCAGCTTGCCGGCCTGGGCGCGCAGCGCCGCCTCGCTCTTGCCGGACACCGTCCACGGCAGCGCCCCGGGCCGCCGGGTCACCGGCGCGGTCTCGTCCGGCTCCTCGGCGGGCGCCTGCTCGATGATGGCGTGCGCGTTGGTGCCGCTGAAGCCGAACGAGGACACCGCGGCCCGGCGCGGACGGCCGGTCTCCGGCCACTCCCGCGCCTCGGTCAGCAGCTCGACCTCGCCCGCCGACCAGTCCACATGCGGGGTGGGCTCCACGATGTGCAGCGACTCCGGCAGAACGCCGTGGCGCAGCGCGAGCACGAGCTTCATCACACCCGCGACACCGGCGGCCGCCTGGGCGTGGCCGATGTTGGACTTGATGGAGCCGAGCAGCAGGGGCTGCCCCTCGGGCCGCTCCTGGCCGTAGGTGGCGAGCAGCGCCTGCGCCTCGATCGGGTCGCCCAGCGTCGTACCCGTGCCGTGTGCTTCGACGACATCCACCTCGGCGGCGGACAGCCGGGCGTTGGCGAGCGCCTGCCGGATGACGCGCTGCTGGGACGGGCCGTTCGGCGCCGTCAGACCGTTCGACGCACCATCCTGGTTGATCGCGCTGCCACGCACGATCGCCAGCACCGGATGGCCGTTCTTACGCGCGTCCGACAGCCGCTCGACCAGCAGCATGCCCACGCCCTCGGCCGGGCTGAAGCCGTCCGCGTCCGCGGAGAACGCCTTGCTGCGGCCGTCGGAGGACAGTCCGCGCTGGCGGCTGAACTCGATGAACGTGCCCGGGGTGGCCATCACGGTCACCCCGCCCGCGAGCGCGATCGAGCACTCGCCCTGGCGCAGCGACTGGACGGCCAGGTGCAGCGCCACCAGCGACGCCGAGCACGCGGTGTCGACGGTGACCGC
The DNA here is from genome assembly GCF_040653035.1 of Streptomyces malaysiensis subsp. malaysiensis. NCBI lineage: Bacteria > Bacillati > Actinomycetota > Actinomycetes > Kitasatosporales > Streptomycetaceae > Streptomyces > Streptomyces malaysiensis. The sequence continues at coordinate 109,408 of NZ_JBEZNG010000024.1, forward strand.
CGGGCCCTCCAGACCGAAGGTGTACGAGAGCCGGCCGGAGACGACGCTCGCGGCGCTGCCGGTGGCCAGGTGGCCCTCGTAGCCCTCGGTGTTGCTGCGCATGAGGATGGAGTAGTCGGAGCCGTTGGTGCCGACGAAGACACCGGACGGGCTGCCGTGCAGCGTGGCCGGGTCGATGCCCGCCCGCTCGAACGCCTCCCAGGACGCCTCCAGCAGCAGCCGCTGCTGCGGGTCCATCGCCATGGCCTCACGCGGCGAGATGCCGAAGAAGGTGGGGTCGAACTCACCGGCCCCGGTGAGGAATCCGCCCTCGCGGGTGTAGCTGGTGCCCTGCGCGTCCGGGTCCGGGTTGTAGAGGGCCTCGGTGTCCCAGCCGCGGTCGCCCGGGAACTCCGACAGCGCGTCGCCACCGGAGACGAGCAGCTGCCACAGCTCCTCGGGGGTCCGCACCCCACCGGGGAAGCGGCAGCTCATGGAGACGATGGCGATCGGCTCGTCGTCGGCGAGCGCCGCGGCGGTGGGCAGCGCGGCCACCGCGGCGCTCCGCTCACCGGCGATCTCGCCGCGCAGATGGCGCGCGAGCACCGTGGGGGTGGGGTAGTCGAAGATCAGGGTCGGCGGCAGCTTCAGCCCGCTGGCGGCGCTGAGCCGGTTGCGCAGTTCGACGGCGGTCAGCGAGTCGAAGCCCAGCTCCTTGAACGCCCGGCCGGCCTCCACGTCGTCGGCGCCCGCATAGCCCAGGACGGCCGCCACGGCGGTGCGGACGAGCTCCAGCACCAGTCGCTCCTGCTCGGCCTCCGGCACCCCGGCCAGCTGCTGGGCCAGTGCGACCGCGCCCGCGCCGTCCGCGTCGGCGTCCCCGGCCATGTCCTGGATGACGTCCCGCGCCTCGGGCAGGTCGTGCAGCAGCGGACGGGAGCGGCCGGAGGTGAAGGCGAGAACGAAGCGCTTCCACTCCATGTCGACCACGGTGAGCACAGACTCGTCGCGGTCCAGCGCGTGCTGGAGCGCGGTGACGGCCGACCGCGGCGCCATCTCGATGACGCCATGGCGGCGCATCCGGTCGCCGACACCGCCCTCGGCCATACCGCCCTCGCCCCACGGGCCCCAGGCCAGCGAGGTGGCGGGCAGGCCCTGGGCACGCCGGTACTCGGCGAAGGCGTCCAGGAAGGCGTTGCCCGGGGCGTAGTTGCCCTGGCCGGGCGCGCCGAAGGTGGCCGCGAAGGACGAGAACAGCACGAACGCCGACAGGTCCAGATCCCGGGTGAGCTCGTGCAGATGGCGGGTGGCGTCGACCTTGACCTTCAGCACCCGGTCCACCTGGTCCGGGGTCAGGCCCTCGATCACCCCGTCGTCCAGCACGGCGGCCGTGTGGACGACGGCGGTCAGCGGGTGTTCGGCGGGGATGTCCGCGAGCAGCGCCTCGACCTGGGCGCGGTCGGCCACATCACACGCGGCGATGGTGACCTTGGCGCCGAGCTCGGTCAGTTCTGACCGCAGGTCCGCCGCGCCCGGGGCGTCCAGGCCACGGCGGCTGGTGAGCACCAGATGCTCGGCCCCGTTGCCGGCCAGCCAGCGCGCCACATGGGCGCCCAGCGCGCCCGTGCCGCCGGTGACCAGAGTGGTGCCGGTCGGCTCCCAGGTCCGTACAGGGGGCGTGGCAGCCAGCGGGGCGCGCACCAGACGGCGTACGAGCAGCCCGGTGGCGCGGATCGCGACCTGGTCCTCCTCCTCGGCCCCGGCGAGCGCGGTCACCAGCCGGGCCAGCGCCCGCTCGTCGGGCGCCCCGGGCAGATCGACCAGACCGCCCCAGCGCTCGCCGTGCTCCAGCGCGACCACCCGGCCCAGACCCCAGACCAGCGCCTGCTCGGGCGACTCCAGCGGCTCCGCACGGCCGACGGAGACCGCGCCCCGGGTGGCGGACCACAGGGGCGCGCCGATCTCCGCGTCGCCGAGGGCCTGCACCAGCGCGAGCTGGGCGGCCACTCCGGCCGGGACGGAGGGGTGGCGGGGGTGCGGGTGGCCGTCGAGGGCCAGCAGCGAGAGCACTCCGGTGAACGGGATGCCGTCGGTTTCCGCGAGCGCCGCCCGCAGCCGCTCGGTCAGCTCCTCGCGGCCGTCGGCGTCGGTGTCCACGGCGATCCGCCGTACGTCGGCGCCGCGTTCGGCGAGCACCCCGGCCACGGCGTCGGTCCAGGTGTCGGTGTTCTCGGTGGCCGGGGCGACGACGAGCCAGACGCCGGTCAGCCGCGCGGACTGTCCATCGGCGAGCGGCTTCCAGGTGACGCGGTAGCGCCAGCCGTCCACCGTGGACTGCTCACGGGCCTGCTTGCGCCACGACGCCAGCGCGGGCAGCAGCGCGCTGACCCGCTCGTCGCCGTCCACGTCCAGCTCGGCGGCGAGCGACTGCCAGTCCTCGCGCTCGACGGCCTCCCAGAAGCGGGCCTCCACGGGGTCGGCGGCGGGGGTGGCGTCGGCGGTGGGGGTGCCCGACTCCAGCCAGTAGTGCTGGTGCTGGAAGGCGTACGTGGGCAGCTCCACGCGGACCGCGCCCGTACCGTCGAACACGCCGTCCCAGTCCACGGTGACGCCACGTGTCCACGCCTCACCGACGGAGGCCCAGAAGCGGTCAAGACCGCCCTCGTCACGGCGCAGCGACCCGATCGCGGCCGCCTCACGGCCCGCGTCCTCGGCCGTCTCCTGCACGCCCATCGTCAGGACGGGGTGCGCGCTGGACTCGATAAAGGCTCCGAAGCCCTCGTCCAGCAGCCGGCGAACCGCACCCTCCAACTCGACGGTGCGGCGCAGGTTGGTGAACCAGTACTCGGCATCCAGCTCCGGACCCTCGACCCACTCCCCCGTCACCGTCGACAGGAACGGCACCTCGGCCGTCTTGGGCTCCACGGGGGCGAGCAGCTCCAGGAGTTCCTCGCGGAGCAACTCCACCTGCGCGGAGTGCGAGGCGTAGTCCACCGGCACCCGGCGCGCCCGCACCTCATCCGCCTCACACGAGGCGATCAGCCCATCCAGCGCCTTGGGCTCACCCGAGACCACCACCGACGACGGCCCATTGACCGCCGCCACCGAAATCCGCTCCTCGCCCCACGGCTCGATCCGCTCCCGCACCTCCACCACCGGAAGCGCCACCGACACCATGCCACCCTTGCCCGCCAACACCCGTCCAATCGCCTGACTCCGCAACGCCACCACACGCGCCGCGTCCTTCAACGACAAAGCCCCCGCCACACACGCCGCCGCGATCTCACCCTGCGAATGCCCGATCACCGCCGCCGGAACAACACCCAACGAACGCCACAACTCCGCAAGCGACACCATCACCGCGAACAACACCGGCTGAACCACATCGACGCGCTCCAACGACGGCGCACCCTCCGCACCCCGCAACACATCCACCAACGACCAGTCGGTGAACTCCGCCAACGCCCCCGCACACTCCTCGATCCGCGCCGCGAACACAGGCGAGGCATCCATCAGCCCCACCGCCATCCCGGCCCACTGCGAACCCTGCCCCGGGAACACGAACGCCGTACGGCCGCCGACGGTGGAGCCCTGTGCGACACCCGCCGCCATACCGCCCTCGGCCAGGGCGGTCAGCCCGGTCAGCAGTGTGTCGCGGTCCTGGCCGCGCACCACGGCGCGGTGGTCGAGCTGGGCCCGGGTGGTGGTCAGCGAGAGGGCCACGTCGAGCGGGCTGAGGGACGGGTCGGCCTCGAGGTGGGCCAGCAGTCGCTCGGCCTGGGCGCGCAGCGCGGCCGCGCTCTTGCCCGACAGCGCCCACGTCACCACGTCCAGCGGCTTGGCCGGGGCCGGTTCCTCGGTGGCATCCTCGGCAGGCTCCTCGGCGGGGGCCTGCTCCAGGATGGTGTGCGCGTTGGTGCCGCTGAAGCCGAAGGAGGACACGGCGGCCCGGCGCGGACGGCCGGTCTCCGGCCAGGGGGTGGTCTCGGCGAGCAGCGACACCGCGCCCGCCGACCAGTCGACATGCGGGGTCGGCTCGTCGATGTGCAGCGTCCTGGGCAGCACACCGTGCTCGATGGCCTTGACCATCTTGATGATCCCGGCGACACCGGCGGCCGCCTGGGTGTGCCCGATGTTGGACTTGATGGAGCCGAGGAGCAGCGGCTGGTCCTCGGTGTGCTCCTGGCCGTAGGTGGCGAGCAGCGCCTGGGCCTCGATCGGGTCGCCCAGCGTCGTACCCGTGCCGTGTGCTTCTACGGCGTCCACATCGGCGGCGGAGAGGCGGCCGTTGGTGAGCGCCTGGTGGATGACGCGCTGCTGGGACGGGCCGTTGGGCGCCGTCAGACCGTTGGAGGCGCCATCCTGGTTGATCGCCGAGCCACGCACGACGGCGAGCACCGGATGGCCGTTCTTACGGGCGTCCGACAGCCGCTCGACCAGCAGCATGCCCACGCCCTCGCCCCATCCGGTGCCGTCCGCGGCGGCGGCGAAGGGCTTGCAGCGGCCGTCGGCGGCGAGGCCGCGCTGCCGGCTGAACTCGGTGAACGTCGAGGGCGTGGCCATCACGGTGACACCGCCCGCGAGCGCGAGCGAGCATTCGCCGTTGCGCAGCGCCTGCACCGCCATATGCAGGGTGACCAGCGACGACGAGCACGCGGTGTCGACGGTGACGGCCGGGCCCTCCAGGCCGAAGGTGTACGACACCCGGCCGGAGGCGATGGAGCCGGAGCTGCCGGTGCCGAGGAAGCCCTCGACGCCCTCGGGCACGGAGTCGAGCCGCGAGGTGTAGTCGTGGTACATCACACCCGCGAAGACACCGGTCCGGTGGCCGCGCAGCCCGGTCGGGTCGATCCCGGCCCGCTCGAACGCCTCCCAGGACGCCTCCAGCAGCAGCCGCTGCTGCGGGTCCATCGCCATGGCCTCGCGCGGCGAGATGCCGAAGACCGCCGGGTCGAAGCCGCCCGCGTCGTAGAGGAATCCGCCCTCGTCGACGTAGCTGGCGCCCGCCTGGTCGGGGTCGGCGTCATAGAGCGACTCGACGTCCCAGCCGCGGTCCGTGGGGAACCCGGAGATCGCGTCCTGGCCGTCCAGCACGAGCCGCCACAGCTCCTCGGGGGTGGTGACCCCGCCGGGGTAGCGGCAGCTCATCGCGACGATGGCGATGGGCTCCTGGTGCCGCTCCTCGACCTCGCGGAGCTGCCGGCGGGCCTGACGCAGGTCGGCGGTGGCCCGCTTGAGGTAGTCCCGGAGCTTGTCCTCGTTATTCACCATTGCGTCGGCTCCTTGCGAAGAGGGAGGTGGTGCTCATGGGTTCCATGGATTCAGAACGCTCCCGTTCAGGAGGAGCCGAGTTCGTCGTCGAGCAGGTCGAAGAGCTCATCGTCGGTCGCGGATTCGAGGTCGTGGTCATCGGTTTCGCCGTCGCCGGTCGCGTCCTGGGCGTCGTTCCACTTCGCCAGGAGCGCCTGGAGGCGCATGGTGATCCTGGAGCGGGTGACGCTGTCGTCCGCGGCCACCGCCAGGGCGGCTTCCAGCCGGTCGAGTTCGCCGAACACCGAAGGACCGGCGCCGTCCCCGTGCGGGAGTTCCGCGCGCAGATGGTCGGTCAGGGCTTCGGGGGTCGGGTAGTCGAAGATCAGCGTGGCGGGCAGCCGGAGCCCGGTGGCCGCGCCGAGCCGGTTGCGGAGTTCCACGGCGGTGAGCGAGTCGAAGCCCAGCTCCTTGAAGGCCGCGCCGGGTTCGATCGCCGCCGCGCTGCCGTAGCCGAGCACGGTGGCCACCTGGCCACAGACCAGGTTGAGCAGGAAGCGGTCCCGTTCGGCCGCGGACATGCCCGCGAGCCGCTCGGCGAGGCTCGCCGCCTCGTCCGCCCCGCCGCCACCGGCCGCGGCCCGCCGTACGGGGGTGCGGATCAGCCCGCGCAGCAGCGGGGCGACCCCGGCCGTGGACTGGGCGCGCAGGGCGGCGATGTCCAGGGCGGCGGGGATGAGCACCGCGTGTCCGGCGAGCCCGGACACATCGAACAGGGCCAGGCCCTCGGTGTTGCTCAGCGCCCCCATGCTGCCGCGGCTCATCCGCTGCCGGTCGGCGGTCGCGAGGGTCGCGGCCATGCCGCCCTCGTCCTCCCACAGACCCCAGGCGAGCGAGGTGGCGGGCAGCCCCTGGGCGCGGCGGTGCTGGGCGAGGGCGTCCAGGAAGGCATTGGCCGCCGCGTAGTTGCCCTGCCCAGGGTTGCCGAAGACACCGGCCGCCGAGGAGAACAGCACGAACTCGGCCAGGTCGAGACCGCGGGTCAGCTCGTGCAGATTCCACGCCGCGTCCACCTTGGGCCGCAGCACCCGCTCGACACGCTCGGGGGTGAGGGATTCGACGACCCCGTCGTCCAGCACACCCGCCGCGTGGATCACGGCGGTGAGGGGGTGGCCGTCGGGGACGGACGCGATGACCTCGGCCAGGGCGTCCCGGTCGGCCGCGTCACACGCCGCCCAGGCGACCTCGGCGCCCAACGCGCCCAGCTCGGCGGCGAGTTCGGCGGCGCCCGCCGCCTCCGCGCCACGGCGGCTGGTCAGCAGCAGCCTCCGGGCGCCACGCTCGGTCACCAGATGGCGGGCCAGCTGCCCGCCCAGGGTGCCGGACGCGCCCGTCACCAGCACGGTGCCCGCCGGGTCGAGACCGGGCACGGCCGCCTCGTCCAGGGCCGCCACCCGCGCGAGGCGCGGTGCGTGGACGGCCCCGGCGCGCACGGCCAGCTGTGGCTCGTCGGTGCGCAACGCGGCCACCAGGGCGGGGAGCCAGCCGTCGGCGGCCCCGTTGACCGGGTCGCCGTGGACATCGACCAGGACGAACCGGCCCGGGTGCTCGGCCTGCGCCGAGCGCACCAGACCCCAGGCCGCGGCGTGCGTCAGATCGTCCACACCCTCGGCGCCTTCGACCTCCCCTTGGGCGTCGTCGCCCGTGGTCACGGCCACCGCGCCACGGGTGAGCAGGACCAGCCGGGAGTCGGCGAACCGCTCGTCGGCGATCCACTCCTGGACCAGCGCCAGCGTCCGCCGGACGACCGTGTGCGCGGCGCCCGCGGTGTCCCCGGGCGTGTCCAGGTCGGGCAGGCAGGGCACGAGGACCACATCGGGCGCGATCCCCTCGGCCTCCACCGCCTCGGCGAGCGCGGAGAGCCCCGCGTAGGTCTCGGCCTCGATACCGGTGTCCGCGTCCATCAGCGCGGCCGTGATCTTCAGATCGCCGCCGCCGGTGCCGTCCAGGACGGCCCACAGCGCGGTGTCCTCGGCCCGCTGCCGCTCGGCGGGCGCGGGCAGCGCGGCCCAGTCGATACGGAACAGCGCCTCGTGGTGTGCGGTACGGGCGCCCGCGAACTGCTCGGCGTCCAGCGGCCGCAGCGCGAGCGAACCGACCGACACCACCGGGGCACCGGCCTCATCGGTGACCTCCAGCGCCACCGCGCCGGAACCGGCCGGGGAGACCCGCACCCGCAGCGCGGCCGCGCCGACCGCGTGCAGCCGCACGGCGTCCCACGAGAACGGCAGCCGGGCCCGGCCCGCCTCCTCGGCCGGGAAGAACCCGCCGAGCGCCACCGTGTGCAGCGCGGCGTCCAGCAGCGCCGGGTGCAGCCCGTACGCACGGGCCTCGCCCTGCCGCTCCTCGTCCAGCGCCACCTCGGCGAACACCTCGTCCCCGCGCCGCCATGCGGCCCGCAGCCCCTGGAACACCGGCCCGTAGCCGAGGCCGAGCGCCGCGAAGCCGTCGTACAGCCCGTCCACGTCGAGCGGTTCGAGGTCGGCGGTCCCGGTGGCGGCCGGGGGCCACTCCGCCGGGCCGGTGGCGACGGCGGCGGGGCCGGCGACCGTGAGCACACCGGAGGCGTGCCGGGTCCACGGCTCGTCGGCGGCGTCCTCCAGCCGTGAGTAGACGGTCAGCGCACGCCGCCCGTCGGGGCCGTCGGGCTCGTCCACCGCGACCCGCAGCTGTACCCCGCCGCGCTCCGGCAGGATCAGCGGCGCTTCGAGCGTCAGCTCCTCCAGCAGATCGCAGCCGACCTGGTCACCGGCGCGCACCGCCAGCTCGACCAGCGCCGTACCGGGCAGCAGCACGGTGTCCATCACGGCGTGGTCGGCCAGCCAGGGGTGCGTACGGAGCGAGAGCCGGCCCGTGAAGAGGACGCCCTCGGAGTCCGGCAGCTCCACCGCCGCGCCCAGCAGCGGGTGGTCCGCCGAGCCGAGCCCGGCCGAGACCACATCGCCGACGGCGCCGGCGGGCGCCTCCAGCCAGTAGCGCTCGCGCTGGAAGGGGTACGTCGGCAGCTCGGTGCGGTGGGCACCGGTCCCGGCGAAGAACGCCGCCCAGTCCACCGTCACACCACGGACATGGGCCCGCGCGAGGGCTGTCACCAGCGCCTCGGCCTCGGGACGGCCCTTGCGCAGCGCGGCGGCGAAGCCCACCGCCGCATCGGTGCCGGTGACGCACTCCTGGGCCATGGCGGTGAGGACACCGTCGGGGCCGAGTTCGAGGTAGGTGGTGACACCCTGGGCTTCGAGAGTGCGGACGCCATCGAGGAAGCGGACGGTTTCGCGGACGTGGCGCACCCAGAAGTCGGGGGTCGCGATCTCGTCCGGGGAGACGATGGTGCCGGTGAGGTTGGAGACGATCGGGATACGCGGGGCCTCGTACGACAGACTCTGCGCCACCTCGCGGAAGGCGTCCAGCATGCCGTCCATGCGGGGCGAGTGGAAGGCGTGGCTCACCGTGAGGCGCTTGGTCTTACGGCCCTGGGCCTCGAAGGCCGCCGCAATCGCGACAGCCTCGTCCTCGTCACCGGCGATGACCACCGACGTCGGGCCGTTGAGGGCGGCGATCGACACGCGCTCGGTGAGCAGCGGCGCCACCTCGTCCTCCGACGCCTGGAGCGCGATCATCGCGCCACCCGCCGGAAGCTCCTGCATCAGACGGCCCCGGGCCGCCACCAGCTTCGCCGCGTCGGCGAGCGACAGCACACCCGCCACATGCGCGGCGGCCAGCTCACCGATCGAGTGCCCGGAGAGGAAGTCCGCCTTCAGACCCCAGGTCCCGACCAGCCGGAACAGCGCCACCTCGATGGCGAACAGCGCGGGCTGGGTGAAGCCGGTCCGGTCGAGCGCGGACGCGTCCTCGCCGAACATCACGGTCTTCAGAGGCCGTTCGAGGTACGTGTCCAGCTCATCGCAGACCGCGTCCAGCGCCTCGGCGAACGCCGGGTAGGCGTCGTAGAGCTCGCGGCCCATGTCGAGCCGCTGGCTGCCCTGCCCGGTGAACAGGAAGGCCACCTTGCCGTCGGCCACCGCGCCCTGCGTGAGCCCTGCCGTCGACTCTCCGCGCGCCAGCGCCTCCAGCCCCTCGACCAGCCCGTCGCGGTCCCCGCCGACGACCACCGCGCGGTGGTCCAACGCGGCGCGGGTGGTCGCGAGCGAGTAGCCGAGGTCGGTGAGCGACACCTCGGGGCGCCGGTCGAGATCGGCGAGCAGCCGCTCGGCCTGGGCACGCAGCGCGTCGGTGTTCTTGCCGGAGAGCACCCACGGCAGAACGGACGGCTTGGCGACCGGGGCAGCGGGGGCCTCCGCCGGCTCGGGCTCGGGGGCCTGCTCGATGATCGTGTGGGCGTTGGTGCCGCTGAAGCCGAACGAGGAGATCGCCGCACGCCGGGGACGACCCAACTCCGGCCACTCCACCGACTCCTGCAACAACGACACCGCACCCGCCGACCAGTCAATATGCGGCGACGGCTCCTGCGCATGCAACGTCCGCGGCAACACACCATGCCGCATCGCCATCACCATCTTGATGATCCCCGCAACACCAGCGGCAGCCTGCGTATGACCCATATTCGACTTGATGGAACCCAGCAGCAACGGCCGCTCCCCATCCCGCTCCTGACCGTAGGTGGCCATAAGCGCCTGCGCCTCAATCGGGTCACCGAGACTGGTACCCGTGCCATGCGCCTCCACCGCATCCACCTCGGACGCCGACAGACCCGCATTCGCCAACGCCTGACGGATCACGCGCTGCTGCGACGGGCCGTTGGGAGCCGTCAGACCGTTCGACGCACCGTCCTGGTTGATCGCGCTGCCGCGTACGACGGCGAGCACCGGATGGCCGTTCTTCCGCGCATCCGACAGCCGCTCCACCAGCAGCATGCCCGCACCCTCGGACCAACCCGTACCATCCGCATCCGCCGAGAACGCCTTGCACCGCCCATCACCGGCCAACCCACGCTGACGACTGAACTCCACAAACGGCGCCGGAGTCGCCATCACCGTCACACCACCGGCCAACGCCAGCGAACACTCACCGTTCCGCAACGCCTGAACCGCCAGATGCAACGCCACCAACGACGACGAACACGCCGTATCCACCGTGATCGTCGGCCCCTCAAGACCAAACGTGTACGCCAACCGCCCAGAAATCACACTCGCCGCATTACCCGTACCGACGAATCCCTCCACGCCTTCCGGAAGCGCCGGGAGCGAGGAGGCGTAGTCGTGGTACATCACACCGGCGAAGACACCGGTACGGCTGCCGCGCAGCACGCCCGGGTCAATGCCCGCGCGCTCGAACGCCTCCCACGACGTCTCCAGCAGCAACCGCTGCTGCGGGTCCATGGCGAGGGCCTCACGCGGCGAAATACCGAAGAACGCCGGGTCGAAGTGGCCCGCCCGGTCGACGAAGCCGCCCTCGCGGGAGTACGAAGTGCCCGGGTGGTCGGGGTCCGGGTGGTAGAGGCCGTCCAGATCCCAGCCACGGTCGGTGGGGAACTCCGAGATCGCGTCCCGGCCCTCCATGACCAGCCGCCACAGATCCTCCGGACTCTCCACCCCACCCGGATAACGGCAACCAAGACCCACAATCGCAATCGGCTCATCATCCACCGCCGACACCACCACCGGCCCCGCCACCACAGCAGCCGCACCCACCACCTCAGCACGCAAGAACTCCGCCAACACCACAGGCGTCGGATAGTCAAAAACCAACGTCGCAGGCAGCCGCAGCTCACTCACCACACCCAGAGCGTTCCGCAACTCCACCGCCGTCAGCGAGTCAAAACCCAGCTCACGGAAGGAGCGATGCGGTTCGACGGTGTCCAGCGAGTCATGGCCGAGTACGGCGGCGACCTGCGTACGGACCAGCTCCAGCAGGGCGCCGAGCTGCTCGTCCTCGTTCAGACCGGCGAGCCGCCGCGCCAGCGCACCCGACGCCGCCGCACCCTCGGCCGCACGCCGCGCCGGAACCCGCACCAGCCCGCGCAGCAGCGGCGCGACCACACCGGTGGACGCCGCCTCGGCGCGCATCGTGGCGAGGTCGAGCCGCACGGGCACGAGCAGCGCCTCGTCGGTGCGGTACGCGGCGTCGAACAGCTCCAGGCCCTCGGTGGCGGAGAGCGCGACGACGCCGCCCCGGCTCATCCGGGACACATCGGCCTCGTCCAACTCACCTGTCATCGCACTGGAGTCGGCCCACAGGCCCCAGGCCAGCGAGGTACCGGGCAGACCATGTGCCCGGCGGTGCTGGGCGAGCGCGTCCAGGTAGGCGTTGGCGGCCGCGTAGTTGCCCTGCCCGGCGTTGCCGAAGACACCGGCGGCGGACGAGAACAGTACGAATGCGGAGAGGTCGAGGTCGCTGGTCAGCTCGTGGAGATTCCACGCCGCGTCCACCTTCGGGCGCAGCACCCGCTCCAACCGCTCCGGCGACAGCGAACCGATCACCCCGTCGTCCAGCACACCGGCCGTGTGAACGACCGCCGTCAGGGGGTGCTCGGCGGGGACGGTGGCGAGGGTCGCGGCCACCGCGTCCCGGTCCGCCACATCACAGGCCGCCCAGCGCACACTCGCGCCCAACTCAACCAGTTCGGCACTGAGTTCGGCCGCACCCGGTGCCTCGCCACCACGGCGGCTCACCAGCAGCAGATGCCGTACGCCACGCTCCACCACCAGATGCCGCGCCAGCAGAGCGCCCAGCGTGCCACTCGCACCCGTGACCAGCACGGTGCCCTCGGCATCGACGTCCAGCGGCTGCTCGGTGTCCACGGCGGCCCGCGCCAGACGCGGCGCCCGCAGCACCCCGTCCCGCACGGCCACCTGCGGTTCACCCGACGCCAGCGCGTCCGGCACCGCCGCCAGCGAATCGGCCGCGCCATCGACGTCGACCAGCACGAACCGGCCGGGGTTCTCCGACTCCGCCGAGCGCACCAGCCCCCAGACAGCGGCATGAGCCAGATCGGCCACCGGCTCATCCGCACCGGCCGCCACTGCACCAGAAGTCAACAGAACCAAGCGCGAGTTGGCGAAACGATCGTCAGCCAGCCACGTCTGGACCAGCTCCAGCGCCTGGGCGGTGGCACGGTGCACCGTCTCGGTGGGTGAGGAGCTTTCCCCAGCCCCGCCCCTTCCCGAAACCTGGGGCAAGCCCCAGGACCCCGGACGCCCTTCGGACGTGTCCTCAAACGCCGGACGGGCTTGAATTGCCCCACCGGCCACGGACTCCGCCCCAAGACCCCGGTCCTCAAACGCCGGACCGGCTGGAGAAAGCCCGGCAGCGTCCATCGCCGCAAGGCCCATCGGCAAGGCGACCACCACATCATCCGGCAGCACCGTGGCGCCCGACTCGACCGCCGTGGCCAGCGCGTCCAGATCGGCATAGGTGTCGAACCCCTGCCCGGCCGACGCCAAGCCGAGGCCGTCGGACCCCAGCAGCGCCAAGCGCCCAGCCGCACCCTGGGCGGACACCTCGGACCAGTCCACCCGATACAGCGACTCCTGACGGCCACCCCGCACACCCTGAATCTGCTCCACGGACACCGGCCGCAACACCAGCGAATCCACCGACAACACCGCACGCCCCGCGCCATCGGCCACCGCAAGCGACACCGCATCCGCACCGGCTGCCGACAACCGCACCCGCAGCACCGAAGCACCCACCGCGTGCAGCGAGACCCCGGACCACGAGAACGGCAGCCGTGCCCCGTCCTCGCCCTCGATCAGACCACCAAGACCCACCGCATGCAGAGCCGAGTCCAGCAGCGCCGGATGCAGACCGAAAAGCCCCGCCTCGGACTGCCCGTCCTCCGGCAGCTCCAACTCGGCGAAGACCTCGCCGTCAAGCCGCCATGCGGACTTCAGCCCCTGGAACACCGGGCCGTAGGCGAGCCCCAGGCCCGCCATGCCCTCGTAGAGACCGTCGAGTTCGACCGGCGTCGCACCGGCCGGCGGCCATGCGCTCAGATCGAACGACGCCGCCGACGCGCTCTCCACGAGCGCACCCGAGGCGTGTCGTAGCCACGGCTCATCGGCGGCCGCGTCCTCGAACCGCGAATACACCTCGAACCCACGACGACCGGACCCGTCCGGCTCACCCACCGACAGCTGAAGCTGAACGCCACCCACCTCCGGAAGCACCAGCGGCGCCTCCAGCGTCAGCTCCTCAACCTGGTCACAGCCGACCTGGTCACCAGCGCGAACCGCAAGCTCGACAAAAGCCGTGCCCGGCAGCAGCACCGAGCCCATCACGGCGTGGTCGAGCAGCCACGGATGGGTCTGTGCCGAGATCCGCCCGGTCAGCAGCACACCGTCACCGCCCGCGAGCGGTACGGCGGCACCCACGAGCGGATGGTCCACGGCGGCCAGCCCGAGCCCCGCCGTGCCTCCGACGCCGTATGCCGACGCCTGGGGCCAGTACCGGCGGCGCTGGAAGGCGTACGTCGGCAGGTCGGCCGACTCGACCCGAGCCGCGCCCGTACCGGCGAAGACTGCCTCCCAGTCCACCGCCACACCACGGACATACGCCCGCGCCACGGCGGCATGGACCGCCCGCGCCTCGGGCCGACCGGCCCGCAACACGGCGGCGAAACCCGTGGCCTCGGCGTCGGTGACGCACTCCTGGGCCATGGCGGTGAGGACGCCGTCGGGGCCCAATTCGATGTACGTGGTGACGCCCTGGGCTTCCAACGTCCGCACACCGTCGAGGAAGCGGACGGCCTCCCGGACGTGGCGCACCCAGAAGTCGGCGGTCGTGATCTCCTCGGCGGAGACGATGGTGCCGGTGAGGTTGGAGACGATCGGGATGCGCGGGGCCTCGTAGGTCAGGCCCTCGGCCACCTCGCGGAACGCGTCCAGCATCCCGTCCATGCGAGGGGAATGGAACGCGTGGCTCACGGTGAGGCGCTTGGTCTTACGGCCCTGCGCCTCGAAACCGGCCGCGATCTCCAGGGCCGCGTCCTCATCACCGGCGATGACGACCGACGTCGGGCCGTTGAGCGCGGCAATGCTGACCCGTTCGGTCAGCAGCGGCGCCACCTCGTCCTCCGACGCCTGGACGGCGACCATCGCGCCACCCGCCGGAAGCTCCTGCATCAACCGGCCACGCGCCGCCACCAGCGTGCACGCATCCGCCAGCGAAAGCACACCCGCCACATGCGCGGCGGCAAGCTCACCAATCGAGTGCCCGGAGAGGAAGTCCGCCTTCAGACCCCACGCCTCAACAAGACGGAACAGCGCCACCTCAACCGCGAACAGCGCGGGCTGAGTGAACCCCGTCCGATCCAGCGCCTCGGCATCCTCCCCGAACAACACCTCACGAAGCGGCCGTTCCAGATGCGCGTCCAGCTCATCGCAGATCGCGTCGAGCGCCTCCGCGAACACCGGGAAGGCGTCGTACAGCTCACGCCCCATCCCCAGCCGCTGACTCCCCTGCCCCGTGAACAGGAACGCCACCTTGCCGACAGCGGTCGATCCCTGGGTCACCTCCGCGCCGGACTCGCCACGCGCCAGGGTGTCCAGACCGCGCAGGAAGCCCTCGCGGTCATCGGCCACCAGCACCGCACGGTGGTCCAGCGCGGCGCGGGTGGTCGCAAGCGAGTAGCCGAGGTCGACCGGTGCGATCTCCGACCGCTCGTCCAGGTAGGAACGGAGCCGCGCGGCCTGCTCACGCAGCGCGTCGGCCGTCTTCGCCGACAGCGGCCACGACGTCACACCAGGCGCCGTCGCCACCTCACGCGGGGCCTCGTCCTCGACGGCCGGGGCCTGCTCGATGATCGTGTGCGCATTCGTTCCGCTGAAGCCGAACGAGGAGATCGCCGCGCGCCGGGGGCGGCCCGACTCCGGCCACTCCACCGACTTCTGCAACAACGACACCGCACCCGCCGACCAGTCAATGTGCGGCGACGGCTCCTGCGCATGCAACGTCCGCGGCAACACACCATGCCGCATCGCCATCACCATCTTGATGATCCCCGCAACACCAGCGGCAGCCTGCGTATGACCCATATTCGACTTGATGGAACCCAGCAGCAACGGCCGCTCGGCACTCCGCTCCTGACCGTAGGTGGCCATAAGCGCCTGCGCCTCGATGGGGTCGCCGAGACTGGTACCCGTGCCATGCGCCTCCACCGCATCCACCTCGGACGCCGACAGACCCGCATTCGCCAACGCCTGACGGATCACCCGCTGCTGCGACGGGCCGTTGGGAGCCGTCAGACCGTTCGACGCACCGTCCTGGTTGATCGCGCTGCCGCGTACGACGGCAAGCACCGGATGGCCGTTCTTCCGGGCATCCGACAGCCGCTCCACCAGCAGCATGCCCGCACCCTCGGACCAACCCGTACCATCCGCATCCGCCGAGAACGCCTTGCACCGCCCATCACCGGCCAACCCACGCTGACGACTGAACTCCACAAACGGCGCCGGAGTCGCCATCACCGTCACACCACCGGCCAACGCCAGCGAACACTCACCATTCCGCAACGCCTGAACCGCCAGATGCAACGCCACCAACGACGACGAACACGCCGTATCCACCGTGATCGTCGGCCCCTCAAGACCAAACGTGTACGCCAACCGCCCAGAAATCACACTCGCCGCATTACCCGTACCGAGGAAGCCTTCGACGCCCTCCGGCACCCGCTCCAGCAGCGAGGCGTAGTCGTGGTACATGACGCCCGCGAAGACACCGGTACGGCTGCCGCGCAGCACACCCGGATCGATCCCGGCCCGCTCGAACGCCTCCCACGACGTCTCCAGCAACAACCGCTGCTGCGGATCCATCGCGAGCGCCTCACGCGGCGAGATGCCGAAGAAGCCCGGGTCGAAGTGGCCGGCGGCCTCCACGAAGCCGCCCTCACGGGCGTAGCTCGTTCCGCTGTGGTCCGGGTCCTCGTGGTAGAGCGCCGCGAGGTCCCAGCCACGGTCGGTGGGGAACTCCGAGATCGCGTCCCGGCCCTCCATGACCAACCGCCACAGATCCTCCGGACTCTCCACCCCACCCGGATAACGGCAACCAAGACCCACGATCGCAATCGGCTCATCATCCACCGCCGACACCACCACCGGCCCCGCCACCACAGCAGCCGCACCCACCACCTCAGCACGCAAGAACTCCGCCAACACCACAGGCGTCGGATAGTCGAAAACCAACGTGGCGGGCAGCCGCAGCTCACTCACCACACCCAGAGCGTTCCGCAACTCCACCGCCGTCAGCGAGTCAAAACCCAGCTCACGGAAGGAGCGGTCGGGCTCAACCGTCTCCGGACCGGCGTATCCGAGCACCGTCGCGACGTTCGTACGCACCAGGTCCAGCAGCACATCGAGCTGCTCCGCCGCGTCCAGCCCGGCCAGCCGCCGCGCCAGCGCACCCGACGCCGCCACACCCTCCGCCGCACGCCGCGCCGGGGCACGCACCAGCCCACGGAACAGCGGCGGTAGCGCACCGCTGCCCGCCTGCGCCCGGAGCGCGGCCATGTCCAGCGACATCGGCACCAGCAGCGTCTCACCGAGACGGCCGGCGGTGTCGAACAGCTCCAGACCCTCGGTGGCGGAGAGCGCGAGGACACCACCCCGGCTCATCCGGGACACATCCGCGTCGTCCAACTCACCCGTCATCGCACTGGAGTCGGCCCACAGACCCCAGGCCAGCGAGGTACCGGGCAGACCATGTGCCCGCCGGTGCTGGGCGAGCGCGTCCAGGTAGGCGTTGGCGGCCGCGTAGTTGCCCTGCCCGGCGTTGCCGAAGACACCGGCGGCGGACGAGAACAGCACAAACGCCGACAGGTCCAGCTCGCGCGTCAGCTCATGCAGATTCCACGCCGCGTCCACCTTCGGACGCAGCACCCCCTCCAACCGCTCCGGCGACAGCGAACCGATCACACCGTCATCCAGCACACCGGCCGTATGAACGACCGCCGTCAGCGGATGCTCGGCGGGGACGGTGGCGAGGGTCGCGGCCACCGCGTCCCGGTCCGCCACATCACAGGCCGCCCAGCGCACACTCGCGCCCAACTCAACCAGTTCGGCGTTGAGTTCCGCCGCACCCGGTGCCTCGCCACCACGGCGGCTCACCAGCAGCAGATGCCGTACACCGCGCTCCACCACCAGATGGCGGGCGAACAGACCGCCCAGCGTGCCACTCGCACCCGTGACCAACACCGTGCCCTCGGCGTCGAACTCCGGCGCGTCGTCCCCGGAGCCCGTGGCGGCGGCCCGCGCCAGACGCGGCGCCCGCAGCACCCCATCCCGCACGGCCACCTGCGGTTCACCCGACACCAGCGCGTCCGGCACCGCCGCCAGCGAATCGGCCGCGCCATCGACGTCGACCAGCACGAACCGGCCGGGGTTCTCCGACTCCGCCGAGCGCACCAATCCCCAGACAGCGGCATGAGCCAGATCGGCCACCGGCTCGTCCGTCCCGGCCGCCACGGCACCCGAGGTCAGGACGACCAAGCGCGAGTTGGCGAAGCGATCGTCCGCCAGCCACTGTTGCAACAGGCTCAGCGCCTGGGCGGTGGCGCGGTGCACCGTCTCGGTGGGTGAGGAGCTTTCCCCAGTCCCGCCCCTTCCCGAAACCTGGGGCAAGCCCCAGGACCCCGGACGCCCTTCGGGCGTGTCCTCAAACGCCGGACGGGCTTGATTTGCCGCACCCGAGCCAGCATGCGGAGCCGCGCCAGCGGCGGGCTCCGCCCCAGCACCCCTGTCCTCAAACGCCGCAAGGCTCATGGGCAGGGCGACCACCACGTCATCCGGCAACGCCGTGGCGCCCGACTCGACCGCCATGGCCAGCGCGTCCAGATCGGCGTACGTATCGAACCGCTCCCCCGCCGACGCCAAGCCCAGCGGGTCGGACCCCAGCAGCGCACAGCGCCCAGCCGCACCCTGCGCGGACACCTCAGCCCAGTCCACCCGGTACAGCGACTCCTGACGGCCACCCCGCGCGCCCTGAATCTGCTCCACGGACACCGGCCGCAACACCAGCGAATCCACCGACAACACCGCACGCCCGGCACCATCGGCCACCGCGAGCGACACCGCATCGGAACCGGCTGCCGACAACCGCACCCGCAGCACCGAAGCGCCCACCGCGTGCAGCGAGACCCCGGACCACGAGAACGGCAGCCGGGCGCCCTCGCCCTCGATCAGACCACCAAGACCCACCGCATGCAGAGCCGAGTCCAGCAGCGCCGGATGCAGACCAAACGCGCCCGCCTCGGACCGCGCGCCCTCCGGCAGCTCCAGCTCGGCGAAGACCTCGTCACCGACCCGCCACGCGGACTTCAGCCCCTGGAACACCGGGCCATAGGCCAGCCCCAGCCCCGTCATGCCCTCATACAGACCGTCAAGGGCCGCCGGCGTCGCACCCGCCGGCGGCCACACCTCCAGATCGAACGACGCCGCCGACGCACCCTCCACGAGCACACCCGAGGCATGGCGCAGCCACGGCTCATCAGCGGCCGCGTCCTCAAAACGCGAGTACACCTCGAACCCACGACGCCCGGACCCGTCCGGCTCACCCACCGACAGCTGAAGCTGAACGCCACCCACCTCCGGAAGCACCAGCGGCGCCTCCAGCGTCAACTCCTCCAGCAGATCGCAACCGACCTGATCACCCGCGCGAACCGCAAGCTCCACAAAGGCCGTACCCGGCAGCAGCACCGAGCCCATCACGGCGTGGTCAGCCAGCCACGGATGTGTGTCGAGCCCCAGTCGGCCCGTGAGCAGCAGCCCCTCGCCACCGGCCAGCGGCACGGCGGCCCCGACCAGCGGATGGTCGACGGTCGCAAGACCCAGCCCGGCCGTACCGCCCACGGCGGCCGGGAGCTCGGGCCAGTAACGCGCGTACTGGAAGGCGTACGTGGGCAGATCCACCCGGGCCGCGCCCGCACCGGCGAAGACGGCCGCCCAGTCCACCGCCACACCACGGACATACGCCCGCGCCACGGCGGTGGTCAGCGACTCGGCCTCGGGGCGATCCTTGCGCAGGACGGAGACGAACGCGGCGTCGGTGACGCACTCCTGGGCCATGGCGGTGAGCACACCGTCCGGGCCCAACTCGATGAACGTGGAGACGTTCTGAGCCTCAAGAGTCAGCACACCGTCGAGGAAGCGCACGGCCTCGCGGACGTGGCGCACCCAGAAGTCGGCAGTCGTGATCTCCTCGGCGGACACCACGCCACCGGTCAGATTCGACACGATCGGGATACGCGGGGCCTCGTACGACAGCCCCTCGGCCACCTCGCGGAACGCGTCCAGCATCCCGTCCATGCGAGGGGAATGGAACGCATGGCTTACGGTGAGCCGCTTGGTCTTACGACCCTGCGCCTCGAAGCCCGCCGCGATCGCGACAGTCTCGTCCTCATCACCAGCGATGACCACCGACGTGGGACCGTTGAGCGCGGCAATCGAGACGCGCTCGCCGAGCAGCGGCGCCACCTCGTCCTCCGACGCCTGGAGCGCGATCATCGCGCCACCCGCCGGAAGCTCCTGCATCAAACGGCCACGCGCGGCCACCAGCTTCGCCGCGTCCGCGAGGGAGAGCACACCCGCCACATGCGCGGCGGCCAACTCACCAATCGAATGCCCGGACAGGAAGTCGGGCCGCAGCCCCCACGCCTCCACCAACCGGAACAACGCCACCTCAACCGCGAACAGCGCGGGCTGCGTGAACCCCGTCCGATCCAGTACAGCCACGTCGTCCCCGAACAGGACGTCCTTCAAAGGCCGTTCAAGATGCGCATCCAGCTCCGCACACACCGCGTCCAGCGCCTCGGCGAACACCGGATAGGCGTCATACAGCTCACGCCCCATCCCCAGCCGCTGACTCCCCTGCCCCGTGAACAGGAACGCCACCTTGCCACCGGCCACCGAGCCTTCAACCACACCCGGCGCGCCACGGCCCTCGGCCAGCCCACGCAGACCAGCCAGCAGCCCATCGCGGTTCTCGGCCGCCACCACCGCACGGTGGTCGAAGGCCGACCGCCCGCTCGCAAGCGAGTACCCCACATCCACCGGACGCAGCTCGTCCTGCGCCTCCACATGCGCCAGCAGCCGCTCGGCCTGGGAACGCAGCGCGGCCGCGCTCCGTCCCGAGAGCACCCACGACAGCACGGCGGGAGCCACCGCCGGAGTCACGGCGGGAGCCGAAGGAGCCTCGGCCGCCCGTACCTCCGGCGCCTGCTCGATGATCGTGTGCACATTGGTGCCGCTGATGCCGAACGACGACACGCCCGCGCGGCGTGGACGGCCGGTCTCCGGCCACTCCATCTGCTCGGTCAGCAGCGAGACCGCACCCGCCGACCAGTCCACATGCGGCGACGGCTGCTCCGCGTGGAGGGTCTTCGGAAGCAGCCCGTGCCGTATGGCGAGGACCATCTTCATGATGCCCGCGACACCGGCCGCGGCCTGGGTGTGGCCCATGTTGGACTTGATGGAGCCGAGCAGCAGCGGCCGTTCGGTGTCCCGCTCCTGGCCGTATGTAGCGAGCAGCGCCTGCGCCTCGATCGGGTCACCCAGCGTCGTACCCGTACCGTGCGCCTCGACCGCGTCCACATCGCCGACCGACAGCCCGGCGGCGGCCAGCGCCTGCCGGATGACACGCTGCTGGGACGGGCCATTCGGCGCCGTCAGACCGTTCGACGCACCGTCCTGGTTGACCGCAGAGCCACGCACGATCGCCAGCACCGGATGGCCGTTCCTGCGCGCGTCCGACAGCCGCTCGACCAGCAGCATGCCCGCGCCCTCGGCCCAGCCCGTGCCGTCCGCGTCCGCCGCGAACGCCTTGCAGCGGCCGTCGGCGGACAGCCCGCCCTGGCGGCTGAAGCCGACGAACGTGCCGGGGGTGGCCATCACCGTGACACCACCGGCCAGCGCCATCGTGCACTCGCCCGTGCGCAGCGCCTGGATCGCCCAGTGCAGCGCCACCAGCGACGACGAGCACGCCGTGTCGACGGTGACCGCCGGGCCCTCGAGGCCGAGGGCGTAGGCGACGCGGCCGGAGGCGATGGAGCCCGTGCTGCCGGAGCCGATCGCGCCCTCGCCGCCGCCGTCCGGGGCCTGCTCCACGAGCGTGGCGTAGTCGTGATACATCACGCCCGCGAACACACCGGTACGGCTGCCGCGCAGCGTCGTCGGGTCGATGCCCGCGCGCTCGAACGCCTCCCACGACGTCTCCAGCAGCAACCGCTGCTGCGGATCGGTGGCGAGGGCCTCACGCGGGGAGATCCCGAAGAAGGTGGGGTCGAACTCGGCGGCGTCGTGGAGGAAACCGCCCTCGCGGGTGTACGAGGTGCCGGGGTGCTCCGGGTCCGGGTGGTAGAGCGCGTCCAGGTCCCAGCCACGGTCCACGGGGAAGCCGGAGATCGCGTCCTGGCCGGCGGCCAGCAGCCGCCACAGGTCCTCGGGGGTGCGCACCCCGCCCGGGAAACGGCAGCTCATCGCCACGATGGCGATCGGTTCGTCGTCCACCGCGCCCACGGTGGACACCGGCAGGCCCGCTTGGGCGCGGGTGCCCGCCAGTTCGTCCCGGAGGTGTTCGGCCAGGACGAGGGAGGTCGGGTAGTCGAAGACCAGGGTGGCGGGGAGCCGCAACTCGGTGACCGCGTTCATGCGGTTGCGCAGTTCGACGGCGGTGAGCGAGTCGAAGCCCAGGTCGCGGAAGGCGCGGTCGGGGTCCACGAAGTCGGCGCTGCCATAGCCCAGAACGGCGGCGACCTGGGTACGGACCAGCTCCAGCAGCGTCTCCAGCCGCTCGGCCCCGCCCTGGCGGGCCAGCCGCTGGGCCAGGGCGCCCGTTCCGGCGGAGCCCTCCGCCGTACGCCGCGCCGGAACCCGCACCAGGCCGGACATCAGCGGCGCCACCACGCCGGTGGACGCCGCCTCGGCGCGCGCCGCCGCCAGGTCCAGCCGCACCGGGACGAGCAGCGCCTCGCCCGCCCGTCCGGCCGCGTCGAACAGCTCCTTGCCCTCATCGGTGGCGAGCGCGGCGACGCCGCCCCGGCTCATCCGGGACACATCGGTCTGGTCGAGCTCACCGGCCATACCGCCGGATTCGGCGGCCCACAGGCCCCACGCCAGCGAGGTGCCGGGCAGGCCCTGCGCCGTACGGTGCTGGGCGAGCGCGTCCAGGTAGGCGTTGGCGGCGGCGTAGTTGCCCTGTCCGGCGGCGCCGAAGACACCGGCGGCGGACGAGAACAGCACGAATGCGGAGAGGTCGAGGTCGCGGGTCAGCTCGTGCAGGTTCCAGGCGGCGTCCACCTTCGGGCGCAGCACCCGCTCCAGCCGCTCCGGTGTCAGCGAACCGATCACACCGTCGTCCAGCACACCGGCCGTGTGCACCACGGCCGTCAGCGGATGCTCCGCCGGAATCGCCCCGAACACCTCGGCCAACGCGCCACGATCGGCGACATCACAGGCCGCCCACCGCACCTCGGCGCCCAACTCGCCCAGCTCCGTGGCGAGTTCGGCCGCGCCCGGCGCCTGGTCACCACGGCGGCTCACCAGCAGCAGCTGGCGTACGCCGCGCTCCGCCACCAGATGGCGGGCGAACAGGGCGCCCAGCGTGCCGCTCGCACCGGTGACCAGCACCGTGCCGTCGGCGTCGAACTCCGGCGCCGGCCCGTCGGCCTCCGCCACGGCCCGCGCCAGACGCGGCGCCCGCAGCACCCCGTCCCGCACGGCCACCTGCGGTTCACCCGACGCCAGCGCGTCCGGCACCGCCGCCAGCGAATCGGCCGCGCCATCGACGTCGACCAGCACGAACCGGCCGGGGTTCTCCGACTCGGCCGAGCGCACCAATCCCCAGACAGCGGCATTCGCCAGATCGGCCACCGGCTCATCCGCACCGGCCGCCACGGCACCCGAGGTCAGGACGACCAAGCGCGAGTTGGCGAAACGGTCGTCCGCCAGCCACGTCTGGACCAGCTCCAGCGCCCGGGCTGTGGCGCGGTGCACCGTCTCGGTGGGCGAGGAGCTTTCCCCAGTCCCGCCCCTTCCCGAAACCTGGGGCAAGCCCCAGGACCCCAGACGCCCTTCGGGCGTGTCCTCAAACGCCGGACGGGCTTGAATTGCCCCACCGGCCACGGACTCCGCCCCAAGACCCCGGTCCACAAACGCCAGACCGGCTGGAGAAAGCCCGGCAGCCTCCATCGCCGCAAGGCCCATCGGCAAGGCGACCACCACATCATCCGGCAGCGCCGTGGCGCCCGACTCGACCGCCGTGGCCAGCGCGTCCAGGTCGGCGAAGGTCCCCAACCGCTGCGCAGCCGACGTCAAGCCCGGGGCGTCGGACCCCAGCAGAGCCCAGCGTCCCGGCGTGCCCTGGGCGGACACCTCGGTCCAGTCCACCCGGTACAGCGACTCCTGACGGCCACCCCGCGCGCCGTGGATCTGCTCGACGGACACCGGCCGCAGCACCAGCGAATCCACCGACAGCACGGCGCGCCCCGCGCCATCGGCCACCGCGAGCGACACCGCGTCGGAACCGGACGCGGACAGCCGCACCCGCAACACCGAAGCACCCACCGCGTGCAACGACACACCGGACCACGAGAACGGCAGCCGGGCGCCCTCGCCCTCGATCAGACCACCAAGACCCACCGCATGCAGAGCCGAGTCCAGCAGCGCCGGATGCAGACCAAACGCGCCCGCCTCGGACCGCGCGCCCTCCGGCAGCTCCAGCTCCGCGTAGACCTCATCGCCCAGCCGCCAGGCGGACGTCAGGCCACGGAACAGCGGGCCGTACACCAGCCCGGCCTCGGCCAGCCCCTCGTAGAGCCCCTCGACCGGCAGCGCCGAAGCCCCCGCCGGGGGCCACGCGGCCAGGTCGAACGACGCCGCGGGCGCGCCCGAGCCCAGCACACCCGAGGCATGCCGCACCCATGGCTCGTCGACCGCCGCGTCCTCGAACCGCGAGTACACCGTCAGCGAGCGCCGCCCCGAACCGTCGGGCGTACCCACCGACAGCTGAAGCTGGACACCGCCCACCTCGGGAAGCACCAGCGGCGCCTCCAGCGTCAGCTCCTCCAGCAGCTCGCAACCGACCTGGTCACCGGCGCGGATCGCCAGCTCCACGAAGGCCGTGCCGGGCAGCAGCACCGAGCCCGCCACCGAGTGGTCGGCCAGCCAGGGGTGGGTGTCCAGGGCGAGCCGGCCGGTGTAGAGGAAGCCGTCGGAGTCGGCGAGCGCCACCGCTGCGCCCAGCAGCGGGTGGTCGGCCGCGCCGAGCCCGGCGGACGCCATGTCGCCCGCCCAGTAGCCGGTGTCGAGCCAGTAGCTCTCGCGCTGGAAGGGGTAGAGCGGAAGGTCCGTGCGCGCGGTCTCCGTCCCGGCGAACACGGCGGCCCAGTCCGGGGAGACACCGTGGACATGGGCCCCGGCGACGGCGGTGGCCAGGCTCTGGAGCTCCGGGCGGCCGGAGCGCAGTGTGGCGACAAGGGTGGCGTCGTCACGGGTCAGGCAGTCCTGGGCCATGGCGGTGAGCACACCGTCCGGGCCCAGCTCCACGAACGTCGTGACGTTGCGCTCCTCCAGCGTCCGCATCCCATCGAGGAAGCGGACGGCCTCGCGGACATGGCGCACCCAGAAGTCGGCGGTCGTGATCTCCTCGGCGGACACCACACCACCGGTCAGATTCGACACGATGGGGATCTTCGGCGCCTCGTACGACAGCCCCCGCGCCACCTTACGGAACGCGTCCAACATGCCGTCCATACGCGGCGAGTGGAAGGCGTGGCTGACCGTGAGCCGCTTGGTCTTACGACCCTGCGCCTCGAAACCAGCCGCGATCGCGACAGCCGCATCCTCATCACCCGCGATGACCACCGACGTCGGCCCATTCAGCGCGGCAATCGAGACACGCTCGCCGAGCAGCGGCGCCACCTCGTCCTCCGACGCCTGCACCGCGATCATCGCGCCACCGGCCGGAAGCTCCTGCATCAGACGGCCACGCGCCGCCACCAACCGGCACGCGTCCGCCAGCGACAGCACACCCGCCACATGCGCGGCAGCGACCTCACCGATCGAATGGCCGGACAGGAAGTCGGGCCGCAGCCCCCACGCCTCCACCAACCGGAACAACGCCACCTCAACCGCGAACAAAGCAGGCTGAGTGAACCCCGTCCGATCCAGCGCCTCCGCGTCCTCCCCGAACACCACCGTCTTCAACGGCCGTTCCAGATGCGCGTCCAGCTCATCGCAGACCGCGTCCAGCGCATCCGCGAACACCGGATAGGCGTCATACAGCTCACGCCCCATCCCCAGCCGCTGACTCCCCTGCCCCGTGAACAGGAACGCCACCTTGCCACTGGCGACCTTGCCCTCGACCAGCCCGGTCGCGGGCTCCTCGCGGGAGAGTGCGTCGAGGGCCCGTATCAGGCCCTCGCGGTCGTCGGCGACGATCGCCGCCCGGTGTTCGAAGGCCGCCCGGCCGATGGCCAGCGAGAAGCCGACGTCGGTGAGGCGCTGTTCGGGGTGGGCCTCGAGGTGGGCGCGCAGGTTCGCGGCCTGCGCGCGCAGCGCGGGGCGGCTCTTGGCCGCCACGGTCCACAGCGGCAGCGCGGTGGCGCGGGCCTCGGCGGCCGGGGCGCCGGCGGCCGTCTTCGCGGCCTCTGTCTCCTCCGGCTCCGGCGCCTGCTCCAGGATGGTGTGCGCGTTGGTGCCGCTGATGCCGAACGAGGACACCGCGGCCCGGCGCGGCTGGCCGGTGTCGGGCCAGGCGCGCCCCTCGGTGAGGAGCGAGACGGCGCCCGCCGACCAGTCGACGTTGGGAGTGGGCTGGTCGACGTGGAGGGTCCGCGGAAGCGTCCCGTGGCGCATCGCCATGACCATCTTGATGATGCCCGCGACGCCAGCGGCGGCCTGTGTGTGGCCGATGTTGGACTTGATGGAGCCCAGCCACAGCGGCTGGTCCTCGTCGTGGTTGCGCCCGTAGGTGGCGAGCAGGGCCTGGGCCTCGATGGGGTCGCCCAGTGTGGTGCCCGTGCCGTGGGCCTCGACCACGTCGACCTGCCCGGCGGAGAGCCGGGCGGAGGCCAGGGCCCGGCGGATGACGCGCTGCTGCGAGGGGCCGTTGGGCGCGGTCAGCCCGCTGCTGGCGCCGTCCTGGTTGATCGCGCTGCCGCGGACGAGGGCGAGCACCGGGTGGCCGTTGGCGCGGGCGTCGGAGAGCCGCTCCAGCAGCAGCATGCCCGCGCCCTCGCCCCAGCCGGTGCCGTCGGCGGCGGCCGCGAAGGACTTGCAACGGCCGTCGGCCGCGAGCCCGCGCTGCCGGCTGAACTCGGTGAAGGTGCCGGGAGTGGACATGACGGTGACACCGCCGGCCAGGGCCAGCGAGCACTCCCGGCGGCGCAGCGCCTGCGCGGCGAAGTGCAGGGCGACCAGGGAGGAGGAGCAGGCCGTGTCGATGGTGACGGCCGGCCCCTCCAGGCCGAAGGTGTAGGCGACGCGGCCGGAGGCGATGGAGCCGGAGCTGCCGTTGCCGAGGAAGCCCTCGACGTCCTCGGGCGCGGAGAACAGCCGGGAGGCGTAGTCGTGGTACATCACGCCCGCGAACACACCGGTCGGGCTGCCCTGGAGCGTGGTCGGGTCGATGCCCGCGCGCTCGAACGCCTCCCAGGAGGTCTCCAGCAGCAGCCGCTGCTGGGGATCCATGGCGAGGGCCTCGCGCGGCGAGATGCCGAAGAACGCGGGGTCGAAGTCGGCCGCGTCGTGCAGGAATCCGCCCTCGTGGACATACGGCTCCTGGCCGCTGTCGGGGTCCGGCTCGAAGAGGACGTCGGTGGCCCAGCCGCGGTTGGTGGGGTACGGCGTGGCCGCGTCACCGCCGCGGGCGACGAGCTGCCACAGCTCCTCGGGGGTGCTGACCCCGCCGGGGTAGCGGCAGCTCATCGCCACGATGGCGATGGGCTCCTGCTCGCGCTCCTCGACCTCGCGCAGCCGCCGCCGCGCCTCGCGCAGGTCGGTGGTGGCCCGCTTGAGGTAGTCGAGGTACTTCTCTTCGTTCGCCGTCGCCATTACGCCGTCCCCGCGGTGCTGAGGTGAGTCGATGAGCTCTTGTGGAGCAGGTCAGGAGAGCCCGAGCTCGTCGTCGAGGAGATCGAAGATCTCGTCTGCCGTAGCGGACTGGATTTCACGGTCTTCTGCGGTGCTGTCCGTAGCACTTTGCGTTTCATTCCACTTCGACAGGAGGTCGCGCAGGCGGGTGGTGATGCCGGGGCGCTCGATGTCGTCCGGGGCGATCGTGGCGAGGATCGCCTCGAGCTTGTCGAGCTCCGCGTGTACGGGCGGGTGTCCGGCCGCGCCCTCCAGGCCCAGTTCCTCGCGCAGATACCCGGCGAGCGCGGTGGGCGTCGGGTAGTCGAAGATCAGCGTGACCGGCAGGCGCAGCCCGGCGGCGGCGCCCAGTCGGTTGCGCAGATCCACGGCGGTGAGCGAGTCGAAGCCGAGGTCGAGGAAGCCGCGGCCGGCGTCCACGTCATCGGGGGTGGCGTAGCCGAGTACGGCCGCCACATGGCCGCGGACGACGTCCAGCAGCTCGCGGTCGCGTTCGGTCTCCGAGAGCCCGGAGAGCCGTTCTGCGAGCGAGCCCGCACCCGAGTCGGCCACGGCACCGGCACCGGTGGCCCCGGTGTCGGCGGAGCGCCGTACGGGGGTGCGGACCAGGCCGCGCAGCAGCGGCGGCAGCAGCCCGGCGGCGGCCTGGCCGCGCAGCGCGCCCGTGTCGATGCGGATCGGTACGAGCACGGCCTCGGAAAGGGTGCCGGCCAGGTCGAACAGCGCCAGGCCCGCGTCCTGCCCGAGCGCCTCGAAGCCACCGCGCGAGATGCGGGTCACATCGGAGGCGTCGAGGCTTCCGGCCATGCCGTCGGCCGCCGCCCACAGGCCCCAGGCGAGCGAGCTCGCGGGCAGGCCCTGGGCGTGGCGGTGCTGGGCGAGGGCGTCCAGGAAGGTGTTGGCCGCGGCGTAGTTGCCCTGCCCCGAGCTGCCGAAGGCACCGGCCGCCGAGGAGAAGAGCACGAACGCGGCCAGGTCGAGATCGCGGGTCAGCTCGTGGAGATTCCACGCCGCGTCCACCTTGGGGCGCAGCACGGTGTCGATCCGCTCACCGGTCAGCGAGCTGATCACCCCGTCGTCCAGGACGCCCGCGGTGTGCACCACGGCGGTCAGCGGATGCTCCGCCGGGATGGCCGAGAGGGTCGCGGCCAGGGCGTCCCGGTCGGCGGTGTCACAGGCCGCCCAGGTCACCTCGGCGCCCAACTCGCCCAGCTCGGCGGCGAGTTCGGCGGCTCCGGGCGCCTCGCCACCGCGACGGCTGACCAGCAGCAGTCGCCGCGCTCCGCGCTCCGCCACCAGGTGGCGGGCGAAGAGTCCGCCCAGGGCGCCGGTGGCGCCGCTCAGCAGCACGGTGCCGTCCGGGTCGCCGAGACCGGCGGGCTCGGGGGTGTCCGGCAGGGCCGGGACCCGGGCGAGCCGGTAGGCGTGGCCGGTGCCGGAGCGCAGGACCAGCTGCGGTTCATCGGTGGCGAGCACCGACGGCAGGGCCCGCTGGGAGGCGTCGGTGCCATCGGTGTCGACCAGGACGAACCGGCCGGGGTTCTCCGACTGCGCGGACTTGACCAGGCCCCACACGGTGGTGTGGACCAGGTCGGCGATGTCCTCGCCGGGGGCCGCGGCGACCGCGCCCCGGGTGACGAGCACGAGTCGGGTGTCGGCCAGCCGCTGGTCGTTCAGCCAGTTCTGGACCAGGTCCAGGGCGTTCCGGGCGGCCGCCCGCGCGGTGTCGGCGATGGACGCGACGCCGCCGGTGGCGGTGGCGGTGGCGGTGAGGGGAGCCGCACCATCCGTGGCGAGCCGCGAGGCCGCACCGTCCGTGGCGGCGAGGGACGCCCCGCCGCCGGTCGCGGTGAAGGACGCCACGTCCGTGAGGGGCACCACGACCACATCGGGGGCGGGCGCGCCGCCGTCGAGGGCGGTGGTGAGTGCCGCGAGGTCCGCGTGGTCGTCCAGCCGCTCGCCCGCCACGGTGAAGCCGGTGGCGGCGCCGAGGGTCACCCAGCGCTCGCCCAGCGGGATATCGGTGGCGGACCCGGGCAGGGCCGTCCACTCCGGGCGGAACAGCGACTCGTGGTACGCGGCCCGCGAGGCGCTCAGCTGCTCGGCCGAGAGCGGCCGCAGCACAAGGCCGTCGACGGTGGCGACGGCGGCGCCGGTGCCGTCGGCGAGGTGCAGCGACACCCCTTCGGCGCCGGGCCGCAGCCGTACGCGCAGCGAGGCGGCGCCCCCGGCGTACAGCCGTACACCGGTCCAGGCGAACGGCAGCCGCGCCCCTTCGCTCCCCTCGCCCTCCGGGTCGAGGCCGAGCGTGTGCAGGGCGGCGTCCAGCAACGCCGGATGCACGCCGTACGCGGCGGCCTGGGGCTCGAAGCCCTGGGGCAGCCGGATCTCCGCGAACAGCTCGTCGCCGCGCCGCCAGGCGGCGTCCAGCCCCTGGAAGACCGGGCCGTAGCCGAGTCCGGCGGCGGCCGCGCCCTCGTAGAACTCATCGGTGGCCAGGGCCGTCGCGTCGGCCGGGGGCCATACGCTCAGGTCCACCCGCTCAACCGTCTGCTCGCCCGAAGCACTCGGGGCGCTCGCGTCGCTCGGGGCACTCGTGGCACTCGGAGCGAGGAAGCCGGTGGCGTGGCGGATCCACGGCTCGTCGGCGGGCACGTCCTCCCGGCGCGAGTGCAGGGTCAGCGGACGCCGCCCGTTCTCGTCCGCCGCCGCGAGCTCCAGCCGCAGCTGAACGGCGCCCTGTTCGGGCAGGACCAGCGGCGCCTGGAGGGTCAGCTCCTCGACCGTGTCACAGCCCACCTCGTGGCCCGCGCGCAGCGCGAGTTCCACGAAGGCCGTGCCGGGCAGCAGCACGGTGTCCATGACGGCGTGGTCGGCCAGCCAGGGGTGGGTCAGCAGCGACAGCCGCCCGGTGAACACGAAGCCACCGGTGTCGGGGAGTTCCACCGCCGCGCCCAGCAGCGGATGGTCGGCCGTGCCGAGGCCCGCGGAGATCACGTCCTCGACGGAGATGCCCACGTCGAGCCAGTAGCGCTGGCGCTGGAAGGCGTAGGTGGGCAGCTCCACGCGGCGTGCGCCGCGCCCGGCGTAGACCGCCGCCCAGTCCGGGGCCGCGCCGCGGACATGGATCTGGGCGAGGGCGGTGGCGAGCGCCTGGGCCTCGGAGCGGCCGCCGCGCAGGGTGGGGACGAACACCGCGCGGGCGTCGGTGTCCCCGTCGGTCCCGGTCTCCGTCTCGGCGAGGCAGTCCTCGCCCATCGCGGAGAGCACCCCGTCCGGGCCGAGCTCCACGAAGGTGGTCACACCCTGGTCGCGCAGGGTGCGGACGCCGTCGAGGAAGCGGACGGACTCACGGACGTGGCGCACCCAGAACTCGGGCAGACGGATCTCGTCGGCGGCGGCCACGGTGCCGGTGAGGCAGGACACCAGCGGGATCTTCGGGGCGTTGAAGGTCAGGCCCTCGGCCAGCTTGCGGAAGTCCGCGAGCATCGGGTCCATATGCGGCGAGTGGAAGGCGTGGCTGACCGTGAGCCGCTTGGTCTTACGACCCTGCGCCTCGAAGCCCGCCGCGATCCCCGCCGCCGCGTCCTCGTCACCCGCGATGACCACCGACGTCGGCCCGTTGAGCGCGGCAATGCTGACCCGCTCGGTCAGCAGCGGCGCCACCTCGTCCTCCGACGCCTGGACGGCGAACATCGCGCCACCGCCCGGGAGTTCCTGCATCAACCGCCCACGGGCGGCCACCAGCGCACACGCGTCGGCGAGCGAGAACACGCCCGCCACATGCGCGGCGGCGATCTCGCCGATGGAGTGGCCGGCCAGGTAGTCCGGTGTGAGACCCCACGCCTCGACCAGCCGGAACAGCGCCACCTCGACGGCGAACAGCGCGGGCTGGGTGACGGCGGTCCGGTCCAGCGCCTGGGCGTCCTCGCCGAACAGCACGGTCTTCAGCGGCCGTTCGAGGTGGCGGTCCAGCTCGTCGCACACCTCGTCCAGCGCCTCCGCGAAGCGCGGGAACGCCCCGTACAGCTCACGGCCCATACCGAGCCGCTGGCTGCCCTGCCCGGTGAACAGGAACGCCACCTTGCCCTCGGTGGCCACCCCGCGCAGCGCCTGCGCCGGGTGCTCACCGCGTGCCAGCGCGTCCAGCGCGCCCAGCACCTCGTCAGCCCCGTCATGGCCTTCGGCGACCAGCGCGACGCGGTGTTCGAGCGCGGCGCGGGTCGTCGCGAGCGAGAAGCCCAGATCGGTGAGGGCGGTCCGGGGTTCGGCGGCGATCCGCGACCGCAGCCGCCGCGCCTGGGCCCGCACACCGTCCTCGGTACGGGCCGACACCAGCACGGGCACATACGGCAGGGCCTCGGGCTCCACCGCGGGCTCACCCGGCTCCAGGGCGGGCGGCTGCTCGATGATGGCGTGCGCGTTGGTGCCGCTGATGCCGAACGAGGACACCGCGGCCCGGCGCGGACGGCCGGTCTCCGGCCACTCCCGCGCCTCGGTCAGCAGCGACACCGCACCCGCCGACCAGTCCACATGCGGCGACGGCTCGTCCACGTGCAGCGTCTGCGGCAGCAGGCCGTGCCGCATCGCCAGCACCATCTTGATGATGCCCGCGACACCGGAAGCGGCCTGGGTGTGGCCCAGGTTGGACTTCACGGAGCCCAGCCACAGCGGCCGCTCCGCGTCCCGCTCCCGGCCGTAGGTGGCCAGCAGCGCCTGGGCCTCGATCGGGTCGCCCAGCGTCGTGCCCGTGCCATGCGCCTCGACCACGTCCACCTCACCGGTGGTCAGGCGGGCGTTGGCGAGGGCCTGGCGGATGACGCGCTGCTGGGACGGGCCGTTCGGCGCCGTCAGACCGTTCGACGCGCCGTCCTGGTTGACGGCCGAGCCGCGCACGATCGCCAGCACCTCATGGCCGTTCTTCTTCGCGTCCGACAGCCGCTCCAGCAACAGCATGCCCGCGCCCTCGCCCCAGCCGGTGCCGTCGGCGGCGGCCGCGAAGGACTTGCAGCGGCCGTCCCTGGCCAGTCCCCGCTGGCGGCTGAAGTCGATGAACGTACCCGGGGTGAACATCACCGTGACACCGCCGGCCAGCGCGAGCGAGCACTCGCCCTGGCGCAGCGCCTGCGCCGCCAGATGCAGCGCGACCAGCGAGGACGAGCAGGCCGTGTCGACCGTGACGGCCGGGCCCTCCAGACCGAAGGTGTACGCCACCCGGCCGGACACCACACTGCTGGAACTGCCGGTGCCGAGATAGCCCTCGACCTCGTTCGGCACGGCGTGCAGCCGCGATCCGTAGTCGTGGTACATGACGCCCGCGAACACACCGGTACGGCTGCCGCGCACCGACAGCGGATCGATTCCGGCGCGCTCGAACGCCTCCCACGTGGTCTCCAGCAGCAGCCGCTGCTGCGGGTCCATGGCGAGCGCCTCGCGCGGCGAGATCCCGAAGAACGCCGGGTCGAAGTCGGCCGCGTCGTGCAGGAAGCCGCCCTCGCGGGCGTAGGAGGTGCCCTGGGTCTCCGGGTCCGGGTCGTAGAGCGCCTCGAGGTCCCAGCCGCGGTTGTCCGGGAAGCGGGAGATGCCGTCCTCGCCCGCGGCGAGCAGCTGCCACAGCTCTTCGGGCGTGGTGACCCCGCCCGGGTAGCGGCAGCTCATGGCCACGATGGCGATCGGCTCGTCGTCGGTGACGGCCACGACCGGCACCGGTGTGTGCACCGCCGGGGAGTCCGTGCCGACGAGCTCGGTCCGCAGATGGCGGGCCAGGACCTGCGGGTCCGGATAGTCGAAGATGAGCGTCGCGGGCAGCCGCAGTCCGGTGACGGTGTTGAGCTGGTTGCGCAGCTCCACGGCGGTCAGCGAGTCGAAGCCAAGCTCCTTGAACGCCCGCCCCGAACCGATGGTCTCCGCACCGGCATAGCCGAGGACGGTGGCCACCTGCGCCCGGACCAGGTCCAGCAGCAGCCGCTCCTGCTCGGGCTCGGACAGCCCGGCGAGCCGCCCGGCCAGACCGGTCCCACCACCCGCCGCGACCGCGTCCACCGCGCGCCGCGCCGGAATCCGCACCAGACCGCGGAACAGGGGCGAGATCGCGGGCTGGTTGCGCAGCGCCGCGAGGTCCACCCGCATGGGCACCAGCGATGCCTCGCGGACGGTCAGCGCGGTGTCGAGCAGCGCGAGGCCCTCCGCCACCGGCAGCGGCGGCAGTCCGGCGCGCCGCATCCGGCTGATGTCGGCCTCGTCCAGGGTGCTGCCCATCCCGGCCCCGGCCCACAGGCCCCACGCCAGCGCGGTGGCGGGCAGGCCCTGCGCGGAGCGGTGCTGGGCGAGCGCGTCCAGGAAGGCGTTGGAGGCGGCGTAGTTGCCCTGGCCCGGACCGCCGAACACACCGGAGGAGGACGAGAAGAGGACGAAGGCCGTCAGGTCCAGGTCACGGGTGAGCTCATGGAGGTTCCACGCCGCGTCCACCTTCGGACGCATGACGTGGTCGACGCGCTCGGGCGTCAGCGAGCCGATCACACCGTCGTCCAGCACACCCGCGGTGTGCACCACGGCCGTGAGCGGATGCTCGGCGGGAACGGTGGCGAGGGTCGCGGCCAGCGCGCCCCGGTCCGCCACATCACAGGCGGCCCAGGCCACCTCGGCGCCCAACCCGACCAGCTCGGCGGCGAGTTCAGCCGCACCCGGCGCCCGCTCACCACGGCGGCTCACCAGCAGCAGATGCCGAACGCCACGCTCGGCCACCAGATGCCGGGCCACCAGACCGCCCAGCGAACCGGACGCACCGGTCACCAGCACCGTGCCCTCGGGGTCGAGGCCCCGGGCGTCGTCGCCCTCCGGCTCCGCGGCCACCCGCGCCAGCCGCGGCACGGACACCGCGCCCGCGCGGATCGCCAGCTGCGGCTCGTCCGAGGCCAGGGCGGCGGGCAGCGCACGCAGCGACTCCTCCCGGCCGTCGGTGTCCACCAGCACGAAACGGCCCGGGTTCTCCGACTGCGCGGAGCGCAGCAGACCCCACACGGCCGCACCGGCCAGGTCCGCCACCGGCTCGTCGGCCTCGGCGGCCACCGCGCCATGGGTCACCACGACCAGCGGGGCGTCCCCGAACCGCTCCTCCTCGAGCCACCGCTGTACGGCGGTGAGCGCCGCGGCGGCGGCGCGGTGCGCCGCACGGGCCGACTGCTCACCGAGTTCGGCGGACGGCGATACGACGACGTACTCGGGCGTGGGCGCCGTGCCCGCGGCGACCGCGGCGGCCAGCGTCGCGAGATCCCCGTACGCCGTGGTCCCGAGCCCGAACGGATCGGCGCCCAGCACCGCCCACCGGCCGTCGGTCGGCACATCCGCCCCGGCCGCGTCGGCGAGCCCGGCCGTGGTCGTCCACTCCAGGCGGAACAGCGACTCGTGGTAGGCCGTCCGCGCGCTCTGGAGCTGCTCGGCCGAGACCGGGCGCAGTCCGAGCGTCTCGACGGCCGCGACCGGCGCACCCGTGGTGTCGGCGATCTCCAGCCGGACTCCGTCGTTGCCCGCGGGGGTCAGACGCACCCGCAGCGCCGAGGCGCCGCTCGCGTACAGCGACACGCCGGTCCAGGCGAACGGCAGCCGCCCTTCCCCGCCCGTGTTGCCCAGGCCGCCCATCCCGATGGCGTGCAGCGCGGAGTCCAGCAGCGCCGGGTGCAGCCCGAACGCGGCGGCCTCCTCGGCCGTCCCCTCGTCCAGCGCCACCTCGGCGAACACCTCGCCACCGCGCTGCCACGCCCTGCGCAGCCCCTGGAACGCGGGCCCGTAGGCGAAGCCGATGTCCAGCAGGCCCTCGTAACGGCCGTCCAGCTCCACCTCCGTGGCATCCGCGGGAGGCCACGCGCTCAGCTCGAACGACGCCTCCGGACGGCCGCCGGACGACAGGACACCGGTGGCGTGCCGGGTCCACGGCTCCTCGGCGGGCAGGCTCTCCAGCCGGGAGTGCAGCGACAGCGGACGGCGGCCCGTCCCGTCCGCCGCACCGACCGAGAGCCGCAGCTGAACACCGCCTTGCGCGGGCAGGACCAGCGGCGCTTCGAGGGTCAGCTCCTCCAGATAGTCGCAGCCGACCTGGTCACCGGCGCGGATGGCCAGCTCCACGAACGCGGTACCGGGCAGCAGCACCGTGTCCAGGATGGTGTGGCCAGCGAGCCACGGGTGCGTGGACAGCGCCAGCCGTCCGGTGAACAACATCCCGTCCGCGTCCGGCAGTTCGGCACTGGCACCGAGCAGCGGATGCTCGGCCTCGCCCAGCCCGACCGCGGCCACGTCGCCGAGGAACAGCGACGAGACCTTCGGCCAGTAGCGCTGCCGCTGGAAGGCGTAGGTGGGCAGCACGACCTGCGTGGCGCCCGTACCGGCGAAGTACGCCGACCAGTCCACCGCCACCCCGCGCACCTGCGCCCGCGCGACGGCCGACAGCAGCGCCTCGGCCTCGGGACGGTCCTTGCGCAACACGGCGGCGAAGGCCGCGTCGGACTCGGCGTCCACGCACTCCTGGGCCATGGCGGTGAGCACACCGTCGGGGCCCAACTCGATGTAGGTGGTGACGCCCTGGGCCTCCAACGTCAGCACACCATCGAGGAAGCGGACGGCCTCGCGGACATGGCGCACCCAGAAGTCGGCGGTCGTGATCTCCTCGGCGGAGACGACGGTCCCGGTGAGGTTGGAGACGATCGGAATCCGCGGGGCCTCGTACGACAGGCCCTCCGCAACCTCGCGGAACGCCTCCAGCATCCCGTCCATACGGGGCGAGTGGAAGGCGTGGCTGACCGTGAGCCGCTTGGTCTTACGGCCCTGTGCCTCGAAGGACGTGGCGATCGCGACCGCCTCGTCCTCATCGCCCGCGATGACCACCGACGTCGGCCCATTGAGCGCGGCGATCGACACCCGCTCGGTCAGCAGCGGCGCCACCTCGTCCTCGGACGCCTGTACCGCGATCATCGCGCCACCGGCGGGCAGCTCCTGCATCAGCCGGCCACGGGCCGCCACCAGCGTGCACGCGTCGGCGAGGGACAGCACACCCGCCACATGCGCGGCGGCCAGCTCACCGATCGAATGGCCGGAGAGGAAGTCCGCCTTCAGACCCCACGTCTCCACCAGCCGGAACAACGCCACCTCGACCGCGAACAGCGCGGGCTGGGTGAACCCGGTCCGGTCCAGCGCCTCGGCGTCCTCCCCGAACAACACATCCCGCAGCGGCCGCTCCACGTGCGCGTCCAGATGGGCGCACACCTCGTCCAGCGCGTCCGCGAACGCCGGGAAGGCGTCGTACAGCTCACGGCCCATACCGAGCCGCTGGCTCCCCTGACCCGTGAACAGGAACGCCACCTTGCCACCGGACACCGACCCCCGTACGAGCCCGGCCGCCGTGCGGCCCTCGGCGAGCGCCGCCAGGCCGGACAGCAGCCCGTCCCGGTCCTCGGCCACGAGCGCCGCGCGCTCCTCGAAGGCGGTACGGCGCGTGGCGAGCGTGAACGCCACGTCGGTGGCGTCCAGTTCGGGGCGCTCGTCGAGGTGGGCGCGCAGCCGTGCGGCCTGGTCGCGCAGGCCCTCGGGGGACTTGGCGGAGAGCACCCAGGTGGCAGGGACGCCGGACCGCGGCGCGGCGGCGGGCGCCGCGTCCTCGGTCTCGTCCGCGTACCCGGGCGCCTGCTCGATGATGGTGTGGGCATTGGTGCCGCTGATGCCGAACGAGGACACCGCGGCCCGGCGCGGACGGCCGGTCTCCGGCCACTCCCGCGCCTCGGTCAGGAGGGCGACCGCACCCGCCGACCAGTCCACATGCGGGGTGGGCTCATCGACGTTGAGGGTCTGCGGCAGCAGCCCGTGCTGGATGGCCAGCACCATCTTCATCACCCCGGCGACACCGGCCGCGGCCTGCGTATGCCCGAAGTTGGACTTGATGGAGCCGAGCCACAGCGGCTGGTCGGCGTCGCGGTCCTGGCCGTAGGTCGCGAGCAGCGCCTGGGCCTCGATCGGGTCGCCCAGCTTGGTGCCCGTGCCATGGGCCTCGACCGCGTCCACCTCGGACGGGGACAGCCCCGCACCCGCCAG
Source organism: Streptomyces malaysiensis subsp. malaysiensis (assembly GCF_040653035.1). Classification (NCBI taxonomy): domain Bacteria; kingdom Bacillati; phylum Actinomycetota; class Actinomycetes; order Kitasatosporales; family Streptomycetaceae; genus Streptomyces; species Streptomyces malaysiensis. The sequence continues at coordinate 146,811 of NZ_JBEZNG010000024.1, forward strand.
CGCCTGACGGATCACCCGCTGCTGCGACGGGCCGTTCGGCGCCGTCAGACCATTCGACGCACCGTCCTGGTTGATCGCGGAGCCACGTACGACCGCCAGCACCTCATGGCCATTACGCCGGGCATCCGACAGCCGCTCCACGAGCAGCATGCCCACACCCTCACCCCAACCCGTACCATCCGCACCCGCAGCAAACGCCTTGAT
>NZ_JBEZNG010000025.1:0-140706 GCF_040653035.1 Streptomyces malaysiensis subsp. malaysiensis
CGCTCCAACGCCACCGCACACTCCCCCACCCGCGCCGCAAACACCTCCGAACACTCCAACAACTCACGCCCCATACCAACCCACGGCGAACCCTGCCCCGGAAACACCAACACAACCTTGCCGTCCCCACCCGACCTCACCCCACCACCAACAACCACCCCACGAACATCCTCACCACAAGCCAGCGCACCCAGCCCCGACAACGCCTCATCACGCGAACCCGCCACCACCACCGCACGCTCGGACAACACCGCACGCCGCGACACCAACCCCGCCGCAACCTCCGGCAGCACCACATCCGATGCGGAACCGACGAAGGACGCGAGCCGCTGCGCCTGGCCGGTCAGCGAGGCGGCCGTAGCCGCCGACACCACCAGCGGCACCACACCATCAACGGCATCCACCACCGGCTCAGACGCAGGCTCCGGGGAATGCTCCAGAATCAGGTGCGCATTCGTCCCGCTGAGGCCGAAGGACGAGACACCAGCGCGGCGCGGCCGGCCGGTCTCCGGCCAGATGCGAGCCTCGGACAGCACCTCGACGGCACCCACCGACCAGTCCACCTGTGACGACGGGGTATCGGCATGCAGCGTCGCCGGCATCACGCCGTGCCGCAACGCCTCCACCATCTTGATCACACCAGCCACACCGGCGGCGGCCTGGGCATGCCCGAGGTTCGACTTCAGCGAGCCCAGCCACAAGGGACGCTCGGGCTCCCGGTCCTGGCCGTACGTCGCCAGCAGCGCCTGCGCCTCGATGGGATCACCGAGCACCGTACCCGTGCCATGCCCCTCCACCACATCCACATCAGCCGCCGACAACCCCGCACTGGCCAGCGCCCTACGAATCACCCTCTGCTGCGCAAGACCGCTCGGCGCCGTCAGACCATTCGACGCGCCGTCCTGACTGACCGCACTGCCACGGATCACCGCAAGGACCCGGTGCCCGTTGCGCCGCGCCTCCGACAGCCGCTCCAGGACCACGACACCCGCGCCCTCGGCCCAGCCCGTACCATCCGCGGCATCCGCGTACGACTTGCACCGGCCGTCCGAGGACAGTGCGCGTTGGCGTGAGAACTCCACGAACGTGGAGGGGGTCGCCATCACCGTCGCGCCACCCGCCAGCGCCATGGAGCACTCGCCCTGACGCAGCGCCTGGGCCGCCAGGTGCATGGCCACGAGGGAGGATGAGCAGGCCGTGTCCACCGTGATCGCGGGGCCCTCGAAACCGAACACGTACGACACACGCCCGGATGCCACGCTCGACGCCGTGCCCGTCTCGCCGAAGCCCTCGAGTTCCGCCGGAGCCGCGCCCGATTGCCCGTACCCCTGTGCCATGAGACCTGAAAAGACCCCGACGTCATGACCTTTCAACGTCCCTGGGTCGATCCCGGCCCGCTCCAGCGCCTCCCACGAGGTCTCCAGCAACAGCCGCTGCTGCGGATCCATGGCGAGCGCCTCACGCGGCGAGATCCCGAAGAAACCGGCGTCGAACAGGCCCGCCTCGCGCAGGAACCCACCCTGATCGGCATACGACGTGCCGGTCTTCTCCGGGTCAGCATCGAACAGACTGTCCAGATCCCAGCCTCGGTCCTCCGGGAAGCCGGACACAACGTCCCGGCCCTCGCTGACCAGCCGCCACAGGTCCTGGGGGCTCGCCACACCGCCCGGAAGGCGGCACGCCATACCCACGATCGCAATCGGCTCCGCGGGGTCGGCGGCCCCTGTCGCCTCCCTGGCCGCCTCGTGCAGACCCAGGACCCTGGCCCGAAGGTGTCCGGCAAGGGCTTCGGGAGTCGGGTGGTCGAAGGTCACCGTGGCGGGCAGGCGCAGCCCGGTCCGTTTGGTCAGCCGGTTGCGCAGTTCGACGACGGCGAGGGAGCTGAGGCCGAGGTCGCGGAATGACCGGCCCGCCGGGGTGGGTTCGGCGCTCGTGTGGGTGTGGACGGAGGCGGCCTCCTGGCGGATCATCTCGCCGAGCAGGGCGAGCTGGTCCCGCTCGATCAGGTCCGCAAGGCGCGCGCGTAGGGCGGCGGTGATCGTCTCGTCGGCCTGTGTTGTGGCGCGGGGCTCCTGTTCGGTCAGGGTGTCGAGGAGCGTCCGCACTCGGTCGCCCGGGTTGACGGTGGTCGGCCAAAGTGCCACGAGGGCCGGGGTTCCGGTCTCGATGAGTGCGTCGAAGGCGCCGGGGCCCTCGTCCGGCCGGCCGAGGGCCAGCAGCGAGCCGGGCAGCCCGCGCAGTCGGCGGTCGCGGACCACGGCCTCGGTGAGGGCGGCGGTGACCACCGTCGGGGCAAGGCCGTCGGGCTGCGCGCCCAACAGTGCGGCAGCGTCGGTCACCACCACGAACGCGGCGAGATCGTCGTCGGCGGTGAGGTCGTCCAGTGCTCGGGCGAGTTCGGGGTCGTCAGCGGTGTGCACGACCGCGGTCACCGGACCGGTCCTGGTCAGGGCCGCACGGAGCGCCAGCGGATTCGAGCCGTCGGCCACGACACGGACGATCTCCACGCCGTCCGCCGGTAGCTCGGCCCGGCCCCGGTCGTCGACGGTATCGGTTGCCTGGACGAGCACGAGGTGGCGCGTTCCGTGCACGGTGACCAGGTGGCGGGCGAGGGCCGCGCCTGTCTTCGTGTCGGCACCTGTGACGATCACGGGGCCGTCGAGTGCCGGCGTGGCAAGATCCGGCCCGTCCACGACGGGGAGGCGGACCAGCCTGGGCCGCAGCAGGTTCCCGTCCCGTACGGCGAGCTGGGGCAGGCCCGAGGCGACGGCGGCGATCAGCGCTTCGGCGTACTCGGACTCCGGGGTACTGGCTTCGACGTCGACGATTGTCAGCGGTGCGCCGTGACCCCCGTCGGCCTGTGCGGCCCGTGCGGCAGCCCACAGCGCGACTTCGGCGCGCTCTGGCGTCCCGTCCCGGTCGGTGACGCCCATCACGCCCCGGGTGAGGACGACGAGCCGGGACCCCGTCTCCTCGGCCCATCCAGCGCGGGCCGACGTCAACGTGTCCGCGTCCGCCTCGGCGAGGACGGTCACGTAGGTGGCCGCGTCAGGGGTGGTGCGTGACGTTGGAAGGTCGGCGTATTGCCGTACGTCGGCGACGCCGGCCTTCCGAAGAGCGGCGGCCAGGCCATCGGTGACGGCGTCCCGGCCCACCACCGCCCAACGGAGCTCTTCCGGCACGTCGGAGGAGACTGCCGCCCCGCTCCAGTCCCTCAGCATCAGTCCCTCGTAGTGACCGTCGGCGGCGTATCGCAGCCGGGCCGGCAGGTCAGCGAGGAGGCGACGGATGACCTTCCCCGAGGCGGTCCTGGGGATGGTCCGGGCCTCATGTATGCGTTCGGGGAGCTTGTACGGGGAGAGCTGGGTGCGGCAACGGTCGAGCAGCCGGGTGAGGTCGACACCGTCCGGACCAGGAACCACCCAGGCGACGGGGACCTCGCCGAGGGTGTCGTGGGGCATGCCCGCGACCGCGGCGTCGGCCACGCCCTCGGCCCCGCGCAGGGCGGCCTCGATCTCGTCGGGGTGGATGTTCTCGCCGCCGCGGATGATGACGTCCTTGAGACGGCCGCAGATGGTGAAGTAGCCGGCTTCGTCGCGCCGGGCCAGATCGCCGGTGTGGAACCAGCCGTCCTGCAAGACCTCGGCGGTGGCCTGCGGGTTGTTGTGGTAACCGACCATGACGTTCGGCCCGCTGACCCAGACCTCGCCCTCCTGCCCGGCGGGCACCTCCTGTCCGGTGCGGGGGTCGACGATCCGGACTCCGACACCGGGCACGGGCAGGCCGCAGGAGCCCTCGACCACGTGGCCGTCGGGCGGGTTGATGGTGATGGCGCCGCAGGTCTCGGTGCTGCCGTAGGCGTCGACGAGGGGGACGCCGAAGGCCGCCTCGAAGGAACGGCGCAGTCCGGGGCCGGTGACGGCACCGCCCACGAGGCCGATCCTCAGGTCGGGCAGAGACAGGCCGGTGCGGTGGGCGATGCCGACCAGGTGGTGGTAGGTAGTGGGGACGCCGGCCAGCAAGGTGGAACGGTTCTCGCGGAGAGCGGTCAGGATGTCGTCGGCCGAACTGCCGTCCATGATCCGGGCGGTGGCTCCGGAGACGGTGACCGACAGGACGCAGGCGATGTGCGACAGGCTGTGGAAGAGCGGCAGTGGCCACAGGACGCGGTCATGCTCGGTGAGTCCGGGCACGGGAATGTAGCAGGAGGCAACGGAGTAGAGACAGTTGCGCTGGGTGGACAGGACGCCCTTGGGGCGGCCGGTGGTGCCCGAGGTGTAGAACATCCAGGCCACCTCGTCCAGGCCGAGGTCATCCGGAGCTTCGGTGACGGGCTCGGTGGCGACGATTTCCTCGTACGCCACGGCGCCCGGGGGCAAGGTGTGCCCGGCATCGGGGCCGAGGGCGTCGGCCACAACGACGGACACCTCGCGTGCCGCTCGGGGAATCGACTGAAGAAATGTTTCGGCATTCGCGGTGCCGGTGAGGGCGAGCGTCGCCGCGCTGTCGGCCAGGAGGTATTTCATTTCCGCCGGGGCGGCCTGCGGGTTGATCGGTACGCCGATGCCGCCGGCCCGTACCACGGCGAGATAGCTCTCCACCATCGCGACCGAGTTGCCGAGACACAGAGCCACCCGGTCGCCGCGCCGGACACCGAGGCCGACCAGGTGACCGGCCAGTCTCCGCGTCCGTGCGTCGAGTTCTCGGTAGGTGACCGCGTGCCGGTCGTCCTCGAAAGCGATCTTGTCCGGGAACCGGCCCGCGTTCTCCCTCAGGATGACCGACAGCGGGGTGATCAAGTCGGGAAGCACCTTGGCTCGATTCTCCTTCCGGCTTTCTCCATGCGGGGGCGAGTCGACTCGGAGCCCCTTCACAAAGAACACGGATTCCTTTGCCGGCAAGGGAATCTCGTCGTTCGGCGGGCGCGCAGGCATCAGGCTGCTTCGCGAAATCAAGCTCTGCCCTGAACAACACTAAACAGGACGACCTGCGCCTGACATCCCTTGGTCTGGTAGCTCCCGCCTGAAGGCATGAGACCCGTGACAGTGTCATGTAGATCTCGAAAGCATTCGCGGCCCGCGGCTGTCACAGCCGGTTCTGCCCGGTGAGCCGCTTGTGGAGGACGCGGCCGCCGTCCTTTGGGAGCTGCTCGCCGAGCGGGGTCCGGCGAGCTTCGACTTGGTGTTCGCCGACGGTGTCACCCTCGCCGCCGTAAAAGGGGCCTGACCGACACGTGCCTCGGGGCTGTGACAACCGATGTCGTCACAGCCCCGAGGCACATTGGTCACACGCCGGAGGTCTCCAGGCGCATCGTGGTCGGCGCCGGTCTCGGATCGGCCACGAGATGGAGCCGCTCGACGTCCCGGCCTGCGCCGTCCAGGGCCTCGACGCAGGAGCGGGGTGACTCCTCGAAGCCTGCGAAGCGGTAGGCGACCTCCAAGCGCGTGCTGGGCGAGCATCAGTTCACACATCTCATTGCTGCCTTCGATGATCTCCATGAGTTTGGCGTCCCGGTAGGCGCGGGCCACCACATGACCGTCCCTTGCGCCCGCCGAGGCCATGACCTGGACGGCGATGGCGGCTCCGCGGGCGGCCTGCACCGCGCTGACGTGTTTGGCGAGCACGGTGGCGCTTGGACAGTCCGTCGCCGCCGAGCAGGTGGTCGGCGGGGATCCGTACTCCTTGCAGGGTCACTTCGGCGTGGCCCGCGGCGCGGCAGCCCATCGGGTCCGCGACCCTTCGCACCCGGACACCGGGCGTGTCGGCGGGGATCACGACGGCGGCGGCCCCCTCGCCGTAGCGTCCGAAGACGACGAGCAGGTCGGCGTAGTGGGCGGCGGTTACCCAGACCTTGTGACCGTCGACGACCAGGGTGTCGCCCTCGCCGCGGATGGTGGTGCGGATGGCCGACAGGTCGCTGTCGCGCCGAGTTCACGCAGCGGCGGCTCGGGGATCAGGCCGTCCAGGTTTCAGCCCCCGGCCCGGTCGCCGACCAGGGCGGCGACGGAGGCGGCCGCGTCGGCGAACTCATCACTCACCGGCGGCGAGTTTCGCGTCGTTCACGTCGATGAGGGTGACAGGGACGCCGTGGCCGACCGCCAACGTCGCGATGCTCGGGCCCATGACACCGGCGCCGAGGACGACGAGGTGGTGGTGTGGTTGCCGCATATCGGCCGCCTACTCGCTTTGGGGTCAGGATGGTGCCGGGCAGGACAGAGTCCAGCCAGTCGGCCGGACCGTCCGGACTCCGCGGCGAGGGTGAGCCCGTGAACCACAAGCGCGCCGGACGGGCTCATGGGTCATGAAGCGACTCCTGGCCAATCAGTGTGACCGTCCTGGAAGCGGGTGATCTGCGGTAGCAGCCGCGCCCGCATGGCGTGATCGGTTACCCCGAGGCCGCGTTCGGGAGCGAGAGCGAGCACACCCACCTTCCCGCTGTGCTGGTTACGGTGCACGGCGTCGACCGCCCGACCGGTTTCGTGCAGCCTGTAGGTCCTGGACAACGTGGGGTGAACCATTCCCTTGATGATGAGGCGGTTGGCCTCCCACGCCTCCCGATAGTTGGCGAAGTGGGTGCCGATCACCCGTTTGAGGTTCATCCACAGGTAACGGTTGTCGAATGCGTGGTCGTACCCGGACGTGGAAGCGCAGGTCACAATGGTGCCGCCACGCCGGGCCACGTAAACGCTGGCGCCGAAGGTCTCCCGGCCCGGGTGCTCGAAGACGATGTCGGGGTCCTCGCCGCCGGTCAGCTCGCGGATCTGCGACCCGAAGCGGCGCCACTCCCTGGGGTCGGGCGTGGACTCGTCTCGCCAGAAGCGGTACCCCTCGGCCGACCGGTTGATGACGATCTCGGCCCCCATCGAGCGGACCAGGTCGGCCTTGGCCTCACTGGAGACGACGCAGACGGGGATACCTCCGCCGTTGAGCACGATCTGAGTGGCGTACGACCCGAGCCCGCCGGCCGCGCCCCAGATCAGCACGACGTCGCCCTGCTTCATGGCAGCACCGTTGCGAGAGACCAACTGACGGTATGCGGTGGAGTTCACCAGCTGTGAGCACGCCGCTTCCTCCCATGTGAGATGGGCCGGCTTGGGCATCAGCTGATTGGCCTTGACAAGGGCGATCTCCGCCAGCCCGCCGTAGTTCGTCTCGAAGCCCCAGATCCGCTGCTCGGGGTCGAGCATGCTGTCGCCATGACCGTCCGCGTCGTTCAGCTCGACGGAGAGACAGTGCGCGACCACCTCGGAGCCCGGCTTGAACTTGTGAACCCCGGCACCGACACGCAAGACGACGCCGGACAGGTCCGAGCCGACGACGTGGAACGGCTGGTCGTGGCGGGCCGCCTCCGGTGCGGTGCGGGCGTACCGGGACAGGAAGCGGAAGGTCGGGACGGGCTCGAAGAGCGCGCTCCACACCGTGTTGTAGTTGATGCTGCTGGCCATGACCGCCACCAGCACCTCGCCGGGCCCCGGTTCCGGTGTGGGCACGTCGAAGAGATGCAGCGAGTCGCTCGGGCTGCGGCAGGTGTCCTCGGCCCCGGCATACTTCTCCGCCTCCTCGGCCAGCAACACGACGCCCCGGTAGTGCTCGGGTAGCGGCAGGGCCGCGTAGTCCTCACTGGTGGCCCTACCGGACATGATGGCATCGAGGATTTCTTTCACTGCGTTCCTTCCAGGGCGGGCCGGCGAAAAGGGACAACACGGCTTCCCTCGCTGGACGCTACGTGCGGACCCGCCGCCACAGCATCCCTCATGTTGGTAGAGCGGCTACCCGGCCTTCCGGGCCATGGGCCGGACGAGGAAGTCCTTCCCCGGACCCGCCGAGCCGGTCGTCGCCCCCTCCACCAGGATCCGGTTCCAGGAGCGCGCCAGTTCTACCCGGGAGGTCACGTCGAGCTTGCGAAAGATCTTCTTGAGGTGGAACGCCACCGTGTGCGGAGAGATATAGAGCTGGCTGCCCACTCTGCTGTTGGTGAGGCCCTCGCTGACGAGCTCGGCCACCGCGAACTCGGTGTCGGTGAGCTGACTGATCCGAGTCCGGCTACGGGCCGGTCGGCCGCCGTGGTCGTCGAGTTCACGCAGCCGGCTTTGCACCCGCGCCAGATCCCTGGAGGCCCCCGAGCCCAGATAGGCGCCGGCCGCGCGTCTGAGCAGGTCCACCGCCTGGCCGCGTTCGGCGACACGCTCCGAACGCACCCGGCTCGCGTCCTCCAGAGCGGACGCGCGGGCCCACGGATCCAAGTGCCGCTCGGACACAGCCTCCAGGGCATCCGCATCGCGTGCGTACAGCCCGGAGGCATGCTCGGCCGACGCTCGGACGCTGCGGAAACTGCGGTTCATCACGGCGAGCCGGTGCATGACGCCGACGACGCGCCCGGCGAGATCGTCATCGCCGAGTCGCTGTCCGGCCCTGACCAGCCAGGGGGCCGCGGCCGGCTGAGACACCAACAACTCACGGATGAGCACGTCATGACGGAGAACGCCCTTGAGGAGATGAGCCACGCTCTCCACGCCGTCACGAGCCTCCAGAGCCTGGGCAGCCGCCCAGACACACTGCCCCGGGATGGGGTTCTCCTGCCCGAGCAGCGCCGCGTCCCGCAGGTGGTTGGCATACAGCAATCCGGTCGTCAGGTCCAAGGCGCGGATGGAGCACACGGCCATGACCACGTGCCCCCGCGGCAAGAGCCCACGGTTCCCAGTCTGAGCCGCCAGCCGCAGTCCCGCGTCAGCAGCCGCCACCGCCCTGGTGAGCTGGCCCCCGGCCAGGGAGATCTCCGCCTCGCAGATCAGCAGTGCGGCCTGCACCTCCGGCCGGTGCGGTCCCTGGACATAGGACTGCTCGCCGGCGAGCAACCGTGCGGCGGACCGGAGGCCGCGGACGCGTGTCAGCAGCGTCGCATACCAGATGCTCGCCTCAAACGACGGGTCACGGCCGGGAAACTCACACGAATCCCATTTCGAAACGGCGGCCGCCAGCCCCATGCTCCTGCCAAGCCGTCCTTCGAGCCAGAAAGACGCTGATTGGGCTATAAAGCGACCTCGCTCGGAGGACGATGGGTAGACCATTTCTTTCTCAATTCAGAAGCACTGAGCACTTACGATGCGACGCGCACCTTGCTGTGGGAGGACCACCGGATGGTGTGCCGCAGGGGTATTGATCCGAGACGCTTTGAGTTCAGGATCGACTGCCCGTGAGCCGCGCCCTGGCGTCGAGGACGGGCTCACCGCCGAGATCAGCGCGGGCGTGGTGTGGCGGCTGCTGACCGGACGGCCGGGGTGTGGAACCGCTGTGGTCGGCGATCAAAACACGCGAGCCGGCCAACCTCACCGGCAACCACCTCACCGGCAACCACCTCGCCGACGTCGCCGACACCGCCGAACGCGCCATCCGCCGAGTCTCCTCCGATGGGCAACTCCCGTGGCCCTTCCTCACGCACACGGGATTGATGATCCACACTCAACCACCAACAGAACTAACAAAAAACCTAGTAAGACATTCGTTAAGACGTGTTATGGACAGACCCGAACCGGGGCGGGCCGCGCCCGGGTCGGTGACCTGAATGTCTCACCCGCCCCCGGGATGACCTGCTGGTTTGGATCTGTCAAAGCTCAGCAGGCCGCAAGCCGTTCTCACGCGGCCACCCGCCACGCGAGGTACCACAAGCTCCGCCGAGCGGGCCCCGCTCACACGCTCAGGCCGTACGGCATCATGCAGACGACGACATCGGTGCGCGCCCTGAGGACCGTGGCCAGCAGCAGGCCGCGCTGGTTCTGGAGCATCTTGTAGCGCCGGTGCCGGGGCTCGACCTCGGGGATGAGAACGGCGATCTCCCGGCCGCCCCCGGCCTCGCGCCGCACATACGCGACCATCGGCTGCACCAGGGACCGGTGCGGGCTGTCGATGATCTCCAGGCGCACCCCGGGATTCCAGCGCTCCCAGGAGTCCTGGAGCGCCCGCGCCTTCGCGGGCTCGGCCTGGACGCTGACCGCCACGACCTCGTCGCCCAGGGCGAGCGCCGCCGTCAGCGCGCGCTGCGCGAGCCTGCTGACCTCGCCGAGCGGGACGATGACCAGGCTCATGGTGCGCACCGGTGGCGGCGGGATCCGCCCGGGCCCGAGTTCCTCGCCGGCTGCCGTGTAATAGCGCTGGACGCGGGTGAACAGCAGCATCAGCAGCGGCACCGCGACGACCACCGCCCAGGCCCCTTCGAGGAACTTGGTGGTCAGCAGGACCAGACCGGCCCCGGTGGTCAGCACGGCCCCCAGACCGTTGATCATCGCCCGGTGCGGCCACCCTTCCGGCTGCTCGGTTGCCCAGTGCCGTACCAGCCCGATCTGACTGATGGTGAAGCCGGTGAACACCCCGATGGCGAACAGCGGGATCAGCCGATGGGTCTCGCCCCCCACCGCGATGAGCAGCAGGGCCGACAGCAGCGCCAGCGCCACCACGCCGTACCGGTACACCGGGCGCTCCGCGCGCAGCCCGAACAGGTGGGGCAGCCGGTCGTCCCGCGCCAGCAGGCTCAGCAGGACCGGGAGGCCGCCGAAGCTGGTGTTCGCGGCGAGCGCGAGAGCAAGGGTGACGATGAGGTTGGTCGCGTAGTACTGCCATCCGGCTCCGTACGACCCGGCGGCGAGCTGGGCGAGGACCGTCACACCGCCGCGCGGCGCGACATGGTCACGGCGGATCAGATACGCCATCCCGAGCAGCATCACTCCGAGGAGCAGGCCGAGCATCAGCTCGGTGTGCTGGGCCCGCTTGATGCGCGGCTCGCGGAACATCGGCACGCCGTTGGCGATGGCCTCCACCCCGGTCAGGGCGGAGCAGCCCGAGGAGAACGCTTTGAGGATCAGCAGGACGCCCAGCGCCTCGGTGGCCCGGACGGGATGGGCGGCGCCGACGACGGCCGCGGGATGCGAGCGCAGGATCCCCATGACGACGACGCCGAGCATGCTGACGATGAACAGCACGGTCGGCAGCATCAGCACCCGGGCGCTCTCGGCCACTCCCCAGAGGTTCACGGCCGTGAGCAGGGCGAGCAGCACCAGGCAGACGGCGAGCAGATGCGAGGAGAGGATCGGGAAGGCGGATGCGAGGCTGGCGGCGCCGGCGGCCAGGCTGACGGCGACGGTGAGGACGTAGTCGATGGTCAGGCTCGCCGCGGCGAGCAGGCTCACCCGTTGCCCGAGGCTCTTCTTCGCCACCGCGTAGGCGCCGCCGCCGTCCGGATGGACGGCGATCACCTGGCGGTAGGAGATCACCAGCACGGTGAGCAGGACGGTGATGACGACAGTGATGGGCAGCGTGGCGGTAAGGGCCCCGGTGCCGGCGGCGACCAGGACGACCACGATGGCCTCAGGGCCGTACGCGACCGAGCTCAGCGCGTCCAGGGACAGCGCGGCCAGCCCCTCAAGGCTGGTGAGACGGTGCTTGTCGCCCTCCCCGTGGCGCAAAGGTACCCGTGGCCGCAATGCGCGGTGTGCCAGTCCGAACGCCATGGGGAACCTCGGGGCGGGGTTGTCGGGGACCGTCCCGCGACAGTGTGCCCCGCCGTGGCGCCCGGCCACCTGAGGCATGCCCGAACAGCCGCCACGTGTCCGCCGCCTCCGTGACTCCCTGACCTGACCGAGTGCTCCTCACGGCGCTCCCCGAGTGTCGCCGGGGCGGTGGGAGCCGCGCCCATAGCATGACCTGGCGCGGTCACCGACCTGTCGGCAGCAGGCCGGGCCGTGCGATTGGTTCCTGGGGCCCATGCGGTCGCGCATCCGCCGAGCGAGGGTGGCACTGACGAGGCGCGCCGGGTTACGCCCGGCGCCGGACGACTGGAGGTTGGTGACCATGACGGTGATGTCCGTGCCCAGGTTCGAGCGGTTCTTCCGGGTGGCGGCGGGACTTGATGTCGACAAGAACGACCTCAAGCGCTACAGCGACTTCGTGGACGCCAAAGTCTACGATCTGCTGCTCATCGCCGAGGCGGTCGCGAAGGCCAACAACCGGGACGTGATCGTGCCGTGGGATCTGCCGATCACCAAGGGGCTACAGGAGAGCATCCACCGCTTCCGGGACCTCGACCACGAGATCGAGTTGAAGCCCATCCTCGATCAGCTCGTCAGGCACCCGCCGCTGGACCGCGCACCCGACGACGCGACAGAGGCGAGGTTGCCGGAAATCGTCGGCGGGCTCAGCCTGGCGCTCGCCAAGGCGTTCAAGATCATCTATCCGGACCTGAAGAATCCGCAGACCAAGCACTGGGAGACGGTCTGGCCGCTCTTCAATCTCCTGTTGTGACGCCGGGGTTGTGAACGCCGGGAGCGATGCGGTGGCCGCCGGACCGGCGGATTACGCGCCCAGTCCCTGGGACGCTCCGCCGTTCCCTGGCCTCGCTGCTGTCGGCGAACCGGCATGTTCATCGTCCGTCACCTCCGGTGTCGGTCAGTGGGCAGGGGATGTGCCGTGACCACCGCCCGGCTCGGTGAACGGGCCGGACGGAGCCTCTGCGTCATCGAGGTGGCGCGCGACGTCGACGGTGGTGTGGCCGAGGTGCTCGTGGACCTGGTGGATGGCCATCGCCCCTTCGCCGGCGGCGGAGGCCACCCGCTTGACGGAGCCGCTGCGCACGTCGCCCGCGGCGAAGACGCCGGGCAGGCTGGTCTCCAGCCCCAGACAGGTACGGCCCTGGCCCTCCCAGACCGTGCCACTCGCGCGGGCCCGCGCCGAGGCGCCGGTGAGCACGAAGCCCCGGTCGTCCAAGGCGACCACGTCGCCGAGCCACGCCGAACGGGGCCGGGTCCCGATGAAGACGAACATCGCGCGCACGACCAGATTGCGGCGCTCCCCCGTACGGTTGTTCTCCACCACGATGGCCCGCAGGACCTCGTCGCCCTCCACCACCCCGCGCACCTCGCTGTTCCGCAGCACATTCACCCGTGGATGGCGTTCGATCTGGTCGACGAGGTAACGGGACATCTTGGCGCCGAGGTCCGGGCCCCGGACCAGCAGATGCACGCGCGGGACGCGCTGTGCGAGGAAGAGGACGGCCTGGCCCGCGGAGTTGCCGCCGCCGACCACCGCGACCGGATCCGCGCTGCACTGCTGCGCCTCGTACACGGTCGCCGCATAGTGGACGCTCGTCCCCTCCACCCGTTCGATGCCGGGCACTTCGAGCCTGCGGTACCAGGCGCCCGTAGCCAGCACGACGGTGTGGCTCACCACATCGCCGCCGTCGGCGAAGGTGACACGGTAGTAGCCGTCGTCCTCGGGCTTGAGCAAAGCCGCTTCCGCGGGAACCCACACCTGGGCCCCGAACTTGCGCGCTTGGAGTTCGCCTCGTTCGGCGAGGTCGGAACCGGAGATCCCGCTCGGAAAGCCGAAGTAGTTCTCGATGAGGGACGACGTGCTCGCCTGGCCGCCCGTGGCGATCGCGTCCAGGAGGGCTGTGGTCAGTCCCTCGGACGCGCCATAGACGGCGGCCGCCAGCCCGGCGGGTCCGGAGCCGACGATGATCAGATCGCTGCGGGTCTCCTCGGCGGACGGAGGGGAGAGACCGATGAGCCGCGCCAGTTCGGCATTGCTGGGGTTGCGCAGCACCCGCTGATCGCGCCAGATGACGATCGGTGTCTCTTCCGGGGGGATGGAGAAGCGGCGCAGCAGTGCCTCGGCCTCCTCGTCCGCCTCCAGATCGATCCAGCGGTGCGGCAGCCGGTTGCGAGCCGCGAACTCGCGCAGCCGCCGGGTGTCGGACGAGTAGCGCGAGCCGAGGATGCGGAAGCCGGCGCCGACCCCGACGAGCAGCGCCCGGCGGCCCAGGTAAGCGCGGAGGATGAGGTCGCCGAGGATCGGATCGCGGGCGACCAGCACCCGCAGCCGGTCGATCGGAAGGGACAGCACCTCCCCGGGCTCACGGACCCGGGCGGTGTAGAAGGCCACCTGCCCCTGGAGCAGCCCCAGCTCGCCGAGGAAGCGCCCCGGCCCATGCACCCTCAGGACCCGCTCGTCGGGGGTGCCATGGGCCTCTACGATCTCGATGGAGCCGCTGAGGATGACCAGGAACTCCGCACACCCCTCCCCCTCCCGGACCAGCACCTGGCCCGGCTCGACCCGGAAGCGCTCCCCGTGTTCGGCGAGGAACGCGATCTGGGCTTGCGACAGCCGGGGATAGGCGCCGTACAGATCCGGGGTCTCGAACGGCACCGCCTCGTCGGGAGCGGCGTCGGGGGGCCGGTCCTCGCCCGCCATCAGACCATGGCCTCGCGGGCGTAGCACCACCGCCAGGTCTCGCCCGGCTCCATGAGTTCCACGGGCTCCACGATGGGATGCTGCTCGACGTGGGCGTGGGCACGGGCGTGCTTGAGCGGCGAGGAGTCGCGGCATCCCACGTGTCCGCAGGTCAGGCAGAGCCGCAGATGGCCCCAGGGGGACCCCAGACGCAGGCACTCCTCACACCCCTCGGGGGTGTGCGGGGTGACCGGACGCACCATCGACAGATGCGGATCGGGCTCGGTGGCCATGGCGTTCACCCTCTCTCGCTGTCCCGCCGTCCCGCCGCCACCTGCTCGACCCACGAGCGCAGGGTGCCCGCCGGGGCGGCACCCGCGCGGCGGGCGACCGGCTTCCCCTTGTCCAGGATGAGCAGGGTCGGCACGGCCTGCACCTCGAACCGCTGGGCGAGGCGCGGATTGCGGTCGATGTCGGCCTTGACGAGTTTGACCCTGCCCGCCAGCGTGGAAGACCTCGAGACGCTCGCGCAGGCCGCGCAGGATGGAGACGGTGTCCTCCACGCGGGCAAAGACGGCCCCGCGCGGCCAGGATGCGCCCCGCCCCCGTGGGCCTCGGGGCACCGGGACAGCGGCCCCCGGTCCCCGGCCGCCGGATCAGCCGGAACCGTCCGGGTGCAGGATGACCTTGGTCCAGCCCTCGTCCCGGCGGTCGAAGTGGTCATAGGCGTCGGGGGCCTGGTCCAGCGGAAGCTCATGGGAGACCACCCAGCTGGGCTTGGCCTTGCCCCCGGCGATCAGGTCGCGCAGCCGGCGGTTGTACCTCTTCACCGGCGCCTGACCGGTGCCGATCTGCTGGCCCTTGAACCACAGCTTGCCCCAGTCGATGGGCACCTTGCCCTTGGCCTCGAAGTCGCCGATCTGGGGCTGGGCTTCCCTGCCGCCCGGGTCCTCGCGGACGAACACGCCCACCACGCCGATGCACCCGGTGAAGCGGACGCTCTCGATCAGGCTGTTCATCGTGCGGGAGGCGTCCTCGTGGCCCGACGGGTCATGGGCCTGGTAGCCGACGCACTCGCAGCCGTTGTCGGCGCCGAGCCCCAAAGTGGCTTCCTTGATGACCTCGCCCGGGTCCTGCTCGCGCATGTCGATCGGCATGGCGCCGATCTCCTCGGCCTTGCGCAACCGATCGGTGTGGAAGTCGCACACCCACACCCGTCCAGCACCCTTGATCACCGCCGAGTAGGCCGCCATCAGCCCCACGGGACCCGCACCGTAGATGACGGTCTGGTCCCCGGGCTTGACGTCCGCCATCTCGGTGGCGTGGTAGCCGGTGGGGAAGATGTCGGCCAGCATCACGTAGTCCGCCTGGCGCTCTTCGGCGTCCTCGCCCAGCCGCAGCGCGTTGAAGTCCGCGTACGGCACGCGCAGGAACTCGGCCTGGCCGCCCTGGTACGGCCCCATGTCCGCGAAGCCGTAAGCGGCTCCGGCGGCCGAGGGCTGCGGCTGCATGGTCAGGCAGTAGTTGGTCAAGCCGCGCTCGCACTGTTTGCAGAAGCCGCAGGCGATGTTGAACGGCAGCACCACATACATGCCGACCTTGAGCTTTCTGACCGCCGAGCCGACCTCGATGACCTGCCCCAGGTTCTCGTGCCCGAAGATGCGGCCCTTCTCGAACGACGTACGCCCTTCGTACATGTGCAGATCGGAGCCACAGATATTGGTGGTGGTGATTTTGACGATCGCGTCGCAGGGGTGCTCGATCCTCGGGTCGGGCTTCTCCTCGACCGTGACGTTCCGCGGCCCTTCGTATACAGCTGCTTTCATGATCACTCCTCGTCTCACCACCACACGTATGCGCCCACTGCCGTCACCCGGCCCGAGGCCGCGAGTGATGGTGGATGGATGGTGGCGAGGCCGTCATGTCCTGCGGCCCCGCTGCGATGGCGGCAGGTGCCGTGGGAGACGGGTCGCCCTGTCCTCCACGGTCTCACCCGGGCACTTCGAACGCGACCACAGCCGGCAGGGCTGGTGGGGCGGCGCCCTCGGCCCCGCTCAGTCGTCGGAGAGGTCCTGCTCGGCCCAGATGGTCTTGCCATGGACCTCCAGGCGAGTGCCCCAGCGCTGGGCGAGTTGGGCCACCAGGAAGAGGCCGCGGCCGCCCTCGTCGAGCGCGCGGGCCCGGCGCAGATGCGGTGCCGTGCTGCTGAAGTCGGAGACCTCGCAGATGAGCGCGCGGTCGCGGATCAGGCGCAGCCGGATGGGCGGGCGGCCGTAGCGGATCGCGTTGGTGACCAGTTCGCTGACGACCAGCTCGGTGGTGAGGACCAGCTTCTCCAGTCCCCAGTCCATCAGTCGGGCGGTGGCCTCCTGCCGGATCCGGGAGACGACCGCGGGTTCCGGGGGGATCTCCCAGGTGGCGACCCGGTCGGGGCCGAGGGCCCGGGCGCGGGCGAGGAGCAGGGCGACATCGTCTTCGGGGCGGGCGGGGAGCAGAGTCCGCAGGACGGTGTCGCCGAGGGCGTCCAGGGACGGGCCCGGCTGGGCCAGGGCCTCGCACAGCGCCTCCAGTCCCTCGTCGATCGCGCGGTCCTGGCCCTCGACCAGACCGTCGGTGTAGAGGGCGAGGACACTGCTCTCGGACAGTTCGGTCTCGACCGCCTCGAAGGGCAGGGTGCTGAGGCCGAGGGGCGGGCCGTTGGGGACGTCGATGATGTCGGCGCTGCCGTCCGGGGTGACCACGACGGGCGGGGGGTGGCCGGCGCTGGCGAGCGTGCAGTGGCGGGAGACCGGGTCGTAGACCGCGTACAGGCAGGTGGCGCCGGTGGCCCCGGGGGGTTCGGGATCGTCCTCGGCGGCCAACCGGGTCACGAGATCGGCGAGGTGGGTGAGCAGCTCGCCGGGCGGCAGATCGATATCGGCCAGGGTGCGTATGGCGCTGCGCAGCCGCCCCATGGTGGCGGACGCCTCGACGCCGCGGCCCGTGGTGTCGCCGACCACCAGGGCGGCGCGAGCGCCGGAGAGCGGGATCACGTCGAACCAGTCGCCGCCCACTCCGGCCCAGGTTTCCGAGGGCAGATAGCGCGAGGTGACCTCCACCGCGGCCAGGTCGGGCAGGCGCCGCGGCAGCAGATTGCGTTGCAGAGCCCTGGCCGTCATGCGCTCGCGCTTGTAGCGGCGTGCGTTGTCCACGCATACGGCCGCTCGGGCCGTGATTTCCTCAGCCAGCAGCAGATCGTCCTCGTCGAACGGCACCGGCGTCCGGTGGCGAGCGAAGAACACCACGCCGAGGGTGACACCGCGGGTGCGCATCGGCACCACCAGCTCCGAGTGGATCCCGTACTCCCGGATCCGGGCGGCCCGTACCGGATCGAGGGCCTCCCACCGGACCATGAGCTCGTCGGTCACCTGGTAGAGGATGGCCCCATCGGCCAGGCATTCGGCCGACGGTGAAGACTCCGGGTGGGTGTCCAGTTCGCCCACGTCGGCCACGGCCTCCGGGGTTCCGGGGAGGACGGAGCGATGGGCGGCGCGGCGCATGGTGATGGGACCGGACAGCGGGCCCGAGGGGGGTTCCTCACCCTGGTCGAGAAAGGTGAGCAGGTCGACGCCGACGAAATCGGCGACCCGGGGGACGGCCACGTCGGCCAGTTCATGGGCGACATGCGCGAGGTCCAGGGTGGAGCCGATGCGCTTCCCCGCCTCGTTCAGCAGCAGCAACCGCTCCTGGGCCTGGTGCCGACGGGTCGTGTCGTACGCGGCGAAGCACACGCCGTACACGCGGCCCGTCCGGTCCTTGAGCGGCGCGAGCGAGATCGTCCAGGCGTGCCCGCGGCTCTCCCCCGGCACCCGCAGATAAGCCTCCAGGACCTGCCGTTCGCCGCTTTCCAGCACGCGACGCATGCCCTCCTCGGCCTGATCGCTCTCCGGATGCGACAGGAGCTCGACCAGGCGCATACCGCGCATCCGATCCTCGGTGACGGCGGCCGCCGCCTCCATTTCGGCGTTCGCCCGTACCAGCCGCAGGTCCGTGTCGAAGACCGCGAGCACGCACGGGGCCTGGGTGAACGCTTCCACAGCCGCGTCGGCCTCGGGCGAACGCGGTTCCCGCGCGACGGCGGACGCCAGGAGCCACCCGGTGGCACCGCCGTCCTCCACCACGCGGTGCGCCAGCGCCTCCGCCTCCATACGATGGCCGTCACAGTGGCACAGCCCCACCCGTCCACTCCACCTCGACCGGCCGGCCAGGCAGCGCCCGACCGCCTCGGCGGCGGTCTCCCCGGCCCACAACTCGGTCACCGCTCGCCCCACGATCTCCTCGGGCCGATAGCCGAGCAGCCGCTGGGCGCCCTCGCTCCACCCGGTCACGACGCCGTGCGAATCCATCGTGGCCGTGGCCAGGTACACCATGTCGAGAGGCTCGTTCACCACGGAGGACATCGTCCTACGGTCCCGGCGGCCACCATTCCATCATCAAAATCGTGGCGTCGTCGCTGAGTTCGTCGCGCCGGCGGTCGACGATGGCGTGAATGAGCAGGCGGAGCACCTCGGGGGCGTTCTGCCCGGCGGCCGTCGACCGGATGATGTGGTCGGTGAAGCGGTCCAGGCCGAATTGTTCGCCTCCCTCATTGCGCGATTCCACGACACCGTCGGTGTACAGCAGAATCCGGTCACCGGGTTCCAGGGCCGCCTCGTGTATCTGCCGGGCACTGGCGGCCAGGCTGGCGGGCAGCCCCAGCGGAGGCTCGGAAGGCCGCTCCAGTTCCTTCTCCAGCAGCCGGTGGCGGCGGATGAGCAGGGGGGACGGATGGCCGCAGTCGGACCAGCGCAGCACCCCCGTGGGCATGTGCAACTGGGTGAAGACGCCGGTGCAGAACTGATCCGGGAGCCAGGTCGACAGCGCCGAGTCCACGGCGCCGACGAGCGAGGCCAGGTCGGCGCCCGTGCGCCGGGCGTTGCGTGACCCCGCCATGGCCACGGAGGTGGCGAGGCCGGACGCCAGATCGTGGCCCATACCGTCGAGGATCGTGGCGTGCAGCACGTCCGCGGTGAACGAATGGTCGAAGGCATCGCCGCCCAGCTCGTACGCGGGCTCCAGGACCGCGGTGGAGACCACCCGGCCGGTGCCGATCGAACGTGGCGGCAGAAAGGCCCGCACCATCTCCGTGGACAGCTGCATGGACCGGGTCCGGGTGCGCTGCGCGAACGTGTCGATGTAGGTGCGCTTGGAGGTGATCACCAAGCCGAGGAGCGAGGCCAGCGCCCGCGAGCGCCACAGCCGCAGCCCGTCCAGGAACTCCATCCGCAGTCGCAGGACTCCCAGCCGCTCGGCCCCGTTGGCCAGCGGCAGCCATACGACCAGCCCACCCGAGCCGTCCTCCTCCACCCGCAGGGCGTCCGTGCGGTACGCCCATCCGGCGAGGGAGGCGTCCACCGGGAGTTCAGCCTCGTCCTCTGCCAGCGGCAGCAGCAGCCTCTGCTGGAGATCGATCAGATGGACGACGGCGCGGCCCAGGCCCATGGCCCCGGCATAGCGGTTCAGGACCTCCGGGAACTCCGCAGGCGAGGCTTGCTGGATGGCGCTGACCAGCTCCTCGAGCAGCTGTTCGGCGGCCCCGGCCGAGGTCGACACATCCGCGTCCACCATACGAGCAACTGTACGACGGGCTCTCTTCCGGCGTCGTCCGCTGTCTCCCCGCAGGTGGGCTGTGTT
This sequence comes from Streptomyces malaysiensis subsp. malaysiensis, assembly GCF_040653035.1. Classification (NCBI taxonomy): domain Bacteria; kingdom Bacillati; phylum Actinomycetota; class Actinomycetes; order Kitasatosporales; family Streptomycetaceae; genus Streptomyces; species Streptomyces malaysiensis. Next base: position 19,930 of record NZ_JBEZNG010000025.1, read on the forward strand.
CGGTCAGTCCGCTGGGACCGTGTCTTCCGTGATCGTGTCCTTGTACAGCATGACCCGGAAGCCGCTGACCGATCCATCGGTGTTCCTCCGTCGCGGGACGGCGAAGGACGCGGAACCGCTGGTGCTACGGCACGAGAACGCTGTGCGAGTGCGTCTGCGCAGGTCAGAAGCTCGCAGGATGTCGCACGGGCCGCCCTGGGCGACTCCGAGAGCACTGGACGCGTGCGGGGCTCGAATAATCACCGCTCCTGGTCAAGCGGCATATCCGTACTCGTTGATCACACCGCCGAGGACGCGAGTGCGCAGGACTTTACGGCTGGCCGGCTTCAGGACCGTACCAGGAGCGAAGGGAGCCCCGTCGGGGCAGGGTGACCAAATGTGTCCCCTGCCCCGACGGAGCTCGGTCGGCCGGGCGGCGGGTTACCGGCGCCCGGCAGAGACCGGCGCCGTGTGCGGCGCTCTCCTGCTCAGCCGAAGTTCACGTCGCTGCACCACATGTAGGCCTGGTCGAGGTGCGAGGCCTGCCAGATCACGAACAGGACGTGGTGTCCGGTGTAGCCGGAGGTGCTGACGTTGAACGTGTAGTCCGTCGCCGGGCCGAAGCGGCCGGTCTGCGTGATGAGGTCGAGGTTGCCCCAGCCCAGGGTCTGGGTCTTGGGGTCGAAGCCCTGCTTGCTCACGTAGGCCGTGAAGTAGTCGGCACCGTGGGACGCCTGGTCGTGCACGTGGACCGAGAAGTTGTTGCCGACGGTGGTCGTCTTCCACTGCCCGGGCTTGTTCAGACTGGCGTTCCTCGAGAGGTTGTTGCTGCACAGCGTCCCGTTGGGGGTCTGCGCCTGGAACTGGCCACCGAGGCCGTCGCGGAGCGCGCTCATCCAGTTCCACATGGTGTCGGGGTTGGCCTGGAAGGCCTGCCAACACATGGGGTCCTCGGTCTGCATGGCCGGGTTCATGTGGTCGTTGCCCCACCTTTCCCAGCAGTGGTACGCGCGGGAGGCGGGGCCGACGACGGAGCCGTGAGCCTGGGCGGGGGCCGACCAGGTCAGTGCGCCGACAACCACGGCGAACAGCATGGCGAGCGCCTGGAGAGGCCGGCGGAGGGCCGACCAGGAACGCCCGGTTAATGGACTCTGTTTGCGCATGGGGGGGAACTCCTTCCAGTTGAAAGGCACCATGGGAGCGCTCCCAACCTACGACTTCTGAGTGAAATGTCAATAAAACAAACGGAGTTGATTACAGGGGAGGGCGACGATCAGGGAATCTGCCGTGAGCCGGGAGTCACGGGAGGCTTCGGCGACTTCGGTGGCACGACAGTCAGCACCCTTCCCGAAACCGTAAAGCGAGGTGCGGCCTGCCCGCGTTCCGCATAATTCGGAGCTCAGAGGGCCACGACACTGCGGGTGCCGATGAATCATCCACGCAGGTCGGCAGACTGATCACGGATCTTCAGCTCTCCTCGACATTCGCCCCCGGGGTCTTCACCTGCGCGGGGCCCCGGTCCTGCGCCGGCATCGCGACCTGCTCAAGCGGCGCCATGCCGCGACCTGCGTACCATCACCCAACAAGCCCAACTCGCCCACCTGGAAGTCCACAGACGAGACCGACTCAGCGGAACCCTCCACGAGTACCAGCACGCCGCCTGAGCTGCGTGGATGATGTATCGGCACCCGCAGCACTCCTCAACGCTCCGGACGTGATCGTGGAACGGATCGGCCCTCTCTCATGCGCAGGATCAACGTGACCGCGTCCTCCGAGCGGGTTCCGGGAGTCAGGACTTCCTGCAAGAGGAGGCCGCGAAGCGCGGCAATGGTGACGGTGGCCACATCCCGCGCTTCCTTCGTGTCGAGCCCTTCGCGTTCCGCGAGTGAGGACAGCACCGCGGTCAGGTCACCGAGCGACTCCACGAACTCACGGAAGTCCTCGGGGCCGTACGCGGCCAGTCCGGCGACGTAGAAGAAGCCGCGGGCACGCGACAGCCGCTCCGGCCGGGCGTAAGTGCGCCAGATCGCCACCACGAAATCGTCGAAGGTGCTCTGCTGGGCGGCCTCCAAAAGTGCCTCGTTGTCACGGGATCGCTGCGCCTCGAGCATGGCGGCCAAGACGCCCGAGAGTGACCCGAAGTGGTATCGCAACAGGGCGTGGCTGGTCTCGATCCGGGCGGCGATCTCACGGAGCGACATCTCCGGCGGGGGAAGGGCCTCGCCGAAGGCGTCGAGAAGCCGTGCCAGGAGTCGCTCGCGCGCGCTGCCCTTGCGTTCCGAGGTTGACAGGATCACTCCCACAGTTTATCCATTGGAAAAGAACGATTGGCGGTTCCGTGTTGCTCCGCACATGGTCGCAGTCAGCTCGCAACGACGGAGGATCGACTATGGGACCTGCTCATGTAGTCGGCGCCACGGTCATCGACGGGTCGGGGCGCGATCCCGGCAACCTCGACATCACTATCGAGAGCGGCCGCATCACCCAACTCGGTGCCTCCAGCGCGTACGGCGAGCGTCTCGATGCCGAGGGATTGACGATGACGCCCGGCCTGATCGACGCTCACGTCCACCTGGGCGTGTCGAGCCCGATCCAGCCGCACTTCTCGTTTCAGATAAGCGCCGCCGAGATCGCGGCGGACATCTTCGCCACGGCCGGCGCGACGCTCGACGCCGGCTTCACCACCGTTCGCGACACCGGCGGGATCGACGGCGGTGTCGTCACCGCGATCGCGAAGGGCAAGGTCAGAGGGCCGCGCGTCCTGTCGTGCGGACCTGTTCAGTGCCAGATCGGCGGCCACGGCTACTACGGAGCCGAATGGGAACCCACCGAGCTGTGGAGCAGCCACCACATCCCGGGCCTGTGCGCCCTCTCCATGATGGCGGGCAACGCGGACGAGCTGCGGCACAACGTCCGCGAAGCCTTCCGTCGCGGAGCCTCCTTCCTGAAGCTCTGCGTGACCGGCGGAGTGGTGGGCGCACATGATCGACTGACCGACACCCAGTTCACCGTCGAAGAGATCGCCGTTGCAGTTCAAGAAGCTGCGGCACGGAACACCTATGTGACAGTCCACGCCCACAACAACGAGGGCATACGAAATGCGGTCGAGGCCGGGGTGCGCTGTGTCGAGCACGGCACGAGCCTCGACGAATCCACAGCGGCCCTGATGGCCGCTCGCGAGGTTGCCCTCGTGCCCACGTTCGCTGTCGTCGAGCAAGTGCTGCACGACACCGCCGGAGCCGGTCTCGCCGAGTCGACCCGCGACCGAGCCAAGGGCGTACGCGAGCAGATGACGAAGGCGCTCGCCGTCGCCAAGCACGCAGGAGTACGGATCGGGCTGGGTTCCGATCTCATCGGTCCGGCCCAGGACCGTCGCGGCAGAGAACTCAGCCTGCGCGCAGCGCTCGAGACGCCGATGGAAGCGCTCGTGGCGGCGACCCGGACCAACGCCGAGATCCTCGGCCTGTCCGGCCAGGTGGGTGTCATCACTCCCGGCGCGCAGGCAGACCTCGTTCTTTGGAACGGCAACCCGCTCGAAGACCCGGAACTGTTCTCCGACCCCACCAACGCCGTCCTCGTCATCCAGGCCGGCGAGATCGTAAAGGACCTCAGATGAGCACCATGTGGCAGGGCTGCCTCGCCCACACCGACTACTTCGAGATGCGCTCCAGCGGTGGGCACGACTACGGCGTCTGGGTCACCACGCCACCGCGCTACGACCCTGCCGCGGCGCAAGCGCCTGTCGTGTACGTGCTCGACGGCAACTGGACCGTGGGCATGACCGCCCCACTCATCGTCACGCAACTGGACCCCTTGCAGTCGATTCAGCCCTACGTCCAGGTCAGCGTGGGTTACGCAGGCGAGGAAGCAGAGCACTGGGAGCGGTTGCGCAACCGCGACCTCGTGCCTCCCGGCGAACCCATCGCGAAGGAGTACATCGATGCGGTGGAGATGGGGGTCGAAACGGGCACGATGACTCGCGAGCAAGCCGATGCCTACCTCGCTGAATTGAGCGACAGCCGCGGGGATATGTTCCTGGACTTCCTTACCGACGACCTACACCCGCGGATCGAACGCGACTACGGCACGGCCCCGAGCGGTCACGGCCTCTTCGGCTATTCCTACGGCGGACTCTTCAGTCTCTACGCCTGGCTCACCAAAAGCACCTTCTTCGAGAGCATCGGCGCGGGCAGCCCCGGCATTGTCCATGCGGACAGTCAGGTCTTCGCCCGCCTTCAAGCAATGGGTGACACCCTGCCCGCTACCAAACTTCACGTGACCCTCAACGACCGAGAGATCCTCGGAGACCTGGCGGTCTACCAGAATCTCGCGAAGAACGCGGCCACGTTCCTCCACCGCCTCACCTCACGCAGCGAATCCGTCACCAGCGCACTCATGCATGAAACGCACGTGACGGGGTTGCAGGCATCCTTCCTCAGCTACCTCAGGACCTGCCGTGCCCGGTAAACCTGGACGCCGCGGCTCTGCCTGACCGCCGCGCTGGGCGGCGGTGTGGTGCCATCTGTGGTGCATTCATATGTGAGTCAACTTCGCTGGAGGTGTGCGGGTGGCCGAGCGGGACTTCGTCAGCACGACGCCCCCTGCCGTGGGTATCGCCGAAGTACTCGGGCGACGGCTGCCCGAGGGCCGGGTGGTGACTGATCCGGACATCGTCGCCGGTCTCTCCCACGACCAGGCGGTGTGGGCCCCTGTTGGCCGAGCGGTGGCCGTCGTGCGCGCCAAAAGCACCGACGAGGTCCGGACCGTGGTTCGTGCGTGCCTGGAGCAAGGAGTCCCGTTGGTTGCACGCGGCGCCGGTACTGGATTGTCGGGGGGCGCCAATGCCGTAGAAGGCGGCGTGATCCTCGCGCTGGACGGCATGGATCGGGTGCTGGAGGTCGACGAGCTGGAGCGCCTCGCCGTCGTGCAGCCCGGTGTGGTCAACGACGACCTGCGCGCCCATGTAGCGGCGCTCGGCCTGTGGTACCCGCCTGACCCCGCTAGTTCGCCCTGGTCGACCATTGGAGGAAATGTCGCGACGAACGCCGGCGGAGTGTGCTGCGTCAAGTACGGCGTCACTCGCGACTATGTCCTCGGTTTGGAGGTCGTGACCGGCACGGGCGAGGTGGTCCGGCTCGGGCGCCGTACGTCGAAGGGGGTCGCCGGCTACGACCTTGTGGGCCTCATGGTGGGTGCCGAGGGCACTCTTGGTGTCGTCACCGAGATCACGGTCCGGCTGCGACGCCTGCCTCCGGTCGGCGTGACCGCCGTCGGCTACTTCGACAGCGTCGGGCAGGCCGGTGACGCGGTGCGTGCGACGGCTGCCGCCGGGCTGCGGCCGGCCGCGTTGGAACTTGTCGACCGGCACTGTCTGCGCGCGGTCGATGCCTGGAAGAACATGGGGCTCTCCGCCGAGGCGGACGTGGTCCTCCTGGCCCGTTTCGACGACGATGGCCGCGCCGCCGAGGAGGGCGCCCGCCGGATGGTCGACTGCTTCCGCGGGGCCGGCTCTACTTGGGCGGACCGGTCGGAGACAGAGGAAGAGGCCAAGATGCTCTTCGCGGCCCGCCGGCTGGCCTTCCCCGCGCTCGAGCGGCTGGGGCCGGTACTCACGGAGGACGTCTGTGTCCCCATCGGGGCGGTGGCGGAGATGCTGGCCCGCATCGACCGGACCGCGGAGAGGCACCGGATCACCATCGCTAACATCGCGCACGTCGGCGACGGCAACTTGCATCCGCTGCTTGTGACGGAACACGGTGACGCGGCGGCTCAGGTCCGGGCCCGCGCGGCGTTCGACGACATCATCGCGGACGCCCTTGAATTGGGTGGGACGGTGACTGGTGAGCACGGTGTGGGACTGCTCAAGCGGCCCGGCCTCACCCGTGAACTCGGCCCGGCCGTCCTGGAGATGCATCGCGCGGTGAAGCGTGCTCTCGACCCGGCCGGGATTCTCAACCCTGGCAAAGTTTTCGGGCCGGCATGACCCCTTGGCGAAGTACAAGACCGGGCCGCGGACGACAGAGCTCCCAGAGGCCGAACGACGCGGCGGGAAGCTGCTGCCACGTGCATCCGGAAGTCGCTACGAACACGATCGCGGCCAGCACCTCCCGATCGCCATGCCGACGCCGACCACCGCCCTGTGGTCGCGAAGGCGCCTCGGGCACCACCGGCTGGAACAGTTCCCACAACTCATCCGGCACCAGCCGCCGCACGGCCGAAACCACGACCGACAGACCAGCGATCCACATGAGATGACTGAAGGGTGTCCACTCAGCCCTCTCCTCGAGATCCATCAGCAGGTTGCGGGCCCGAGAGTGCTTGTGCGCGCGGAATCCCGCGACCGCTGAGGACGCAGCGGCCGCGGGTTCGGAAGGGATGCTCAGAGGTGCTGCTCGGTGGACCGAGTGCGCTGGTACTCCTCCTGCCGTTCGTCCGTGATGTACGCCGGAACCGGGAAGTCCCACCAGCCGGGCACCCAGGGACCGGCGGCGTCGCGGTCTGTCGGGATCTCCACCAGCGCGGGCTCGCCCGACTGGACGGCCTTGCGCAGCGTCCCCTCCAGGGAGTCGGCGTCCGACACCTTCCACGATTCGATGCCGTAGGACCGGCCCATGGCGGCAAAGTCGGGGCTGTACGGCGTGCCGTCGGGATAGGAGAACTCGGTACCGATGTGCCGGGAGGTCTGCTTGCGCTGGCCGCCGCGGATCGACATGTAGCCCGCGTTGTTCTGGACGACGAAGACCACCGGTGCGCCGGTGGTGACGCTCAGGGCAATCTCCTGCGCGGTCATGAGGAAGTCACCATCGCCCAGGACGCACACCACGGGACGGTCGGGCCGGCCCAGCTTGGCGCCGACCGCCGCCGGGACGGCCCAGCCCATGGAGGAGAAGCCGCCCGAGGTGAGGTGGGTGCGCGGGGAGTACACCGGGAAGGTCTGCTTGACCGCGCCCTGGGTGTTGCCCGAGCCGGCGACGATGATCGCGTCGCGGGGAAGAACGGAGCGCAGGGCGCCGAGCGGGCGCTGCGAGGTGAAGGGGAAGCGGTCGCTGTCGCGGCGGCCGGCGAGCTTGTCCTCCCACTGCCGCTTGAGGGTGGCCAGCTCGGCGAGGTATTCGGAGCGGTCGCTGCCCTGCTGGGGCAGGGCGTCGACGATCGCGGCCACGGTCCGCTGTGCGTCGGCGACGATGCCCACCTCGGCGGGGTAGTTCTTGCCGATCTCATGGGGGTCGATGTCGATGTGGATGAGCTTTGCCGGCGGAATGGAGAAGCTGACGCCCTTGGCGTAGCTGGAGGCCGACCAGTCGGTGAAGCGGCAGCCGACGGAGATGACGACATCGGCGGAGCTGGCGATCGCGTTGCCGACGATCGTGCCGGTCTGTCCGACGCTGCCGGCGAACAGCGTGTGGTCCTCGGGGAAGGCACTCTTGCCGTTCCAGGTGGTCACGACTGGGATCTGCCAGTGCTCGGCCAGGGCCAGGACCTGGTCGGAGGCGTCGGAGGTGATGGCGCCACCGCCGACGACGATGACCGGCCGGGTGGCCCCGCGGAGCACGTCGACGGCGCGGTCCACCGCTTCGGGGTCGGGGTGCTGGCGGCCGACGGGCATGCGCCGGGCCAGGTCGTGGAGGTCGACGTCCGCGGCCTCGGCCTGTACATCCATGGGCACTTCGAGGTGCACGGGCCCGGGGCGGCCGGTCAGCATGGAGTTGAAACAGCGGTGCAGGACGAAGGGGAGTTCCTCGACGCGGGTGGCGACCCAGTGGCGCTTGCTGACGGCCTCGGCGACCTTGGGGAAGTCGTTGGCCGTGTAGCGGTCGAGCTCCTGGAGCAGGCCGTGGCCGCGCATATGGGTGGGCGGGCCGCCGGTGATGACGAGGACGCTGGTGGAGTCGGTGAAAGCGGTGCCCATGCCGATGACGGTGTTGCTGGCGCCCGCGCCGATGGACGTCACGGCGGCCTGGGGGCGGCCGGTGACCCGGTAGTAGCCGTCGGCGAGGTGGACGGCGCTCTGCTCATGGAAGGTCTGGATGAACGGGATCTTGGATTCGTCGTCCAGGAAGGCGTCGGTCAGTGACCAGATGCCGTGGCCGGGAATGCCGGCCACGTAGTCGACGCCGTAGTTGCGCAGGGTCCGCGCGACGATCTGGCCTCCGGTGAGGACGGGCATGTGGTTGCTCCCACTCAGCTTGGTTCGGTTGGTGCGGTCACTGGCCCCGGCGGGCGGCCCAGGCGAAACCCTGGGTGCACAGCCGGGTCACATCGGGGTTCTGTAGGTCGTCGAGGTCGTGTCCGACCGCGCTGTAGAAGATCCGGCCCCGTCCCCAGGTCCGGGTCCATGCCTGGGGGATGGTCTTCCCCTCCAGCCAGGACAGGTGCTCACCGGTGAAGCTGGTCTGTGCCAGGACGTGGTTATTGGGGTCGACCGACATGTAGTACTGCTCGGACGCCACGCGGAAGTCGCCGACTCCAGCGGTGATCTCGTGGCCGGTGTCGGTGATGGAGACCTGGTAGGGGTACTTCACCCCTTCTCCGGCCGGGTGCTCCAGGAAGCTCCCTCCGATCAGCCAGTGGTACTTCAGGCTCGTACGGAACGCCGCCGCGGCACCGTGCCAGGCGGCGATCCCGGTGCCGGCCTCCACTGCCTGGAGGAGACTCGTCTCCTGGGCGGCGGTGAGCCCCTCGGACAGCAGCGCGTTGTTCCAGTTGAGTGCGATCAGGTCATAGCCGGTGAGATCGGCGTCCAGCGCGAAGATGTCGTTGGTCTGATCGACCTCGAACCCCAGATCCCTGAAGATCGGGAGCGCCCATTCCTCGGCGACCTGATAGGGCTTGTGTCCCGGCCAGCCACCGTAGAGATACAGAACGCGGGTCATGCGCTCTTCCCTTCCGCCATCGATGTGATGCCTGCGGCGCGGTTGCGCAGGCGTTCCGCCACCTCCAGCGCGTCTCCTTCCGGCGCGGTGGACTTCCGCTCGGGTTTCGCCGCCAGTAGGTACACCAGTCCCACCGCCGAGACGATGAGGAAACCGATCAATGCGATCCATCGGTCCACGAACGGGGTGTCCGCGTCGCCGGTGGGGAGGGCCAGCAGGACCATCGCCAGGACGCCGTAGACAAGGGCCGCCGCATTGACCGTGAGTCCCCAGCGGCCGAGGGTCCACGCCCCGGCGGGGCGCCAACCCCGGAGCCGCATCCGCAGTGCCGCCAGCACGACCATTTGGAAGGCCGCGTATCCGGCCAGCACCTGGAAGGCCGCGATCTTCACGAGGGAGTCGGGTGAATAGTAGACGAAGACGAACAGCAGGAGCGGCGCGATGTTCACCGCCACCAGCGAGTTCAGCGGGACACGGTGCCGGCGGGAAACCTTCGAGAAGAGGTGGGCGCCGGGGAACATGTCGTCGCGGGCGAAGGAGAACACGATACGGCTCGCCGCGGCCTGCTGGCTCATCACGCCGGCGAGGAAGGAGGTGAGGGTGACGACCAGCACCAGCTTGGTGCCGACGGTCCCGATCGAATTCTGGAGGATCGCGGGGATGGGGTTGGCGTCCTTCCCCGCGAGGATCGACGGCAGGTCCGGTGCGGCGAGCGCGTAGCCGGCGAACGCGAAGATCGCCGCCAGCCCTCCGACGACCACGGTCAGCTGCATGGCGCGGGGGATGCTGCGCGCGGGGTCAGGCACCTCCTCGGCGACCTCGCCGCATGCCTCGAATCCGTAGTAGAGGAAGAGGCCGACGAGCGATGCGGCCATGAACGCCCCGAGGTAGCTCCCGTTGTGGTCGATACCGCCGCTGTCGAAGAACATCGAAAGGGAGTTGTGCCGCTCGAAGACGAGCAGGTAGAGGCCCACGAGGATGATGCCGATCAGTTCCGCGGCGAGACCGATCTTCGAGATCAGGGCCAGTGTCCGGGTGCCGAAGCTGTTGAGCACCAGACAGACGGCCGTGATGGCGACCGCGATGAGCAGACGCTGGCCGGGCGTCGAGGTGACCCCCGGCCGGTCGGCGGTGCCGGCGAAGAGACTGGCCACGAAGTCGGAGCTGAACAGCGCCGTGCTGGTAATGCCGATGGTGATGCAGCATATGTAGATCCACGCGGTGAACCAGGCGTAGCGCCCGTTCCACAGCCGCCGGACCCACTGGTAGAGGCCGCCGGCGAGCGGGAACTGCGAGACGACCTCGCCGAAGACCAGGGCCACCAGGAACTGCCCGAGGCCGACGATGGCTATCCAGAAGATGGACGGTCCGCCGGCGGTGGACAGTCCGACCGCGAAGAGGGAGACGACTCCCACGAGGGGCGAGAGATAGACGAAGCCGAGGGCGAAGTTCGCCCACGTGCTGACCTTGCGGTCGAACCGCTGCTGGTAGCCCAATGCGGCGAGCAGCTCGGCGTCCTCGGCTGATGAGGCCGGGCCGGCGGTCCCGCCCGTGGAGCCGGCAAGGGCGGTATTCGGTACCGCCCGTGCCCCGTTCTCGGTAGCTGGCATGACGTACTCCGGGGGTTGAAGTGGTGGTACTGCTTCTTGTGCCTCACCGCGAGTGCGGTCCGGGGTAAGCGCTCATCCGCCGGCACTGGTCAGGCCCGGCCGAAGGTGTGATCGGTCCAGTCCAGCCGGGCTGACCCGTAGCGTGCGCTGCGCACGTCTCCCGAGCGCGCGTGGCCCTCGAAGTTCTCGATCCGGGAGGCCCTGCCGCAGACCTCGCCGAGTTCGGCACTGGAGGTGGCGTCCTGGATCTCCTGGTACGTCACGGTCTTGAGGTACTTGCCGACCCAGAGGCCACCGGTATAGCGGGCCGCCCCCAGCGTCGGCAACACGTGATTGGTGCCGATGACCTTGTCGCCGTACGGGACGCACGTCTTGTCCCCGAGGAACAGCGCTCCGTAGTTCCGCATCCGGTGCAGGGCCTCACGCGGCTCGGCCGTGAGGATCTGCACATGCTCGCTCGCGTACTGGTCGGCGAGTTCGTAAGCGGCGTCGAGGTGGGGGACCACGATCACCTCGCCCCGGTCGCGCCACGCCCGTCCGGCGACTTCGCCCGTGGGCAGGCCCGGCAGCAGTTCCTCCACGCACGCGATCGTCCGCGTGGCCACCTCTTCCGAGGTGGTGATCAGCACTGCTGGTGAGTCCGGTCCGTGCTCGGCCTGCGACAGCAGATCGGTCGCCACCACGAACGGGTCGGCGGTCTCGTCGGCGACGATCAGTACTTCCGTCGGGCCGGCGAACAGGTCGATGCCGACCTCGCCGAAGAGCTGCCGCTTGGCCTCCGCCACATAGGCGTTGCCCGGTCCGGCGAGCATGTCGACGGCGGAGATCGTCTCGGTGCCCAGTGCGAGGGCCGCCACCGCCTGGACGCCACCCATGACGTAGATCTCGTCGGCGCCGGCCAGGTGCATCGCGGCGATGCTCACGGGGGGTGGCGCACCGCGGTCCGGCGGGGTCGTCGCCGCGACCCTTCCCACTCCTGCGACCTTGGCCGTCAGGACGGTCATATGGGCCGACGCGGTCAGCGGGTACCGGCCTCCGGGAACGTACGCGCCGGCCGCGCTGATGGGAATGTTGCGCTGTCCCAGGAACACTCCGGGCAGGGTCTCCACCTCGAAGTCGGTGAGGGAGTCCCGCTGCGCCTGTGCGAAGCCGCGGACCTGGCGCTGGACGAAGCGCAGATCGTCGAGGACGGTCCCGGGGACAGAGGAGACCACGGAAGCGATCCGGTCGGGGCCGAGCCGGAACGACTCCGGGCTCCACCCGTCGAACTTCTGCGACCATCGACGCACGGCCGTGTCGCCGTTCTGTCGTACGTCGGCGATGACCTCGGCGACGGTATCGACGATTTCCGGACGGCTCGTGGTCCGCGACGCTTCTACCGTGTCGGGACCCTTCACGATCTTGCTCGTGGTGGACACTCCGCACTCCTTGCAGATAGATGTGCCTGCGGGCTTGACCTGAAGTCTGGGTAAACAACAGGCTGTGACGACAGGCACAATGTGTGCCACGTTGAGCATGAAACTTGCACACACTGAGGCAGTACATGACCGAAGTCCTGACCATTCGCGCCGCGCTGGAACTCGAGGTGTTCAGTCGCACCAGGGTGCGCGTCTATGCCGGAGAGAAGAATCTGGACCGCCCTGTGCGCTGGGTGCACACCGGAGAGATCCCGGATATTCATCGCTTTCTCACCGGGGAAGAAATGCTGTTGACCGCAGGACTCGGCATGGGAGCCACAGCCACCCAGCAGCGCGCCTTCATCCAGCGTCTCGCGGACGCCCGCGCCGCCGTTCTGGTCGTCGAGCTCGCCGGCCGAATGTTCGACTCAATGCCCGTGGCCGCCATCGAGGAGGCCGAGGCCGTCGGCCTCCCCCTTGTCGGCCTGGCCGACGAGATCCCCTTCGTGGAGACCTCGGCCCAGGTCCACGAAGTGCTGGTCCAGATGCGCGTCAAACAGTTGACCGCCGAAGAGGCCACCAGCCAGGCGTTCATGGATCTGCTACTCGCCGACGAGGACTATGTCGGAGTGGTCCGAGAACTGGCTCGCCGTACCGGACACGCCGTGGTGCTGGAAGACGCGGCCCACCAGATGCTCGCCTATGGAGGCGCCGACCCGGAGGCTGATGAGGCCGTGACCCAGTGGAGTGCGCACTCCCGGGCCATTCATGAACGCCATCACTCCCTCACGGCCCAGCTGCCCGCGGTTCCCACCGCCCACGCGGCATCGTTCCGTGATGTCGTGCCCTGCGCACGCCAGCCGGTGATCCTCCGTGGCGAGGCGTGGGGCTGGCTTCACCTTCTGCACGGCACAGTACGGCCGAGCCCAACCGAGCTTCGTACGCTGGAACGGGCAGCCACAGCAGTAGCGATCACCCTGCTGAGCGAACGAGAGCATGGGGCCCGCTCGGCCCACCGCCAGACAGCCCTGCTGAGCCGGCTCCTTCTCGGCGACATCACCGGAGAGAAATTCGTCAGCCTCGCCTTGGCGCTCGGGCTGGACCTCCGTGGGCGTGATCTGATCGTCGTCACGGCGTGTGCAGGGGACAGCAAACACTTCAAAGGTCACACCCTGACTCGCCTTCTGCACGATGCCGGGTGGCCCGCTGTCGTCGGCGATACCGGAGATTTCGACACGGCGGTCGTGGGCCTTTCCGCTGACAGCGATATCACCCACATACAGACCACATTGATCGACCACGACGTCAGGGGCGGCATCAGCCGTATCGTGCCACCGGCGGCACTGCCACTGGCACTACGGCAGAGTCGCAGCGCGGCCTCCGTGGCGGCAGCCGCCGCGGCGCCGGAAGTTCGCCGCTTCGATGACCTGGGAGCGCTCCGTCTGCTGGTGGCACTCGCCGAGGGGCCCGAACTCACACGCTACGTCGAGGACGAACTGGGACCGCTGCTCGAGCACGACGCCCTGGTGAAGAGCCCGCTTCTGCCGACCCTACGGGCCTTCCTGGACTGCGGCGGCAACAAAGCGCGGGCAGCGGACGCTCTCTTCATCCAACGGCGAACGCTCTACCACCGCCTCAACAGACTCTCCAAGATCCTCGGGATGGACCTCACCCGAGTCGACAACCAGCAGCGATTGCAACTCGCCGTACGAGGACACGATCTGCTGCGCAAACCGGCCCTCCGACGTACCTGAGGGCGGGCCGCTCAGGCTGTACCGGTCGGTAGCCAGGTGTGGACCCGGGGCGCCAGCCACCGCAACGAACAACTTACGTGTTCGAAAAGACTCACTCCGAACAGCTTGCATGTTCAATGCCGGGAGTGTTCAATCGCGACATGAGCAACGCAGGCCGTCACCGGCTGATCGCCCAGGCTGTCAAGGAGTCGGGCAGTGCCACCGTCCAGGAACTCGCCGAGCTGACCGGTTCATCGGAGATGACCATCCGGCGCGACCTCGACACTCTGGCCGCGCAGGGCGCCCTCGAACGCATCCGCGGCGGGGCGCGCACCCTGCTGCTCAGGAGCGAGGAGCCGCCTTTCGCGCTGCGCGCCCACGAGGCCATCGACGCCAAGCGCCGGATCGCGGCCGAGGTGTGCTCGCTCATCGGCGACGGGGAGACCGTCCTCCTCGACAGCGGCACCACCTGCCTGGAGGTCGCCCGCCTGCTGTGTGGACGGCAGATCACCGTGATGCCCCTGTCATTGCAGGCCATCCACGCACTCAGCGGTTCTCCGAGTCCGACCACGTTAATGGTGCCGGGCGGACGGCCCCGCGCCGCGGAAGGCGCCCTGACCGGCCCCCTCACGCTGGCCTCCCTGTCGGCACTGCGCTTCGACACCGCGGTCGTCGGCTGCTGCGGCCTGAGCGCAACAGAGGGCCTGACCGCCTACGACCTCGACGACGCGGCAGTGAAGAAAGCGGTCATCGCCTCCACGCGCCGCGTCATCGCCGCCGCTGACGGCAGCAAGCTCGGCCACACCGCCCACGCCTACGTCGGCCCCTCCATCCTCCTGCACACCCTCGTCACCGACACCACGGCGCCCGCCGACGAAGTAGCCGCGCTCGAAGACACCGGCACTGTCGTCAAAACCGCCTGACGGGGTCCCTGCGCGGCGCGCACCGCACCGCGAACCCAAGAAGGACTCGCCTATCATGACCACCACCATCGGGCAGGACGCTCACGCCGTGCTGCTGCCCGCACTCGACGGATTCACCGTCCCTGACTCCTTGGCCTCACTGCTCGCCTCCGGCTGCCGCTCCGTGATCATGGGCGAATCCCGCACCGAGTACACCGCTCGTGTCATGGCCGAAGAGCGACAGACGACCGAGACCTCGCAGCAGTTCATCGACTTCACCGCGCGTCTGCGCGCCATCGCGGGGGCGAGTGTGCTCGTCGCCGTCGACCAGGAACCCTGGGGGATCAAGCGGCTGCACCGCCTCGTCCCCGGCCTGCCCGTCTTCGGACCGGACACCGACCCGGCAGAGGTGGAGCGTGCCGCCCACGAACTCGGTCGCGCCGCACTGCGGTTGGGCGTCAACACTTTTTTGTCTCCTGTGTGCGACCGCCTCATAGGAGACAACCCCTGGCTGCGAGGACGCACCCTGGACCTTCCTGGCGCCCGCATCGGAGAACTGGCGGCAGCCTTCGTCACCGGCGTGCAGCGCGCAGGTGTCACAGCCGTCACCAAGCACTTCCCCGGCTTCCCAGAGGTCACCGCGGATCCCGCCCTGGAGGTGGCGCACGTTCCCGAGGGCCGCTGGACCGAAAGCGCACTCATCCCGTTCGCCGCCTGCGTCCAAGCCGGCACACAAGCCGTCATGATGGGCCCCGCCCCTGTCGCCGGGCTCGACGGCGATGAACCCGCCCTCACCTCCCCCACCGCGGTCACACTCCTTCGCGACCTCGGCTTCGACGGCCTGATCGTCAGCGACGACCTCGATGCCCCCGCCACCCTGCGCGGACGCTCCGCCCCCCAGACCGCGGTGGCCGCCATCCGCGCCGGTGTACACCTCCTGCTCGCCGCTGAGGACGGACGCCTCGGCGACGTCACCGCTGCTCTGATCAAGACCGCCGAAGGCGACACCGCCTTCGCCCGCACCCTTCACAGCGCGGCCGAACGCGTCCGCGCCCTGGCCGAAAGCACCGGAACCTGACGGTCACACGCGATCCGGCCCAAGAGCGGCTCCGGATCGTGAGGGCCAGGCCAACGGTGGTGAGCGCCATGTCCCCTCCATGGCTGCGGCTGCCGTCCATGGCTGCCGTGCCCATACTGTGCGATTCGAAGACCGGATATTGCTCACCTTGTGCATGTTCCCGCGCGCCCATGGCTGCCTAGTCTCTGTCACTCCAGGACCGCTCCAGTGATGCCTTTCTCCACCTCGCTCCGAGCCCGGCAGAGCCAGAGCCCCATCTGGCCCAGCCCCATTCGCGTCCGAACCCCGTAACCCATGACCCCGGCCCGGCAAGCCCGGCTGCCACGGGAGGCAGATATGACGACCATCGCGGAAAACTACGACTACGTGGTCGTAGGTGCCGGTTCGGCAGGCTGCGCGCTCGCAGCTCGGCTGTCGGAGAACCCGGATGTCACCGTGGCCCTCATCGAAGCGGGGCCCCCTGCCCAGGGCCGCCTTTTCGAGATCCCGGCACTGTTCTCACAGCAGCTCAAGACGGCATACGACTGGGATTTCGAGACCGAGCCCGAACCCCAGCTCGGCGGACGCCGTGCCTACCTGCCGCGCGGGCGGGTGGTAGGCGGCACAAGCTCGATGAACACGATGCTCTACGTCCGCGGCCATCGTTACGACTACGACACCTGGGAGCGACTGGGCAACCCAGGCTGGGGCTACGCCGACGTGCTGCCCTTCTTCAAGAAGTCCGAGGACAACCAGCGAGGGGCCGACGACTTCCACGCCGTGGACGGCCCCCTCACGGTCAGCGATCCCATCTCCGTCCACCCGTTGCTGACGGCTTGGGTGGAAGCGGCCCAGGACGCGGGCCACGAGCCCAATCCGGACTTCAACGGGGCGGAGCAGGAAGGAGTCGGATATCACCAGGTCACACAGCGCAACGGCCTGCGTTGCAGCAGCGCCGTGGCGTTCCTGGAACCGGCGGCCGACCGCCGGAACCTCACCGTGCTGTCATCGACGATCGCCCTGCGCGTCCGCTTCGACGGTGCCCGTGCCGAAGCCCTGGAAGTCGATCACCTGGGTTCCGTCCGTACGATCCGGATCAACCGCGAGATCGTATTGTCCCTGGGCGCCTACAACACACCGCACCTTCTGCTTCAGTCCGGTGTCGGGCCGGCGGACGAACTCACCGCAGGCGGTGTTCCTCCCGTTCTCGACCTGCCGGACGTCGGCCGGAACATGCAGGATCACGCCGGCTGCTTCATCAGCTTCTTCAGTCACACCGAACCCGTCCTCGGGCCGGACACGTCGAAAGAGGAACAGCTTCTGCGTGAGCGAGGCGCCGGGCCGATGGCGTGGAACGAGGTCGGCGGTTTCTTCAAGTCCAGTGATGACCTCCCGGCCCCTGATATCCAGGTGCATGCCGCGCTGGGTATCGTCCGCGACGAGGGTCTCGCCGCACCGCTCGAGCCCGGAATGTCGTTCGGTCCCTATGTCGCTCGGCCGGCCAGTCGAGGGTCGGTACGCCTGCGGCATTCACATCCTTACGCCAAGCCACGTATTTACCATAACTATCTCGATGACGTCGACGACCGCCGACGACTTCGGGAAGGCATCCGCCTGTGCATGCGGATCGCGCGTGAATCGCGACTTACCGACCTCCTGGAGTCGGACCTGCGAGCGGCTGCTGACGCCGGGCTCGCCCCCGTGTCGGATCGGGATCAGGACATCGACGCATACATTCGTGCGCAGTCCTTTTCTTTCTACCACCCGTCAGGAACCTGCATGATGGGGAAGGTTGTGGACCCCGAGCTCCGCGTCTTCGGGCTGGAAAATGTCCGGGTGGCGGACACTTCGATCATGCCGACATTGGTGACGGGAAACACGAATGCGCCGGCCATCATGATCGGAGAAAGAGCCGCCGCATTCATTCAGTCGTAATCGGCGACATGTCGTCCGCCCATCGATCGAGCATGAGAGTGCCAGAAGGAAGCTCAATGGTTAACCCGGTCCCCCAGGACTACACGCCCACGGGGCTGCGCCCCGACTCCCTGATAACCGCCGGAGCCGCAGATGAAATCGACACGGATGTTCTGATCGTCGGCTCCGGCATGGGCGGCGCAACGCTGGCCTGGGCCCTCAAGGACTCCGGTCATCGGGTCCTGGTCGTCGAGCGCGGCACTTTCCTCCCCCGCGAGCCCGAGAACTCGCGGCCGGCCGAGATGTACATCAAGGGCCGGTACAAAAACGCCGGTCACTGGTACGACGGCAGCACGGGAAGGCCGTTCGCGCCGGGGGTCTACTACTGGGTCGGCGGCAACACCCGCTTCTACGGCGCCATGCTGCCCCGCTTCCGGCACAGCGACTTCACCGAGGTGGCTCACTACGACGGTGTCTCGCGGGCCTGGCCGTTCACCTACGAGGACCTGGAGCCCTTCTACGCCACCATGGAGCAGTTGCTCCAGGTGCACGGGCAGACCGGTGAGGATCCGACCGAGCCCCCGCGCTCACAGCCCTATCCCTACCCGGCGCTCAAGCACGAACCGGTGATCGAAAGGTTCGCCGGGTCGCTGCGCGAGCAGGGGCTGCACCCGTTCCACACCCCGAACGCGCTGAATGTGACCACTCAGGACGACCGTGCCGCAGTGACCACCGCGGACGGTTGTCCGGATGAGACCGGGATGAAGTCCGACGCGGAGAACAGGATTCTGCTGCCCGCGCTGAACGACGGCGTGAAGATCATGACGGGAACGGAGATCACCCGGTTGATCACCGCCCCGGACGGCCGCAAGGTCGTCGCGGCCGAGGCGCGGCACGCGGGCCGTACCCTCCGCATCAACGCCAAGAGCTTTGTCGTGGCCGGCGGCGCGGTCAACTCGGCGGCGCTGCTGCTGCGTTCGGCCAACGACGCGCATCCGAAGGGGCTCGGCAACTCGTCGCTGCTGCTGGGCCGTAACTACATGGTGCACAACAGCACGTTCTTCGTAGGCGTCAATCCGCTGCGTCCCAACCCCACGAAGTGGCAGAAGACGCTCGGGCTCAACGACTTCTACGAGGCGAGCCCGGGAACGCCGTATCCGCTCGGCAATCTCCAGATGCTGGGCAAGCTCCAGGCCCCGATGCTCAAGCCCGCCCGTCCGTGGGCACCGATGTGGGCCCTGGCGTTCATGTCGGGCAGGAGCATCGACATCTACCTGACGACCGAGGATCTCCCCTCGCGCGAGAACCGGGTCCGGGTGGAGGGCGACCGGATCCTCATCGACTGGAAGCCGAACAACCTCTGGCCCCACCACGAACTCGTGCGCCGGGTCACCAGGATGGTCCGCAAGGCGGGCTACCCGCTGATCTTCACCCAGCGCATGGGCATCGAGACGAACTCGCACATGTGCGGCACCGCGGTAGCGGGGCACGATCCCGCGCAGAGCGTCCTCGATCCCTCCTGCCGCAGCCACGACATCGAGAATCTCTGGGTGGCCGATGCCTCGTTCTTCCCGTCGTCGGCCGCGCTCAATCCGGCCCTGACCATCGGCGCCAACGCACTGCGCATCGCCCCATCCATCGCACAGGCCACCAAGAGCTGACCCAGCGCGGGGCGACCGGGGGCGTGTCAACTCAACCGCCCTGTCTCGCATTCGGCGGTGACGGAGGGTGAGGGGGTCGTTGACATCAAGTGTGCGAATCGTGGTGCGGGCGCCGCACACGGACCACCACCCGGCGTCAGGCCGAGGACAGATCCTCGAACAGTTGGCGGCGACGCTGCTGGCGTGCCACCGCAGGCTGATCGCCCGGAAGTGGGACTCGGGATGACAACGGTGCGGGTGCCGGTACATCATCCACGCAGGTCGGGAGCCTGATCACGGATCTTCGGTACTCCTCGACATTCGCCCAAGTGTCGTCACCTGCGCAGGGACCCGGCGGCATCATGGTCTGTCGTGCTGCTGCGCCTGGCCTATCTCGCCGCGACCAACGCCCTGGCGTTCCTACGCCTCCTGCCGATGAGCGACAGAGAAAAGGACGTCGAGATTCTGGTACTCCGGCACCAACTGCTGGTCCTACAGCGTCAGGCTCGAAGTTCACAGCCGCCTTCGACACCCTCATGACCGATGCCGGTCTCAAGGTCGTCACCACCGGCATTCGGATACCGCGGATGAACTCGCTCGTGGAGCGCTGGATACAGACCTGCCGCAGGGAGCTGCTGGACTGGACCTCGATCTGGAACCAGAACCACCTTCTCCACGCCCTGCGCGAGTACGAATCCTTCTACAACGAGCACCGCCCGCACAGGCCCCTGGAGCAGGCGGCCCCATGCCGCCCGCTACCCACGCCAATCACCCAACAAGCCCAACTCGCCCACCTGGCAGTCCACAGACGAGACCGACTCGGCGGAACCCTCCACGAACATCAGCACGCGGCGTGAACTGCACGGATGATTTATCGGCACCCGCAGAGTCGCCCGGGAACGCTTCCCCCACACGGATCCACATCAGTTGTAACTGTTGGCGCGGGTGAGGAAGAACCCCGTGGTGTCCACGGCCTGGTGGAGGACATACTCGCCTCGTGGCACCGCGAGTGGGTCGACAGTCTGCCGCCGCTGATCACTCCGGAGGGCCAGGAGCTCCTCAAGGAGGACATCCTCCCCCACTCGCACCGCCACACCTATGCTCAACGGCATGCGGACGCCGGCTCCCTGTCGGTGTGCTGAGCGAGCTCATGGATCACAGATCCCTCGCCGTCACTCAGACGTACTACCGCGTGAGCGCGGTCCGCCGCCGTGAAGCGGTCGACAAGGTCGCCCGTCACCAGCTCGATCGCCACGAGGCACCCGCCTGGCGGGAGGCGCAGACACTGCTGGACGGCCAGCGGGCCCGATACGCGCGCCAGGCGATCAGCTAGGACTTGTCCGGGCGATCATTCCGAATTGCCATCATGCGAGCTGTCCTGAGTGTCCACAATCCCTCCCTCCTGAAGCCGAAGCCTGATGGACGCCCGCACCTCCCCTCGAAGCCGCTCCCGCTCCGCTGCCTTCTCGGCCTCCCGGT
This sequence comes from Streptomyces malaysiensis subsp. malaysiensis, assembly GCF_040653035.1. Classification (NCBI taxonomy): domain Bacteria; kingdom Bacillati; phylum Actinomycetota; class Actinomycetes; order Kitasatosporales; family Streptomycetaceae; genus Streptomyces; species Streptomyces malaysiensis. The sequence continues at coordinate 40,514 of NZ_JBEZNG010000025.1, forward strand.
CCCGCACGATCAACGGCCCCAACTCACGCTGCAACCGCTGGACCATGGCGTCCACCCGGCGCCCGCTCTCCTCTCCCGGCTCCCGAACCCACTCGGCGATCACCCCTACGGCTTCGCCGAGGAGCGCTAGGTCACCGGGGGTGACACCTCGCAGAATGTGCGAGACATCAGCGGCCGGCGCTTCCTTCCCAGGCAGATCCGCCCACTCGGCAATGGCAGCGACTGCCTCTTCCCGTACCCGCTGGGCACCACTGCCCTGCGCCGAGGCGGCGATCGCGAGAGCCTGCAATGACTTCACAAACCGGGTCTCCGCGTCGGTTTCATCGAAGGTCACGCCCGGTCACCTGCCCCTTCGGGCCGTTCCTCTGTGTCCAGGCGGGTTTCGACATCGTCGATGACGGTCCAGCACTCGAGTCCGTACGGCCAGAGCCTGGGCAGGTGGGCTCGGGCCTCGGCCGGATCGAGGAAGACGAACGCGACGTTGTCGACCGGCTGTTCCGGGGCCAGCAGATTGTCGCGCCGAGCGGCGCAGGCGTCTCGCATCTCCACGGCCGGGACCGTCCGTCCCAGGACCACAACCTTCAGTACGCGACGGCTTGCATCGTAGAAGCCCTTGATCTCTTTCCGGTAGACGTAGGGCGTTCGGAGGAAACCGCCTTCGTTCGAGTGGCCCATGTGCTCATGGGCGGGCTTCGCCTGGGCGAGCGCTTCCGCGGCGCCCAGCTTCAGGTCGTGGAACTGCACCAGCGTGGTGTCGTTCGGCCCGTGCAGAAGATGCCATGGTCCCGTGTCCAGCCAGCGGCGGGAGACCAACGAACGGTGTCCCTCGCCACGAAAGGCACAGGCCCAGCCATGAGGGAAGTGCGCTCCTCCGAAGCTGGGTGCCCAGTACTTCTCCTTGGCCTGCCATTCCCTGTACCGGCTCTGGAAAGAGGCGATTTCGAAGGGGTAATCGCTCAACGCGTCGACAAGTTCGGCCGCTTCACCCTCGAAGTCGAAGGAAAGCCTTACCATTTTGTTCGCGTGAACAGTGAGGTAGCGGTCGAAGTTATCCCCGAAGAAGGCGGCAACTACATCGGGGCCCTCAACGGCACCTTCATCGACGCCTTCCTCGGCACCTTCACCGGTACGTCCGAGGTGGCGTTCGATCCAGTCCGCCGAAGGGGAGACCTCATGGGAGTCGACGGTAATTCTCTGCGGAACCTCGCCCGGAAACCACCGCTCCCGTAGTTCAGTCGCCATGTCGGTAATGTCGAGTCCGGTAAGCGCCATTCCAATGCGTCCCAGCGTCACCCGCCGCCTCCATCCGTCGCGCGTCAGTTGCCGAGCCACTCGCTCAGAGTCTTGCCGTTGCAGCCTTCGGGTTCCGCTCCGCCACGCCCTCCAGCCGCTCGTCGAACTGCACGCCGGTGTCCCGTAACACCTCTTCCAGCTGCTCGGGATCGGGCACCGCGTCCCGGCCGAGGATCTGCCCAAACTCCCGCAGGCTGCGTTCCAGTCCGCCGCGCGCCGTCGCCACGCCCTTGCCGATCGCGGCGGTGGCCCCGGCCGCGTTCCGCTCGATGGCCTGCCGCTGCTGCGCCGCCTGGGCCCTTACCGCCGCGATCTGCGAACTCTGTAGCTGGGCCAGGCTCCCCTCGGCCGAACTCAGCGCCTGCCCAATACTCGCCAGCGCGCCCGCCTTGGCGTCGTCCGCGCCCTGCAACGACTGCTTGTGCCCGTCGGCCAAGCCCTCCTGGCTCTGCTTGAGCACCGTCTCCAGGCTCTTGCGGACGTCATCGGCGACTTTGCCGATCGCCTTCTCGGCGTCCGGCTTGCCCTTCTTCATGTCGGCGATGGGGTCGTCCGCCGCCTTGGGTAGTTCGTCCTTGTAGGCATCGCCGACCGCGGTGGCTGCATTCGCCTGCGCCTTACACCGGTTGTCGGTGAGCGGACCGTCCCAGAAGTTGTCGTCGCGGTGGATCATCTTGGAGCGGTACTGCGCAGCGCGCTTCTTGCCCTCGCCGACCGCCAGTTCCCCCGCGTGCTTGGCGGCGTCCCGTATCCGCTGTTCCGTGTGGCCGTACAGCTCGCCGAGCTTGGTGATCTGGTTGTCCTGCCTGCCGGTGACGGCCTCTCCCGCCGTACGGAATCCGCCGTCCATGGCCGTACGCGCCCCCGAGGCGGCCGAACCCATCGCCGCGACCGCCGCCGAATGACCAGCCGTCACCTGCCCCCGGGCCGTCTGCGCCTGTGCCTGAATACGCGACCGGGCACCCTGCACCGCGGCCTGCACCCTCGCCACGCTTGAGGTCTCGGCGGATCCGATCTTCGCCAGCGCCGCCGCTTTGGCCGCCTGGACCTGCTGCGTCAACTGGGGCGCGAGGGCGGCCAACTCCGTCGATCTGGCCCGGCGGCTCTCGGTGAAGGCCGCCACCTTCTCCTTGGCGACGCCCCGGTCCTGGGCCAGCCCCTGTTCGTAGTCCTGAACCTCCGCCTCGTGCTGCTGCGGCGACTGCCCCCACAACGGCGGCAGCAGCGGCTCCAGGTCCAGATCGACAAAGTCGACCTCCGACCCGTTGCCATCGCTGTGACCGGCGTCGGCCGCGTCGTCTTGGGCGGCCCGGCCGGGGCTGTGGGGAGACGGGCCGCCACGTTGATCGTGGTCGTGGTCCCGATCCCCTTGCCCTCCCCCTCTCTCTTTCCTTTTCCCCCTCCCGCTTTCTCCTCCTCCTTCTCCTTGCTGTTCCTGGGCCTCGCGGTGCTCCTTCAGAAGCGATACGGCCGGACGCTCCCTCGTACGGGTCTCCTGTAGCTCGCCCTGGCGCGCGTCCACAGTGGCGGTGGCAGCAGCAGCACCGCCCTCCGGAAGCCTCTCGGGCAGTGCAGACGCGCTCGCGGGTGGACTGTCCCGCTGCGGCCGCCCCGGTTTCTCGCCATCCGTCGCTCTCCTGATGGAAGGGGAGTTCACGGAAGGGGGGTTGGCGGCAGATTGGTTGGCCCAGGGAGGGCTGGCGGCACGAGGTACGCCCGAACGAGGTGTGGCGGAATGCGGCGCGGCGGCCCCTGTCGACGCCTGACCCGCATACCCCGCCTGACCTGTCTGTCCCGCCTGCTCCACCTGACTGGCCGGTCCGGGCATGCCCGCCGAACCGGCAGAACCAGCCGGGCTGCCCACTCCACCCGGCGGCCCTTGCCGTGACGGTGATGAGGGCGGCCGCTGCGCGGCGAGCAGCCGCGACACAGCGGCGTTTCCCGCACCGCGCTGCAATCGCTGAACAGACCGGGCGTTGAGCATGGCACCGCGTCCCGCAGGCTGCTGAGTCCGCTGCTCTTCGCGCCGCTCCGATTGCGGCTTCGGGGCTTTTGACTCGTCTTTATCGGGCGCGCTTTCGTGAGCGTGCACGGCAGGCCGGTCCTGTCAGCGAAGGTGCAGAGCGTCCGAGCCGAGCCTCTACGAACCGACGCAGGAGGATCAGGACCATTGAGGCAGCATCAAGGGCGATGTTCTCTGCCCTTCCGTGCACGCTGAGCTGGTTCACTGCTCTTCGACGTACTGGTGAGGAGAGGGAACGGACAGCAGGTGTCTGGACGCGGGCAATCGGTGTTGACCGAGTTGTGGCAGCGGAGGTGGCCCGGGTGTCCTCCCGTCATGCACCTATTGCGTGGGCCTTATCGGGATGTGCGGGTGCGTTTCCACAGTCTGCCGGGCTCGAAGCGCTACCCGGAGAACGAGGACCGGTACGCCGTCGTCCTGGAACGGCACAACACGATCCTCGACGAACTATTCGATGGCACGGACGTGTATCTGATCACGCCTGTGTGGACGACCGAGCCGGATGCACCGCCTTGCCACGGGGACGCGGAGTACTGGGAGAGCCGCCTCGTGACGGACGACCCCGATCCGGAATACCGCACCCCAACATCTTTTCGTTGCCCGTCGCTCTCCTGGTGCCGCGGATGCCTCGACGACCTTCTGCGCGACGTTGCCAATGACAAGGCTGCGGGTGCCTTGGTCACTGATGTCCTGATTTAGACCGTGTCCTATGTGGTGAGGCGGATCAGTCGCTTGTAGCAGCACAAAGCGGCGGCCAAGCCGAGAAAGGCCAGGTAGTTACGGGGATCGCGCTCGTAGCGGGGGCTGAGCCTGCGGTAGCCGGACAGCCAGGACATCGTCCGCTCGATCACCCAACGACGGCGGCCCAGGCGTTCGCTGGACTCGATGCCTTTGCGGTCGATGCGCACGCCGATGCGTTTGCCGCGTAACCATTTCCGCAGGTGGGGGATGTCATACGCCTTGTCGGCGTGCAGGCGTTGGGGCTTGAGGTGACGGCCGCGGTGGGGGTCGTGTCTCGTTTGGTGGCCCTCGACCATGGGCTTCAGCGCTTCGCTGTCATGGGTGTTGGCGGCCGAGACGCCGACGACCAGGGGCAGTCCGTTCGCGTCCGACAGGACGGTCGGGTGGCCCGGAGGAATCTCACCCCCGGGCTCCCACAGAACCGTGCGTAACAGTCGCCCGTTACACGGCTCTTGCCATCTTGATCACCAGAAGGTCGGAGTCCATGCCCAGTGGGCGAAGAGCCGTGGATGCTGCCGGATGATTCGCTTCCAGCAGGCATGGGCCTTTTTGAAACTCCGGAGCCGTCGGTACTTCCTGCGGATCCAGCGCACCAGGTAGGCGTTGATGCGCGCGAGGAGTGGATGCAGCAGGGAGCGATAGTGCGCCCCGTAGTACTGCGTCCAGCCACGCACGATGGGATTGATCCTTCGCGCGAGCTCGTGAAACGTGAGGTGGATCTGCATGTGAAGCCGCCAGGAGCGGACTTCTCTGCCGATCTTCTTCAGGGCCTCCTTGCTGACCGCGGGTAGGAAGTTGGTGAAGTTCACCCCATACCTGCTCCGCGCCTTGCGGGCTTGGAACGTGAAGCCGAGGAAGGTGAACGACGTGTGCTCGTATGAGGCGCGCCGCTTGCCGTCCTTGCAGTACACGATCCGGGTCTTGTCGGGATGCAATCGCAGCCCGACCTCTTCCATCCTGTCCCCGAGCGCCGCCAGAACCGTGCGGGCCTGTGCTCGCTGACGCAGTGCACGACCGCATCGTCGGCATAGCGCTCGAACTGGATACCCGGGTAGGTCCGGGTCAGCCAGGCGTCGAACGCGTAGTGCATGAACAGGTTCGCCAGCACGGGCGAGACTGCGGACCCCTGTGGGGTGCCCCGGTCCCTCATCTGCAAGGTGCCGTCGGGCTGTTGCAGCGGGGCTTGGAGCCACCGCTGAACGTACAACTTCACCCAAACGGCGTCAGTGTGAGCCTCCACGGCCTTGACGATGAGGTCCCAGCGGACGCTGTCGAAGAACTTCTGGATGTCGAGATCGATCACCCAGTCGCGCTTCCAACAGCGTTTCCGGCAGGTCTCCACAGCGTCCAAAGCCGACCGCCGCGGCCGATATCCGTAGGAGTCCTCATGGAAAATTGGGTCCACGCGGATTCCAAGGTGTTTGGCCACCACGGTTTGTGCAACTCGGTCGGCAACTGTGGGGACGCCAAGCATCCTCGTGCCGCCACCGTGCTGTTTCGGAATCTCCACCGCACGCACCGGTGACGGAAAGTATGACCCCGACGACATTCGGTTCCAGATCTTGTACAGGTTTCCCTTCAGATCCTTCTCGAAGTCCTCGATGGACTGCCCGTCCACTCCCGGTGCACCCTGATTCTTCTTTACCTCCCGATACGCCTCCAGGACATCCCACTTGGAGATATCAAACGGCTTGTCCGGTGACTTCAGCTTGTCCATCGGCTCCTCCCGGAGAACTTCCGGTTGACCAAATACACACAGCCACAGATGACCCGGCCCCTTCGCTCCACCCCCATTACAGGGGCTTCGTCACTAATACGGGCCGGTCCGCCAGCACATCTCGCGACAGTACTCAACTCCTTGCGGGTCCTCCGCTTGGAGCGCTCCCTCTCGCACCCCCGCTCCGGGATGCAGTTTCGAGACGTGCTTTCCCACGTTCCGTGCAAGAGCAGCAGATCAGGCTCACGTCACCTCCATGCCGGACACCATCTGGCCAATAGACGGGCACCCGCCAGACTCCTCCCGAGGCCGATACAAGTAACCCCGGTTTCGATGTCACTTCATCCGTAACGACACGTCAGCAGTGATTCACTTGCGTTCGTCTTCCTGATCCTCACCTGACGTCTCATGGACGCCTTTTTCCACATCGCTCACCACGGTCACGTCACCGCTTCCGCAGCATGCGGCGGTTTGAAGCCTCCCCCCGCAGGGCGACTCCGAGGGGCCAAATCCCTCATCTCCTGCACAGCACCGCTTCCGGAACACTGCCTACATAGGGCTCCTTCTTGCGTTCGTGGCACACTGCATCTTGGAACCCGGCTTACCCCGGTCCACGGGGCTCGGACCTGTGAGTTCGCCCCTTTTTTAGCCCGGACATGAGCGGAGTCGAGGACGACCCGCGAGACGTCGATGAGGCTGGCGTCGTCGAGTCGGTGCAGCACTGCTTCATGCAGCCGGCCCCACACGCCAGCCCGCGACCAGGTCAGGAACCGGCGGTGTGCGGTCGACTTCGATATCCCGAAACACGGCGGCAGAGCCCGCCAGGCACAACCGCTGACCAGCACGTAGAGGATCGCCGCAAACAGCGTCTCATCAGGCGTGTCCTGCGTTCCGCCGCCCTGCGGCCGCACCTTCGACGGTGGGATCAGCGGCTCGGCGATCTCCCACAAGCCGTCCGGAACAATCCAACTCCACGTACCCCGCCCCTGTGGGTGCCGGAATCTGTGTCGCCCTATGCGACCTGCGAGTATTCGTGGATAAGGCCGCCGAGTCGGGCGCGTCGACGAATGCGAGTGTTGTCCCTGGCGATGGGCGGTTCGGGGCTGGTGAGTTGGTCTGGTGGCCGTTGTCCGAGGGATCGGTGCAGCCGGTGTCTGTTGTGGTGCTTCGCGTACTCGCCGATGACGAGACGCAGGTGGCATTCGCCGGTGATCAGGATGCGGTCGGTGGCCTCGCGTCGGCATGATCCGATCCAGCGTTCGGCGATGGCGTTCATCCGTGGCACAGCGGGCAGTGTGGGCACCAGCATTGGTGGAGTGCTGCTGTGACTGCTCTCGTACCGCTCCAGAATGACTGCGCAGCCCCTGACCTGGGACGACGCTCCCCTGCACCGATACGACACCATGAGTCCTTATGTTCGTGCGACTGCTCTACCTGATCTCCACACGGATCATCTCCCCACGCACCCTCCTCGCCTGGCACCAACGGCTCATCAAGAAGAAATGGACGCAGCCGCCGTCCGCCGGACGCCCTCCAGTCCCACAGGGACTGCGCCAGCTGATCATGCGGCTCGGCACCGAGAACCCACACTGGGGCTTCCGACGAGTACACGGCGAACTGCGCCGCCTCGGACACAGGGTCAGCCCGGCCGCCATCCGCCGCATCCTGCGCGCCGCAGGCCTGGGCCCCGCTCCGCGACGACATCCGACGCGGGGCGAGTGGACAACCTTCCTCAAGGCCCAATCCAACGGCCTGCTCGCCACCGACCTGTTCCACGTCGACACAATCGGACTCCAGCGGCTGTACGCCCTGTTCGTGATGGAGGTACACACCCGCACGGTGCACATCCTCGGCGTCACCGCCCATCCCACCGCAGCCTGGGCCACACAACAGGCACGACAGCTTCTCTGGCACCTCGGAGAACACGCCGCCGGCTTCACCCACCTCGTCCGCGACCGGGACGCAAAGTTCACCGCAGCCTTCGACGCCGTCTTCGCCAGTGAAGGCATCACCGTGGCCAAGGCCCCTCCGCGCAGCCCCAACTGCAATCCGCACGCCGAGCGCTTCATACGTTCGGTACGCGAGGAATGCGCCAACCGCCTGCTGATCTACGACCGCGGTCACGCCCAGAGGATCCTCCACGACTACGCCCACCACTTCAACGAGCATCGCCCCCACCAAGGCCGCCAGCAGCTTGCGCCCCTGGACGACCCCAAGGTCCTACTACTGCCAGCAGCTCGGATCAAACGCCGGCAAGCTGTCACAGGCTTCATCAACGAGTACCGCCGGGCCAGCTGACCCCGGACGAAACCCCAGCTCACAGATGGTGAAGTCGTTTTGAAGCGGTACGGGCCTCGGCCGACTTCACCACCAACAGCTGCGTGAAGCCGTCTTCCTGGGCTCCCATCCGCAGGTCCACATCCGGCAGGACGTCCGGATAGGTGGCCGTGTCGCCCTGTAATCGCGGGGCCGGCAGGTCCGTCGGCCAGGACAGGGCCAGCTCACGCCCCGCCTTCGTCATCCGCACCAGCGGCATGCTCCCGCCACCGGAGAACTTCAAGTCCACGGTCGTCGCCTTCGGCGCAACCATCCCGTCGCCAGTCTTCACCAGCGCGGTGTCGATGGCCTTCCATTCACCATCCACGCGCGCTCGAACGGGACGCAGATACTCTCTTGCCTCCAGCTTCCCGTCGGGAGTGGCGAACACCTCGCTGCTCTCACCCCGCAGTGAGGCGATCTCCACCGGCTTGTCCTCGCGCTCAGCAGCCGCTCGCGCCAGCTCCTCACTCACCGCGCTCTTCACGCCGCGCGCATCCTTGGCCACCGGCGCGGTACGCACGCCGGAGCCCTGCGCGCCAGCGTGCGGGAGCGCTCCCAAGATGACCGAGGTAACCAACGCCACCCCGGACACGCGCGCACACCGCCGAATGCCCAGAGGCATAGCAGACTCCCCCCACAAGGCCTCCCCAGACCTTGCTCAGTTATGAACAATTCTCGATGGAATCGTGAACGCGAGAGTAGACATCGCCTCGCACACCAGTCCAGGTAGCCAAAAAAGAACATTGCTCAATATTTGGAGCAATAACCACATCGCCGCGCAGTGACGTGCACCACATCTGATACCGGTAGGGAACCACTGCTTCAGGCCGACTCGACACGCCGACCACCGACTACACCCCAAAGGGGTCGGCACTGGTCAGCATCCTCGACGGACGCCGTGTGATGGCAGGGTGATGACATCGCCCCGGATACGCCATGATCAGCCACCTCATGCGCCAGGCGTCGGCACCTCCACGGTGGAGTTAATTCCCCCCACGGAGGTGAACACGATGGCTTCTCAGCCTCCTGAACGCGGCCGGGTGTACCGGCGTTGCGGCTGCCGTCGCCCCGACGGCCGACAGTACGTGGCCGCTGCCCCAAGCTCCACGATGGTTCAAGGCACGGCTCTTGGGCTTTCGCTGTCGACCTGCCCTCGGCCGACGGCAAGCGCCATCCGCTCTGCCGTAGCGGATTCGCCACCCAGAAGGCCGCCGAGACAGCGCTCGAGCGAGCCCTGGAGTCCGAGCGCTCCGGCCTGGACCGCAGCGAGGACCTCACCCTCGCCACGTATCTGGCCGAGTGGCTGCGCCTCAAGGAGAAGGCGCTCAAGCCCACCACGTTCACCCGCTACCGCGATCACGTGCGCGCGGACCTCATCCCGACCTTCGGCCGACTGCCCCTGACTCATCTGCGGGCCCGGCACATCACCGCCTGGAGTGAGGCCGAACTCGCCCGCGGACGCGGGCGCACCGCCGTCTACCGGATTGGAGCCATCTTCTCCAGCGCGCTCAGCCATGCCATGCGCTCGCGCGTAATCGTGGCCAACCCGTGCCGGTACGTTCTGCTGCCCCGTCCGGTCGCGCCGGAGCGGATCTGCTGGAATCCCGCGCAGGCCGCAGCGTTTCTGCGGCGGCAACCATGCTCACTACGGCGATCAGATGGCCGATCTGTTCGAGATGCTGCTGGGCACCGGCATGCGGCGAGGTGAGTCCCTGGGGCCGCACTGGACCGACGTCCACCTGGCCGAACGGATGCTGCTGGTGCGCTGGAGCCTGACAGCCGTGAACAACAACCACCTCTACCTCGGCCACCCCAAGACCAAGGCCGGCCGGAACTGGGTGAGCCTGGCCCCACGCGTGGTTGCCGCCCTCGGGCACCAGGCCGCGCTCACCCGGACCGGCCAGCCCAAGGGGACGCCGCTGGAGGGGCTCGTCTTCCGCCGCCCGGACGGCTCGCCGCTGCGCCCGCAGGGGGCGCTGGTCGAGCTGCGACGGCGCCGCTGAGCTCAGCCTGCCACGGATCGGGGTGCACGATCTGCGGCACCCGGCCGCCACGATCATGATCAGCTCGCGGGTGCCACTAGCGGTGGTCTCCAAGACGCTGCGCCACTCGACACTGGCCACCACCGTCAACCTCTACGGCCACCTGCTCCCCCACGCCGCCCGCGAAGCCGTCGCCGCCATCGGCACAGCCTTGGAACGCGCCGACCGCAAACACGCCACCGGCGATCCTGGCGGGGCGTCAGAACAGCGGGCGGTCTGAACCTTCGTCCGCCCCCGCTCCCGGTTGGGATTCTCTCTGTTGCAGTGCCCCTGGCCAGGGGCACTGTGGCGGCATCGCCCCAGCGCTCACCGGATGTCATCACGTCGCCATCACGTGTCACACGCACGCAAACAGCGGGTTCGCCATCACTGGCAAACCCGCTGGTCACACCGTCGGGACGACAGGATTTGAACCTGCGACCCCTTGACCCCCAGCCGCGCGGCAACTCTCCGCGACGATCCGTATCGCACCGTGGTGCTCGGTTCGGAACCGTACCGCGCCCTTGCGCGCCTACGGAGAACGCGGCAATCAGCCACTCCCCCATAAGCCACGCCATGCGACGGCTTGCGGAGCGGACAAGGGTCTCCCACGGCTACCGCGCCCGCACGGTAAGGTGCGACGAGCAGCCCTGCACTGGAGGTCATCGTGACTGCGCAGCCAGACGGCCCGTATGGACCCCTGATCCCCATGCCCGACCTGACCCCTGACGCACTGCGCGCGGCTGTCGCCCGGATCGCTCCCAGCAGAGTCCCTGCGCTCACTCAGCACCTGTTCGAGGCGACTACAAACGCACAGCAGACACAGAGCCTCGCACCCCTGCGGGCTTTCGTCCACTCATGGGCCGTGTTCGTCGCCATCGAGCGGCACCCGGAACGCGCCGCCCGCCTCCGTGAACTCGAGCAGATCGTCGATATGGCCGAACAGGACCCGACGGCGGCCATCCATGAAATCCAGCAGATCCGTAAGGCCGCGGAGGCCGAGGCGGGGCTGTGACCAACTGGACCTGGGAGTACAACCCGAGTGAGGAGTACGTCGCCGACGGACTTGCGCCAGATGTCGTAGCAGAGGTCGAGCGACTGGCGACCGAACTCGCCGCGCTTGGAGTCGACGCGGCAAAGGTGGGTCGGCCGTTCGACCGAGAAGGCGGACTCCGAGAATTCGACATTCTCGGCGGACGCGGCTTCATCAGCTTCCTGTCAGTACCACGCCATCACTGCATCTATATCTGCAACATCACCTGGTACGGATGACGTTGCTGGGCTCGATGCCTCGGGTGTGCAGTTCATGCGACTGTGCTTGCCGAGAATGCCATGAGCCCGGATCGGAGCGGGTGCACCGAGTCCCGACGGTCGTCGGCCACAGTCGCTCGTGCAGACGCTCTCGCGTGGCCGGTGGTCCACGCGAGACGAAAATCGATCGTGCTGCTGCGGCTGGCATTGTGCCATTCGAACCCTGCGGCAGCACTGGTGCCGTGACGGGCAGAATGCGGATCAGGTGTGGGGTTCCATAATCCGGTCAGGACGTTGACCTGCAAAGCTCCATGGAGCGTCACTGATCGGGCAGGATCGTAGTTCGTGTCCTTGCGCCTGCTCTGCCTGCTCGCCACTCGGCTACTCAGCTGGTTCGTGTTACTCGGCCGTTCCTCCGCATCCAAGGACGTCGAGCCACTCGTGCTCCGCCATGAGGTAGCCATGCTGCGCCGCAGCATTCCGAGGCCACGCTTGACCTGGGCGGACCGCGCGATCCTCACCGCCCTCGTCCGACTTCTGCCGAGAAAGCTGCGCGCACACAGACTGGTTACCCCCGACACGCTCCTGCGCTGGCACCGCCACCTGGTGGCACGAAAATGGACCTATCCACACAAGGTCGGCCGCCCCCCTCTCGACGAAGCAATCGCCACGCTCATCGAACGGCTCGCAACAGAGAACCCGTCCCGGGGGTACAAACGGGTCCAAGGCGAGCTGATGCGGCTCGGCCATCGGCGGCGTCACACGCGGCGATGCGCACGTCCGCCGCGCCTAGTGCGCATCGGTGCCTCCACCATCCGCAGAGTCCTCCAACCTGAACCGCCCCGGGTTCGGTAGAGATCTCAGATTGTGGTTGTGACCTGGGGCTTCGTGAGTTCGGTGTAGTAGGTGGCTTCGTACTCGACCGGTGGGACGTGGCCTGTCTCACTGTGGAGTCTGCGGTGGTTGTACCAGTCGACGTATTCAACGGTGGCGAGTTCGACCTCGGACAGCGCCTTCCAGGGCCGCCGGGGTTTGATCAGCTCGGTCTTGAACAGACCGATCGGTGCTCTCCATCAGGGCATTGTCGTAGGCGTCTCCGACTGGTCCGATCGAGGCGGCGATGCCGGCGGCGGCCAGGCGCTCGGCTAGCCGGAAACTCGTGTATTGCGACCCTCCGTCCGAGTGATGGATCAACTCGCCTGGCCGGACAGGGTGTGGGTCGCGGTCGCGCTGCCAGATCGCCATCTCCACAGCGTCCAGGACAAAGACCGTCGCCTTCACGGTGGCCGCGGACCAGCCGACGATCCGGCGGGAGAAAGTGTCCACGACGAAGGCGACGTAGACAACACCGGCCCAGGTCGTCACGTGGGTGAAGTCCGCGACCCAGCAGCGGTTCGGAGCCTTTGGCGACGAAGCCGCGCTCCAAGCGGTCGGGAGCCCGTTCGGCTTGTCCGCCGGGGAGTGTGGTGATCACCTTCTTGCCGCGGACGGCGCCGGTGATGCCGAGTTCGCGCATGAGGCGCTCGACTGTGCAGCGGGCCACCGCATGTCCCTGCCGGTTCAGCTCGCGCCAGAGCTTCCGGGCACCGTAGACGCGGTAGTTGGACGTGTGGACCTCCTGGATCCGCTCTTTGAGTTACATGTCGCGCGCCGAACGGGCGGAGGGAGTTTCGAGGCGTTTCTTGCAGGCGTAGTACGTGGAGGGGGCGATCTTGCAGTCGTGCCCGGTGAGGGTTCTGCAGATCGGCTCGACGCCGCCGAAGCGGTCCCGGTGCTCGTCGATGAACGCTACGAGCGTGTGTGTGGCCAGTCGAGCTCGGCCGCGAAGAAACTCGCCGCGGCCTTGAGGATCTCGTTGGCCCGCTTGAGTTCGGCGTTTTCCTTCTCAATGGCGCGCTCCACCTGGACGCCATGGACCACGCCCGCTCCACGGTGTGTGGGTCGACGGCGGACGGGATGGGAGCTGGGGAGAGTGGTGGGGTGCTGTGCTGTGGCCGAGGATGAACTGCAAGCACCGGAGCGCATAGGCCGCCTCGTGCTGGCGCGATGACCTGCCACTCCGTGTCCGTGGTGTCCGAGGTGTAGCGGCGGGGCCGGGCCGATAATGGCGGCCGTGGCCGAAGTGGCAGGCCAGGCACGAGCAGTCAGCTTGCCCGTTCGAGGCAACAGCAGGTGCGACAGGGGCCTACAACGGGCACGACGGGACCTCTTGGCGCGGCTGGGCTTCGACACCGATGTTGCTACCAAGAAGTCCCGGCCGTGCACGTCACTTCGCCGATTCCCACCCGCCCCCGATGCGCCCTGAGTTAGATGAGCCAAGGGCCGAGTTGGCCCTTCGTGGGTTGGAGCGAAACAGCGCGGACCTCACTCCGAAGTCTTGCCGCAGAGCATTTCCAGCCAATCTCGTTAATGCGCCAAATGGCGTGGACCGACTCTCTCCGGATGCCGTCTACTGGTGGAGCCGATCGTTCGGCAGCACCTTTGCGGGGAGTACGGGAGAGGTCCGCACATGTCGGGGGAAGCCAAGCATCACTGGATCGTCGCGCTGGACATCGAGAATTTCAGTCCGCGTCGAGACCCCGTGCAGCGACGAGTTCGGGCCGCGATGTACCGCGTTCTCGGTGGCGCGATGGAGCGTGCCGGGCTCGCCGTGACGGACACCGTGTCCGAGGACCGCGGCGACGGCGTGCTCATGCTCATCCGGTCGTCCGTGTCACCCGTGGTGATCGCCGGGCCGTTCGTGCGCGAGCTCGACGAGGGGCTCGGCGAATACGCCCAGGAGGTCAACGAGGATCACACGGTCCGGCTGCGGATGGCACTGCACCAAGGCCTGGCGACAGACGACGAGCACGGCTGGTCGGGCAACGCGGTCAACACCACCTGCCGGATCGTCGACGCCCAGCCGCTGCGCGACGTCCTCGCTTCCGCCCCGTCGGCCCGGATGGCGTTCGCCGTGTCGGACGAGGTCCATCGCGCGGTGATCCGGCATGGCCACCGGGGAATCGACGCCGCGGCCTATCTGCCGTTCGACCTCACCACCAAGCACGGTGAGACGATCAGTACCTGGATCACGGTCCCCGGCTACCCGGCCCCTCCGGGACTGCCCGCGCCGGCCGCCGGGCCGCCCTGCGACCAGGAGGCGCCGACCGAGACGGACGGGCAGCAGAGCACCGCCGCCGACCGGCCCTCCGACGGCCGGCCCTCCGTCGTGCAGCACGCGGCAACCGTGCAGGGCGACCAGGTCGCCGGGTCCAAGCACGTGACCGTCCACAACACAGGGAATGTGCGGCTGTGACGGCGGCCGCAGCGGGAGGACCCCCGGCCGCCGGTGATCCAGGGGGGAGCCGGCCGGCGGCCGGGCCGGGGGGACCCACGGGGGGCGGTGCGCCCAAACCGTCCGCCCCGGGTGCCGGCCAGGAGTCGGCGAAGGACAGACAGGACGGCCCGCCCCAGGCGCAGCCGACCACGGGAGGCGACGGCGGGGCGGAGACTCCGCCGCCCCCGCAGTCCGGACCCGGCGCGGAGTCGTACGAGGCGACCGGTCAGCTGGGGCAGGGTTCGCAGCGCCGAGGGCTGCTGCAGAACGCCGTCGCCAACGTCGAGGGTGACATGGTCGGCGGCGACAAGTACGTGGTGGTGCTCGGTGGGCACAAACGCCGGCTGCGGGTGTTGTCCCCGCTCATCGCGGAACGGGTCCGGTTCGCCTACAGCGCGCCCGCCGACCTGCCCGACGCCCGCGAGGCGCTCGCCAGACAGCGGCTGCTGATCCTGCGCTCGGCGGCCGGGCACGGCAAGTCCGCGATGGCCGTACGGCTGCTGCTCGGCGCGTGCCGGGGTGCGGTCTACCACCTGGACAGCGGGGTCGACTTCGCCTCGTTGGCCGAGCAGCTGGAGAACGACAGCGGGGTCATCGAGCGCGGTGTCGGCTTCCTGCTGGAGCGGCCCGAGGACATCGGAAACCTCGGCCGGGAGACGTACGAGAAGGTGCAGGGCGCGCTGTCCCAGGCGGACGCGTGGATGGTCGTCACGGTGACGGACGGTGAACTCGCCGACGGTGAACTGCTCGTCGGCGTATGGGATCTGACGGATGCTCCGCAGCCCTTGGAGGTCGTGCGCGCGCATCTGCGCTGGCGGCTGGGGGAACGCGACGCCGACCGGCTGCTGACGCGCGAGGACGTACGGGACGTGATCGCCGAGCTGGTGGGCGGCCTCCCGGCCTGTCGGCAGGCCGGAGACCTCGCCGCCGCGATGATCGAGCAGTACGACCTGCACGGCGTCGTCGACCTGGACCGGCTACGTGAACACCGGGCCCGGCTGGAGGCGGAGGACTTCGAGATCTGGGCCGAGAGTATGCCGGACGCCGGCACGCGCAGCTTCGCGCTCGCCCTGGCGGTGCTCAACGGGCTGCCGCAGGAGGACGTCGCCCAGGCCGCCCGTTCGCTGCGCGAGCGGCTGGAGGACGACGGACCCTACCTCCGGGCGCCCGGGCCCGACGGACGCCCGGTCCGGTCCAAGGATCTGTTCGAGACGCCCCGGCGACGGCAGTTGCAGCACCTGCGCGCCGAGGAGCGGGGCAAGCCGGGCGGCGAGCCCGGGACGATCATCGAGTACAAGGACCCCGGGTACGCGCGCCGGGTGATCCTGCACGCCTGGACCCAGTACGAGATCCAGGACGAACTCCTCGACTGGCTGGACGAGTTGGTGGTGCACCCGGCGGAGCAGGTGCGCGTCTACGCGGCGGCCTCCGGGCTCGGGGTGCTGGCCGCCGAGGCCTATCGGTACATCGAACGCCGAGTCCTGGGGCCCTGGGCGCGCAGCGACAGCGCGCTGCGCCGCACCGCCGTCGCCTACGCGCTCTCCGTGGCGTGCCAGGACCCCTGGGTGCGGGAGCAGGCGGCCGCACTGGTGGGCGGCTGGTACGCCGACGAGCGGCCCCAGGTGCGGGCGTCTGCGGCCCGGGTGCACGGGCTGGGCGCGGTGTCGGGACATCCGGTGGAGGAACTCGCCCGGCTGTTCGCAGTGGACAGCGTGACGGTGGCGGTGGCCGTCGGCTGCGCGCTGGCCGATCTGGTCGCCGACGATCCCGACGCGGCCGGCTCGGTGCTGCCCATGCTGCGGGACAGGACCGGCGACCACCGCTCCGGCCGGGCGGCGGTGCTCGCCTTCCTGATCGTCGCGGCACAGGTGGTCGTGGAGACGAAGGACCTCGACCCGGGAGCCGCGGTGCCCGAGTGGCCGACGCTGCTGTACCTGGCGCACCGGCGGCCCGAACTGCGGGATTCCTTCGTGTGGTTGTGGCGTGCGGCGCTGAACGAGTCCTTCTTCCACGACGAGGCGGAACAGGTCGTCGGCGACTGGGCGAAGCTGGCCGAACGGGACTCCGAACTCCGTGAGATGTTAAGGCTGCTGGTCGGCGCCATCGCCCACGGAGATCAGCGTTCGGGCCGGATCCTGCGCTCCTGCGCCGACGACTGGGTGCACCCGGACCGGATCGTCGGGCTGCCCCTCACGGCCGCCGTGGTGCACGCGCAGCTCGACATGGAAGGGGTGTGAGGATGAGCGTCTCCCTGATTCTCAACGAGCGGGTGATCTCCCGCAGTCGGGTGGGCGAGCTGCCCAACCTGCCGCCCTCGGTGGCGATCGTCTACCCGGTGGAGGGCGGACCCTTCGAGGTCGAGACCGTCCGCACCTTCGGGCAGCGCTGGTTCGGCAAGAACCGGGCCTGCTACGTCGTCGACCTCAGCGACCACAGGCGCCAGGCGTCCGTCAGCAAGACCCCGCTGACCTGCAAGGACGGCGGACACCGGTTCCAGGCCACGATCGACATCGGCTTCCGGGTGCACGACCCGGTGATGGTGGTGTCCAGGAACGTACGGGACGCGTTGACGGTCGTCTACGGATACCTCACCGACCGCATCCGGCTGCAGGCCGCGCGGTTCGCCATCACCGAGGCTATGGCGGCGCAGCTGGCCGTCAACCAGGAGCTGGACCGGGAGATCCGGCTCCCCGAGGGCATCACCATCTACTACTGCAAGGTCCAGATGGAGCCCGACCAGGCCGCGGCCCGGTACATCCAGGAACTGGAGGAGGCGCGGCGCCGGGCCAGGCTCGGTGTGCACGTTCACGAGGCCAGACGCTCGGAGACCTACTCCGAC
This sequence comes from Streptomyces malaysiensis subsp. malaysiensis, assembly GCF_040653035.1. Classification (NCBI taxonomy): domain Bacteria; kingdom Bacillati; phylum Actinomycetota; class Actinomycetes; order Kitasatosporales; family Streptomycetaceae; genus Streptomyces; species Streptomyces malaysiensis. The sequence goes on from NZ_JBEZNG010000025.1 coordinate 58,034, forward strand.
GAGGGCATCGAAGACATCAGGGCGGCCGGCCGCCGGCGTCGGCAGTCAGAGGAGCGGGCCGCGCTGGGGAACACACGGCTCGACTTCGACAACCTGATCCGCGAGCACCTGGTCCGCCACCCCGAGGAGACCACGCACGCCCTCGAACTGCTGGCGCGGGTGCGTGAGACCGAGGCCACCCAGCATGAGATTCGGGACCAGCGGCACGCCGAGATGGTCAAGTACCTCATCGAGCGGGGTGTCGTACGGGAGGTCGACCTGCCCGGCCTGCGCCAGGGTGTGCTCGGTCCGAGCGCGCCCGGCACCGGAGTCGCGGGTGTACTGGAGCGGCCTGACGCCGGACAGTCGGCCTCCTTCGCCTCCGGTGCGACACCCGGCGGCCCCAACCACTCGGCGTCCGCGCCCGCGGCGGCGCAGGGCGGGCCCGTGCAGTGGGGCGGCAGCACTCCGGCGGCCGCCGTCGCGCCGCCGAGCGGACTGATACCGGTGTACGTCGTCCTGGACACCTCGCAGGCCGCGGCCGGCTGCGTCACCGACCTGGGCAACGCGCTGCGCTCGGTGCAGACGCTGCTGGCCAACAGCCCCGACGTGGCCGCCGCCATCCGGCTCTCGGTGATCACCTACGCCGACGGCGCCGACGTGGTGCTGCCGCTCACCGAGGTCTCCTGGCGCACCGGCGTCCCGGGGCTGAGCACATCGCCGGGCTGCCGTTACCGGCCGGTGCTGCGGCGGCTGCTGGACCTGGTGCCGCTGGAAACGGAACGACTGAAGGAGCAGGTGCCCCGGGTACTGCGGCCCGTCGTGTTCTTCCTGGCCGTCGGCCAGGCCGAGGACGACACCGAATGGCCGGCGGCACACGCCGATCTGATGGCGCACAAGTACTTTCCGCACGTCGTGGCGTGCGGCATCGGAGCGGACCGGGAGCGGGTCGTGCAGCGCCTCGCCTCCCGCCCCGAACTGGGCGTCGTCGCCGTCGAGGGCGCGGATCTCGCGCAGTCGGCGGTGCGGTTCTCCGTCCTGTTGCAGCAGACGCTGCTGCATCTGGGCCGGAGCGCGATCGCGGGCGGTATGGAGTTGAAACTCGACTGCCCGCAGGGCCTTCGGCCCGCCACGCAGGAGCAATAGAGCGGCTGAACAGCAAAGGGGGAGAACTGGGATGGCCGAGACGCTTGGGCAGTTGCTGCCGGTGTACGTCCTCGCCGACGAATCGGGCTCCATGTCGAGCTACGTCGGCGACCTCAATGAAGGAATGAAGTCGTTGCACGTCGCGCTCCTGGGGGAGCCGATGGCCGCCGCCAAGGTGCGTTTCTCCGTGTTGGGCTTCTCCAACAGCGTCGTGGAACACCTGGTGCTGGCCGATCTGAGGAGCGAGAACGAACTGCCACAGCTGTCGGCCGGCGGCGGCACGAACTACGACGCGGCGTTCGCCGCGCTGCTGGAGCGCATCCCGCAGGACGTACAGACGCTCAAGTCCCAGGGGTACAAGGTGCTGCGCCCCGCGGTGTTCTTCCTCAGCGACGGCCAGCCGACCTGCGGCGAGGAGTGGCGCCAGACGCACAGCCGGCTGACCGACCGCAAGGTGACCGGCGCGGCGCCCAACGTCATCGCCTTCGGGATTGGCGGGGCGCGGGCCGAGACGATCCTGGCCGTGGCGACCGAGCAGAAGTTCGCGTTCATATCGATCCCCGGTGCCCAGCTCGGCGACGCGATCGCCAAGTTCTTCACCGCGCTCACCAAGAGCGTGGTCGAGTCGGCCAACGCCCTGGCCGCCGGCCGGCAGGCCGAGCTGGCGGTGGAGAAGCCGGAGGGCTTCCGCCTCGCGATCGACGAGGTCTGATGGTGGACAAGTGGTTGCCCTTCCAGTGGAACAAGAGACGGGAAGACGAGCAGCGGGACACGCCCGAGTCGCCGGACGCCGGCACGGCCGGGGCCGCCGACCAGCGGCTCCCCGACCCGCGCCAGGCCGAGGCCAGGCACACCTCCGCGCCGCGTGAGGGTGGTACGGCACCGCCCCCCGGGCACGTCTCCGAGTACGTGGTGCCCGAGTACCGGGTCGAGCCTTACGTTGTACGTGAATACAACGGGCCGGTCTTGGAGCCCCCGCCTTCCCCCGACCCCGGACAGCGATCGGCTCCGCCCCGGCGGCAGGGCGGCGACCAGGTCCACGGCATGGAACTGCAGGGTGCGCAGGATCCGCGCGTCGCTCCGCCGCAGCACGGCTCGACACCGCGGCACGCGGCACCGGGGAGGCCCGAGCCCGGGGCCGACCGGTCCGCACCGGACTCCCGGCGCGGCACGAACCGGTACCGGCGGGTCGTGCTGGGGAAGCCCGCTGCCCACGTGGAGCCCAAGCCGCCGCCCGGCGATCCCTATCGGCCGGACACCCTCTTCGACGGGTGGTCGACCCCAGAGCTGACCGTGCGGCTGGCCTCCGTACGAGGGGACCAGCACCGTTTCGACGGGCGGCCGCGGCAGGACGACGTGGTCGTCGCCTGGCACGAACCGTCGGCCACGGTCGTCTTCGCCGTGGCCGACGGTGTCTCGGCAGCCGCGCAGTCGCACGTGGGCGCCGCGCTGGTCTGCCGCACGGCGGTCAACGACTTGCTGGTGCAGCTGGGTGAGGACAGGCCGGGCCCCGACTGGACCCGGGTGCTGCAGGCGGCCCGGTATCAGCTGCTCATGCGGGTGGCCCGCGGCCGGGAACCGGACGAGGGCGACCTGGCGGAGGCGAACCGCACCCTGGCGACGACCTTGGTGGCGGGCACGGTCGCACCGGTCGAGGGCGGCGGGATGCACGTCACGCTGGCGCGCGCCGGGGACTCCTCGGCGTGGTGCCTGCACCAGGGACGGTTCAACCCGCTGCTGAGAGACAAGAACAGCGGCCCCGGCGAGATCACCAGCAACGCGGTGGTCGCGCTGCCGCGCCTGTCGACCCGTTCCCGCCCGCTGTCGTACACCCTGCCCGCCGACGGCGTCCTGCTGGTCGGCACCGACGGTTTCGGTGATCCGCTCGGCGACGGCTCCGGCATGGTGGGCGAGCTGTTCGCGGAGCTGGCGGTGCGCCCGCCCGAGCCGCGGGTTCTCGCCCATCTGCTGGACTTCTCCCGGGAGACCTTCGACGACGACCGCACGCTGCTCGCCGTCTGGCCCCGGCACCGGCTCTCCGGCGGGGCACCGTGACCGGGTCCGGGGCGGCGCGGATCGCCCGTTCGGATCTGGTGCTGGGCACGGCGTTGGGGGGCGGTGGGCAGGGCAAGGTCTGGGCGGTCGAGAAGCGGCTGGTCAACAGGAAATGGCCGGTGGCGTACAAGGAGTACAAGCCGGACTCCCAGGGGCAGTTGCGGATCGACGCGCTGGAGCGGATGGTCGCCTTCCTGCCCGAGCAGCCGCTCGCGGTCGGGCAGTGGCTGGCCGAGCACGCCGCCTGGCCCGCGGCGCTGGTGACCGAGGGGTCGCAGGTCCGCGGCTTTCTGATGCGGCAGATCCCGGACGAGTTCTTCATCACCTTGCCATCGGGCGACAGGAAGGCGGCGGGTTTCGAGTTCCTGCTCAACTCGCTATCCTACGTGAACATGATGGTGGGGAACGTGACGCCTCGCCAGGTCTTCGGTCTGTTGCTCTCCTTCGCCGACACCCTGGAACGGCTGCACGGCCTCGGTGTGGTGGCCGGCGACCTCTCCCCGAAGAACCTGCTGTTCTCGCTGTCCGGGCCGCGGCCCAGCTGCTTCCTCATCGACTGCGACGCCATGGGACTGGGCGGCGACTGGGTGCTCAAGCCCGTGCAGACGCCCGGCTGGCAGCTGCCCGACGGCGAGGCGCCGGAGACACCGGAAGGTGACCGTTACAAGTTCGCGCTGCTCGCGGTGCGGCTCTTCCTGCACGAGCAGCACGGCAAGGACGCCGCCGCGCTGCGGCGGATGGACGGTGCCGTGGCCGACCTGGCCGAGCATGGCCTGAGCCGGACGCCCACCGACCGGCCCGCCCTCAGTGACTGGCTCGACCCCCTGCGGCGCGCCTTCGACAGCGCCCCCGAGACCTGGCCGACCGCCGGGCAGGCCGGGCCGCAGACGGCGGGCGCGCCGACGGCCGGTCCGGGCCTGTTCGGTACGGCCACCGGCAGCACGCGTCCCGGGGGTTCGCGTCCCGCCGGCCCGCGAGGGACCACGGTTGGCGGCCAGGTTCCCCCGCAGACCTCCGGCCCGTTCCCCTCCGGCCCCTTCAGCCCTCCCCGCAACACACCCCAGCGCGCGCCCTCGTCGGGACGGGCGGGTGCCGTCGCGTTCTGGATCATGCTGGCGATCATCGCGCTGATCCTCTGGCAGATCGCGACGCACAGTGGCTCCGGGAGCAGCGGTGGCAGCAGCGACAGCACGGGCCAGCCCGGGATCGGGTCCACGGACACGCGCGCGGAGCAGGCGAAGGCGCTGCACACGCTCTTGGCGCAGAACGCCGACCGGCGCCGCGGGGTCTCCGACGCCGTGCAGTCGATGATGAACTGCAGCGACCTCCAGGAGAACCGGCAGGTCTTCGAGAACACGGCCGACGCACGGGCCGGCCTCGTCGAGAAACTGGACGCGCTTACCCTCGACCAGCTGGCCGACGACCTGGCGCAGGGCCTGCACAAGGCCTGGCAGAGCTCGGAGGAGGCCGACCGGGCCTACGTACGGGTGGTCGACGACGTGTCGGGCGACTGCTCGACCTCCGCCGTGACCGGATCGAGCGCCTGGCAGGACGCGGTTTCGGCGAGCGCCGACGCCACGGCGGCGAAGAAGGACTTTGTCGCCGTATGGAATCCCGCCGCGCGGGAGTTCGGGCTGGAGACGTTCGCCTGGTCCGATCTGTGAACCACTGCCCGGCCCCACTCACGAGCCCCCCGAACCGGTCCGCGGATCCCGGCCGGCCCTTTCACCCACGCACCCTGGGCCGGACCGTACCGGCCGCCTGCATCGGGGCGGTCGGGGCGGTGCCGTCCGCGGGCCGCGGTGCCGCGAACTCCGGTCGGTCGCGCCACCTGTTGCCCCGGGCCTGCGCCGTCACCTCCCGGCCGGCCCGCCCTCTCGCACCCGCTTCAACGCATCCGCGTTGTGGACGGTCACATGAGTGCGTCCGGTCGCCACCCACCCCTCGGCCCGCCATTGCTCCAGGACCCGGCTGACGGTTCTGCGGGAACCGAGTACCAGGCCGGCGAAATCGTCCTGGGACAGTGGCAGATCGATGTCCACGACCCCGTCGGAGTTGCGCCGACCGTGGCTGGCAGCGAGGTCGAGCAGCAGGCCGGCCAGGCGAGCGGCGAGCGGATCGGCACCGGCCGAGGTGCGCTGCCGGTCGGCGTCCCGCAGACGCGCGGAGAGCACCTGGCGGACGGCGCCGGTGATGACGGGATGGTCGTGAGCCGCCGCCCGGAACGCCTCGGCGGGTATCACCAGGGCCTGGACCGGTATGAGGGCGGTGAGCGTCGCCGATCTGGGCCCGCCGTCCAGCGCGGCCTGTTCGCCGAGCAGGTCGCCTGGGCCGCGCAGGGCCAGTACCGCCTGGTAGCCGGCGGCGGCAACCGTGGTCACCTTGACACAGCCGTGGCCTAGGACGAGGAGATGGTCGCCGAACTCGTCCTGCCGTAGCAGGTGTTCTCGGGGGGTGAACTCGGTCACCTTGCCTGACTCGCGCAGTGTCTGCCGGGCCGTGGCGTCCACCAGGTTCCAGAACGGAGTCCGGCTGGGCCCGTGTCCGAGCGGGCCGTCCTCTCGGAAATCCGCGGTCATCCCAACCTCTCCCACTTCACCCCGCCGTCAACCGGTGAGGCCCGCGACCGCTATCAGTGCGCAGCCGCCCACCGCGGTGAGCAGTGACTGCCGTACGAGCCCCTGTTTGATCCACACGATGCGGCTCAGGTCGACCAGCTGGCGGGTCAGCGCGGGTAGCGAGACGTGTCGGCCCAGGCGGTCGGCGAGCTCGTCCGGGCTCCAGTGCCGTAGGTGGCCGTAGAAGATGAAGTCGTCGACGTGGTCCGAGCGCATGCGGCCCGCACGGTTGTGGCGGGGCAGAACGGCGAGGATCGCAAGCACGGCGGAGAGCGCGAGCAGTGCCATGCCCGTCCACAGGGCCGTCTTCGGCAGGGCGCCCGAGACGCTGCCGAGCCGGTGTCCGGAGCCGGACAGCGCGGCCACGCCCGCGAGTGCCGCGGACTCCATCGCCAGGGCGACGGAGGCCTTGGCGTCCACGGTGCGGGTCCACTCGGCGAGTACGGAGTGCACTTGCCAGGCGGTCTTGGTCGCTTCCTCGCGGGTCACGGACTCACCCTCGGACACGGGGCGCACTTCTCCTCGTGGTTGGCGGACGTGTGCGCCGGGCCGACGCAGGAGAACGTTACCCATCCGTCTACTTCCGACTCCAGTCCAAAGGTGGTGAAAGTTCCGTCTGGACCACGCTGTGGGCCTGCGGGCGTAGGCGGTGAAGGTTCGTGACGTTTGTACTCGTGGTGCTCTTCGCGGCCGAATCCGCTACAGCACCCGCGTATCGGTCGAAGGCGAGCACTGCGTGGGGGGGGAGGAGCCCAGGTTGTTCGGGCTCCTCCCGTGAGGTGACCGGAACGTTGCCTGAGGGACTCTGTTGGTCGATGTGACGGTTCGCCTGAAATGACCTTCGGGTGCGTTGGACGCTGCTCGTTGTCGGGTCTGTTTCGTGGGGCCGAGGGGGAGATCATGTCGATGCGTTCGTTGCCTGCGCCCGCGGTGCCTGAGTCCACGGCCAGGGTTGCCCGTGCCGCGTTCCCGCGCGGGTGTCTGGCCATGCGGATCAGGGACGAGTTCGGGCCGGTATTTGAAAGCGAGCAGTTCGTGGCGGCGTTCGCGCATCGGGGCGGTCCGTCCGTGTCTCCGGGGATGCTGGCGCTGGTCAGCGTGATGCAGTACGCAGAGCGGCTGACCGACCGGCAGGCCGCTGATGCGGTGCGTGGCCGGATCGACTGGAAATACGCCCTCGGCCTCCAACTCGCTGACCTGGCTTCGATTTCTCAGTGCTCAGCGAGTTCCGCGACCGGCTGATCGCCCACGGCCTGGAACAGCAGATCCTGGACGCCATCCTCGCGCAGTGCAACAAACGGGGACTCCTGCGGGCCGGCGGCCGGGCCCGCACCGACTCCACCTACGTCATCGCCTGCATCCGTGACCTGAACCGGCTGGAGTTCGTCACCGAGACCATGCGCTGTGCCCTGGAGGCCCTGGCGGTGGCCGCCCCCGCCTGGCTGGCCGGCACCGACGCGGTCAACGCGGACTGGCTCGCGCGCTACCGGCAGCGCGCCGACTCCTACCGGCTGCCCAAGGGCGAGGCCGAGCGCACCGCGTTCGCAGAGAACGTCGGGGGCGACGGCTACGAACTCCTCGACACTCTCGACGATCCCACGGCCCCCGCCCATCTCGCCGGCCTTGAGGCGGTCGTGCTTCTGCGCACCGTGTGGGCCCAGGAGTACCAGCGTGACGCCCGCGGGGTGCGCTGGCGCGGAAACAAGCAACGCCCGCCGGGAGCGGCACGCATCGTCCCGCCACACGATCCGGAGGCGCGCTGCGGGGTCAAGCGGGGATCCGCCTGGGACGGCTACAAAACGCATCTCACCGAGAGCTGCGACGACGGCCTCCCCCACCTGATCACGCACGTGGTCACCACACCGGCCACGACGGACGACCACCAGCTCACCAATGCCGTCCACCAGGCCTTGACCGAGCGCGGCCTGAAGCCGGCCGAACACTACGTGGACAGCGGCTACACCAGCGCGAAAATCATCCTCCAGGCCCGTGCACAGGGCATCGAGGTCATCGGGCCGGTGAAGCAAGCCGGCGGCCGACCAGCCCTGCACCGCAGCGGCTACGCCGCCACCGACTTCCGCATCGACTGGCAGGCCCGGCAGGCAACCTTGTGCTTGCCGAGAATTCATCCTCCCTGGTCGGAGGCCTGCACCGGACCTCACAGCCGTCGGCCGCGGTCGCTCGAGCCGGCGCTCTCGCGCAGCTGTCGTCAGCGCGCCATGATGATCGATCGTGCTGCTACGACTGGCCTACCTTGGTGTGACGAATGCGTTCGCGGTGCTGCGTCTGCTGTCGATGAGCGACCAGGACAAAGATGCAGAGATTCTCGCCCTGCGCCATCAGATCGCGGTCCTGGAACGCCAACTCGGCAAGAGAAGGGTCCGGTTCAGCTCAAGCGACCGGGCGTTCCTGGCGGCGCTGTTGCACCGGCTGCCGTTACCCACCCTGCGGCGTGTGCGACTGCTCGTGCGTCCTGACACGGTGCTGCGCTGGCATCGCGACCTCGCCAGGCGCCGTCATGCAGCCTTATCACGGCCCAAGCGACCCGGCCGACCTCGTACGGTGCGCTCTATCCGGATTCTGGTGCTGCGTCTGGCGAGGGAGAATCCGCAGTGGGGGTACAGGCGTCTGCACGGTGAGCTGCTCGCGCTGGGTGTGAAGGTGGCCGCATCGACCGTCTGGAAGATCCTGAAGGATGCCGGCCTCGATCCGGCGCCCGACCGGAGCTCCAGCACGCGGGCCGACTTCCTGCGCTCGCAAGCCGACGCCTTCCTGGCCTGCGACTTCTTTGAGACGGTCGCCTTGTCCGGCGCGCGGATGTACATACTCGTGGTGATCGAACACAGTAGTCGCCGCATCCGGATCCTGGGCGCCACCGCACACCCGACCACCTCCTGGGTAACACAAGCGGCGAAGAACCTGGTCATGGACCTCGAAGACGCCGACTGCCGGGCACGATTCATGATCCGAGACAGGGACGGAAGTTCCCCACCCTGTTCGATGGCGTCCTCGCGGACGCGGGGATCACAGTCGTTCTCAGCGGCATCCAGATGCCGAGAATGAACTCGCTCATCGAACGGTGGGTACAGACCTGCAGACGTGAGCTCCTGGACCGGACCTTGATCTGGAACCAGCGCCACCTCCTGCGCGCCCTGCACAAGTACGGGCAGTTCTACAACGCCCACCGACCCCACCAGGGCATCGCCAACGCCCGACCGCTGCACCCACTGCCCACACCGATCAACGATCCGGACAAGTTGAGCCGCCTGGACATACGCCGCCACGACCACCTCGGCGGCATCCTCCACGAATACCAACATGCAGCATGACCTGCACGGATGAAGTATTCAGCAGGGACAACCACCACGTCGCATGTTGGTGACATATTCTCGTTCGCTTGGCACACTTTTTCTTCCGACCAGGCCCCCGCAATCAGTCTCGCTACGGCGCTCCAGAGCCGGGTACGGCGCTCGCGTCCTGGGAGTGCCCTATCTGCCGGCAGATGCCAAGGGGCTTTACCGCCCCTTGGCGCAGGTCGCCCGAGGCGACCAGGGTGCCCGCACACGGCCTGCCTGCGGAAACCACCCAGGAGAGATCACCGACAGCCTCCACTCCCCAGTCGCATGGGGAGCGCGACTCCGTGCTCCCACCTCGAAAGGGGGTCGGGAGCCGACAAGGGTCCTTATGCCTCTCGATGCACAGAGCATCAGAATCGATGGGGTGACCTCGCGGGCCCGCAGCTGACGACGGCACACAGTGGTGCGGTACGGCACCGCACGTCTACCGGATCGGGTGACAGACAAACCGGGCGGCGTTGACACGTCTGCGAGTTGGGAGCACGAGGGCTCCCAGAGGGCTCCCCATTGCTCCCAGCCCGGAAACGGTTAAGGCCGCTCCCGCTACCCGCGGAAACGGCCTCCGACCTGCGAAAACGCTAGTCGGGACGACAGGATTTGAACCTGCGACCCCTTGACCCCCAGCAATGCCGCCGATCACCGCATCGAGGCTGCTCAGAAGCCCTGCAACGCCGATCACTAGCCGTACTGCGCTATTCAGCGCAGTACCAGACTGTTCAACCACACCAGAGTGTGGGTGCGTGTAGCGGCGAAGTCATCTATATCATTGGGGGGCGCAGCGACCAACTGGGAGGATGCCATGAGCACAGCGCATGATCATCCCGTGGGACCTTCTTCCTCCGAGTCAGCCCATCCACTTCGTACCATCCGTGACATCAGAGAGGCTCTCCCCGCCGACCAGGTCGCCCACTTCGACGCCGAACTGGCCGTGACTGATCTTGACGACCTCCCCGCCATGCTCACCCGCTGGGCCACGACCGCACACGACGGCTTCGTAGACTTCCTCCAGCAGGCCCCCTTCGAAGATCTTGAGTTCGGCACTCGATCGTACGACGAGGCTCAGGGACCCGAATGATCTACCTGCTCGACACCAACGTCGTCGCTGAGCTCACCACCCGTCCCAAGCCAGATCCCCACGTCATCGCATGGTTCCACTCCACGCCCAGCCCGAACCTCTACCTCAGCGTGGTCACTGTGGCCGAGATCGAAGCCGGCGTCGCCGCCACCTCCGATCCACTCCGCCAAGCCCGCTACCGCCAAGCCCTGACCACGCTACGGAGCGAGTATCGCCACCGCATCGCCGCAATCGGCGAACCAGAGGCGACCGCCTACCTCACCCTCCACAAGACCCTGAAGACCACCGGCCAACCCATCGACCCACCCGACGCCCTCATCGCCGCCACAGCCCTGGCCAACCGCTGGACCCTCGCAAGCCGCAACACCAAACACCTGACCCGTACCGGCGTCGAACTGGTTAATCCCTGGCACTATCAGGGATAGGCAGAGGTCTATCAGGAATCAGGTCACCGCGAGTACATACATCCGCGTGCCGGACAGGGTCCGCTCGTGCCGGGGGTTGGTGAGCACCTCGCGCGGGTGCCCGGACTCCACGACCAACGCAGCAGCGTCGCTGAGAGCCACAGAATGCAGCGACGCTTTTCTGAACGGCACACCTCGACCCCGCAGGAAGACACGCACACCTCTGTCCGTAAATCCGGGGACGGAGTCGCCCAGGTTTAACCCTGTGGGTGGAAAGTATGTCCACGCTGGTCAGGCGGCATGTCGGTACTCGTGGAGGGTTCCGCGGAGTCGGTCGCGTCAGCGTACGTGCCCGGCACCTAGCGCCCTCCAGGTCCATGACCAGATTGCGCGCCGCCTGGGCAACCCATGCCGCAGTCGGGTGCGCGGTCGCGCCCAGGACCCTAATGCGACGGCTGGCCTGCTCGATCACCGTCAGCACATATAGCCTCGCGCCGGTGAGGGTGACGGTCTCGAAGAAGTCGCACGCCAGCAGGGCATCGTGTGGGGCTCGGTTATTCATCGCTGCTGGTCAAACGCCCCACCCGGCGTGCAGAGAGCTGCGACCATGGTGAGATGATCGTGTCGCTTCTATACCACGTGACTCGACGCCTTCTCGCCGTCCCGACGGTGCTTCTACGGCGGGACACCTCGAATGAGGCCGAACTTCTCGTCCTGCGCCATGAAAACGCCCTGCTACGACGCCAACTACAAGGGCGAGTACGGTACGGACCCGCGGACCGCCTGTGGTTCGCCTCTCTGTCCTCGCTAATCCCCCGCCGCCGCTGGGCAAAGGTCTTCCCCATCACGCCCGGCACGCTATTGGCTTGGCACCGCAAACTCGTTGCCCACCGCTGGGACTACTCGCGACAACGCCGCGGTCCCGGACGGCCGCCCACGCAGGCCGCCGTCAAGGACCTCGTACTGGGCCTTGCCCGCGAGAACAGCCAATGGGGCCACCGCCGGATTCAAGGTGAACTGGCCCGGCTCGGACACCCGATCGCCGCCTCGACCGTCTGGCAGATCCTCCACACCGCAGGAATCGACCCTGCACCACGCCGCACCGGCCCAACCTGGCGCGAGTTCCTCTCAGCGCAGGCCACCAGCTTGATCGCCTGCGACTTCCTCCACATCGACACCATCAGCCTGCAACGCCTGTACGCCCTGATCTTCCTCGAGCACCACACCCGGCGCCTGCACATCGGCGGCGTCACCGCACACCCGACCGCGGCCTGGACCACCCAGCAAGCCCGCAACCTCGCCACCGACCTCGGCATACGCATGGACTCACTGCGCTTCCTCATCCGAGACCGCGACAGCAAGTACACCGACGCCTTCGACGCCGTATTCCAAGCCGAGGACATCGAGATCATCAAGACGCCGGTCCGCGCGCCGAAAGCCAACGCCCACTGCGAACGAGTGATCGGCACCCTCCGCCGAGAAGCCCTCGACCACATACTCATCCTCGACGAAGCTCACGCCCGCCATGTCCTGGCCGAATACCAGAGGCACTACAACACACACCGCCCCCACCGAGCCCGACACCAACTACCTCCCCAGACCCACCAACAACCACCTCCGGTCCTGAAACCAGCCAGCCGACGAGTCCTGCATACCCGCATCCTCGGCGGCGTGATCAACGAGTACAGCTATGCCGCTTGACCAGGAGCGACGATTATTCGAGCCCCACAGGGGTAATGGTCCACCTGTCGTTCGTGGCAGCCACTGCCTGACCAGTCGGCGGCCGACTCCCGGTATCGCCTTGTTCATACTGGGGCTGCGCTTGCCGAGAATGTCACCCGCCCTGGTCGGAGGGCTGCACCTGGACTGGCGGTCGTCGGCCTCGTCGCTCAAGTAGGCGCTCTCGCGTAGTCGGCGGTCCACGCGTCATGATGATCGACCGTGCTGCTACGACTGGCCTACCTGGCCGTGACCAACGCGTTCGCGCTGCTGCGTCTCCTGCCGATGAGCGACCTGGACAAAGACGCGGAGATCCTGGCCCTGCGCCGTCAGATCACGGTCCTGAAACGCCAACTCGGCAGCAGAAAAGCCCGGTTCAGCCCGAGCGATCGGGCGTTCATGGCGGCGCTGCTGCACCGGCTGCCGTTCTCGGTTCTGCGGCGTGTGCGGCTGCTCGTGCGTCCTGACACGGTCCTGCGCTGGCATCGCGACCTCGCAAGACGCCGGCATGCCGCCGCATCACAGCAGAAGCGACCCGGTCGGCCTCGTACCGTGCACTCCATCCGGACTCTGGTATTGCGCCTGGCGAGGGAGAATCCAAACTGGGACTACCGGCGTCTTCACGGCTGCTCGTGCTGGGAGTAAAGGTGGCCGCCTCGACCGTCTGGAAGATCCTCAAGGACGCCAGCGTCGATCCAGCGCCCGACCGGAGCTCCAGCACCTGGGGCCGACTTCCTGCGCTCCCAAGCCGACGCCCTCCTGCCCTGCGACTTCTTTGAGACGGTCACCCTGTCCGGCGCGCGGATGTACGTACTCGCGGTGATCGAGCACAGCACCCGCCGCATCCGTGTCCTGGGCGCCACCGCACACCCGACCACCTCCTGGGTGACGCAAGCGGCCAAGAACCTGGTCATGGACCTCGAGGACGTAAGCTCCCGGGCACGGTTCATGTGATCAGGGACAGGGACGGAAAGTTCCCCGGAATGTTCGATGGCGTCCTCAAAGACGCGGGGATCGAGGTCATCCAGATGCCACGAATGAACTCGATCACGGAACGGTGGGTACAAACCTGCAGACACGAACTCCTGGACCGGACCTTGATCTGGAACCAGCGCCACCTCCTCCATGCACTCCGGCATTTCGAGCAGTTCTACAACACTCATCGGCCCCACCAGGGCATCGCGAACGCTCGGCCAATGCACCCGCTGCCCTCACCGATCACCGATCCGGACAAGTTAACCCACCTCGACATACGACGACGCGGCCACCTCGGCAGCCTCCTCCACGAATATCACCATGCTGCCTGACCTGTATGGATAAAGTTCTCGGCAAGGACACGAAAGGCGACTGCTCGAGCCACTTGATGGAGCTAACGAAGAACGGCTCCTTGGCAGTCGTGGCCCGGTCCGCACCAACGATGTCGATGTGGACGCCTCGCACGTGAGTTCCACGCCGGCCCGCAAGTGAGCTTCACGCCGGAGCATCGGAGCGCCTCGGGCTGAGCAGCGCACGTGGTCAGGGCACGAAGGCAGTATTCGGTCGGTCGCTCAAGACAGTGGCCAAGGAGCCTTGTACAGCTGGTTCCGTGCAGGGTGAGGCCCGCAACGGACCTACTCCCCAAGCCCGAACTGGGCCTTCAGCCACGTCGGGTTGAGCTTCAGCGTCTTGTTGTCAGGGAGGAGTTCGAGGACCTGGATTCCGTCCATGTTCAGGAGCTGGGTGAGGACGGCGGCGTAGCCGCGAGCCCGGGTCGGTGGCATGCCGGCGGCGGCGGCCACAGCTGTCAGAGGGAGGGTGTTGTTCTCACAGAGCGCTGCGAGGGCCTGGCGCAGTCTCTCCAGATCCTGTTTGCGTGGGAGGAGAGCGAGCTGGTCACTGAAGGCTTGGGAGGCGAAGAGTCCGTCCAGGAGCTGCTCCACCGGCGACTGAGCTTCCACGTCGAGCAGCGTTCCCTCGGTCTCGGCGGGTTTGGGGGACACCGCGATCTCGAACAGACCCGTGTCTTGTGGAGCGGACTTCTTCGGGGTACGCCTGGACTTCGTCGCCTGTGTCGTCCGGGTCTCCGCGGAGGGAGGTGCCGAGGTCGTGCGCAGGCGCGTCGTGTCCAGTTTCCACCAGAGCGGCTCGTACGTGTCCGTGAGTTGCCGCCACCCTGGCGGGAGGTGCTCGGTCGCACCGTCCGGCAGGTACGCGAGCACAGGGATCGTGAACTCGGCCGGGTGCACTCCCCCGTGGTATCCGGCGGCACGGATCGTGTAGCGGGTGTCGGCCGGCCACAGGGCGACGATGGGGCCTCCGACCACTCGTGGGCCGGCGAGCACCGTCTCCGCCTCGCTGACCAGTGGTTCGGCACCATCGTCCGGGACGACGCGGTAGCGGGCGTTGGCGGCCTCGGGGGTGGGGACCTTCACACCCCGGTGCTCCAGTACGTGCCCGTGGTCGCTGGTGATCAGTACGGCCATGCCCCGCCGGCGGGCCTCGTCCAGGAGTGGGGTCATGGCCTCTATGTCGCCGATCGTCCAGTCCCACTCGTCGAGGCGTTCGTCGTTCTTCAGAGCGTCGTCGACGGTGTTGAGAACGACCGCGAGGTGTGACGCGTCGTCGGCCAGCGCCGCCTCCAGGTCGGGCCCGAAGCGTCCACCGGTGCTGGCGGGACGGAGGTCGTCCTTGTGGAAGACAGCCGCCTTGTGCCCCGACCACAGCCGCAGGGACGGGAATTCACGCTTCTCGGTTTTCTGGTCGCCGCGTTGCAGCTTGCCGGTGAGGAGTGTGGTGCGGCTGACGGCGGTGACGGTGGGCAGGGCAGCAGCCATCGCTTGGCGGGTGGGCGACATCCCCTTCTCGCCGGTGGGGTCGTACTCGGTCCAGTTCGCCGCGAGTTCCTCGCCGAGTTGTCCCGCGAGCGCGGCGCTCATACCGTCCACGACGAGCAGCATCAGCCGTCGTTGGGACTTCACCACAGGTTTCGCGACCCGCTCGAGGAAGGTCTCGACCGTCAGCATCGAGCCGGGAGCGGTACCCGCCGCAGTCCACTCGGCAACCTGCTCGGCGAAGGCCCGGTCCATGCGGCGCCGCACCTTACGTACGTCAGCCGCGAGCGCATCGTAGGCACAGGACAGCGCGGGCTCGGTATCGCCGCCCGCCTCCAGGTGCTCCAACGCACGGTCGGCCCAGGAGAGTTCTGCGTTGTAGTGGGCCAGGGCGTCCGCGACGGTGTCTGGTGTCCATACGGGTTCGGTGGCCAGCCACTGCACCAGGCGCACGGCCATCCGGGCGCGGCCGATCCGGGTGCGGGCCGTCTCGGCAAGGTGGTGTGCCTGCACCGCGCGCAGCGCCGTACGGCAGGCGTCGAGATCGCGACCGGCGATCGCCGAACCCACGGCGGCCAGGCGCGCTTCGAGTCCGGCGGGCAGGTAGGGGCTGTGTCGTACGGCCCCGGTCGCACCCAGATGGCCGGCGAGCCGTTCGGCGTCCGGGGTGACCTCGGCGAGGAGCTGTGCGTTGCGTGCGACGAGGTTCTCGGCAGATTCCCCGTAGCGCCGCATGGCCTCGTCGGTGAACTCGCGGCCGAGGATGTTCTCCGCTCGGCCGCGCGCCCGGAAGACCTCGGGGCTGGCCGGGGCGTGCTGCCACAGCGCGGCGGCGACGAGCCCGAACGGCAGAGCGACGGATGGCTCGTCGTGCTCGGTAATCGACAGAAGGGCGTCGGCGGTCGGACCGGCCTGGTCCACCTCAGCGAGGAAGCGCCGCAGCCCGGCCCGCTCCCCGTCGCGCAGCGCGCGGTAGGCACGCGATCCTTCGGAGGAGGTGCGGCTCCACAGCAGCAGAGTGTCGATGTCGAGCTGGGCCTCCGCGTCGAGCAGCAGCCGCCGCCGTGCGAGGGCGGCGAGGGCGTGTGTACGGGACAGGACCTGCCGGTTGAGGCCGGGCCAGCCGCCCGCGGGGGCGGCTTCGAGGAGGGCCTCGGCCACCCCCCAGGTCTCGTCGCTGAGCCGTGGATCGATACCGGAGGCGGTGAAGGTCTCGCGGATGAGGTCCCAGTTGTCGACGTGCTGGATGGCGTATCGGTACGCGCGGACCAGGATGCCGGGGTCGAGTTCGGCGTCCTCCCGGTCGGTGAGCAGGACGAGCAGGGACGGGTCTTCCACCGAACCAGGACCGGGGGCGTTGAGGTGGCTGAGCGCCTCCTGGTAGACGGCGAGCACGGACGGCGCGGTGGCCACCCGTGCGCGCCGGCCGCCGTTCCAGGACAGAATCGGCTGCTCCTCCCACATGGGTGCCGAACGCAGGAGCACGACCTGGCGAGTGTCGCCGTCCGGCTGCTGGGTGCCCTTGAGCAGCGCGCGCTGACCCGCAAGGTATTTCGCGACGGCGGTGGGCGTGAGGCGGGCGAGGCCCCGGCCGGCCTGAGGCATCAGTCGACCACCTTCCACGTGATCTCGATGGCCTTGCCGGGATGCGCGGCCGCCACCTGGTGGAGGGCCTGCTCGACCTCGGCAGCGCTGCCCTGCACGGAGCCCGTACGGGCAGTGGTCTCGACCTTCGGGTGCGAGGTGTCGGTGGTCAGCGGCACCTGGTCGGGGGTGGGCGAGGCCGGGGTGGCAGCCGGTGGTTCGGTCCGCTGCTGCTGTTGCCGCTGGACGGCCAGGGCCTGGGTGATCGCCCGCTGGGCACGGGGCAGGGAGTCCTGCAGCTTCCTGTTGAACTGGTCCTCGCGCGCGTCCTCCTGGAGGGTGGTGAGGGCGTCCATGCCCGTGCCGAGTTCAAGCACGTCCCAGGAGGCGTTCTGCAGGGCGGACGCCACCGCGTCCGCCGTCGTGACGGATGAGCCCAGCCGTTCCGGCGTCAGTTCGCCGAAGCCGAACGCGGCGAGGGCCTCGACGACCCGCTTGGCCCCGCGGCCCTTCTCGGCGAGCAGCTCCTCGAGCAGGGCAAGACCGCGGCGTGCGGTGTGCAGACGCCCTGTGACGGCGGTGTCGTCGAGGCCGAGGAAGTCTGCTCGCCGCTCCAGCTCGGCCACCAGCTCGCGACTGGCCGGCAAGAGCTTGTCGACGTGGGTACGCACCAGATCGGCGAAGGAGTTGACGATCCGCCCGCGCAGCTGCACAGGGGCCTTCTTGCCGAAGATCTTCTCGTAGCGCGCGCGGGCTATCTCCCAGTCCGGCTCGGAGGGCAGGGGCTGGCGGCGCAACGCCCAGCTGTCCTTGATCTCGCCCAGCTTGAGGTCGGCGACGGGAGCCCCGCCGATGACCCACACCCGGTCCTCCATCTCGCCGTACGCGGCCGCGACGAGCTGCTGGATGTGAGTCGCGAGCCCCATCCGCTGCGGTTCGTCCATCCATGCGGTCAGCGAGCCGTAGCCGATGTCCGCGTCCGGGTCGCTCTTCGCGAGCCGGTTGAAGTGCTCGCGCCAGTACCCGCCGAGGGTGAAGTAGCTCTCCCCCATCGTGCCGAGCTTGAGCGGCTGTGCGACCGTCTCCATCAGCCCCTGGTCTCCGCGCGCGATCTCCGCCTTGCCCTCGCGGGCCCCGGCGGCCTCGCTGATGTATCCGAGGACGGTACGCGCCTGGGCGGGCGTGACGGCCTGTGCGCCGAGGTCGGGGTGGGCCGGGTACTGCCAGGCCAACATCTTGCCCGCGATGTCGCGGATCGCATCGCGCGGGGCGGCGCTCAGTCCGAGCGCGGGCGTGGTCGCGCCCGGCTTGGTGGCGATGTGGTCCGAGAAGTCGTCGAGGACGTCCCCCTCCTGCTTCTTCGCCAGGCCGTACGCCTGCTTGAAGGCGGTGAGAACCCGGTCGCGCAGGGTGTCGGCCTGCGTGGTGAGCAGCCCTCGTGCCCGCACCCGGTCGTCGGGGCCGAGGTGGGCGGCGAAACGGCTGTCGAAGTCACTGCCGCTGTTCAGGATCCGCTTGATGATCACGTACCGGTTGAAGTCCGCATACATCGTCGTCGTCATATGCGTGGGCACCCAGGCGAGGGAGTGCTGGACCTCGGGGTGCCGCTCCCAGAAGCTGTTCATCCGGTTCAGGTCCTCGCGCGGCCCGAACTCCCCCTCGTCCCAGGGAAGATCGACGACGAGTCGCCAGGTCTCCGCGTCGGTGGGAGTGAGCGTGGAGTCGGGCGTGTCCTCCCGGTCGGCGATATTGGCAAAGACGACCTCGGTACGGCGCTTGCTGCCCCGCCAGGTGAAGTCGAGGGTGTCGAAGGCGTCGAAGCCGCCCTGCCCCTTGGCCGCGGTCAGCGCGAACTCCGAGCGCAGCAGCTCGACAGCGGCGTCGTGGCGGTAGCGGGGCTTGTCGAAGGCTTCGCGGCCGTTGCGGACGACGGAGTCGATGTCCACACCGGTCAGTTCCAGGCGTACGGTCATCGCCACGCCGTCGCCCGCGAGCTTGATCTCGGGGATCCGGCCCGCCCACTCCTTCAACTTGTTGATCAGGGCGGGGATCTCGCCGCCGGGGAGGAGCGCCTTGATGGTGCCGGCGTTGAGGGCCAGGAGCCGCTTGACCGTCATGTTCTGGAAGGCGGGCGCGGCGGGCGCGAGGGCGGACAGGACAAGGGTCGACATCAGGCGGTCGTCGTCGGTGAACTGCTTGAGCCTGCGGGAGAGGTCACTGTCCTCGATGGCCGCAGGGTCCTGTTGGTACGCCGCGACCTGCTCCTCGGTGACCCGGTACTGGTCGAGGAGGTAGGGGCGCATCCGGTTGCGGTACAGCCGGTCGGCCTCCTCGAACACGGCCCGCAGCTCGTCGGTGAACGGCTTGTCGCCGCCGCCCGAGATCAGCGCCCAGACGTCGCCGAGCGGCACCAGCTCGCCGACGCGCAGCAGATTGCGCCGCGTGGCGAGGAGTTCACCCATCAGTTTGAGGCCGGTGCGCGAGCGCTGAAGGGCCGAGGACAGGTGGACGAGGGTGTCCATGAAGGCCGGCGAGAAGGGGTACGTGAAGCGGAACGCGGTCTCCGTGGCGCCCACGTTGTTCCCGTCGCCGCCCAGGAGTTCGTCCCAGAACTTGGCGTTGGTGGACTTCGCCTTCTTGAAAGCCTCCCCAATCACCGCATTCGCCTCGGTCGACAGCGGCCTGAGGAGGCGCGCGTGGGCGATCTGAGGAAGGTTGCGGTCCTCCAGGCTGATGCGGTCGAACCGGCCCGAGGCGAGCTCCAGGTTGTCGACGATGGCCCGCTGGTAGCGGCCCCCGTCCTCAGCGGATCCGACCAGGTCGCGAAGGTCGCGCTGGCGAGCGATGAACGACACGACGGGGACAGCCCGGCGTTCGTCCCCACCCTCCACCAGATTCGTGATCTTCGCCGTCTCGCGGGATACGAACTCCGAGGAGGAGATACGAGAGGCGAACCACAGGATCAGCTCGTCGAGGAAGAGCACGATCCCGTCGTAGTTCAGACTCTTCGCGTGCTGGGCTATCACCGACAGGCCCCGGTCGAGGCTGATGAAGCCGCCGTCCTGCTCGACGGCGCGCTCCTCGTAGCCCGGCAGCACCTTGACCGTGTCCTGGGCGAGCCGGGCCCGCAGCTCCCCCGGGGTGGACGGGTCAGCGGGGTTGAACTCCTCTCCGACCTCCAGCTCCTCGGCGGCCATGGCCTCATCGAGCAGCTCGGAGGTCCAGCCGAAAGCGGCCCCGAACTCGCCCCACTCGCCCGTGGTTTCGGCAGGCACGGCACCCGCCAGGAACTTGATCACATCCTCATCGCCCAGCCGCTCCCGCATGGACTGCAGGTCGCGGAACATGGCATCGCTGCGGTAGACCCGCGGGGTCGACGCGTCGGGCTCCAGCTCCTTGATCCGCTTGGCGTATCCGCTGAGGATCCGCTGCTCCATCGACTTGGCGTCGAGCATGTGCACCGGCACCATCAGGAACCGCCGGTCGCCGTCCTGCAGCCACCCGTTCTTCGCGAACACCGGGTCGAAATCGGTCTTGTCGCGAGCCGCCGGGGCCTGGTTGAGCAGGGCGTGCAGTACGGCCATGAAGTGCGACTTACCGGCACCGAACGAGGCGTGCAGATACGCGGCCTTCGAGGAGTGGCTGTCCACCGCCGACTTGATGAGGCCGAGGGCCTCGTTGAAGTGCTGCACGAGGTCGTCGGTGACGACGTAATCGGCCAGGGCCTTCTCGGCACCGTCGGGGGTGGTGGCGTCGGCGAGCTGGAGGACGTAGTCGGAGCTGGACACCTCCGGCTTGATGTTGATCAGCTCGCGGAGGAGGGGGGTGCCGAGGTTGCCGTTTGCGGGGTTCGCTGCCATGTCTTAAGTCCCTGCTCACTTCGTCTTCTTAGCGCGACCACCGCGCGCCGCCGCCACGGGCCGCCAGGCCCGGATGTCCTCGTCGGTCAGCCCCAGCTCGCCCTGGAGGGCGAGACGGAAGTCGTGGTACGCCTGCGCCGCCGACTGGCCGAAGTCGGGGAGGTACTCGCCGTGCCACTGGTCCAGCCACGGCTGGAGTTCGAGCAGGGCGGCGAGGTACGGGACGAGTTCGTCCTGCGTCAGCTGGTTCTCGTTGAGGTAGCCGACGACGGCCTGCGCCTGCTGGAGGTGGTCCCAGCCCGCCCAGCCGAGGAGGGTGGGGGTCTGTACGTTCTGCGCACCATAGGAGATGAAGCGTTCCTTGGGTACGTCGAGCTTGCCGCGCTGAGCCCAGAAGCTGGTGCGCAGGAAGTCGGCGGAGGTGTACTTGGGCGGCACGGCGGTCGCCTCACGGATCTTCCGCTTCTCTTCCTCGGAGGTGGCGTCGTCCTCCTCACGCTGCCTCTCCCAGGTCCGCTCCCAGTCGGCGCGCTTCTTGAGGCCGGCGGGCTTGTAGCGCAGGGCGGCGGCGGCCGGGACGTGCTGGTCGCTGAACAACTCGGCGAGGGTCTCCGCGAAGTCGGCGCGGGGCGCGTAGAGGCTGAGGACGGCGGCGAAGTCGTCGTCCTCCTGGAGGCGGTCGGTCAGCCGGGGCAGGGAAATGAGCGTGGGCTGGTCGGCACCGTCGAACCACAGCTCACGTTTGGCCTCGATCCGGTCCAGCAGCCAGGCACGGAGCGCCTGCTTCTGCATGGCGTCCCAGCCGTCGGTGGCCCAGCGCCGCTTGTACTCGGGGCGCTCGACCATGCCGATGGCGGAGTTCGACTCCATCATGGCGATGCGCTGGTTGACGATGTCCTTGTAGGCCTGGGGCCAGTGGGCAGGGATCTCGGTGATGGGTGTGGAGTTGTGCCGCGTGAACCACTCGGAGGATGCCTCGCCGCGCTCGATGGCACGGGCCAGCACGATCTCGAAAGCGCGCTCACCGAGGGCGAGAGGCGGGACGTCGGCCGGGTTGGCGGGGCGCAGGTCGATATCGGTGAGGCCGTAGAGGGAGTAGACCTGCCAGTCCAACTCCTCCTGGAGGGCGATCATTTGGGCGCGAGTGGCTTCGTGCGTGGCGCGGGCTTCGCGGAGGGATGCGGCGGTGGGGGTGGCTGCAGTGGCAACGGCGGTGGGGGTGGTGGCGGCGAGTTGCTGGGCGAGGGCGTCAAGTTCGACAGCTAGAGCAGTGGGGTACACCGGCGGGAGGGGAAAATCGCTAACGTTCACCCCATTGAACTGGTAGTTCCATGACCACGGTTGGTCGGCGATGCCGCTGGAGGCAGTGGCGTTCCCTTTGCAGTAACACACCAGTTTCAGCCACACAGCAGCTGTGGAGCTGTTGAGTACACCGAGCAGCTGAAGGTGTTCTTCCTCGGTTGCTTCTTCACGCAGCTTGACGAGTGGCGCAGTTCGACTGAACACTTCACCACCCCTACCAAGAACGAAGTGGTTGTGTGTCGCCACCTCACCGAAGGCGATTGACCAACTGCTCGCTTCCGAGTCTTTGGGGATCTGGTGCCATTGCCACCATGAACGTCCCTGAGTGAAGTATGTTTTGCCACCACCCATAGAGCGATTTCCCAGTTCGGTGCGCTGCGACCACAGTCTCTTTGCGATGGAAGGCATCTTGCTGATGTCAACCAGCTTGCGTCGATCGCTGTACGGGTGAATGACGAGATCTCCGGTTTTGAATACGTAATCGCGAACCGTCGATCCGGTCACAATGGGCTCGACGAATTCTCCCTCGGCACACCCTTGCAGAGAGTGAGACGGGTACATAAACGCATCGTCTGCATGCGTATCCCCGTAATATCCGATGCGCAGGACTCGAGACGCAAGCTTTGCTGGACTTAGTGCGTACACACCTTCAAATAGCTCCCGTCCACCGTCAACTAGAATCCACGGCGCCTCGGAAAAGTATCGATCGCGCGAGAGGTCTGCTGTCGAAACCCAGTCACTCTTGACTCCAGGGTAATCAATTTGGTCAACAATCGCCCGCCAGACCAATCCCATCTCCGGATTCTCCGGAGTTGAAGGCTCGCCCTGCACCGACCGCACGGTACGGATCGTGTCGCCACGCCCCTGCGTCCAGTCGCGGTCGCGGCCAATGAGAATCACCGTCGGGGTGCTGTGCCCCGGGATGTACGCGCCGGACGAGTCGATGACCTCGGTCAGTTCCACCTTGTCACGGAAGAAAGACTCGATTAGATCCGTACCAAACTCTCGCTTCATGAAAGAGTTGGCCGTGATCTGGCCGACCATGCCGTACCCCTTGCCGTCACCCCCGCCCTTCTTTGCCAGCTCGAAGAAGCGCTGAGCGAAGGGCACCGACAGCGCGTACGTTCCCTGGCAGGCGTC
Source organism: Streptomyces malaysiensis subsp. malaysiensis (assembly GCF_040653035.1). Taxonomy (NCBI): domain Bacteria; kingdom Bacillati; phylum Actinomycetota; class Actinomycetes; order Kitasatosporales; family Streptomycetaceae; genus Streptomyces; species Streptomyces malaysiensis. The sequence continues at coordinate 81,082 of NZ_JBEZNG010000025.1, forward strand.
GTACAACTCCCGGTAGAGTTTGTTGAGTTGCTTGTCTTTGACCGTGATGTACGGCGGGTTGCCCACAACCACGTCGTACCGGCCCTCATCCAGAAGGTACGGGCGCTCCTGAATGTCCTCGGTCGCGTACTTGAACTCGGCCAACGGGTCGGCCTCGGCCGTGAACAGCTGGTCCGTCACCTGCCGCGGCTTGATGAGGGAGTCACCCACCGCCAACTGCATGGGCCAGTCATAGCCTGCAGCCTCCCCCAGCGTCCGCACCCCGGCCGCCGCCATCGCCGCAATCAGCAGCCGGAACCGCGCGATCGCCACGGCGAACGGGTTGATGTCCACCCCGTGCACCGACTCCAGCGCCCCGCGCACCCGCGCATGCGCGTCCAGCTCCGGCCGTCGCGCGGCCCACTCCCGCACCAGTCGCCGGAAAGCGCCGAGCACGAAGTGCCCCGACCCACATGTCGGGTCGATCATCTTCAGGCCCTCGACGCCGCCCCGCTCCCGTACCACCGGGTTCATCGTTCGGTCGAGGATGAACTCCTCCACGAACTCCGGGGTCTGCAGCAGCGCGTAATTCTTCCGGGCGGCCTCGCTCAGGTCCTGGTACAGGTCGCCCAGGAACCGGGTGTCCCACCCCTCCGTCCCGTCGCCGTCGTCCGGCAGCGGGTCCGTGAAGTCGTGGACCAGTACCGACGTCCCCGCCTCGTCGTCCCGCGTCCGCTGCCAGAAGTCCCGCAGCGCCCCCGCCCCCTCGTGCGAGAGCGGAATCTGCCGCAGCGGATTGTGGTCCGAGAACAACAGAGCCCCCGCCGGCCCTTCCGCAAGCTCCTCGAAGGAGCGCTCGAACCAGCCCCGGTACGTGGGGTCCTCGGCCTTGTCCACGTACTCGTCGTACCGCGCCTGCGCGACCTCGCGCCGGGCGATGTCGGGCGCGGTGATGTACGGCTCCGGCACCAGGCCGTTGTCCTCGACGAACCGTACGAAGACGGTTCCGAGCACCCACGCCACCGCCACCTGGGTGATGCGCTCGTCGAGCCAGGACTGCCAGGTCGCCGCCGTACGGCCGACCTTCTTCGACGCGTCGTACTCGGCACGGAGCCGGTCGCGTACCGCGTCCTCCCGCTTCACCTGGCCCTCGAGATCCGTCTCCGCCGCCTTGACCTGTGCCTGCAGGTCGGGCAGCAGCGTCTTGCGGTCGATCACGCGGTGGCTCCTTCGAGAGCGTTCGGTTCGTGCATGCGGGTCCAGGACTTGGGAACGGGAATCCACTCCTGCTGGGCCTCGAGGTACGGGACGGGGCGTCCGGCGAGCTTCGGGACGGCGGTCTCGTCGTCCTGGGCGACAAGGACCCACAGGGGGCGACCCCCGCGCCTGGCCAGTGCGGTCAGCCGGTCGAGGACGTGCATGCCGTCGTAACGGGCGAAGACGGCGGCGTCGGTGAGCAGGACGGGGGTCCGGTCGGCGGCGTCAGCCTCGTATCCCGTTGCCAACTCCCCTTCCAACACTCCCTGTATGGCCTGCCACACCGCCGCCACCAGGTTCGTGAACCCCGTCGGCCACTGCCCGGCCGGCAGCGCGTCCGCCTTGACGACGACCTCCCACTTCGGCATCGCGCGCCCCGGCGTGAGGTCGCCCCGCAGCCCCTTCAGGAACAACTCGGTCACCGACACCGCCCGCGCCCCGTACTGGCGGTGCAGCTCCCGTCCCACCACCGGGGCGCTGCGCGCGCGCACGGTCAGCACCCGGAGCCCGTCGCACCGCGCGGCGCCCGCCAGCTGCGCATCGGCCCGAGCTGCGGTCGACTCCCGATCCAGCGGACCTCCGGTCCCGGAACCGCTGCCGCTGAGGGCCGAGGTGTACGACTGGACCGCCTCGAACTTCCGGGGCAGGAACGCCTTCTTGTCGGCTACGTACTTGAGGTCGAACCCCGCCTCGCGCAGCGCCTTGAGCAGCTCCTCGGGCCTGTCCTTCATCTCGGCGAGCGCCGCCAGAGCGGGGAAGCGGTCATTGACCCGTTCGAGAACCTCGCGCAGGGGCAGCCCTGGCTGCTGCTTCTCGGGCAGACCCGGCAGGATGCGGACCAGACCCGCCTGGGTGAGCCGCAGGGCGCGAACGAGGCCCAGGTCGCGCGGGTAGATCTCGAGCCGCGGCGACAGCGCGGCGTTCTGGCTCGCCTGGGCGGCGAGGTTGGCGACGCGCCGGTCGTCCCAGGAGAAGTCACCCTCGGGCAGCCTCACGGCACTCAGCTCGGCGAGGACCGTGCTCGAGCCGGGCAGGGAGTCCCGGCCCGCGAGCCGGTCGGCGGCGTCGCCGAGCCGCTTCACATAGCTCAGCAGCGCGGGCGCGGCCGGGGTGTCGGGGCCGTCGGCTTCGTTGTCCGGGTCGACCTCCAGCGCGAGGAAGCCCGCGCGGCGTACCGGATCGGTCGCCTTGTACGGGGCGAAGTGCAGGAAAGCCCTGTCGTCGCCGGGCAGGTGCTGCTCGCGTTCGATCAGCGCACGCAGCACGGCGAAGGCGGCGGCCCGTCGTGCCTCCGGGTCTCCCAGGGAGTAGCCGCGGGTGCCGAGCAGCCAGCCAGCGAGGGCGTCCACGGAGGCGACCCGGCCGAGCACGCGGAGCTGCTCCAGAACCGCCGCTCGCACCTCCAGCAGGCCCTCGTCCTCCGCCCAGCGCTTGCGGAGTTTCTTCAAGTCGCCCGAGATCGACGCCTGGTTGGCGAATCCGACGGCCTGTGCGGCGTCGTACTGCCGCGGCCACACCGGAAGGTCCGGTGGCGTCCCGTCGGCGCCGGGCGCACGCAGCAGCTGCACGGCCACGTTGTGCAGCCGCTTCGTCCGGCCGGCGGCAGGCGGGACGATCCGGTCCAGGAGATGGTCGATGTCCTGGGTGTCGGAGACCACCCCGACGATGCGCTCGAGATCCACCTCGAGCGGCGTCCTCGCCTCCGGTGACGACGGCTCCGGTTCCGGCTCGGGCCGCGAGCCAAGGCGGGCACGCCATTCCTTCTGCCGGCGCTGGATCTCCGTACGCGTCCGGGCGCCGAGCCCCGGCCGGTTGATGAACGTCTGGCTGGCCCGGTCGAGGAACTCACCGACCGTGGTGAGCTTCATGTCCCGCAGGATCGAATAAGCGGACGGTGTCAGACCCGCACGCACCAGAGGAGTGTCACGGGTGGCGACCTCGGCCAGCTGGTCGCGCAGCTCGGCGGTGTCGGCTCCGCCGTCCGGTGCGGAGCTCTGTCCTTGCCGCCTCAGCGACTCGTGTCCGGCGCTGGCGGCCAGCCGCTGCGCGTCCTGGAACACCCTCTGCCAGGACGTCCGCATGTCCCGCAGGTCCTTGTGGCGCTGCTTCGCATTCCTGTTCAACGCCTTGCGGAAGAACTCGGTGAGCCCGTCGCGCAGTTCGTCCTCGAAGCCCTCCGACGCGATCGTCGGGTACGGCCACTCCTTCGGGTCCGTCATCCGCGGGGTGACGGACCCGTCGCCCCACTGTGGCAGCTCGTTCGACGCCATCTGATGCAGCGTCGTGGCGAGCGCGTACCGCTCCGCGGCGTCGTCGTACAGGTTCCGCATGACCGTGCCGACGAACGGGTCGAGATAGCCGGATGTGCCCGCGCCGGTCTCGCGGGCCGAGACGGCGGCCAGCGAGAAGTCGAGGAGCAGAGCCTGTTTGGTGCCGTTGGGACGGATCCGGATCGCGATGTTGTCCGGCTTGATGTCGCGATGCCAGACGCTCTCGCCTTCCAGGTAGTAGAGGGCGTTGAAGAGGTTGTCGCTGTAGCGCTCCAGATCGTCCATGGTGAGGCGGCCCTGGCGGCCCAGGACGCGCGCCATGGTCTCGTCCCGCGCGGTGCGGTCGTCACGCTTGTCGTCGGCCTCGGCCTTGATGTTGCCGACGTACTCGGTGGCCAGGACCGTACGCCCGCCCACGGTGAACGTGCCGGGCACGAGCAGCCGGATGATGCTCGAGTCCCGCAGTCGGCCGAGGGTTTCCGCCTCGCGCTGCAACGCCTCCGACTTGTTGTCGTCGAGCGCCACCTTCAGCACCGCGAACGCGTCGTTCTTCCCCTGCTGTTCGTCGAGTACGAGGAGGGCGCGCGCCGTCGAGCCGGTGCCGAGGCGGCGGCGTACTCGCCAACGTCCCTGCAACAGCGTGCCGGGCGCGACCTCCAGCGGATCGAGGTCGTCGGCGGGCTCCTCCTGCCGGGGCTGCTCGTCGTCCGGTACGGCGGCGGGCCGGAGGTCCTCGTCGACCGCCGCCAGCATTTCCAGGAAGTCGCCCACCGCGTCCAGCCGCTGGTCCGGCTGCTGGGCGGTGGCGGCATCGATCAGGTCGTCCAGGAACGGCGGGATGCCGTCCTTGACCGCCGACGGGGCGAGCCGCTCGCCCCTCTCCGCGCGAGCCTGCAGCTCCGCGCAGGTCGCGGCGGGAGCGCTGCCGGTGGTGAGCAGATAGGCGAGCGTGCCGATGCCGTACACGTCCATGCGCGCCGGATCGGCCTTCGGAGCGGTCAACTCCGGCGCCAAGTAAGGGTCCGAGGCGTCGTCGACGCTTCCGCCCGACACCGTGGACGGCTCCAGGGTCACTCCACTAGAGGTGACCGTACGCGAGGCCAGCTGCCAGTCGGAGACTTGCACCAAGGGCCGCCGCCAGCGCTCCTCCTCGCTCAGTTCACGCCCTGCCGCGCCCTTGGAGCGGGGGATGACATGGATCGAGCGTGGGGTGAGGGCGCGGTGATAGAGCCGCTTGGCGTGCGCGTACTTGATCGCCTCGGCGATCTGACGGACGAGTGCGAGCCGATCCTCCAGGTCCAGCTTCCCGCCCCACCGGTCGAGGAACTCGTCCAGGTGTAGCCGCTCCGGATGGTGATCGAAGGTGAGCGCCGGGCCCGCTTCATGGTCGGAGGGGTAGTAGTCCCGGATGCGCACCACACCGGGGTGGTGGATCCGCTTCAGTGTGCCGGCCTCCCGCTTCGCCGCCTCGACTAGCGCTTTGCGCGCCTCGCTGCTCGAATTACGGGGCCGCAGATGGACCCGTACCCGCACCGTCTCGGACAGCTGCTCGTGTCTGCCCGCGTAATCGGCCCAGGTGGCACCCGTGTCGAAGGGCCGCTTGTCCAGGATGAACGGGCCGACCTTCGCCTCCCGGACAACCTGCTGGATACCGACCTTGGCGAGCGTCCTGCCGATGTCGACGCTGCCCTGGGACGAGATCCTGAACCGGTCCTCGCGCGGCGGCAGCTGGAGCTCTGCGAGGAGGGCCGGGATGCCGTTGTAGATGTGGGCGTTCAACTCGTGCGGCGGCAGCGCCAGGTCGAGGCCGTCCTCGGTGAAGCACACACCCTCGGTGATGTACACCTTCGCGCCGTACCTGCGCAGCAGGGAAGCCAGTTCCTTGGACTTCTGGTTGGTGAGGCGCAGTGGATCGCCGAGGCCCTTCCCGTACCCGCGTCGGTTCCCCGGCGGGATCTGCACCCACTGGCCGCCACGCCGTTCCACCCGGCCGTGCAGACTCTTCAGCTCGATCATGTGCACGCCACCCGGCGTCACGACCAGGAGATCGACCTCACGAACGTGACCCGTCTGGCTGACGAAGGTGAAGTTGGACCACGCCCGCCACGGACCGTCGTCCCGCAGAGGCGTGAGGATCCTCTCGAGGGCCGCCTGCTCGTGGGGGTACTCGGAAGGAGCGACGGCCGTCCAGCGACCCTTCTTCATCAGCCTGGCTCTCCGATCCCCCGCGCTCTGCCATCAGGGCTGACCCCGGTGGGTGGTGAACGGTTGCACCGAGCAGCTCGTGTCCGCCGTCCCGACAGCCCACCCTGATGGATTGTTAGTTTATTGGATTGTACGGGCGCGATCGCCATCCCCCAGCCCTTTTCCGCTCATCGCGCACAGGGGCCTTTCGGCCCTGCGATCGCGGTACCGAACTCCTCGCGCACACCGACTCCCGGGCAGCAGGAGGGTCAGGTTTGCGAGGATGGTGCCCGTGAATGACGTACGTGGTCAGGTCAGCGCCGTACGGCGACGAGGCGTCGTGGACGCACTGCGGCGGGGAGCCGTGCCCGAGCAGGGGCTCGATCTGCTCGCGACCGGCCTCGACCGGTTCACCCCCGCTTTGGACGAGGAGCTGGAAACCGTCGCAAGCGGCGGCTCCGTCTTCAAAGCGGTGCGCGGCGAGTACGGCTCCGGCAAGACGTTCTTCACCCGGTGGCTCGCCGAGCGCGGCAAGGCCCGCGGGTTCGCCGTCTGCGAGATCCAGGTGTCGGAGAACGAGACGCCGCTGCACAAGCTCGAAACCGTCTACCGACGGCTCATCGAGCGGCTCACCACCGCGGCCTTTCCACCCAGCGCGCTTCAGCAGGTTGTCGACGGCTGGTTCTACGCACTGGAGGAGGACGCCCTTGCCGACGGTGTCGCCGAGGACGCGCTCGCCGACGCCGTGGACCGTTTGATGTCGGCACGGCTCGCCGAGGTCTCCCGGCACGCGCCGGCCTTCGCCGCCGCGCTGCGCGGCTACCGACAGGCGCTCGAAGCCGGCGACGATACATCGGCCGCCGCCGTCCTCGCCTGGCTCGGCGGCCAGCCACACGTGTCCGCCGCGGCGCGCAAGGCGGCCGGGGTGCGTGGTGACCTCGACCACTTCGGAGCCCTCGGCTTCCTCCAAGGACTCCTCACTGTCCTGCGCGACACCGGTCACGCCGGCCTCGTCGTCGTACTCGACGAGGTGGAGACGCTGCAGCGGGTCCGCTCCGACGCCCGCGACAAGGCCCTCAACGCGCTGCGCCAGCTCATCGACGAGGTGCACTCCGGACGGTTCCCCGGCCTCTATCTGGTGATCACCGGCACCCCGGCCTTCTACGACGGGCCGCAGGGTGTGCAGCGACTCGCCCCCCTCGCGCAGCGGCTCGCCACCGACTTCTCGACCGACCCGCGCTTCGACAACCCGCGCGCCGTACAGATCCGGTTGCCGGGCTTCACCGGGGAGCGCCTCGTCCAGCTCGGGCTTAAGGTCCGGGACCTGTACGCCGCCGGAGCAGGCGATCCGGTACGGATCCGGGAGGTGGCCGACGAGGCTTACATCGGCGACCTCGCCAAGGCCGTCGGCGGGCACCTGGGCGGGAAGGTCGGCGTCGCCCCGCGGATCTTCCTGAAGAAGCTCGTCGGGGACGTCCTCGACCGGATCGACCAGTTCGAGGAGTTCGACCCGCGGATCCACTACCAACTCACCGTTTCTCGGAACGAGTTGACCGATGTAGAACGCAACGCGGCGGCCGCCGACGACATCGGCCTGGAGCTGTGATGGCATCGGACCGGGCGGAGCGCCCAGATCCGGTGGATCGCCTGCATCCCGTACTCCTGCACCACATCGTCAACACCCTCGGCTGGCCCGACCTGCGCCCCCTGCAGAAGGCCGCCATCGACCCGCTGATGGACGGCGAGGACACCGTGCTGCTCGCCCCTACCGCGGGCGGCAAGACCGAGGCGGCCTCCTTCCCGCTGCTCGCGGCCATGGAAAACAGCGACTGGCAGGGCACGTCGGTGCTCTACCTCGCTCCCCTCAAAGCTCTCCTCAACAACCTCGAACCGCGCCTCGAGACCTACGCGGGATGGCTGGGCCGTACGGCAGGGCTGTGGCACGGCGACACCAGGGAATCCGCCCGCAAGCGGATGAGGGTCGAAAGCCCCGACATCCTCCTGACCACCCCCGAATCTCTCGAAGCGCAGCTCATCAGCAAGAAGACCGACCACAAGCACATACTCGGCGGGGTGCGGGCCGTGGTCGTCGACGAGGTGCACGCCTTTGCATCGGACGACCGCGGCTGGCACCTGCTCGCCGTGCTCGAACGCCTCGAGCGCCTCGTAGGGCGGCGCATCCAGCGCATCGGTCTGTCCGCCACCGTCGGCAACCCCGAGGACCTGCTGCACTGGCTGCAAGGGGCACAACCACACGAGCGCACGGGCCGCGTCGTCGCACCCGGCGTTCATCTCAAGGCGCCCGAAGGAAACACCCCACCACCCGGCGACATCGAACTCGACTACGTGGGCTCCCTCGACAACGCGGCCAGACTCATCTCCCTCCTCCACGGCGGCGAAAAGCGTCTCGTCTTCTGCGACTCCCGCGCATCGGTCGAGGAACTCGGTGAAAAACTCCGCCTCCGCGGCGTGACGACGCATCTCTCCCACTCCTCCCTCTCCCTCGACGAGCGGCGCCGCTCCGAAGAAGCCTTCGCCGAGGCCCGCGACTGCGTGATCGTCTCCACCTCGACCCTTGAACTCGGCGTCGACGTAGGTGACTTGGACCGGGTCATCCAGATCGGCGCGCCTGACACCGTCGCCGCCTTCCTGCAACGCCTGGGCCGCACGGGACGGCGCACCGGGACCATACGCAATGCCCTCTTCCTCGCCACCGAAGAGGCCGCCCTCCTGAAAGCCGCAGCACTGCTCCTGCTGTGGGGCCGCCACTGGATCGAGCCCGTCGTCCCGCCGCCACAGCCGCGCCACCTCGTCGCCCAGCAGATTCTCGCCGCGGCCCTGCAGCAGCACACACTCGGCGACCGCACCTGGCACGAGGAGTGGAACGGTCTCGCCCCCTTCGACAGGAGCGCGACGCCGATCATGAAGTACCTGGTCGGCGGGGGCTTCCTCGACACCGACGAAGGGCTCCTCTTCATCGGCCCCCAGGCCGAGAAGCACTTCGGCCGCCGCCACTTCATGGCCCTCACCGCGGCCTTCACCGCCCCGCCGCAGTTCACCGTCTACTTCGGCCGCAAGGACCTCGGCACCATCGACCCCCGGCTTCTGCTCGAACAGCGTGAGGGGCCGCGCCTGCTGCTCCTCGGCGGACGCAGCTGGCAGGTCGGCCATGTCGACTTCAACCGCAGACGTGCCTTCGTCGAACCCGCCGAAGGCGGCGGCCGCGCCCGCTGGGACAGCTACGGGCTCAGCGGCCTCTCCTTCCCGCTCACCCGCGCCATGCGCGACGTACTCCTCGGCGCGAACCCGCCCGTCCGCCTCACCCGGCGCGCACAAGCACGCCTCGCCGAACTCCGCGAGAACCGCGCCGCGCACGTCGACGTGCACGGGACACTCCTGCTCCGCGAGGGCGACAAACTCGAGTGGTGGACCTGGGCCGGTTTCCGCGCCAACGCCACCCTCATCGCCTCCCTCGGAGCCCTCGCCGACCCCGTACAACAGCCCGACGACGCCCGGATCCGCCTCAGTGCGGCAACGACACCGCAGAGTTGGCAGGCTGCCCGCGCCGACCTCGCCGACCGCCTGGTCCTACCCGAGGTCAACCCCCGCGCCGTACAGGGCCTGAAGTTCTCGGCCGCCCTGCCCGAGCACCTCGCCGCACGCACCGTCGCCGCCCGTCTGGCGGACTTCGACGGGGCCCGGTTTGTCCTTGACGAGGCGGTGCGCTGGGAGACACGGCAGTGACGGGGCGGCGGCTCAACCGCCGGGCAGGCTCCGCACGACGTACGTCATGTGCTGCAGGTTGCCCGCCTCCCCCCGAGCAGGCGACCCACCTCGGCCGGGCCCTCCTGGTCCTCACTCGAAGCGAGACCCTCCGCGGCCCGCAGACGATCACGGACTGAAGAGCAGCCCCTGACCAGCACGAGCGCCCCTGACGAGACTCACGCCAGCCCCGCCGACCTGCATGAATCAGGATGAAACGAGTTCACTGGCCGCTCTGGTTCTGTGGGCCAGCCGAGTTGGCTGCCTCGCCTGCTGCCGAGCTGAGCCAGGGGGCGATGGAGCGGTCGTTGCTGAGGTCTGTGCGGTCAGCCACGGCAGCAATCACATAACGGTGAGAAATCTGGTTGGACTCGTAACGCAAGCCGTGGCTGATGCCGGGGATACACGGCTTGGCGCCCACCCCGCTCTGGGTGCACCACGTGGTGAGATTCCAGCGTGCGCCGCCGTTGAGGTAGTTGTACATGTCCTCGGCCGTGGCCGCATCTGGGAACGGGAACACCTGGATCGACACCAGGACGGGGTTGTCGGGCGTGGAGTGTGGGCCGGGCTGCTCAAGGTAGACGCCAGTCATCACCCGCTTACCCCCACGGGCCGTCAGCTCCTTGACCACATCGCTGCCTTTGAATGGGCCGTCGCCGGACGCTGCCTGGTCGCAGCGCCGGGCACCGCCGTCCACCCGGGCGAAGGTGATGTCCTTGTCGTCGGTGAACTGCCGGGGCAGTAGGGCGCTCTCGGTGAACTGGTCAGCTTGGCGAGGAGATCGCGAAGGACCAGACAGCCGTATTCTGCGACGTCATGCTCCACTTGTCAGCCAGGCGAGCCGAGAAGTGAAAAGCCGCCCACTGGCGTTCACGCTTCCCGCCGTCCGGGTACTTCCTCGAGGCCATGCGTCTGATCGGCGCGCCTGGATGAGGTGTCGGAGCGGATCATCGCCACCAGCATGCGTGATCGTGCCGCGCCGACGTGGAGCCGCTTGCGGAGTGTTTCCGCGGAGATCGGCCGTTGGTAGGTCTCCCAGTGTCGGGCGTCTTCCTGTCGGGCGCGCTCCAGCAACTCATCGCCGTCACATTGTCGTTCCGTCCCTGCCGCATGCGGGGAAGAGGCGCTGGTGGCTTGGTGATCGTTCTGGGGCACCGCTGTCCGGCCGGGGTCTTGTCCGTGCTGCGGCGTCGCGGATGGGTGTGATGCCGACCTGGGTTGGCTGGTGGCGAGTGCGTGGAGGAGTCCGGGTCCGACCTCGGCCCAGCCGATCAGAAGAACGGGGCCGACCGCGTCGAAGGCGGCCTTGCCCAGGTCTTCCGCGATCAGCGGGTCGGCTGTGTTCAAGGCCAGGGTCATGCCGCTGGAGAGCACCAGCAGCCGCCGGGCCGGACGCAACTGCTCCACCGGTGCACCGTGCAGGGCGAGGTACCGGATACCGAGCAGCAGGCCGAGGATGGACAGGTCGACCGCCGGGGCCACCAGCGGGGCCACCCATGCCGGGACGCCCTGCCGCAGCGCCAGGTTCCAGACGTTGCCGAAGCCGAAGAGGAAGGTCAGGCTGACGACGGCCGCCATCATGCCGGTCACCGCCCGGACCGTGGCCGTGCCGTCCGACGAACCATCAGGCTCCGGCATGGTGCGGGTGAGGGGGTCAGACATTCTCGCCGATTCCCATCCGCTGGTGGGTCTCCTGGGCACGCTCGGCGGCCGCGCTGGCTCCGTAGTGGCGGGGCATGTCCTCCGACACCCAGCCCATCAGCAGCATCAGATCACCCGAGTCCCCGCCCGCCCGCTTCCACTCATGGGCGAAGTTGTGCCGCCACCGGTGCGCATGCACGCCCCTCACCCCGGCGGACAGACCGCGCCGCTTGATCATGATCTTGATGCCGTTGGGCGCCAGCCGCCGCCCGCAGCGAGCGGCCAGCCACAGATCCGGCAGCTCGGCACCCTTGCGCTTCGCCCGTGCCCGCAGATACCGGCTCACCGCACGCGCCGTTTTCGGGCCGAACCGCACGCGGCGGTCGCGGCTGCCCTTGCCGTGGTAATGCACCGAGTCGGTGACCAGGTCAATGTCCTCCAAGGCGAGGTTGCCGACCTCGGACAGGCGGGCGCCGGTGTTGTAGTAGAGCCGGATGATGGCCTCGTCCCGCAGCTGGAGGAACGCCTTGCCCTTACAGGCAGCCAGCACCTTCCTGGTGTCGTCATCCCGGATGACCGGGATCAGCTTCTTCACGGTCTTGGGCTGGCGGACGCGTTCCATCGGGGAGCGGTCGATCTCCTCCTCGTCCAGCATCAGCCACTTGAAGAACTGCTGAAGTCCCTTGTGCTTGTTCAACGCGGTCGACGCCGACCGCGTCTCGATCATCCACCCCTGGAACGCCTCGACGTGGGCGCGGGTGACCTCGGTCGGGTCCTCGGCCGCGTCCTCCGCCTCGAGGTCGGGAGTGGCGTTCTCGTTCAGGTAGCGGGCGAGCTGGGCGGCGGCGAGGAGGTAGTTGTAGCGGGTGGTCTCCGGGTAGTTGCCCGCCCGCAGGGAGCGGTCCCAGTCCCGCAGGAACCCTTCCCAGGTCTTGGAGACGCCTGTGGTGATCTTGTCGAGGTCCAGAAGCGGCATGGAGAGAAACCCTCCGAGCCAAGGTGTCGGTGAGCGGCGTGCTCGACCTCGACGCGGGAAACGGGAGCGCGAAAAGAGGGCCCTCACAGGTGTTGACCTGCGAAGACCCTCTGCACCGTCGGGACGACAGGATTTGAACCTGCGACCCCTTGACCCCCAGTCAAGTGCGCTACCAAGCTGCGCCACGTCCCGGTACTCGTTCGGTTTGGGCTTTCCCTCGCCGACCGCGCATGAAGAACAATACCGCACTTCAAGGGGTGGTCGCTGCCACCCGGGGTGGAGATCGGGAGCCCGGCGGGACCAGCTGGGGTGTTTACCCTGCGGGAGCGCATCGTTGCTCTTCGTTACCCAGGGGGTCGTGGATGGCGGCGGTGTGGGGTTGACTTGAAGCTGGGTTTAAGTTGCACGCTCGGTCTATGACCTTCATCGACGTTCACACCGCATATGGATACGACGATCTTCCGCGGCTGATGAGCCTCATGACCGGGGACGAGAAGCACGGGCCGGCCGCTACCTCGACGCTTGATGTGCTCTGGGTGCTCTACGACCGGGTGCTGCGGGTCTCGCCGGAGGCCGTGGATGATGTGGATCGGGATCGGTTTCTGCTGTCCAAGGGGCACGGGCCGATGGCGTACTACGCCGTGCTCGCCGCCAAGGGGTTCTTTCCCGAATCGCTGCTGGCGGGGTTCGGGGCGTATGACTCGCCGCTGGGGCACCATCCGGATCGGGTGCTCGTGCCGGGCGTGGAGATCAGCAGTGGTTCGCTGGGGCACGGGCTGCCGCTGGGCGTGGGGAGTGCGCTCGGGTTGCGGGCGCGGGGGCTCTCCGGGGCGGCGGTGTGGGTGCTGATCGGCGACGCCGAGCTGGACGAGGGCAGCAATCACGAGGCGATCGCTTACGCGGGGGCCGTAGGGCTGGAGCGGCTGCATACGGTCGTGGTCGACAACGCCTCCGCCAGCCATGTCCGGCCCGGGGGCATCGCCGCGCGCTTCGAGGCCGCGGGGTGGTCCACGGCGACCGTGGACGGGCGTGATCATCAGGCCTTGTACGAGGCGTACACCGCGCCGCACGCGGGGCGGCCGCGTGCCGTTGTGGCCCAGGTCGAGGCCAAGGTCTGATTCGTTTCCAGGGTGAGAGGAACTGTTCTCATGGACACCATGCGTGAGCGTTTCGCCTCTGTCGTTTCCCGGCTTCTGGACGACGACCCCCGGCTCGCCGTCGTGCTGGCGGAGATCGGCAAGGACGGGTTCACGGACGCGGCCCGGGCGCATCCCGATCGGGTGATCAATGTCGGCATCCGCGAGCAGTTGCTGGTCGGCGTCGGCGGTGGACTGGCCCTGACCGGGATGCGGCCGATTCTGCACACCTTCGCCAGCTTTCTGGTCGAGCGGCCGTTTGAGCAGGTCAAGCTGGACTTCGGACATCAGGGCGTGGGCGGGGTGCTGGTGAGCGCGGCCGGTTCGTACGACTGGCCGGCGGGCGGCTACACCCATATGGCCCCCGGCGATGTGGCCCTGCTGGACACGCTCGACGGCTGGACCGTCCATGTGCCCGGCCATCCGGACGAGGCCGAGACCCTGCTGCGGGACGCGGTCGCGGCAGGTGACGACTCGGTGTACGTACGGCTGTCGGCGCACGCCAACTCCGCCCCGCGGGACATCGCCCCCGGCCGCTTCCTGACCGTACGGGAGGGGCGCGGCGGTGTGGTGATCGCGGTCGGGCCGATGCTCGACGGCGCGCTCACGGCCGTCGAGGGGCTGGATGTGACCGTGCTGTACGCCACCACGGTGCGGCCCTTCGACGGACGGACGCTACGTGCGGCGGCCGGGGCAGGGGCGGCGGCCCGGGCGGGGGCGGCGGCCCGGGCGGGGGCGGCGGCCCGGGCGGGGGCGGCGGCCCGGGCGGGGGCGGCGGCCCGGGCGGGGGCGGCGGGCGGCGTCGACGTCGTGCTGGTCGAGCCGTATCTCGCGGGCACCTCGACCGCCGCCGCCAATGACGCGCTCGCCGATCGCCCGCATCGGGTGCTCGGCCTGGGCATCCCCCGGCGCGAGCTGCGCCGCTACGGCACGATCGACGAGCATCTGGCGGGGCAGGGGCTGGACCCGGCGTCGTTGCGTGAGCGCATCTCCGGCTTTCTGCGCTGAGGCGGTGGCTCCCGCCGGGGACCTGGGTTCGCCTGCCGGGGCCCTCGGTCTGTCCGCCGGGCCCCCGGTTCGCCCCCCCGCTTCCGCTCCAGGGCCCTCGGTTCATCCGCCGGGCCTCCGGTTCACCTGCCGGGCCCCGCTTCGTCCGCCGGGGCACTCGGTTCAGAGGTGTTTTCCCAGCCAGGTCAGCAGGTCCTGCTGGACCTCGTCCCGGTTGGTCTCGTTGAGGATCTCGTGCCGGGCCCCCTGGTATCCCTTCCAGCTCAGCTCACGCGTGCCGCCGTAGCGGAAGTCCTCCAGGAGTTCGTGGACGAGCGTCATCCCCTGGTTGCACGGGTCCTCGGTGCCCACCGCCAGGTGCACGGGCAGTGTGGCCGGGATACGGGCCTGGTGGCGCGGGTCGTTGATCTTACGGACGCCGCGGACCCAGTCCAGGGACAGTCCGGCGCTGAACGCGAAGCCGCACCGTTCGTCCGTCGCGTACGCGGCCACCTCCGCCGCGTCGCGCGACAGCCACTCGAAACCCGTCCTGTCCGGAATGGACTCGTACGGGTCGTTGAACGAGGCGAAGAGGGTCGGGGTGAAGGTGGAGGGGCCGGTCCGGCCGCCTTCCGCGATCTCCTGGGCGATGCCCTCCAGCGCCTCCTCGGTCTCGGTGCCCGGCAGTGAGCGGAAGGTTCCGGAGAGGATCAGCCCGGCCAGTTCCTCGCCGTACTCCTGGGCGCAGTCGCGGGCCAGCATCGAGCCCATGCTGTGGCCGAGCAGGACCAGCGGCGCGCCAGGGTGCGCGGCCCGCGCGCGGTCGCCGATGGTGCGCAGGTCCGAGACGATCGCCCGCCAGCCGTCGCCCTCCTCGCCCACGACGCCGAAGCCGCCCGTCGACTCGGCGGTGGCTCCGTGGCCGCGGTGGTCCGAGGCGACCACCGCGTAGCCGTGTGCGGCGAGGAAGCGGGCGAACCGGTCGTAGCGCCGCGCGTGTTCGGCCGCGCCGTGCGCGATCTGGACGATCGCGCGCACGGTATCGCCGTTCTCCGGCAGCCAGCTATAGGTCGCGACCCGCACACCGTCGGGCATGGGCAGATGGTCGGTGCGGTGGGTGATACCGCCGTCGGGCATGCCGTCTCATCTCCTGTCTCCTGGCGCGAATCAGTCGGGTGGGAATCAGTCGCGTGCGAATCGGTCACCGTATTGGTCGGGCGCCTTCGGTCTTCGATGTGTATCGGTCGAGTGCTGATCGGCCGGGCGCGAGATCGGTCGAGTGCGGATCGTTCGAGTACGGATCGGTCGGGTGCGAATTGACGTGGCGCGAAGGGATGTAGACACCCACTCTCCCTTTGCCCGGCCCGCAAGCCAAGGGCATCGACGCGGTCCTGTCCTCCGGGGGCGTGGGTGTGTAACGATCAAGCACTCAGCACCGCGTACCAACTCCTACTCCATGCAACTCCCTTGCTCCAGGAGGACCGTTGGATTCGCACGACGCTTCGCTTCCCACCATCTCAGCAGACGCCTCCGCCCTTTCGCGGCGGCGTTTTCTCCAGGCCGCCGCCGTGGGCACCGCGGCCGCCACCGCGGCCACACTGCCGTTCGAAACGGCCGCCGCAGCGGCTGCCCGGCCGGGTTCGCTCTCCTTCACCGCCGCCACCAACGGCGCCGCGACCCTCTCCCCGTCCGGTGACCGCCTTATAGCCGAGGTCCAGAACGTCCTGTGGTCGGTCGCCCGTAAGGGCGGCGCGGCCGTGGCGCTCACGCCGGCCGATCTGGAGCCCACTCGGCCGGTCTACTCGCCCGATGGAAAGCTGCTGGCCATCTGCGCCTACCGGGGCGGCGGATTCCATATCTGGACACTGCGCCCCGACGGCTCCGATTTGCGGCAGCGAACGGATGGACCGTGGGACGACCGCGGTCCGGCCTGGTCGCCCGACGGCACCCGGATCGCCTTCGCCTCCGAGCGCGGCGGCGACCCCGTGGCGGGCAGCCCGTACCGGATCTGGGTGCTGGAGGTGGCCACCGGTGAGCTCACCCGGCTCTCGGGGGTGGACGGCCAGGACGGGCCGCTCCAGGACGGCGCCTGGGAGGACTTCGACCCCGTCTGGTCCCCGGACGGCGAGCGGGTGCTGTTCGTGCGCGGCGCGCTCTCCGGGACCACGCTGAACGCCCGTACGGTCGCCTCCGTACGGGCCGACGGCGGCGGTCCGGTCACGGCCGAGCACACCGATCCCACCGCCGACGCCCAGGTGATGACGCCATCCGTGTCGGCGGACGGCCGGCTCGCGTATCTGCGCACCACGGCCGCTCCCGCCGCCTCCTGCACGCTGGTCGTGGCCGGGGAGCCGGTGGCCATAACGGGCGATGTGCAGCCCGTGCCGCCCCGCTGGGTTTCGCGGGAGGAGCTGCTGCTCACCGTCGACGGGCGGTTCCGGGTGTTCCAGGTGTCCGCGGCGGCACGCTCCGGCTCGGCCGTCGGCGCCGGTAAGGACGCTGCCGGTAAGAACGTTGTCGGTAAGGACGTTTCCTCCGAGGGTGCCGACCGTAAGGGCCCCGCGTACGAGGAGATCCCCTTCTCCGCCACCCTCCCCGTCGACCGGCCCCGGTATCGCGTCAAGCGGTACGACTTCGACGGCGGCGGGGCGCGCCCGGTGCGCGGGCTGCATATGCCCGCGCTCTCCCCTGACGGCCGTAAGGTCGCCTTCGCCGCCCTCAACTCCCTCTGGGTCGCCGATGCTTCCGGCGGGCGCGCTCCGCGCCGGGTCGTACGGGCGGCCCCCACGCGGTATCTGCTGGCTCCCACGTGGACACCCGACGGGCGCGCCCTGGTGTACGCCGACGACCGCGACGGGCTGCTGGCCGTGCGCCGCCGGGACCTCGCCTCGGGCGAGGAGACCGTGCTGGCCTCCGGCGGCAGGGTGCATCCGGCACTCTCCCCGGACGGCAAGCGGCTCGTCAGTGTCGACATGTCGGGAAACCTGGTCCTGCGCGATCTCGACGCCGGTACGGAACGGGTGCTCGCCGCCCCGATGGGCGCCGGAGGGCTGCCCGGCCGGCCGAGCTGGTCGCCCGACGGCCGCTATGTCGCCCTGTGCGATCGCAACCGGCTGAACCAGCGGTTCCGCGAGGGCTACAACCTGATCCGGGTGATCGACACCGACAGTGGTACGGCCAGACAGCACGCCGTCGCACCGCACACCTCCCTCTCCGACCGCTATGACTCCGGGCCGGTCTGGTCCCCCGATGGCCGCCATATGGCGCTCATCGTCGAGTCCGCCCTGTGGCTGTTGCCCGTAAGGGCGGACGGCACCCCCGACGGCGGGCCGCGCCGGCTGACCGACGAGGCCGCCGACCACCCCTCCTGGTCCGGGGACTCGCGCCACGTCCTCTATCTCTCGGCGGGCCGGCTGCGGCTGCTGGACGTCGAGAGCGGCACCGCCCGCACGGTCCGCGTCCCTCTGGACCACCGGCGGCCGCGCCCCGCGGACACCGTCGTCCACGCCGGGCGGTTCTGGGACGGCACCGGGGGCGAGGGCGGCGCCGGTCATAACGGCCGTAAGGGCGGCACGGTCCGCGAGGACGTGGACATCGTGGTACGCGGCGGACGCATCGCCGCCGTGGAGGCGCACCGGGCCGGGCGGCCCGCGAAGCGGCGCGTGGACGCCTCCGGCCACACCGTCGTGCCGGGGCTCTGGGACGCCCATACCCACCCGTGGCAGTACACCTATGGCGGCCGTCAGACCGCCTTGCAGCTCGCCTACGGCATCACCACCGCGGTCTCCCTCGGCGGCTTCGCCTATGAGCAGGCGCGCCTCAGGGAGGCCGTCGCGGCGGGCGCCCTGGCCGGGCCACGGCTGCTGGCCACCGGCGAGCTGCTGGACGGACCGCGCGTCGCGTACAGCATGGGCCGGGCGCACCGCACCCGGGACGGTCTGCGGCGCTCTCTGGAGCGCGGCGCCGCGCTCGACTGGGACTTCGTCAAGACGTATGTGCGGGCGCCGGGATGGATCATGGAGGAGGCGGCCCGGTTCGCGCATGAGCGGCTCGGCGTGCGCACCGGCAGCCATCTGTGCTCCCCGGGCATACAGCTCGGACAGGACCTGACGACGCATCTACAGGCCACCCAGCGGCTGGAGTACGGCCACGCGACGACGGCGACCGGGCACTCCTACCAGGACCTGACGGAGATCTACACCGCGACCTCCGACTTCCGGCTCATCGCCACGCCGTTCACGGCCTCGCCCCTGGTGGGGGCGGACCCCTCGCTCGCGGAGGACGAGCGGGTCACCCGGCTGATGCCGCCGTGGGACACCGCGCTCGTACGGCAACTCGCCGGGACGCCCCCGACGCCCGGCCAACTGACCACGCTGCGCACCGAGGTCGGGGTCTATCAGCGGATTCTCGCCGGGGGTGGGGTGGTGGCCCTGGGGACGGACCAGCCGCTGGTGCCGGTGGGCCTCCATCTGCATCTGGCGCTGCGCGCCCTGCACCGGTTCGGGCTGTCGCCGGAGGAGGCGCTGCGCACGGCGACCGTCCTGCCCGCGCGGGCCTTCGGCGCCGACCGCGACCTCGGGACCCTGGAGGTCGGCAAGCTGGCGGATCTGACGGTTGTGGACGGCGATCCCTTCACGGACTTCGACACGCTGATACGGACGGTGTCGGTGCTGCGGGGCGGGTTGCCGTACGAGCAGCGCGAGCTGGTCGAATCCTTCCCGGGGACCGCTGCCGCGGCGGCACCGCACGGGGAGAACTGGGCGCACGGGCGGTCGGCGGAGGAGTGGCTGGAGGTGGGGCGGCAGCTGCGGCGGGACTCGTGCTGCGCGGTGGACGGCTGAGGGCGCTGGGGGACGGCCAAGGGCACTCAGGGGCGGCTGAAGGCGCTGAGGGTGGCTGAGGGCGCTGGGGACGGCTGAGGGGTGGGCGGGGCTCCGGTCCCCGGTCCACCCGGTCCCTGGCTTGCTGAGGTCCCGGCTCACTGGGGTCCCGTACCGGTCCCCGCCGCGCGCCGGTCCCGGCCTGGCTCCGGTCCTTGTCTGGCTGGCTCCGGTCGGCGCCCGGCCCGCCCCGGTCAGGGAGCCCTGGCCCTGTCCCTGAGCCCTGGCTCAAGGGCGCGGCCCGCGAACGGCCAAGACGCCCTCGGCCCTCGCCTCAGCCCAAGGGGGCGCCTTTACGCCACTCCCCCGGTCCGCGTCCCCGCGGAGGCCATGCCGAGCCAGGTGTGCGGGTTGCCCTCCCAGCACCAGCCCAGCTTTGGTGCCTTCTGGCTGATCCAGATCGCCGGGACCCGGCGGTCACCGCACCGTGAACCGCCCAGCGAGAAGCACTTGTTCTTGACCAGCACCTGCGGGAAGTGGGTGATGAGCGCGATTCCCTCCTCGATGGTGAGCAGGGAGCGGTCCCGTCCGGCGATGGCCTTCATGGCGTCGTGGGGCACCACGCCGCAGAACTCCTCTCCGCGTTCGATGTCGAACAGCAGATAGGCGTCCGGGTCGGGAAGCGGTGTCTCCTCGGTGGCGACGAATCGTTCAAGGGAGCCGGGTTCAAAGGTCCGGTCCACGAAACCGGGCAGACGCCCGCCGTGCAGGACGGTACGCGGCATCGTCTCCTCAATGGGCGCCACGTTCCGGGTGACGACCAGCAGGAACGGCACACGGCCCTCGTCCCCCGCCCCGGTCCCGGGCTCGTATCGGCTCTCCTGGGCCGCCACCGCGCGGCCCCGCAGCGGGGCGACCAGCGCACCGAACCGCTCAGGGCCGAGGCCGGACAGCTCCGGGTAGCCCAGGTCGGTCAGGACGCGCACCTGGCGGTCGAATTCGGCTCCCGCGTCGAAGGGGGTCCGGGCCAAGGGGATTCCTCTCGTCGGGGTTTCAGATGGGGGATCTCAGATGGATTCGGGGAACGGATTCGCGGCAAGCGGGATCGTGACGGTCATCGGGGCACCTCGATCCTGGCCAGGGAGCCCGTTTCCAGGGCGCACCACAGGGCGCCGTCGTACGCGGCGATGCCGTGCGGTTCGCAGTCGGCGCGGGGCAGGTCGTACGCCGTGATCCGGCCGTCCGTGGTGATGCGTCCGACCCCGCCGCGCCCCCATTCGGTGAACCACAGCGCCCCGTCGGGGCCGCCCGTGACCGCGTGCGGGCGGGCCTGGCGGTCGGGCAGCGGGTACTCGGTCACGGTGCCGTCCACCGTGATGCGGCCGATCTGCCCCGCGCCGATCTCGGTGAACCACAGGGCGCCGTCCGGCCCTTGGGCGATGCCCACCGGCGCGGCGGCCTCGGTCGGCAGGGGGTGGGCGGTCGTCAGGCCGTCCATGGTGATCCGGCCGATGGCGTTGCCCTGGTTGAGGGTGAACCACATCGCGCCGTCCGGCCCCGCCGCCATGGCGGACGGGAAGGCCCCGGGCGCGGGGTGCTGGGTGGCGCCTGGCACGGGGGGCTCGGTGACCCCGGACGCGGGGTACTCGGTGATGTCGCCGTCCATGGTGATCCGCCCGATGCGGTCGGCGGCCGACAGCGTGAACCACATGGCCCCGTCCGGGCCCGCCGCGATCCCGTACGGACCGCCCCCGGCGGTCGGCGGTACGAAGGAGGAGACCGCGCCGTCGACGGTGATCCTGCCGATGCGGTGTGTGCCGTACTCGGTGAACCACAGGGCGCCATCGGGCCCTTGGGCGATCATCATCGGCTTGGCTCCGACGGAATGGACGGTGATCCGGCCGTCCGCGCCCCTGCGGCCGATCGCGCCCTGGTGGACCAGAGTGAACCACAGGGCGCCGTCAGGGCCTTCGGTGAGCGCATAGGGTCCGGCCTCCGGGTCGCTGACGGTGAAATCACTGACGCTGACATCGCAGCCCGTGACGTCACGGCCCCTGACATCGCAGCCCCTGACATCGCAGCCCCTGACATCACTGACGCCGACATCGCCGACCCCGACCTCGCGGACCTGCTCGGCGAGCCACCGGCCGATCCGGTCCAGCAGCACCTCGCCCCGCTCGGACAGGTGGAAGGCGTGCGGCATATCCGCGTACTCCTCCAGGCGCACGCTCACCCCGGCGGCACCGGCCGCCTCGGCGAAGCGGCGGGCGTCGTCCAGGAGGATCTCGTGCGCACCGACGGCGATCAGCAGCGGCGGCAGCCCGCGAAGGTCCCCGTACAGCGGCGACTGCGGAGCTCGGTCGGCGGGCGCGCTGGCCAGGTACCGGGCGCGCAGGGAGTCGAGGGCGGCCCGGTTCATCACATCCTTACCGTCGTTGGCGGAGAGCGACGCGCCGGTAAGGGCGAAGTCGGTGACGGGTGAGACCGCGACCGCGGCACCCGGCTGGGGACCGCCGGTCCGCCGGATCTCCAGCAGCGCGGAGAGCACCAGCGTGGCGCCGGCCGACTCGCCGGCGAGCACGACCTCGGCGGCGGGGACGCCCGCGTCCAGCACGCTCCGCCAGGCGGCCAGGACGTCTTCGAGCGCCGCGGGATACGGGTGTCGGGGCGCCAGCCGGTAGTCCACCCGCAGGGCGGGGCGGCCGGTCGCCTTCGACAGCCGATAGGCCATCACCCGCTCGGCCTCGGGCATGGTGTGGGCGAACCCGCCGCCGTGCACATAGATCACCGCGCCGCCCCGGGCGCCCGGCGCGCGGACCCAGTCGCCGCGCACCTTGGCATCGTCCGGAAGCGGGACGGCGATCAGCGCGTCGGGGCGGTCGCGGACCGCTCGGGCCGCCTCGGGCGCCGTGGGAACGGCGATGACGTTCAGCAAACGGTCCTCCGTCGTGGGTGGTCGGGACTCGCCGGGGGGGGCAGCGGGCTCATCGCGGAGGCGGGCCCATCTCCCTCGCGAAGCAAAAGTTACGACGGAGGTAAAGTTAGGTCCGTCCTCTATTGCCCGTCAACGTAAATATGCTACGAGGGTAAGATTCGTCCTCATGGACATCGAGTCGAGCACCACGACCGACTCCGCGGCCACCGGCCTGCGCGAGGCCAAGAAGCGTGAGACGCGGCAGCTGATCTCCGACCGGGCCACCGAGCTCTTCATGGCGCAGGGGTTCGAACGCACCACCATTGCCGAGATCGCCGACGCCGCGCGCGTGGCGAAGAAGACGGTGACCAACTACTTCCCGCGCAAAGAGGATCTGGCCCTCGACCACCAGGACGAGTTCGTCACCGGCCTGGCCCGCGCCGTCGCCGCCCGGGAGCCCGGCGAATCCGCCTTCGCCGCGCTGCGGCGCGCCCTGCTCTCCGCCGTCGCCGCACAGGATCCGGTCGCCGGTTTCGCCGGACCGGAGTTCACCCGCATGATCGTGGAGAGCCCCACCCTCTCGGCCTGTCTGCGCGGACTGCACGACCAGCGCGAGGAGGCCCTGGCCGCCGCTCTGGCCGCGGCGACCGGCACCTCCCCGGCCGACATCACCCCGCGCACGGCCGCGTCCCTGCTCGCCGGGGTGCACCGCGTGCTGTTCCACCGGATTCTGGACCTCACGCTCGCGCGGCACGGCGGCAAGGAGATCGCCGCGATCCTCGAAGCCGAGGCCACCCGGGCGTTCGCCCTGCTGGAACCGGCCCTCGCCGACTACGCGCGGGCCTGAGGCCGCCCTCGAACGTCACCCAGGGACCGTCGCCCCCGGCCGTCAGCGCGCCGCCGACAGCGCATCCGTGAGGACGGCGGGCGCCTCGGCCAGTGAGGGGCCGTACCAGGTGAGGTGACGGCCGCTGACCAGGGCCGCCGGAAGGCCGGGAAACGCCTCGGGGCCGTCGTCGGCCGTAAAGCGGTACGGCTCGTCGGGCAGCACCACCAGATCCGCGCCCCGCGCCGTCAACTCCTGGATCGGGACGCGGGGATAGCGCTCGGGATGCGCGCTGTAGAGGTGCTTCACGCCGAGCCGGGCCAGGACGTCACCGGCGAAGGTGTCCCGGCCCAGCACCATCCATGGACGCCGCCACACCGGTACGACGGCGTGCCGCGCCGGGCCGGTGGCCCGTACGTCCGCCCAGGCGGCCTCGGCCGCGTCCAGCCAGCCGGGCCTGACCAGTCCGCAGCCGCGCACCAGGACCCGCTCCAACTCGCTGAACGCCTGCTCCAGGGTGCGCACTTCGGTCACCAGGACCTCCAGACCGGCGGCGCGCAGCGCGGCGAGGTCGGAGGGGCGGTTCTCCTCCTCGTTGGCGATCACGAGATCCGGTGCGAGGGCGGCGATCCGGGCGGTGTCTGGGTTCTTGGTGCCGCCGTACCGCTCCACGGCGAGGCCGGGCGGATGCGTGCACCAGTCGGTCGCACCGGCCAGCAACTCGGGCTCGGTGGCGGCGACGGCCTCGGTGAGCGAGGGCACGAGGGACACCACGCGCCGTACGGGGGTGCGAGGGCTCATCGCTCCACCGTACGGCGCGACCGGCCCCGCGGTTCCGCACATGCCCGCGGTCCCGCGGTTCCGCACACCCCCGCGGTCCCGCGGTGCCGGATACGAGCCGTGCGGTACGAGCCGTGCGAACCGTAAGGCGCCCATCGCAGCCTTACGGCCCGCGCGCCCGTACGAGCCTCACACCCGTACAAGCCCCACGACCGTACGAGCCGTAAGAACGGCACGGCCCACGCCGCTACGCCGCCTCGGCCGGCGACTCCCATGGCCAGGCGGCCCGCCCGACGCGGTCGCCCCGCGACAGGAGCCCGACCATCGTGAACAGCTTGTCGCTGAAACCGCCGATCTCATACCGGTTCGGGCGGCCGGTGTCGATGGACGTGGGCGCGTAGCCGGTGGTGTTGACGCCGAACACCGGCACCCGCGCCGGGACGGCCTCCGAGGCCGGAACGGACCGGCGGCCGCGCATATGCGGAAACGCCTGCATATCCGAGACGATCACAACCCGGTCGTGGCCGTTATAGGCGGCCCGCAGCGCCGCGCCCGTCTCCGTGCCGTGCCCGACCTCGCCGATCCGCGCGCAGAACCCCTCGATATCGCGGAGCACCGAACCGCCCGGGGTCAGCCGGTGGCCGAAGTGCCCGGAGGCGAAGCCGACCAGGTCCACCCGGCAGCCGCGGTGCGCGAGCGCGACCCCGAAGAGCGCGCCGACGTCGACATGACGCACCTGGGAGCGGCCCGAGACCGGCGCCTGCATCGAGCCGGAGGTGTCGACGAGCACCAGAGTGCGCCCCGGCAGCGCCGGGACGGCCGCCGTGGCGGCGGTCAGCGCCCGGTCTAGGGCGTGGCCCCAGCGTAGCGACGGCGCGGCCCGGTAGGCGGACAGGAAGCGGTACGGGAACTGACGGGAGCGGGCCACCTCGGCCGGATCGGCCAGCCGCGCCGCGACCCGCTCGGCGGCCTCGTCCGGCAGCCCGGCCTCATCGAGGTTGCGCAGATTGCGGAGCAGCGCCATATAGCCCATCGAGGGCAGTACGGCCTGCCAGGCCGTCGCGTCCATCGGCCCCTGGAGCCAGCCCGCGAGCGCCTCCCAGGTCATCCCGGCGGTACGGAGCGCGTCGGCGGCGTCCGGCCGCTCCAGCACGGCACGGCGCTCCCACTGCGGCAGGGCCGTGAGCCGGGCGCGGGCGCGCAGGGTGCGCAGCGAGACCGGGGGCGCGGCCTCCCGGTGGTGGCGGCGGTCGATGGCATGCCGGAACAGCTCGCCCTGCCACGGCTTGTCGGGGTCCGGGGCGGCGTGCACCAGCTCCAGGACGTCGGCGAAGCGGAAGCCGTGGCTCTCGGTGTCGTGCTTGAGCAGCGAGCGTTCGGTGTAGAGGCGGCGGGCGGCGTCGGCGAGGCCGCGCTTGACCGGCTTGGGCAGGGCGCGGCCGTGGTGGGCGGTCCAGTGGGCGAGGAACTCGCCGGGCTCGTCGGCGCGCAGACACGCGGCGTCGACGATACGGCGGTTGTCGCCGTGCAGCCCGGCCGCGAGACGTGCCGCGACGGCCTCGGCGGCGGCGACCAGCGACGCGGTGCGCATCTGGGCGTCGGCGCGCAGCCAGGTGATGAAGCGCGCGGTCCAGTCGCCGTCCTCGACGGCGACCGTACGGACGAGGGTGCGGAAGCGGTCGTCGCGGTCGCCGGAGGGCTCGTAGAAGGTCTGCTCGCCGACCATGTTCACCACGGCCAGCAGCACCAGGTCGGACTTGCTGTCGCGGGTGACGGCGGCGCCGCCCTCATGGGTGGTCGCGGTGGCCATGGCGCGCCGGAGGGTGCGATTGAACTTCGTCATGCGGTCATGCCTCTCCCCCGAGTGGGCACAGGAGGAGGCGTGCGCGCCGGTGCGTCGGCAGCGCCTGAGGTCAGGAGTGGGCGGCGGACTGTTCTGGAAAGGAAGTAACCGCGGCCCGCGCACCAGGCGCCCCGATGCCGTGCGCGCGCCTCCCGAGATCAAAGTCGACGACGGTACGTTTCCCACCCCGCGTCGGCGGGGTGTTTCAGGAATCGAACCCAAATCGACCGAAGTAACCGTCGTCTTCGCACCGGGAGGTGCGTTCACGGATACGACAGTAGGGGGCCGTCTCCTCGGCCGTCATCCGGTTTTCTCCGCACCCGGCGGCACGGCACGGCGCTGCGCCCAGAGGCACGGCGCAGCGCATGGCCACAGCACAGCACCGCGGCCCGGAGCGGGTGCTCCGGGCCGCGGTGTGCGTGGTGCCTACGGGGTGTCAGGGAGCCACCGGCGCCATCTTGTCGACGATGCCGGGGTTGGCGTCCATCCACTTCTGGACGCCCTTCTCCTCGTTGCCCTTACCGGCGTCCTGGATGGCCTGCTCCAGGCTCGCCAGCTCCTTCTCCGTCATGTGCCACTTCTTCAGCCACCCGTTGAACTCGGGGAACTTCTTCGGGAAGGACTTGTTGGCGAGGGTGTGGAGCTGGTTGCTGGCCCCGAACGCCTGCTTCGGGTCGGCGAGCTTGGTCAGCTTGTACTTGCTGTAGGCCCAGTGCGGGGTCCACAGGACCACGGCCACCGGCTCCTTCTTGGCGTACGACCGCTCCAGCTCGGCCAGCATCGCTGGCGAGGAGCCGTCGCTGACCTTGTACTCCTTGTCCAGGCCGTACTCCTTGAGCACCTTGCCCTTCAGGAGCTTCATCTCGCCGGTCCCGGGCTCGATACCGACGATCTTGCCGCCGAAGGTGCTGGCCTTGCCCTTGAGATCGGCGAGCGACTTCACGTCCTTGACGTAGGACGGCACCGCGATCTCCAGCGAGGTCTTGTCGTACCACGACCCGACATCGACCAGGTTCTTCTTGTATTTGTCCCAGTACTGTTTCTGGGCGACCGGTAGCCAGCCGTCGAACTCGACATCGACCTGTCCGGTGCTCATCCCGGTGAACATCGAGCCGACGTCGTACTGCTTGATCTCCGGCTTGTAGCCACGCCGTTCGAGGACGTTCTTCCACAGGTAGGTGGTGGCGATGTCCTCGTCCCACGGGAAGTACCCGATCATCGGCGCGGCGCCCGCGTCCTTGCCCTTCTGGTCGCCGCCGCCGGGCACCGGGGCCAGCTTGTTGGCCATGCCCGGGTTCTGCTTCAGCCAGGCGCGCACGCCCTGCTGCTCCTTGCCCTTACCGGCGTCCTGGATCGCCGACTCCAGGCTGGTGAGCTGCTTCTCGGTCAGCTTGAAGTTCTTGATCCACTTGGCGACCTGGGGGTTGTCCTTGGAGAAGCCCTTGCGCGCGAGGGAGTCGATGCGGTCGCCCTTGCCGAAGGCGCCCTTGGGGTCCTTCAGCTTGGTGAGCTCGTACTTGTCATACGCCCAGTGCGGGGACCACAGGGTGACGGCGATCGGCTCCTTCTTGGCGTAGGAGCGGTCCAGTTGGGAGAGCATGGCCGCGGTGGAGCCCTTGACCAGGGTGAAGTTCTTGTTCAGGCCATAGCCGGGCATGACCTCGTCCTGCATCAACTTCATCTCACCGGCGCCGGGCTCGATGCCGACGATCTTCTTCTTGAAGGTGCCGGCCTTCTTCTCGAGGTCGTCCAGGGTCTTGACGCCCTTGACGTACGACGGCACCGCGACCTCCAGCGAGGTGGGGCCGTACCAGGAGCCGAGGTTCTCCAGCTTGCTCTTGTACTTCGACCAGTACGAGGCGTGGGTGGTGGGCAGCCAGGAGTCGGTCTCGAAGTCGATGTTGCCCGCGGCCATACCGGTGTACAGCGCGCCGACGTCGTACGACTGCACCTTCGGCTTGAAGCCGCGCTGCTCCAGGAGCTCCTTCCACAGGAAGGTGGAGGCGACGCCCTCGTCCCAGTTGATGTAGCCGATGTTGACCGACTGGCCCTTGCCGACGTTGGCGGAGACCGTGGGTCCCTCGTCGTCGTCGCCGAAGATGCTCATACCGCCGGCGACCAGCGCCAGGACGACGACGCCGACCATGGCGACGGAGGTGGCGGGGCGCCAGTGCAGCACCTTGAGGCCGCTGAGCGCCTTGGCCCTCTGCTTGGCCAGCGCGCGGCGGGCCAGCGGGGAGACGCGCTGATTGAGCGCGCTGGTCATCCGGTCCAGGTACATGGCCAGGATGACGACCGCGATACCGCCCTCGAAGCCCATCGCGACGTCGACGGAGCTGATCGCCTGGAAAACGGTGGAGCCCAGGCCCTCGGCGCCGACCATACCGGCGATGACGACCATGGACAGCGCCAGCATGATCACCTGGTTGACGCCCGCCATGATGGTGGGCAGGGCCAGCGGGAACTGGACGCGCAGCAGGGTGCGGCGCGGATGGGTACCGAAGGCGTCGGCCGCCTCGACCAGCTCCGCATCCACCTGCCGGATACCCAGTTCCGTCATGCGGACGCCCGGGGGCATCGAGAAGATGACGGTGGCGACGACGCCGGGGACCACCCCGAGGCCGAAGAAGAAGATGCCGGGGATCAGGTAGACGAAGGCGGGCATCGTCTGCATGAAGTCCAGCACCGGGCGGATCGTGGCGCTCACCGCGCGGTTGCGCGAGGCCCAGATGCCCAGCGGCACCGCGAACACCACGGTGATCACACCGGCGACCAGCACCAGTGCGAGGGTGTTCATCGCCTCGCCCCATAGCTCGATCGAGTCGATGAGGGCGAATCCCAGGAAGGCGAGCACGGCGGGCAGCAGCCCGCGCAGCCACCAGGCGAGCAGCGCCAGGATGCCCGCGAGCAGCAGCGGCTCGGGGCCGCTGAGCACGGTGTTCAGCCCGTCGTACATGCCCTGCACGACGCTGGAGATGAAGTCGAAGAGCCAGCTCAGATTGTCTCGGAGCCAGTTGACGCCGGAGTTGATCCAGTCGCCGAGCTGAAGCCTAGGCACCGGTGATCACCTTCTTGGTGGCCTCGGGCGCGTCCGGCGCGCCGCCGGCCGGTGGTTCGGCCCCGTCGGGTCCGGTGTCCGGCTCGCCGAGGACGGCGAGCAGCCGGGCGCGGCTGACGACACCGGTGAGCGCACCGTCGTCGCCGGTGACGGCGACCGCGACCCCGCTGCGCGAACAGGGCCGGAACAGCTCGATGATCGGAGTGCTCTCGGTGACGGTGGCGGGGGCTGCCGCGAGCACGTCCTGCGCGGTACGGAGTGTGGTGCCGTCGTCGGTCGTGGTGCCCAGCACCTCGCTCGGCTCGGCCATGATCGCGCCGGCGGTGAGCACCCGGCTGCGGTCGACGTCCTGGGTGAAGGAGGCGACGTAGTCGTTGGCCGGGGTGACCAGGATGTCCTCGGCGGTGCCGATCTGGACGATGCGGCCGTCGCGCATCACGGCGATGCGGTCGCCGAGCCGCATGGCCTCG
Organism: Streptomyces malaysiensis subsp. malaysiensis; assembly: GCF_040653035.1. NCBI lineage: Bacteria > Bacillati > Actinomycetota > Actinomycetes > Kitasatosporales > Streptomycetaceae > Streptomyces > Streptomyces malaysiensis. The sequence goes on from NZ_JBEZNG010000025.1 coordinate 109,985, forward strand.
TTCAGGTCGTGGGTGATGAAGACGATGGTCTTCTTGAGCCGCTTCTGGAGCTGGAGCAGCTGGTCCTGCATATCGCGGCGGATCAGCGGGTCGAGGGCGCTGAAGGACTCGTCCATCAGCAGCATGTCGGCGTCGGTGGCCAGGGCGCGGGCGAGGCCGACGCGCTGCTGCATACCGCCGGAGAGCTCATCGGGCCAGGACTTCTCCCAGCCGGCCAGGCCCACCAGCTCCAGCGCCTCGGTGGCGCGGCGGATGCGCTCCTCGCGCGGCACGCCCTGCACCTCGAGGCCGTACGCGGCGTTCTCCAGGACGCTGCGGTGCGGAAAGAGGGCGAAGTGCTGGAAGACCATGCTGATCTTGCGGGACCGGACCTCGCGCAGACCCTTGGGGCTGAGCGCGGTCAGATCGTCGTCGTCGAAGAGCACACGCCCCGCGGTCGGCTCCAGCAGTCCGTTCAGCATGCGCAGCAGGGTGGACTTACCGGATCCGGACAGACCCATGACGACGAAGATCTGGCCCGCCTCGACGGCGAAGGAGGCATCGATGACCGCTGCTGTCGTACCGTTCGCACGGAGCTCCTCGCGGTCCGCGCCGCCCTCGAGCTGCGCCACCGCCTCATCGGGTCGTCTGCCGAACACCTTGTACAGGTGTTCGGCTCGCAAATTGGCCACATGTACCTCTCAGATCGCACCAAAAAACGACCCGCCACCCCCGCCGGCGGGTCGTGGAGCGGTACGGCATCGGACCGCTGACCGCCGCAATAGTTGAATCACTGAACGGGTTCGCTCCGGGGGCGCGCCTGCCCCGATCGATGTGACGCAAACCAAACGGTGATCCACTTCACATTATCCCCGCGGTAGTTGTCAGTGGGGTAGTGCATAGTCGAGATCGTGACGCGACGCCTGATGCTCCTCGACACCGCCTCTCTGTACTTCCGCGCCTATTTCGGGGTGCCGGATTCGGTCCGGGCCCCCGACGGCACTCCGGTGAACGCCGTGCGCGGCCTGCTCGACTTCATCGCCCGGCTCGTCCAGGACCACCGCCCGGACGACCTGGTGGCCTGCATGGACTTCGACTGGCGCCCGGCCTGGCGGGTCGAGCTGATCCCCACCTACAAGGCCCACCGGGTGGCCGAGGAGGCCCCGGAGGGGGCCGGGGTGGACCAGGAGGAGGTGCCGGACACCCTCTCCCCGCAGGTCCCGGTGATCGACGAGGTGCTCGACGCGATCGGCATCGCCCGGGTGGGCGCCGCGCACTATGAGGCCGACGATGTGATCGGCACGCTCACGGGCCGGGCGACCGGCCCGGTCGACATCGTCACCGGCGACCGCGATCTGTTCCAGCTGGTGGACGACGAGCGCGGGGTGCGGGTGCTCTACCCCGTCAAGGGCGTGGGCACCCTCCAGCTGGTCGACGAGTCCTATGTACGCGAGAAGTACGGAGTGAGCGGCCGGGGGTACGCGGAGCTGGCGCTGCTGCGCGGCGACCCCAGCGATGGGCTGCCGGGGGTGCCAGGCGTCGGCGAGAAGACCGCCGCCAAGCTGCTGGCCGCCCATGGCGACCTGGCCGGGATCATGGCCGCCGTGGACGACCCCGCCGCCAAGCTGACCCCCACCCAGCGCAAGCGGCTGGCCGAGGCGCGGCCGTATGTCGAGGTCGCCCCGAAGGTGGTCCAGGTCGCCTCGGATGTGGCGCTGCCCGCCTTCGACCCGGCGCTGCCGCGGTCGCCGCGCGATCCTGGGGGTGTGGAAGCCCTGGCCGAGCGCTGGGGATTGGGCGGATCTTTGCGCAGACTGCTGTCCACTCTTGAGGGGTGAGCTGTTAGGTTAGGTAAACCTAACTCTTGTTGATCAGGGAGGTCGCCATGGCGGACCGTCCGGCCCGTAAGACGCGCACGCCGTATCGCGCCCAGGTGCTGCGCACCGATCGGCTCACCCCGCATATGGTGCGGGTGGTCCTGGGCGGCGACGGCCTCGCGGATTTCCACGCGGGCGAGTGCACCGACCACTACATCAAGATCCTCTTCCCCACCGGGGGCGCCACCTACCCCGAGCCGTTCGACCTGGAGCGGATCCGCGCCGACTTCCCGCGCGAGCAGTGGCCGGTCACCCGGACGTACACGGTGCGGGCGTGGGACCCGGCGGCCCGCGAGCTGACGGTGGACTTCGTCACCCATGGTGACGAGGGGCTGGCCGGGCCGTGGGCCACCCGGGTCCAGCCGGGCGAGGAGATCCACTTCATGGGGCCGGGCGGCGCGTACGCCCCCAGCCCCGAGGCCGGCTGGCATCTGCTCGCGGGCGACGAGAGCGCGCTGCCCGCGATCGCCGCCGCGCTGGAGCGCCTCACCGACAGCCGGGCGGGCGGCGCGGCCGAGGTGCCGGTGCGGGTGTTCATCGAGGTGGCGGGCGAGGCGGACGAGGTCAAGCTCACCGTGCCCGAGGGGGCCGAGGTGAGCTGGCTGCACCGGGGCGCCGCGCCGGTCGGCGAGGCGCTGGTGGCGGCCGTGCGGGGGCTGGAGTTCCCGTCCGGGCAGCTGCACGCCTTTGTGCACGGCGAGGCGGGCTTCGTGAAGGAGATCCGCCGCCATCTGCGCCTCGAGCACCAGATCCCGCGCGAATGGCTGTCCATCTCCGGCTACTGGCGGCGCGGCCATGACGAGGACGGCTGGCAGGCGTCGAAGCGGGAGTGGAACCAGCAGGTCGAGGCGGAGCAGGAGGGGGCCGGGCCCCAGGAGGCCGCGGCGTAGGGAATCGCCGCACGTACGACCGTCAGGCCCCGGCCGGGAGCATCCGGCCGGGGCCGATTGCGTGCTCCGGCCTCAGCGGGCACGGCAGAGTACCGGCGTCGATCCGGCGGCGGAGAGCGCACTCCGGCTCACAGGAGTCCGTACCAATGACTTGACATATCGTCATAAGAGCTCCGTACGCGCCTTTTTAGCACCTTCCGCACCTACCGCTCTTTTGGTTCACTCACATCGAGCGAGAGTTTCGGCACGACAGTGATCTCGGCGCCGGCCCGTTTCATGCACGACTCGCCCTACCGCGGTCGGCACCCAGGCACGAGTCCCCCTCAAGTCGCCATCACCGGTCATGCGGTCTCCGCTGAAGGCCGTGGCGTCCCGGGCCCGCGGGGTCCATCTCCTTCCCACCCCTCTTCCCCTCGCGCGGCGGAATCCGGTGCGGTCGACGGCCGCGTCGCCCACCCCTCCCGCTCTCGGCACACCCCCACACCAGAGCAAGACGATCGAAGAGGAGAAAGCTCATGCCCATCACCTCCCTCACCCCCAGCCAGGGCACGATCGGCACTGCCGTCAGCATCAACGGCACATCGCTGGGCACCACCGTCTCGGTGAACTTCGGCGGCGCCGTCGTCAGCCCGGCGACGGTCTCCAACACCCTGGTCACCTTCGTGGTCCCCTCCTCCGCGCCGTGCTCGGGCCAAGTCTCGGTCAGCGCCAACCTGTCGAACGGAACCAGGACCAATGCGGTGCCGTTCTTCGTCATCGCGCGGCCGACGACCACGGGGTTGAACGAGACATGCCTGCCGGCCGCCGGTGGGGCGATCACGGTCTTCGGCACCGGCTTCGCGTCCGGGGGCACTGTCAACGTGGGCGCTCTCACCCCAGTCGCGTTCGCCGCCGGCGGCAACAACACCCAGGTCACCGTCACCGCTCCGGCTCACACCCCGGCCGGCTGCTTCGACACCCAGCAGGTCACGGTCACCACGGCCGGCGGCACAGGGACCGCGGGCGTCACCCTGATCGACTACTACAACGCGCCGAGCCTGACTGGCGCCACACTGACGCCTGCCACGGGCCCGGCGGGGACCGAGACCACCATCTCCGGCGCCACCTGTCTCGTCGGCATCAGCGACGTGACGTTCACCGACTCGGCGGCCACCGCCTTCACGGGCCTGGCCTTCACTCCCATCGACGAGACCTCCATCGTCACCGCGGTGCCCGCCGCGGCGGCCGCGGGCGCCGGAGCCTTCACGATCACCACATGTGGTGGCACATCAGGCCCCGCCGCCTTCACCGTCACCTGATCCACCGGCCGCGGGCGGGCACGAACGTCTCCGCACGGTCATCCCGCTGGGTCAGCGCCCCGCATGGCACACGGTGAATCCCGATCCCCCGTGCCCTGGCCGACTCTCCGCCGGTCAGGGCACGGCCGTCCGTACGGCACAAGAAGGAGAAGAGCATCATGGCCCCCGTAGTGACCAGCGTCAGCCCCACGCAAGGCAATCCGGCCGGGGGCACTCCTGTCACGATCAATGGTTCCGGCTTCACCGGGGCCAGCGCGGTCAGGTTCGGCCCCAACCTGGCCACCAATGTGGTCATCGTGAGCGATACGCAGATCACGGCCAGAACGCCCCCGGGGAGCGGCACGGTGAGGATCACGGTCACCGGCCCGATGGGCACCAGCACCCAGAACGTGTTCTTCAGCTACACGACGGTCGCGGCTCCGGTGCTCACCGCGCTCAGCCCGTCCTCGGGGCCCACCGGCGGCGGCAACACCGTCACCATCACCGGCACCAACCTCACCAGCGCCACCCAAGTCCTCTTCGGCCCCACCCCCGCCACCATCCTCACCAACACCCCCACCCAAATCACCGCCACCGCACCCCCCGGCACCGGCACCGTGAACGTCACCGTCACCACACCAGGAGGCACCAGCAACCCCCTCTCCTACACCTACGTCACCACCCCCGCACCCACCATCACCGCCCTCAGCCCATCCTCGGGCCCCACCACCGGCGGCAACACCGTCACCATCACCGGCACCAACCTCACCGGCGCCACCCAAGTCCTCTTCGGCCCCACCCCCGCCACCATCCTCACCAACACCCCCACCCAAATCACCGCCACCGCACCCCCGGGCACCGGCACCGTGAACGTCACCGTCACCACACCCGCCGGTACCAGCAACTCCGTCCCCTACACCTACGCCGCGGTCCCGGCCCCCACCATCGCCAGCCTCAGCCCGACCAACGGCCCCACCACCGGCGGCAATACGGTCACCATCACCGGCACCAACCTCACGGGTGCCACCCAAGTCCTCTTCGGCGCCACCCCCGCCGCCATCCTCACCAACACCCCCACCCAGATCACCGTCACCGCTCCGGCGGGGCCGCCGTCGGTGGTGAACGTGACCGTGACCACGGCGGGGGGTATCAGCAACCCGCTGTCGTACATCTATGTCGCCGCGCCGATCGTCATCGGTGTGAGCCCGCAGTTCGGTCCGGACACCGGCGGCAACTCCGTCACCATCACCGGCAGCAACCTGGCCCTGGCGAGCGCCGTCAACTTCGGCCCCAACCCCGCCACCGGACTCACCGTGATCTCCGACAATCAGCTGACGGCGACCGCTCCGCCCGGAACCGGCACGGTCGTGGTCACCGTGACCACACCGGGCGGCACCAGCACCCTGGGCCCCGGGAACCCGTACTACACCTACCTCGGCGCCCCGGTCATCAATACCCTCATCCCGGACACCGGCTCATCGCTGGGCGGCGACTCCGTCACGATCAACGGCGCCAACCTCACCTACACCGACTCCGTGACCTTCGGGGGAACCCCGGCCTCCTTCAGCGTGCTCTCGGACACCCTGGCCGTGGCGACGGCTCCGGCCCACGCGGCCGGAACCGTCGGCGTTCAGCTGCACACCCCCGCGGGCAACAGCAACACCCTCCCGTTCACCTACGACCCGGCCTGAGCCCGGCGCGGCGGGCGACGGGCTCAGCCGACCGAGGAGTACGCCACCACCCCGCGCAGCAGCCCGTCGACCGCGCGGCGGGCGCTGCGCGCCACCGTGCCCTCCGGGGCCGCCGCGGCGATCTGGCCGAGCACATCGATCAGCTGCTTGTTCCAGCGCACGAAGTCACCGGCGGGCATGTCGATTTCCCGCAGCACCTCGTCGAGCCCGTGTCCGGACGCCCAGCGGTAGGCGGCCCAGGCGAAGCCGAGGTCCGGCTCGCGCTGGCCGACGCCCTCCGCCTGGTTGATCTTGTGCTCCTCCTCCAGGGCGTCCAGCCGCCCCCATATGCGGACCATCTCGCCGAGCGCGTCCTTGGCACGGCCCGTGGGCAGCTTGGGCGGCAGCGCGTCGTCGGCCGTCCGCGCCTCGTAGACGAGCGCGGAGGCGCAGCCCGCGAGCTCGGCGGGGCCCAGCCCCTCCCAGATGCCCTCGCGCAGGCACTCGCTGGCCAGCAGGTCCAGCTCGCCGTAGAGCCGGGCCAGCCGCCTGCCCTCGTCCGTGACCTGGTCGGCGCGCAGATAGCCGAGCTCGCTCAGCAGCGAGCAGATCCGGTCGAAGGTGCGGGCGATGGTGTTCGTACGGCCCTCGATGCGCCGCTCCAGCTGCCGGGTGTCACGCAGCAGCCGGTGGTAGCGCTCGCCCCAGCGGGCGTGGTCCTCGCGGTCGGAGCAGCCGTGGCAGGGGTGGGCGCGGATGGCCGCGCGCAGCCGCGAGATCTCGGTGTCGTCGGCGGCGGGCGAGCGCTCCTTGCGGTGGCGCCGCGCATCGTGGTGGCCGGCCTTGGTGCGCAGCGCGGAGGCCAGATCGCGGCGGGACTGGGGGCTGCGCGGATTGAACGACTTGGGGATCCGCATCCGGTCCAGCGGCTCGACCGGGATCGGGAAGTCGATCGACGCCAGCCGCTTGACCTGCCGCTCGGCGGTGAGCACCAGGGGCCGCGGCCCGTCGTGGTACTCCATGCCGCGGTGGCCGCCGACCCGCCCGGCGGGCAGCCCGGGGTCAAGCACCAGCGCGAGGCCGGCGAACTTGCCGGTGGGCACATGGATGACATCGCCGGGGCGCAGCTTCTCCAGGGCCACCGCGGCAGCCGCGCGCCGCTGGGCCACGCCCTGCCGGGCCAGCTCGGTCTCGCGGTCCTTGAGCTCGCGGCGCAGCCGTGCGTACTCGTCGAAGTCGCCGAGGTGGCAGGTCATGGAGGCGCGGTAGCCCTCGAGCCCCTCCTCGTTGCGCTGCACCTGACGGGAGATCCCGACGACCGCCTTGTCGGCCTGGAACTGCGCGAAGGAGGTCTCCAGCAGCTCGCGCGAGCGGTGCCGCCCGAACTGGGAGACCAGGTTGACCGCCATGTTGTACGACGGCTTGAAGGAGGAGCGCAGCGGATACGTCCGGGTGCCGGCCAGCCCGGCGAGCGCCACGGGGTCCATGGTGCGCTGCCACAGCACCACCGCATGGCCCTCGACGTCGATACCGCGCCGCCCGGCCCGGCCGGTCAACTGGGTGTACTCGCCGGGGGTGATGTCGACGTGCTGCTCGCCGTTCCACTTGACGAGCTTCTCCAACACCACCGAGCGGGCGGGCATGTTGATGCCGAGCGCCAGGGTCTCGGTGGCGAACACCGCCTTGACCAGGCCGCGGACGAAGAGCTCCTCGACGACTTCCTTGAAGGTGGGGAGCATTCCGGCGTGGTGGGCCGCGATGCCCCGCTCCAGGCCCTCGAGCCATTCGAAGTACCCCAGCACATGGAGGTCTTCGTCGGGGATCCCGGCGGTGCGCTCCTCGACGATGGCCCGCACCTGGGAGCGCGCCGCGTCGTCGTTGAGCCGCAGCCCCGCGTGGAGACACTGCTGGACGGCGGCCTCGCAGCCGGCCCGGCTGAAGATGAAGGTGATGGCCGGGAGCAGCCCCTCGGCGTCCAGCCGGTCGATCACCTCGGGCCGGCCGGGGGTCCAGATCCGGGTGCGCTGACGGCGCTCGCGCTCCCGGTCGGCCTCGCGCATATTACGGCCGCGGCGCTTGTCGCGGCCGAAGCTGGGGCGGCTGTTCTCCATCCGGGCGAGCCGGACCAGATCGGGGTTGACCTCACGGCGTCCGCCCTGGTCACCGTCGCGGCCGCTCTTCTCCTCGAACAGGTCGTACATCCGCCGACCGGCCAGGACGTGCTGCCACAGCGGCACGGGGCGGTGCTCGGAGACGATGACCTCGGTGTCGCCACGGACCGTGTCCAGCCAGTCGCCGAACTCCTCGGCATTGGAGACGGTCGCGGAGAGTGACACCAGTGTCACCGACTCGGGGAGGTGGATGATGACCTCCTCCCAGACGGCGCCGCGGAACCGGTCGGAGAGGTAGTGGACCTCGTCCATCACCACATAGCCGAGGCCCAGCAGCGACCGGGAGCCGGCATAGAGCATGTTCCGCAGCACCTCGGTGGTCATCACGACCACCGGGGCCTCGGAATTGACGCTGTTGTCCCCGGTGAGCAGGCCGACCTGGTCGGCGCCGTAGCGCTTCACCAGGTCGGTGTACTTCTGGTTCGACAGCGCCTTGATGGGCGTGGTGTAGAAGCACTTGCGGCCCTGGGTCAGCGCCAGGTGGACGGCGAACTCGCCCACGATGGTCTTGCCCGAACCGGTGGGAGCGGCGACCAGCACGCCCTTGCCGCCCTCCAGTGCCTGGCACGCCTCGATCTGGAAGGGGTCCAGATCGAAGTCGTACATCTCGCGGAAGGGGGCCAACGCGGTGGCCTGCTCGGCGGCCCGGAAGCGGGACGCCGCATAGCGCTCGGCGGGAGATAGCTCGTCGGTCATCGTATCTACGAGCCTACCGGCCACCTCCGACAGCGCACGCGATCTTTATCGGGGCTTTGTTCGGCCCGCCGCCCCGGCCGCCGGACCGGGCCGAACGGTGGGCGGGCACGGTCCGGCCGGGTACGGGCCGCGTACGGCCGCTTGCCGCGGGGCGCCGCCGCTTGCCGCGGGCGCCGGTCGGCTACGGCCGCGGGCGGCTATGTGACGTCGTCGTAGCCGTTGCGCCGGGTGGTGCCGGAGTCGTCCCCGTCGGTGAGCTCCGGCGCGGCGCTGGGCGCGGCGACGGCCTCGGGCGTCAGATCCAGCTGGGACGCCTCATCGTCGCTCAGGCCGAAGTCCGGGTCGGCGGCGCGGCGGCGCGCCTTGCGCCGGTCATTGATCAGGGCGACGCCGACGGCGCCGAAGTAGAGCACGACGACCGGCCCGGCCAGGGCGAACATGCCGATCGGGTCGGTGCTGGGGGTGGCGATGGCGCCGAAGACCGTGATGCCCATGATCATGGCGCGCCACCAGCCGAGCATCCGGCGTCCGCTGAGGACGCCCGTGAAGTTCAGCAGGATCAGCAGCAGCGGAAGCTCGAAGGCGAGCCCGAAGACGACGACCATCCGGGCCAGCAGATCGAGGAAGTCATCCAGCGGGAGGAGGTTGTTGGCCCCTTCGGGGGTGAAGCCGATGAGGACCTTGGCGCTGGTCGGAAGGATCATGTACGCGAAGTACGCGCCGCCGACGAACAGCGGTACGCCGAGCCCGACGAAGAACAGGCCGTACTTCTTCTCGTTGCGGTGCAGCCCGGGCGCGAGGAAGGCCCACAGCTGGTACAGCCAGACCGGGGTGGCCACCACCAAACCGGTCGTGAAGGAGACCTTCAGCATGATCGTGAACGGCGACAGCAGACCGTTCACGGTGAAGTAGGCGCAGTCGTGGCCCTTGCTCCCGCTACCCGAGAGATCGGAGAGCGATACCCCGCCACAGCCGACGGCGTCCAGCACCGGCTGCATCAGGAACTTGGCGATGTCCATATAGAAGAACATCGCGACGGCCGTGACCACGCAGATCGCCAGGACCGATTTGAGCAACCGGTTGCGCAGCTCGCGCAGGTGCTCGGCAAGGGGCATCCGCCCCTCGGGGTCCTTCTCCTTCTTGCGGGCAGACTTGAGCAACCCACGTCCTCATCTCGTGCGTCCGGTGGCGGCCCTTCGTGCCGCCTTCAAGTGGCCCTGAGTCAGCGCTTGGTGGTGTCGCTCGGCTCCGACACCGGGCGCGAGCTGGTCACGTCTCCGGGCGCGGCCTGGATCGTGCGGTGCGTGGCGTCGTCCTGGCCGGGGGTGGGCGGGTCCGCGGGTGTCGCGCTCTGCTGACCGTCCGACTTCATCGCCTTCGCCTCGCTCTTGAGGATCCGGGCCGACTTGCCCAGCGAGCGAGCCATGTCCGGCAGCTTCTTGGCACCGAACAGCAGCAGCACGACGACAAGGATGAGGAGAATCTCGGGAACGCCGATCTTTCCGAACAGCATAAGCGTCTACCTTCTCACCGAGGCGGCTGGGGGTGGGTCGGCCCGACCGGTCGGACAGGTGTCCGGCAGCCGTGCTGTCAGCGATCGTAGCGCGCAGGGGTAAACCGGAAGCAATCCCCATGCGGACTTCGGGTTGCGGCCCTCCGCCTCGAAGCCAGGGCCACGAAATGTCAGCGTACCCCGCTTGGCCGTAGCACAGCAGGGCGCCCGTCAGCGGTCGGTCCCGCCCCCCGGGCGCGGAGCGGCCCCAGGTCCCGAGGCGGGGCGGCCCTTACTCCCCGACGCAAAGCGACCCCTCATTCCCGACGCAAAGCGTCGACGTGGTTGCCCAGCGGAGCCGACGCCCGCTCCAGGTCCTCCGCGGCCCGGGTGATCCGCCGCGAGCTGTCCGACACCTGCCGGGCCAGCCCGCGGACCTCCGCGTAGACCCGCGCCGCGAGCACGGCGAGAACGGCGATTCCGCAGAAGGCGAGGGCGAGGGCGAGCATCGGCCAGAGCATGCGGCAGAGCCTAGACGGTGGAGTGCAGCCGGAGCGTACGCACCCCGCCACCGGTGAGCAGCTCCACGATCCGCTCCCCCGCCGGTTTGCGCACCACGCTGCCGCAGTCGGGGCAGGTGAAGGAGTAGAAGGTGGTGCGGTCGCTGGCGCCGATCGCCAGCCGCAGCGCGCCCGCGGCCAGCTCGAACCGGCCTCGGCACTCCGGACAGGCGGCCTTGAAGACCACCGATGCGGCACTCCCCCGTGCGGTCACTGTGTGCGTCCCTTCACTCACCGTACGCCGCGAGCGCCTGTCGCGCCGCGTCCCGAGCACTGTCCGCGAGCCCCTGTGGCGAGACGATCCTGCCGTCTCTGCCCAGCCGCAGCGCGAGGCGCCGCAGCGAGCCGGGGTCGGGCGCGCGCAGCGTGATCCGGAGGCCGCCGTCGGGCAGCTCATCCGCGCTGTCGTGCGGGTAGTACTCGGCGACCCAGCGCCCGCCGGGGCCGACCTCGACGACCACCTCGGGGTCCTCGGCTCCGGTCTGCACCAGCGCGGTGGACAGCTCGGAGAGGTCGCGCAGCTCGATCGGCGGCGGATCGGACGCCTCGTCCAGCAGCTTGATCTCGACGACCCGGTCGAGCCGGAAGGTCCGCCGCGCCTCGGAGAGGCGGCACCACGCCTCTATGTAGGTGCGGCCCACGGTGAAGAGCCGGATCGGGTCGACCTCGCGCTCGGTGATCTCGTCGCGCGCGGGTGAGTAGTAGCGCAGCCACAGCCTGCGGCGCTCGGAGATGGCGCGGTCGACCTCGGCGAAGACACCGCCCTCAGACTCGAAGATCACCGAGAGCCGGGAGCTGGCGCCCGCCGCCTCACCCGCCGCGGCCTCCAGCTTCGCGGTGGCCCGCAGCAGCGCCTCCCGGTCGCCCTCGCGCAGCCCGGGGAGGGTGGCGACGGCACGGGCGGCGACCAGCAGCGCGGTGGCCTCGTCGGCCGCCAGCCGCAGCGGTTCGGCTGTGCTGGTGCCGGAGGCGTTCGGGTTGTGCCACCAGATCCGCTCCCCGTCGGTGTCGATGTCCAGCAGATCGCCACCGCGGAAGCTGGTGCCGCACAGCGGCAGCACATCGAGATCGGCGATCAGCTCGTCCTCGGTGATGCCGAAGGCCCGGGCGACATCGGTGACGCGGGCGCCGGGGCGCTCGCGCAGATATGTCACCAGGGAGAGCATCCGCCGGGTCTGGTCAATGGCGTTTCCGGCCATGATGAAGTCGGTCCGTCCCCTCAGCCCTTGGCGACCGCGCGCAGCCGGTCCACGACATCCGCCCGCAGCTCGTCGGGCGCCAGTACGACCACATCCGGGCCGAACTCCACGAGCCAGGCGTCCAGCCCGTGCCCGTAGGGAATCTCCAGCTCGTCCCAGCCCTCACCGGCCGCCCGGGCGGACAGCGCCTTCGCCCGCAGCGGATAGCCGTGGCCCGAGCGCAGCCTGATCCGGGCGGTGCCGGTGGCGGTCTCGCCCGCCCAGGTCTCCACGGTCCCCCGGACGGTGACGTGGTCGGGCACCTCGGCGGTGAACGCGTCGGACCGCAGCCGGACCCGGCCAGTGATCCGGGAGAGCCGGAAGACCCGCTCGGCGGCGCGCTCCCGGTCCCATCCGGCGAGATACCAGTGGCCGCGCCAGGACTCCAGGGTCCAGGGCTCGACCTGCCGCTGCTCGGGGCGTGCGGCGTTCGCCTTGCGGTAGTCGAACAGGACGGGGCGGCGGTCGCGGCAGGCGAGCATCAGCGGCTCGAAGGCGCTCTCATGGACCGGGATACGCGGCTCCAGCGCGCTGTGCCCGGGCGTGTCGTATGGATCGTCGGCGAGCGGCATCCCGGCGGCGCGCAGCTTCTGGAGCGCGCCGCTCGCGGCGCCCGCGAGCCGGGCCTGCTGCCAGACCTTGGCGGCCAGGCCGAGAGCGGCGGCCTCCTCGGCGTCGAGGGTGATCGGCGGGAGGCGGTTGCTGTCCCGGCGGGCGAGATAGCCGATCTCGCCGTCGATGCCCTCCACCGTTTCGATGATCAGGCCGAGTTCGCGCAGGTCGTCCTTGTCGCGTTCGAACATACGGTTGAACGCTTCGTCGTTGGCCGTATCGGTCTGGAGATACGCCTCTATGGAGCCCCGCAACTCCCGTTTGGTCAGCGGACGCCGCGTTCCCAGCAGGCACAGGGCCAGGTTCATCAGCCGCTCGGCCTTGGCAATCGCCATCGACGCCCTTTCTTCGTGACCTTACGCACGTGACCGTACCGCTACCGGGACGCGCGGCAAAAGCCGAGGGCCGCCGCCTGTCGGCAAAAGCCGAGGGCCCCTGCCCACCGGCAGGAGCCCTCGGCGCGACGCGCGCGGTCCCGGACGGGACCAGCTGTCTCAGACGGAGATCAGGTCGCAGACGAAGATCAGCGTTTCGCCCGGCTTGATCCGGCCGCCACCGGCGCCCCGGTCGCCGTAGCCGAGGTGCGGCGGGACGATGAGCTGCCGGCGGCCGCCGACCTTCATCCCCTGGAGGCCCTGGTCCCAGCCGGAGATGACCTGGCCCACCCCGAGCTGGATCCGCAGCGGGGTGCCGCGGTTGTAGCTCGCGTCGAACTCCTCACCTGTGCTGAAGGAGACGCCCACATAGTGCACGGCGATGTTGTCGCCGGCCTTGGCCTCGGGCCCGTCGCCCTCCCAGATTTCCTTGATCTCCAGCGCGGCCGGCGGCTCGCCGCCCGGGAAGTCGACCTCGGGCTTCTCGATGCTCACGAAATTGCTCCTTGTGACGTTGTGGGCAACCCGCACAGGTTACAGAACCGCCAGGATGTCCACGGAGAACACCAGCGTGGAGTTGGCCGGGATCCCCTTCTGGGCGGCCTTGCCGTAGCCCAGGTCCGGGGGCACGACGATCAGCACCCGGCTGCCCACCTTCTTGCCGGTCAGCCCCTGCGACCAGCCCTTGACCACCTGCTGGAGCGAGAACTGGGCGAGCTCGCCGCGCTTGTAGGTGGAGTCGAACTCCTTGCCGCCGTCCCACAGCACGCCCTTGTACTGGACGAGCAGGGCGTCGGTCTTCTTGACCTCCTTGCCGTCACCCTCGATGACGTACTCGGAGACCAGCTTCTTGGGCGCGGACTTCTTGGGGACGGTGATGGAGGGCGCCTTGCCGTCGGTGTTGGTGGACACCTTGGGCAGGTCTGCGTCGGACTGCTCCACCTTGCGGCCCTTGGCCGAGCTCTTGGCGTCGAAGGCGCCCACCAGGTCGATCACGAAGACCAGCGTGTCGGTGCCCTTGATACCGGCCTGCGGCTGGCCCTGCTTGCCGTACGCGTACGCGGGCGGGACGGCCAGCTCCAGCCGGCTGCCGAGGTTGCGGCCCAGCAGTCCCTGGTCCCAGCCCGGGAGGACCTGGCCCTTGCCGATCGGGAAGGCCGCGGTCTTCTTCTTGTCGAAGGTGTTGTCGATGACCTTCCCGGTGTCCCAGATCTGCGCCAGGTAGTTGATCTGGACCCAGTCGCCCTTGGCCGTCTTCCTGCCATCGCCCTGGCTGATCGTCTTGACCGCGAGATCCTGTGACGGCTTCCCCGTGCCCTTGGCGATCTTCGGCTTCTCGCCGAACTTCTTACCCGCGGTAATGGCCGGCACCGGTCCGGAGACGATCTTGCCGGTGGGGGCCGGTGAGGGACTCTGGTTCGTCGGCTCCTGGGACGGCTTGGTCTTGTCGGACCCTGATTCTTCGTCACCGCAGCCCGCGAGGGTCAGCAGGCCCGCGGGCACGGCAAGGAGTACGGAGCGTCGACGCACGGAGTCCTCGTTAGGTAGATCTTGCGATGGCCAATGCGGGCCACTCTACGACGTGACTCGGGCCCCGTCCGGAGAACGCACGGGGCCCGAGGGGAAGGTAAGCCGTACGCCGGTCACATACCGGCGATGAGCTTCTCCACCCGGTCGTCTACCGAACGGAACGGGTCCTTGCACAGCACGGTGCGCTGTGCCTGGTCATTGAGCTTCAGATGCACCCAGTCGACGGTGAAATCGCGGCGCTGCTCCTGGGCCCGGCGGATGAAGTCGCCGCGCAGCCGGGCACGGGTGGTCTGCGGTGGTACCGACTTGCCCTCGAAGATCTTCAAGTCGTTGCAGACCCGGGCCGCCTGGCCGCGCTTCTCCAGCAGGTAGTAGAGCCCGCGGCGGCGGTGGATGTCGTGGTAGGCGAGGTCTATCTGGGCGATGCGCGGATGCGACATCGTGATGTTGTTCTTGGCCCGGTACCGCTCGATGAGCTTGTACTTCATCACCCAGTCGATTTCGGTGCCGATCCGGTCGAGCTCCTCGGTGCGGATCGCGTCCAGGGTGCGGCCCCACAGCTCGAGGACGCGCTCGACCATGCCGGTGCGGATGCCCCGGCGCTCGCAGAAGTCGACGGCCTTCTCGTAGTACTCCTGCTGCACCTCCAGGGCGGACGCCTCGCGCCCGCTGGCGAGCCGCACCTTGCGCTGCCCGGTGATGTCATGGCTGACCTCGCGGATGGCCCGGATGGGGTTCTCCAAGGTCAGGTCGCGCATCACCGTGCCCGCCTCGATCATGCGGAGCACCAGGTCGGTGGCGCCGACCTTGAGCAGCATGGTGGTCTCGGACATGTTGGAGTCGCCCACGATGACATGCAGCCGGCGGTAGCGCTCGGCGTCGGCGTGCGGTTCGTCGCGGGTGTTGATGATCGGCCGGGAGCGGGTCGTCGCGGAGCTGACGCCCTCCCAGATGTGCTCGGCGCGCTGGCTGACGCAGTAGACGGCACCGCGCGGGGTCTGGAGGACCTTGCCCGCGCCGCACAGCAGCTGCCGCGTCACCAGGAACGGAATGAGGATGTCGGCGAGCCGGGAGAACTCGCCGTGCCGTGCCACCAGATAGTTCTCGTGGCAGCCGTAGGAGTTGCCCGCGGAGTCGGTGTTGTTCTTGAAGAGATAGACGTCGCCCGCGATTCCCTCCTCGTGCAGGCGGCGTTCCGCGTCCACGAGCAGACCCTCGAGAATGCGCTCGCCTGCTTTGTCGTGGGTGACCAGCTCTGTCACGTTGTCGCACTCGGGGGTTGCGTATTCCGGGTGCGAGCCCACATCGAGATAGAGGCGGGCACCGTTGCGCAGGAAGACATTGCTGCTGCGGCCCCAGGAGACGACACGGCGGAAGAGGTACCGCGCCACTTCGTCAGGAGACAACCGGCGCTGTCCCCTGAATGTGCACGTGACGCCGTACTCGTTCTCCAGCCCGAAAATGCGGCGGTCCATGCCTGAACATTACGCCTGATGGCGTGCTCTGAAACCGGGTTCGGCGGCATGGTTGCGATCATTTTCCGCGCCGGGTTCACCCGGTGTTCGGTACGCGGTCGGCTGGACGACGGGGCGCGGCCCGTCCAGGAGGAACCGCTGGGCGGCCAGCAGCACCGCCAGCGCGGCCACTCCACCGGCCGCGGGCACCGCGAATCCGGGGGCCACACCGCCGAGCTGGACGGCGGGCCCCGCCACGGCGGTCCCGGCCGCGTTGCCCACCACGAAGGTGGTCACCAGCCAGGAGAACGCCTCGGTGACCGTGCCGGAGGGCGCGTGTCGGTCCACCACGACGAAGGCGCAGGCCAGCGCCGGGGCCAGGAACACGCCCGCCACCCCGGCCAGGACGGTCATCGTGACGACGCCCGGCACCAGCATGAGCGGCAGATAGCCCAGTGCCAGCGCGGCCACGAGCAGCCGCAGCCGCCGTTCGGGTGCCCCGGGCCAGGCGCGCCCGCCGTAGACGATGCCGCCGGCCAGCGCGCCCACGCCGAGGGCGGAGAGCAGCGCGCTGGAGACCGCGCCGCCGCCGTGCTCGTCGGCGTAGGCCACCGCGGCCACCGCGATCGCGCCGAGAGCGAGCCCGATGAAGAAGAACGAGCCGAGCAGCACCAGCAGCCCGGGTGAGCGCAGCGCGCCCAGCCAGTGCGCCTCGCGCGGTGCGGAGCGCCACTGCCGCGAGGGCCGCGACACCACGACGGACAGCGCGCCGGCGACCCCGATGACGTTGATGACCAGCAGCGCGGCCGCCTCGGACCACAGGGCCACGGCGAGGGTGACCAGCAGCGGGCCTACGGCGAACATCACCTCCTGGGCCACGGCGTCCAGCGCGTACGCCGCGTGCACCTGGTCCTCGCGCCGCAGCACCGAGGGCCACAGCGCCCGCAGCCCGCCCTCCAGCGGCGGGGTGAACAGGCCGGCGATCAGCATCGCCGCGTACGCCACGGGCAGCGGATCCAGCCCGACGACGGCGAACAGCACCATCCCGAGCGCGGACGCCACGGCGGCGGGCAGCATCACCCGGGGCTGGCCGAGGCGGTCCACGGCCCGGCCCAGCAGCGGCTGGCCCACCGCGTTGGCCGCGCCGTAGACGGCCGACAGTCCCCCGGCGAGGGCGTAGCTGCCGCCCTCGGCACGGGCGAAGAGCAGCACGGCGAGGGCGGCGGTGGCGTTCGGAAGCCGTCCCAGCAGTGTGCCGATGAGCAGCCGTGCCGCGTGCGGGGTGCGCAGCAGTTCCCCGTAGCCAGCCGCCATTGCCTGCCCCTTCCTGCGGGTCCCGGTGAGTTCCGGTGAGTTCCGCCGGGTTGTCGCGAGCGTGTCGCGGGTCGTGGGTGACGTTGTACGTATAACGTCCAGCGTCATACGTACCATGGCCGCCACCGCGGGTCCACTCGCGGGCCGAAATGAGCAGCCGGCGGCGAGACGCCGGGCGGCGGAGGGAGCGGAGGCGATGGTGACGAACGCGGACCGCACCCACGCGGCGGACGAGGCCGCCGGAACCACCGGGAAAGGTTCCCGGGGAACCGGCCGAACGGGTGAGCCCGCGCGGCGCGGGGGCCTGGACGGCGGAAGTCCCGGCAGCGGCGGAAGCCGAGGCGGCGAGGGGACGGGCAGCGAGAGCCTGGGCGGCGGCCGGACCTCGGGCAGCGGCGGAAGCCCAGACAACGAGAACCCGGGCGACGGCGGAAGCCCAAATAGCGACGGAGGCCCAGGCAGCGGGAGCCCGGGCAGCGGCGGGTGCCTGGGCGGCGGGAACCCGGGCAGCGGCCGGACCCCGAGCAGCGACAGAAGCCCAGACAACGAGAACCCGGGCAGCGGCCGGACCCCGAGCAGCGACAGAAGCCCAGACAACGAGAACCCGGGCAGCGGCCGGACCCCGAGCAGCGACAGAAGCCCACGCAGCGGCGGGGCGGCCGCTGGACGGCCCGTCGGGGGGCGGGCGACGAGCCGGGACGTGGCGCGCGTGGCGGGCGTGTCCCAGGCGACCGTGTCCCTGGTGCTCGGCGAGAAGTGGCCCGGACGAGTCTCCGAGCGCACCGCGGAGACCGTGCGCGCCGCCGCCCGCGACCTCGGCTACCGCCCCAACCTGGCGGCCCGCAGCCTCCGCCTGGGCCGCACCAGAACCGTGCTCCTGGTGGTGCCCGCCCTGACGACCGAGTTCTTCGCCCGCGTCTACACCGGCGCCGAGCGGGTCGCCGCCGACCACGGCTTCGGCGTGGTGCTCTACCCGTCCCCCGAGGGCGTGGGCCCGGCCCGGGACCCGTTCGACTCGGCGCGCGCCTCGCTGGACGGGGTGATCGCCTCCTCCATGGCCGCCGACGCGCTGGCCGCGGTACGCGGCGGCGGGCTGCCGCTGGTGATGCTCGACAGCGACCCGGACGACGCGGCCGCGGCGGCCACGGTCAACCTCGATATCGCGGACGGGGTGCGGCAGGCGGCGGGGCATCTGCTGACGCTCGGACACCGCCGGGTGGCGCATCTCGCGGCCGCGGTGGACTCCTGGACCTTCCGGGTCCGCGCCCGGGCGCTGGCGGAGGCGATGGGCGAGGTCCCGGACGCCGCGCTGAGCACCGAACCGGCGGGGCTGAGCGTCGAGGAGGGCCGCCGGGCCGCCGAACGCGTCCTGGCCCGCCCCGGGCCCCGGCCGACCGCGCTCGTCTGCGACGACGACATCCTGGCCGCGGGCGCCTGCAAGGCGGCCCGGCGGCTGGGCCTGCGGATCCCGGACGACGTCTCGGTGACCGGTTTCGACGATCTGGCCCTGGCCACGGCGGTGGAACCGGAGCTGACCACGGTCCGGCTCCCCGCGGAGGCGGTGGGCGCGGCCGGTATGCGGGCCCTGATGACACTCCTGGAGGGCGAGACCCCCCAGGACACCGTGCTACCCGTCGACCTGATCCCCCGCAGCTCCACGGCCCCTCCCCCGCGGCCCTGACCGACCTCGGGGCCACCGCCACGGTCGCCGCCGGAACAAGCAGCGGCCCACGACCCACTTCGGACGTGACGCGCCCCGGAGCGCCCCGACCACCGACGCACCGGCCACACCGCCACCACCCGGGCACTCCCCACCGGACCGGGCACGCGCCGCCGACTCTCAGGGCCGCCGCCACGGTCAGCACAGCACACGGCCGCTTCAGGCGTAATCACACGCCGGAGCGCCGACCACCGACCACACCGCCCCTCGCGGACCCTCCGCCGGGCCCGGTATACGCCACGAGTCTCATTAACACGGGCGCAAACCGGCCCACACCCACGTCAGGCGTAACCACACGCGGGGACGCACCCGCCCAGCGGCGACCCACCGGCCACGCCACCCCGAGGGCATTCCCTGCCGAGCCGGGCGCCGCAAAGTCTCAGGGTCGCCGCCACGGTTAACGCAGGGACGAACCAGTAGCCGCTTCAGGCGTAACCGCGCCCCAGGGCGTGCCCGCCGAACTGCGACGCACCAACCACGCCCCCGGGGGCACCCCTGCCGGGCCGAGCCCTGGGCCTCGCTGGCGCGCACCGGGCGTCAGCGGGCCGCGTGCCTCGCGGCCGCATAGCGCCACCGCCGTCCCGGGTGGGCCCGGGGCGGCGGTGGTGGAGAGACGAAACGGTGGCGGGGTGGGTCAGTCCTCGGAGTCCGACGTGGGCTCCTCCGCCTCGGATGCCTCGGACGACGCCTCCGGCGCCGCCGAGTCCGACCCGCCCTCTCCCGGCTCCATGAGCTGGGAGAGCTGGCGGCCCAGGACGCGCTTGAACTTGCGCTTCTGGGGGCGGGTGCGGTCCAGGACCGCGACCTCGAGCTGCTCGGCGGTGAGGCTGCGCTCCCCGCCGTTGTTGTCGCGGGAGAGCGAGTCGACGGCCAGCTTGAGAGCCTCGGCGAGGGTCATGCCGTCCCGGTGGCGCTGGTCGAGATAGCTGCTGATCTGGTCGGCATTGCCACCGACGGCGACCGAGCCGTGCTCGTCCACGATGGAGCCGTCGTGCGGAAGGCGGTAGATCTGGTCGTCCTCGGGGCCCTCCCCGACCTCGGCGACGATCAGCTCGACCTCGTACGGCTTCTCGGCGGCGCTGGAGAAGATCGTGCCCAGGGTCTGGGCGTAGACATTCGCCAGCCCGCGCGCGGTGACGTCCTCGCGGTCGTAGGTATAGCCACGCAGATCGGCGTAACGGACACCGCCGATGCGCAGATTCTCGAATTCGTTGTACTTACCGACCGCCGCGAAGGCGATCCGGTCATAGATCTCGCTGACCTTGTGCAGCGCGCGGGACGGGTTCTCCGCAACGAAGACGATGCCGTCGGTGTACTGGAGCACGACCACGCTGCGGCCGCGCGCGATGCCCTTACGGGCGTATTCGGCGCGGTCTGCCATGGCCTGCTGAGGAGAAACGTAGAACGGCGTCGTCACCGGCTGTCCGTCCCTTCTGTCATTGGCGAATGCATTCCGGTTGGACCGTCCTCTCAGAGCAGGGCGGCGCGGGGGCCGTCGGGCTCTTCGAGACGCCGTTCGTGGATGGCACGGGCGAGCTCGGACACCTCGTCCTCGCTGAACCTCTTGAAACCGTCCTCGGTGATGGAGGTGATGATCGGATAAATACGGCGGGCGAGATCCGGCCCTCCGGTCGCCGAATCGTCGTCGGCCGCGTCATAGAGCGCCTGAAGCACGGCGGTGGCGGCCTGCTCCTCGCTCAGGTCCTCGCGATAGAGCTTCTTGAGCGCGCCCCGGGCGAACATCGAGCCCGAGCCGGTGGCGGCGAAGCCGCGCTCTTCCGAACGCCCCCCGGTCACGTCGTAGGAGAAGATGCGGCCCTTCTCCCGGTCGACGTCCCACCCCGCGAAGAGCGGGACCACGGCAAGCCCCTGCATCGCCATGCCGAGGTTGCCGCGGATCATGGTCGACAGCCTGTTCGCCTTGCCCTCGAGCGAGAGCACGGTGCCCTCGACCTTCTCGAAGTGCTCCAACTCGAGCTGGAAGAGCTTGACCATCTCCACGGCGATACCGGCGGTCCCCGCGATCCCGACGGCCGAGTACTCGTCGGCGGGGAAGACCTTCTCGATGTCACGCTGCGCGATGACATTGCCCATGGTGGCGCGGCGGTCACCGGCGAGCACCACACCGCCGGCGAAGGTCAGCGACACGATGGTGGTGCCGTGGGGGGCCTCGATGGCGCCCTGCACCGCGGGCAGCGGACGGTTCCCCGGAAGCAGCTCGGGCGAGTGGTCACCCAGGAAGTCCATGAACGACGAGGAGCCGGGCGTCAGGAAGGCAGCTGGCAGACGCCCTGTGCTACGAGTGTTGGCTTCCACACGTTTCCTTCCACCAGATCTTGAAATTCTGCACGGACCATACCCCTGGCCATGCAAGTCATCCGTCCTGCGTCCCTTCCACGGGGACGCAGGACGGAGAAGACGCGCCTTACTGTCCGCCCTTCTGGACGAAAGACCTCACGAAGTCCTCCGCGTTCTCCTCGAGCACGTCGTCGATCTCGTCCAGGACGGAGTCCACATCGTCCGAGAGCTTCTCCTGCCGCTCCTTGAGGTCCTCCGCGGCCTGTGCGTCCTGCGTCTGCTCCTCGACCTCCTCGGTCGAGCGCGACGCCTTCTGCTGACCGCCGCCAGTGTCCTTGGTCGCCATATCCCTCACCCCGCTCGGTTCGCCCGCTGATTCGATCGGTCTCAAGATCAGACCCTACAAGCCGGGTCCGACATCGGCCTCCCACTCGCTACAACGCACGGAGGCCACCTCGATGATTCCCGGCCCAAGGGCATTTCAGCCTCCGGACAGCACCCGGACCAGGTCCTCGGCCGTGCGGCAGCGGTCCAGCAGCTCCTTCACGTGGTTCCGGGTGCCGCGCAGCGGCTCCAGCGTGGGGACCCGTTGCAGAGAGTCACGACCTGGCAGGTCGAAGATCACCGAGTCCCAGGAGGCCGCGGCCACATCGTCCGCGTACTGCTCGAGGCAGCGGCCGCGGAAGTAGGCGCGGGTGTCCTCCGGGGGCTTGTTCTGGGCGCGTGCGATGTCCTGGTCGTCCAGCAGCCGCTTCATCTTGCCGCGGGCCACCAGACGGTTGTACAGGCCCTTGTCGGGGCGTACGTCGGCGTACTGGAGGTCCACCAGATGGAGCCGGGCCGCGTCCCAGTCCAGGGCGTCCCGCCGGCGGTAGCCCTCCAGCAGCTCGCGCTTGGCGATCCAGTCCAGCTCGCCGGACAGGCTCATGGGGTCGCGCTCCAGCCGGTTCAGCACGTCCTCCCAGCGGGTCAGGACGTCCCGGGTCTGCTCGTCGGCGTCCGCGCCGTAGCGGTCCTCGACGTATTTGCGGGCGAGCTCGAAGTACTCCATCTGGAGCTGCACCGCGGTGAGCGTACGGCCGCTGCGCAGCGTGACGAGACGGCGCAGCGTCGGGTCGTGCGAGACCTGGTGCAGGGTGCGCACCGGCTGGTCCACGGCGAGGTCCACGGCGATGAAGCCGTCCTCGATCATCGACAGGACCAGGGCGGTGGTGCCCAGCTTGAGGTAGGTCGAGAGCTCGGAGAGGTTGGCGTCCCCGATGATCACGTGGAGCCGGCGGTACTTCTCGGCGTCGGCGTGCGGCTCGTCGCGGGTGTTGATGATCGGGCGCTTGAGCGTGGTCTCCAGGCCGACCTCGACCTCGAAGTAGTCGGCCCGCTGGCTGATCTGGAAGCCGTGCTCATGGCCGTCCTGGCCGACACCGACGCGGCCGGCGCCCGTGACGACCTGGCGGGAGACGAAGAAGGGCGTCAGGTGGCGCACGATGTCCGAGAAGGCGGTCTCCCGCTTCATCAGGTAGTTCTCATGCGTGCCGTAGGAGGCGCCCTTGTTGTCGGTGTTGTTCTTGTACAGGTGGATGGGCTGGCCGCCGGGCAGCTCGGCGGCGCGCAGCGCGGCCTCGGCCATGATGCGCTCGCCCGCCTTGTCCCAGAGCACCGCGTCCCGGGGGTTGGTGACCTCGGGGGCGGAGTACTCGGGGTGGGCGTGGTCCACATAGAGCCGTGCGCCATTGGTGAGGATCACATTGGCCAGGCCGATGTCCTCGTCGGTGAGCTGGCTGGCGTCCGCGGACTCGCGCGCGAGGTCGAAACCGCGGGCGTCCCGCAGCGGGTTCTCCTCCTCGAAGTCCCAGCGGGCGCGGCGCGCCCGGTGCATCGCCGCCGCGTAGGCGTTGACGACCTGGGATGAGGTGAGCATGGCATTGGCGTTCGGGTGCCCCGGGACAGAGATCCCGTACTCCGTCTCGATTCCCATCACGCGCCGTACGGTCATGCGGCCCTCCTTGCCCGGCGCCGCCCCCGGCTGGGGTCGGCGCTCAAGTACCGCTGCGCTCCCGGTCCATTTGCGGCCCCCGATCCCCCGTGCCGCGAAACTGCGGTACCGAAGAGCCTAGAACGGCCACGCGGTGCTGCGGAGATCATTACAGTCATTGCTCCGGTCGGGCTCGTAGGACTCATACGAAGAATGCGGTCCGAAAAGCGCATCCGGCTGCGGATGCCCCGTCCAGGACATCCGCAGCCGGACCGCGGTGTTACAGGTACTGACCGGTGTTCGCCACCGTGTCGATGGAGCGTCCCGTGTCCGCGCCCTGCTTTCCGGTGACCAGGGTGCGGATGTAGACGATCCGCTCGCCCTTCTTACCGGAGATCCGGGCCCAGTCGTCCGGGTTGGTGGTGTTGGGCAGGTCCTCGTTCTCCTTGAACTCGTCCACGCAGGCGGCGAGCAGATGGGAGACGCGAAGGCCCTTCTGGTTGTGGTCCAGGAAGTCCTTGATCGCCATCTTCTTGGCGCGGTCCACAATGTTCTGGATCATGGCGCCGGAGTTGAAGTCCTTGAAGTAGAGGACTTCCTTGTCGCCATTGGCGTAGGTGACCTCCAGGAAGCGGTTCTCCTCGGATTCGGTGTACATCTGCTCGACCACCGACTGGATCATCCCGCCGATCGCGGCCTTGGGCGACTCGCCGTGCTCGGCGAGGTCGTCGCCATGGATCGGCAGGGACTCGGTCAGGTACTTCGAGAAGATGTCCTTGGCGGCCTCGGCGTCCGGACGCTCGATCTTGATCTTCACATCGAGGCGGCCGGGGCGCAGGATCGCCGGGTCGATCATGTCCTCACGGTTGGAGGCGCCGATGACGATCACATTCTCCAGGCCCTCCACACCGTCGATCTCGGAGAGCAGCTGGGGGACGATGGTGTTCTCCACGTCCGAGCTGACCCCGGAGCCACGGGTGCGGAAGAGGGAGTCCATCTCGTCGAAGAAGACGATGACGGGCGTGCCCTCGCTGGCCTTCTCCCGAGCCCGCTGGAAGACCAGCCGGATGTGCCGCTCCGTCTCACCGACGTACTTGTTGAGCAGCTCGGGGCCCTTGATGTTGAGGAAGAAGCTCTTCCCCGCGGGCTTGCCGGTCACCTCGGCGACCTTCTTGGCAAGGGAGTTGGCCACGGCCTTGGCGATCAGCGTCTTGCCGCAGCCGGGAGGGCCGTACAGCAGCACACCCTTGGGCGGCCGCAGTTCGTGCTCCTTGAAGAGGTCGGGGTAGAGGTAGGGCAGCTCGACCGCGTCGCGGATCAGCTCGATCTGGTTTCCCAGACCGCCGATCTTGTTGTAGTCGATGTCCGGTACCTCTTCGAGGACGAGCTCCTCGACCTCGCTCTTCGGCACGACCTCGTAGACATAGCCGGACCGGGACTCGAGCAGCAGGGCGTCACCGGGGCGAATGGTGGTGCGCAGCAGCGGCTCCGCCAGCCGCACCACCCGCTCTTCATCGGTGTGCCCGATCACCAGGGCGCGCTCGCCGTCCTCAAGGACCTCCTTGAGGGTGACGATGTCCCCGGCGCGCTCGAACTCCATGGCCTCGACCACATTGAGCGCCTCGTTGAGCATGACCTCCTGGCCACGCCTGAGGTCGTCGAGCTCGACACTTGGGCTGACATTCACCCGGAGTTTACGGCCCCCGGTGAAGATGTCGGCCGTACCGTCCTCGTTCGCCTGTAGAAAGGCTCCGAAGCCGGCCGGCGGCTGCGCGAGCCGGTCGACCTCCTCCTTGAGGGCCACGATCTGGTCGCGGGCCTCACGGAGTGTGTTCGCGAGCCGCTCGTTCTGTGCGGAGACGCCTGCCAGATTGGTCTGTAGCTCGACGATCCGCTCTTCGAGAATCCTCGTGTGACGCGGAGAGTCGGCGAGCTTGCGGCGCAGGACGGCGATTTCCTGCTCGAGATAGGCAACCTGGCCGGCAGGGTCGTCAGACCCCCGCCCCGGCCGGATGCCGCGGTTGATGTCGTCGTCGTGGGCTGCCACGGTCCTCACCTCCTCCAAGGGGAGCTGGACGCTTCCTGACCCTACCTGGGCCGGTGCGGGTTGAAACCCCTAGATCACAAACCCGGTCGGCGTGTGTCCGATCTTCACCCTTGCGCACTCCCTCACGCCAGGTGAATACCCACCCAACAACATCGGAAAGCGAGCGGTTGTATCGTCGACACGGTCAACACCCGTCAGGGTTGGCGATATTTAGACAATGTTGAATGGCGTATCGAAGGAACGGCAGGGGACATACTGTGCGGAACGAGGAGCTCGGTGATCTTGAGGTCTGGATTGACCAGGATCTGTGCACCGGCGATGGCATCTGCGCCCAGTACGCTCCCGAGGTCTTCGAACTCGACATCGACGGTCTAGCCTACGTCAAGAGCGCCGACGATGAGCTGCTTCAGGAGAAGGGTGCCACCACTCCGGTCCCCCTGGCCCTGCTGACCGAGGTCCGGGATTCCGCGAAGGAGTGCCCCGGCGACTGCATCCATGTACGCCGTGTCACGGACCGGATCGAGGTCTACGGGCCCGACGCGGAGTGACACACACGGTGTGACACAGGGCGAGTGACCGCTCACACACTCCCCGGAACCGGCAGCGCCTTCAAAACGAACTTGCCGTCCCGCCACCGCCAGTTGACCTTGCGCGCCAGGTCCGGACAGCACCGCGGAACCTTGGCCGAGGAGTATCCCAGCAAGGTGGCCGAAACCAGCTTTCCGCGCACCGCGAAATCGCGGATGCTCATCCCTTCCTTCGGGTCCACGAACGTGGCCACCACCCGGGGCGCCGCGCCCGCCCCGGCCGGCTGGGAGAGCGCATACACACCGCTGGGCGGGGTCCCGAACGCCGTCCGGCAGCGCACCACGGCCACGGTCTCCGGCCGACCGTCCCCGTCCAGGTCCGCCGAGCCGCGGTCGATGACATCGGGCCTGGCCCGTCCGCAGTCCATCGGGTAGTCCGCGGCGCGGGGATCGGGGGCCTCGGCGGCCGGAAGCGACCCGGTGCGCGGTGCGGAGACGCCGGTGGACGTGGTGGCCTTGGCGTCGGAGGGCTGGAAGAACGACCCCCCGGCGATGACGGCGGCCACGGCGGCCGCGGTCGCGACCCAGTGCACCGGACGAGGGTGGGTGTGCTCGAGATCCGGGCCCAGAGGCTGCACGCGGGACGACTCCATGTGAGGGCTTGCGGCGGGGGTGTCCCGCATCGTGCCACATCTCACAGGGGCGCGGCCACCGCCCCCGCACGGGGAATTCGGTGGCCGCGCCGCGCTGTTGCGGGCCGGTGTCCGTCAGATGGACACCGGACGGACGTCAGGAGTCGCCGGACGGGGTCTCCTGGCCACCGGACGGGGTCTCCCGCCCATGGGAAGCGGTGTCCCGGCCATCGGAACCGGATGCGGTGTCCCGGCCGCCGGAAGCGCGCCGGCCGCCTTCGGAGGCGTCCGCGGCGCCGGTGTCCTTCGCGGTGCCCCAGCCCACGTAGTCCTCGCCGTAGGCGCCCTTGGCGGGCCTGCGGCGGCGCATCGGGGGCTCCACACCGTCCGCGAGGCGGCGCGCGGTGAGCAGGAAGCCGGTGTGGCCGATCATGCGGTGGTCGGGCCGCACCGCCAGGCCCTCGACGTGCCAGGTGCGCACCATGGTTTCCCAGGCCGACGGCTCGTTGAAGGTGCCGTGCTCGCGGATGGCCTCCACGGTGCGGGCGAGCTGGGTGGTGGTGGCGACGTACGCGCACAGGATGCCGCCGGGGACGAGCGCCTTGGACACCGGCTCCAGGCACTCCCAGGGGGCGAGCATGTCCAGGATCACGCGGTCCACATCGGTGTCGCTGAGGTTGTCCTGAAGGTCGCCGACGGTGAGCCGCCAGGCGGGGTGCGGAGCGCCGAAGTAACGCTCGACGTTCTGGGCGGCGATCTCGGCGAAGTCGGCCCGGCGCTCGTAGGAGTGCAGCATGCCCTGGTCGCCGATGGCCCGCAGCAGGAACATCGAGAGCGAGCCGGAACCGACGCCCGCCTCGACGACACGTGCGCCGGGGTAGATGTCGGCCATCGCCAGGATCTGCCCCGCGTCCTTGGGGTAGACCACGGCGGCACCGCGTGGCATGGACAGGACATAGTCGGGGAGCAGGGGGCGCAGCGCGAGATACGCGACGTTTCCCGTGGTGCGCACGACGGTTCCCTCGGGGGCACCGATCAGCTCGTCATGGGGGAAGGATCCCTTGTGGGTGTGGAAGTTCTTCCCGGCCTCGAGCGTGAAGGTGTAGTGGCGTCCCTTGGGGTCGGTGAGCTGGACCTGGTCCCCGACCTGGAAGGGCCCGCGACGGCGGGCGGCACCGGTCGGTTCGGACATGTGAACAGCCTACCGGGCGCTTTCCCCTGCCCGGACCACACCGGGGCCCTCAGGAGCGGCCCGAGGGGGTCCTGGCCATGGCCGCCACGAAGGCGCGCTCGACATCGGCCGTGGAGAGCACCCCGTAGATCTCACCGGTCTCCTCGATCACCAGGTACTCGGTGGCGGGGGTGGCCCGCAGGGTGTCCAGCAACTCCTCGCCGGTGAGCTCGGCGGAGACCCGCATACCGTCCTTGAGGTCCTGGGCCAGACCGCTGACCGCGACCCAGGGGCGGCGGTGCTCGGGGACGCCCACGATGGCGGCCTCGCGCACCACGGCGGTCGGGGCGCCCTGGCCGTCCACCACGACCAGGGCGCGGGCCCCGGCCTCGTTCGCCCGGCGCAGCGCCTCGGAGAGCGGGGTGTCGGCCGCCACGGGCACCGCGCGCCGGGTGAGCGTACGGGCGCGCAGGTCCGGCAGCCGCTCCCGCAGCCGGGCCATCCGCAGGCTGTTGCCCGCGCCGGTCCAGATGATCGCGGCGAGTATGGCGGCCAGCAGCGCGTCGGTGAGCGAGTCGACGCTGCCGAAGCTCTTGGGCTCCTCGCCAAGCCCGCCCGCCTGGGTGAGCAGCGGCAGCCCGACGAGCACCGCGACGGCGAGCGCGCGGCCGCACCAGGCGGCGGCGACGGTGCCGGTCATGGGCTTGCCGCTGACCTTCCAGACGATGGCCCGCAGCATCCGCCCGCCGTCCAGCGGCAGCCCGGGCAGCAGGTTGAACGCGGCCACGATCAGGTTGGAGATCATCAGCCCGGCGAGCAGCACCCCGGGCACCGTGCCGGGCTCCACGACCAGCATGCCCAGGTAGAACACGCCCGCCAGGACCAGGGAGAGCAGCGGGCCGACGAAGGCGAGCACGAACTCCCGGCCGGGGGTCTCGGTCTCCTTCTCGATCTCCGAGACCCCGCCGAAGAACTGGAGCTGGATCCGGCGCACCGGCAGCTTGAAGCGGAGCGCGGCCACGGTGTGGGCGAGTTCGTGCACCAGCACCGAGGCGTAGAAGGCCACCGCGAAGAAGAGCGAGACCAGATAGCGGGCGGCGCCGAGCTCGGGCAGCACCCGGTCGAGCTGACCGCCGAAGACCCAGGTGATGAGGGCGGCGACCAGGAACCAGCTCGGCGAGACGTACACGGGCACGCCGAAGGGACGGCCCATGAGAAAGCCGCCGCCCACCTCGCGTGGGCGCGGCTGCTTGCCGTCCTCGGGCTCGGTCGCGCGGTCCGATTCCCCGTTGTCGGACTGCCGCTGCCCGCTGTTGTCCACGGTGTCCCCTCGTCGGATGCTCCGTCGCACCCCTCTTTTGATACGGTCCCCACGATCATGCAGTGCGAGGGGCTCGAACGTCGATGGTATGCGTCCGGCTGTCAGTGGCGGGTCGTAGGGTCTTGGCCATGGGAACCACCACGGGAACCACCACCGGGAAGGCCGAACCCTCCGACGGGCCACCGAAATCCGTTCCAGCCGCCTCGTTGTCACCCTCGCGGGCGGCCGATTTCATGCGGTGCCCGCTGCTGTACCGCTTCCGAGTGATCGACAAATTGCCGGAGAAGCCCAGCGCGGCGGCCACCCGCGGCACGGTGGTCCACGCGGTGCTGGAGCGGCTCTTCGACGCCCCGGCCGCCGAGCGCACCGCGCCGCGGGCGCGGGCGATGGTGCCGGGCGAGTGGGAGCGGCTGCTCGCGGCCAAGCCGGAGCTGGCGGAGCTGTTCCAGGAGGAGGACGGCGCCCCGGCGCCGGACCGGCTGGCCGAGTGGCTGACGGGGGCCCAGACGCTGGTGGAGCAGTGGTTCTCGCTGGAGGATCCGACCCGTCTGGAGCCCGCGGAGCGGGAGCTGTTCGTGGAGACGGAGCTCGAGTCCGGGCTGAGGCTCCGTGGCATCATCGACCGGATCGACATCGCTCCGACAGGTGATGTACGGATCGTGGACTACAAGACCGGCAAGGCCCCCGCGCCGCAGTACGCGGGCGAGGCCCTGTTCCAGATGAAGTTCTACGCCCTGGTGGTGTGGCGGCTGCGCGGGGTGATCCCGCGGCGGCTCCAGCTGGTCTATCTGGGCAGCGGGGATGTGCTGACGTACGACCCGGAGGAGCGGGATCTGCGGGCCGTGGAGCGCAAGGTGCTGGCCCTGTGGGAGGCGATCCGGCTGGCCACGGAGACCGGCGCCTTCGTACCGCGTCAGACCAGGCTCTGCGGCTGGTGCGACCACCAGGCACACTGTCCGGAATTCGGGGGTACGCCGCCGATGTATCCGCTGGCTGTGATCCCTTCACAGACTTGAGGCTGCCGCGTAGCGCCCCCTGAGGGTGGTGGTGGGTGGCGGGCGGGCACAATGGGCGCGGGCTAGCGAATGAAGGAGATCCCGTGGCGATCCGCGTCCTATTGGTCGATGACCAACCGCTGCTGCGCACCGGCTTCCGGATGATCCTGGAGGCGGAGCAGGATCTGGCGGTCGTCGGCGAGGCCGGGGACGGTCTCCAGGCCCTCGACCAGGTGCGGGCGCTCCAGCCCGATGTGGTCCTGATGGACATCCGGATGCCGCGGATGGACGGCGTGGAGGCCACCCGCCAGATCACCGGCCCGGGCCGGGACGGCCCGGCCAAGGTGCTGGTGCTGACCACCTTCGACCTGGACGAGTACGTGGTGGAGGCGCTGCGCGCCGGGGCCAGCGGCTTTCTGCTGAAGGACGCGCCCGCCACCGAGCTGGTGCAGGCCATCCGCGTGGTGGCGGCGGGCGAGGCGATGCTGGCGCCCAGCATCACCCGCAGGCTGCTCGACAAGTACGCCGGGCATCTGCCGTCGGGCGAGGAGCCGGTGCCGGACACTCTGCACACGCTGACCGAGCGCGAGGTCGAGGTGCTGAAGCTGGTGGCCCGGGGGCTGTCCAACGCGGAGATCGCCGCGGATCTGTTCGTCAGCGAGACCACGGTCAAAACACATGTGGGCCATGTGCTCACCAAGCTGGGGCTGCGCGACCGGGTGCAGGCCGCCGTCTACGCCTACGAGAGCGGGCTGGTCCGCCCCGGCGCGCAGTAGCGGCACCGGGACGTACGGCCGTACGCCAGGAGGCCCGGGCTCGCGCTGGGCACGCTGCGCGCCTGCTCCTCGGTGAGGCCGTACACCGAGCGCCGGATGCCGCCGCGCTGCGCCTCCAGGTACGCGAGC
>NZ_JBEZNG010000026.1:0-136111 GCF_040653035.1 Streptomyces malaysiensis subsp. malaysiensis
TCCCGCCCGTCTGGGTGGGGGGGGTTTACCCCGGGGGGGCCCATTGGGGGGGTGGGGGGGGGGGGGGGGGGGGGGGGTGCGGCCCAGGGGGCGTCCGGGGGGTCGTGACGCCTGCGGCGGGCTGTTCCCCTCCCCGCCCCTTCCCGAAACTGGGGCTCCGCC
This sequence comes from Streptomyces malaysiensis subsp. malaysiensis, assembly GCF_040653035.1. Classification (NCBI taxonomy): domain Bacteria; kingdom Bacillati; phylum Actinomycetota; class Actinomycetes; order Kitasatosporales; family Streptomycetaceae; genus Streptomyces; species Streptomyces malaysiensis. Next base: position 163 of record NZ_JBEZNG010000026.1, read on the forward strand.
CCAGACCCCGCTCCTCGATCTCCCCCAGCTACCGCTGGGAGGTGCCCCCTGGAGGGGCTGAAAGGCCGAACGCCGGAGGGACTGAAAGCCAGGGCTCCGCCCCAGACCCCGGGGTCCAGGGGGCAAGGGGGCAAGGGGTCCCGCCCCCCCCGGGGGCTGGAGGCGGAGCCCTAAGGCGGAGCCAGGGGCGGAACCCCAAGCCGGGGCCAGGGACGAAGCCCCAAGTCCAGGCCAGAGGCGGAGCCCCAAATCGAGGCCAGAGGCGAAACCCCAAGCCGGGGCCAGGGGCGGAACCCCAAGCCGGGGCCAGGGGCAGAGCCCCAAATCGAGGCCAGAGGCGGAACTCCAAGCCGGGGCCAGAGGCAGAGCCCCATGGCGAGGCCAGGGACGAAGCCCCAAGTCCAGGCCAGGGACGGAACCCCAAATCGAGGCCAGAGGCGAAACCCCAAGCCGGGGCCAGGGACGGAACCCCAAGGCGAGGCCAGGGACGAAGCCCCGAGTCCAGGCCAGGGACGGAACCCCAAGTCCAGGCCAGGGGCAGAGCCCCAAGCCGGGGCCAGGAGCAGAACCCCAAGCCGGGGCCCAGAGGCGGAGCCCCAAGGCGGGGCCAGAGGCGGAACCCCAAGCCGGGGTCCAGGGGCAGAGCCCCGGGTCGGGGTCTGGGGCGGAGCCCCGGTTTCGGGGTCTGGGGCGGAGCCCCGGTTTCGGGGTCTGGGGCGGAGCCCCGGTTTCGGGGAGGGGCGGGGAGGGGAAGGATGCGCCGGGCACCCCGCAGACCCCGTCCGGCGGCCCCGTCCGAGGGCCCTGCCCGGGGCCTCCGTCCAATGGTTCGACTCAGTGGACGTATAGGGGCATACGTCCCTTTGATGACCCCCCGGACCAGGACATAAGCAACGAAGACCCGATGCCGTGGATGATCTGCGGGTGGAGCTCGTCTGGCAGACTGTTGCCCTATGGGTGGAGCGACGATCAGGACCACGGAAGGCCGGACGGCCACCCCGGCACCCATCGCCGACACCGATGCGGCGCGGGCGCCGGGCCACACCCTGATGGACCGGTTGCGTACGCCCAGAAGGCCCCGGCTCTGGTTCGAGATCGTCCTCATCGCCGTCAGTTACTGGACGTATTCGCTGATTCGCAACGCCGTCCCGGAGCAGCGGCCCGAGGCGCTGCGCAACGCGAGCTGGATCTGGGAGTGGGAGCACCGGCTGGGCATGGCCTTCGAGCGGGGCGTCAACCACGCGCTCGACTCGGTCAGCTGGCTGATCGTGGGCATGAACTACTACTACGCCACGCTCCACTTCATCGTGACGCTCGGTGTGCTGGTGTGGCTCTACCACTGGCATCCGGGCCGTTACGCCGCCACCCGGCTGGCGCTCTTCGCGACCACGGGCGTGGCCCTGCTCGGCTACTACTTCTTTCCGCTGGCCCCGCCCCGCCTGATGAGCGGCGGCCACTTCATCGACACCGTGGTGGTGCACAACACCTGGGGCTCGATGGCCTCGGGAAACCTCGCCGATATGTCGAACCAGTACGCGGCGATGCCCTCGATGCACATCGGCTGGTCGCTGTGGTGCGGTCTCACCATCGCCACACTGGCCCGTCCGGTGTGGGTGAAGGTGCTGGGGCTGCTCTACCCCTCGGCCACGCTGCTGGTGATCGTCGCCACCGCCAACCACTTCTGGCTGGACGCGGTCGGCGGGGTCATCTGTCTCTCCTTCGGCTTCGCGCTGTCGAGCGCATGGTACGGCTCGCTGCCGTACCGGCTGCCGAAGCAGGTGGCCGTGATCTGCACGGTTTGATCGTCCCCGGCGGAGCCGCCATTCTCTGTTCCGCAAGGTCGACATGGGTTCACAGGTCGACATGGGTTCAGGGGCTCCATGTGTCGCGCTGATCGACGCGGAATGAGCACGATGAGCGTGACGAAAGGGACCACCGGCCACCGTGCACACCGCCGACGCCGCTGCCGCTGCTGCTGTTTCCACCTCCGTATCCACCCCCGTATCCGCCTCCGCACCGGGCGGCACCGTGCCCCCGGGGCCCGTACCCGCTCCGGGCGCGCTGCTCCCCCGGCCCCGTACGGCCGGGCGGCCCCGCTTCCCGCTGGTGGCCACCGACCTCGACGGCACCCTGCTGCGCGGGGATCTGACGGTCTCGCCCCGCAGCCGTGCGGCGCTCGCCCTCGTCCGCGCCGCCGGGGCGCGGCATCTGGTGGTCACCGGGCGTCCGGCCACCTCCTGCCGGGAGTTCCTGGTAGCGATCGGCTACCGGGGGCTCGCGGTGTGCGGACAGGGCGCGCAGTTGTACGACGCCTCCGCGGACCGGCTGCTGGTCTCGGCGTCGCTGGACCGGGAGCTGGCCCGGTCGGTGGTGGAGCGCACCGAGGAGGCGCTGGGCGCGGGGCCGCTTGAGCTCGCCGTGGTGACCGCGGCGCCCCAGAACCGCTTCGTGGTCACCGCCGGCTTCACCGACCGGAGGCGCCCGGAGTGGGGGCTGGCCGGGCGGGAGGAGCTGTGGGCTGCGCCGATCGAGAAGGTGCTGATGCGCCACCGCACGGTGGCGGACGGGCTGGTCGCGGCGGCCGCGGCGCGGGTGGGCGGGGGCGAGGTGGCGGTGACCCACTCCGAGAAGGGCATGATCGAGGTGCTCCCGGCCGGGACGGACAAGTCGGTGGGGCTGCAACTGGCCGCCGACCGCATGGGGTTCACCCCCGCGGAGACGATCGCGTTCGGCGATATGCCCAATGACATCCCGCTGCTGGGCTGGGCCGGATACGGGGTCGCGATGGGCAACGCACATCCGGATCTGATCGCGATGGCCGATGAGGTGGCACCGGCCAACGAGGACGACGGGGTCGCGGTGGTGCTTGAACGGCTGTTCGCCCACCCTTGAGCCGCTCTCGCACGGCCCTCGCGGCGGCCTCGAGCCGCCCGGTACGCCCTTGACTGGCTATATACAACTAAACAAAATATCTAAGGTGCGAGCCGAACCACGATCCGAAGCCCATTACGTCGACGAGCGCTCCGGCGCCACGTACCCGATCGACGATCCACGCTGGTGCGGGGACGACGGGGCTCCCCTCACCGTCTCCGCGCTGCCCGGCATCACCCGCGAGCAGGTGGACACCGGGGCCCGGTCACTGTGGCGCTACCGAGCGGCCCTCCCGGTGCCCATCGACGCCCCGGTGTCACTGGGTGAAGGGTGCACCCCGCTGGTCGAGAAGAGCTGGGGGGAGGATCGGGTTCGGTTCAAGCTGGAGTGGTTCAGCCCCACCGGCAGCTTCAAGGACCGCGGCACCAGCGTGATGATCTCGCTCCTCGCCCAGCGGGGCGTGCGGGAGGTCATCGAGGACAGCTCCGGCAACGGCGGGGCCTCCGTCTCGGCGTACTGCGCCGCGGCCGGCATCCGCGCCAGGATCCTCGCCCCCGCCACCACCTCACCCGCCAAGATCCTCCAGAGCCGGGCCTACGGCGCCGAGGTCCAGCTGGTGCCGGGCGACCGGGACGCCACCGCGGCCGAGGCCCTGCGCCAGTCGGCCCATACGTACTACGCCAGCCACAACTGGCACCCCTTCTTCCTCCAGGGCACCAAGACCCTGGCGTACGAGCTGTGGGAGGACCTGGGCTTCACCGCACCGGACGCCGTGGTGACCGTGGCGGGCGCGGGCAGCACCGTACTCGGCTGCGACCTCGGCTTCACCGAACTGCTCGGCGCGGGCCAGATCACCCGCCGCCCCCGGCTGCTGGTGGCCCAGCCCGCCCACTGCGCACCGCTGCACGCCGCGTTCCACGCGGGCACCGAGACCCCGGTGCCGTTCGACCACGCCCCGACCATCGCCGAGGGCACGGCCATCCGCGAGCCCGTCCGCTTCCCCGAGGTGCTGCGCGCCATCCGCCGCTCGGAGGGCGACATGGCGGCCATCCCGGAGGACGCGATCGCCTCGGCGGTCCGCCGGCTGGCCGCGATGGGGCTCTACGCGGAGCCCACCAGCGCGACGGCCGCCGCGGCGATCGAGGTCTTCCGCGCCCGGGGCGCGATCCGCCCCGGCGAGACCACGGTCGTGCTGCTGACCGGGTCGGGGCTGAAGGCGACGCCGACGATGACGGAGCTCTTCGGATGACCGGGGCGAGGCGTCAGGAGACGGCGGGAGCCCCCGAGGACGAGCTGCTGCTGCGCGAGGCCGAGAAGATCGTGGTCGCCCTCGGCCGGATGTTCCCCGGGCTGTGCGAGGTGGTCCTCCACGATCTGCGCAACCCCGACCAGTCCATCCGCGCCATCGAGAGCAATCTCTCCGGCCGCGAGGTGGGCGAGCCCGCCACCGAGCTGGGCCTGGCCCGGATCCAGGACCCCGGCTTCCCCGATATCGTCCAGAACTACGCCAACCGCTTCCCGGACGGCCGCCCGGCCAAGAGCACCTCGGTCGGCATCAAGAACAGCGCGGGCCAGTACGTCGCCGCCATCTGCCTCAACCTGGACGTATCCCTCTTCGCGAGCGCCGCCCGCAGCCTCAACAACCTCGTACGGACCGATGAGCAGGAGCAGCCGCTCACCGAAACCCTCCGCGCCCGCACCGCCGCGGAGCTGCGCGCCGTCATCGAGGAATTCGCCGCCGCCCGTGGCCAGACGCCCCGCAGCCTGGGCACCCCCGCCAAGAAGGAACTCGTCCGCACCCTCAAGACCAGCGGCTTCCTCCAGGTGAAGCACTCCGTCCAGGTGGTCACCGAACTCCTGGGCGTCTCCCGCGCCACGGTCTACAACTATCTGCGCTCACCCTGACCCCGGGAGCCTCCCCCATGACCCCGCCGATCCGCGACATCGACATCCCCGAAGCCTTCGCCGCGTCGTTCGGCGAGCGCGACGCCACCGACCGCGCCTGGCTCGCCGCGCTGCCCCGGCTGGCCGCGGACTTCCTCGACCGCTGGGACCTGCGCCCGGCCGGTCCCGCCGCCCATGGCATGGCCTCGCTCGTCCTCCCGGTGACCGGCGCGGACGGAACCCCCGCGGCCCTCAAGCTCCAGCAGGTCAAGGAGGAGACCGAGGGCGTCCCGCTGGGCCTGCGTACCTGGAACGGCGACGGCGTGGTGCTCCTGCTCGACCATGACCCGGACACCGGCACCATGCTGCTGGAGCGCCTGGACGCGTCCCGTCCGCTCTCCTCGCTGCCCGACGACACCGCCGCGCTGGGCGTTCTGGCCGATCTCCTGGCCCGTCTGACCTCGGTACCCGCCCCTGACGGTCTGCGCAGGCTGTCCGATATCGCCGCCGCCATGCTCGAGCGGACGCCCGACGCCGTACCGGCCCTGCGCGACCCGGCCGAACGGCGGCTGGTCCGCGTCTGCGCCTCCGCCGTGGCCGAACTCCTCGACGAACCGGGCGACCGGCTGCTGCACTGGGACCTCCACTACGACAACATCCTCGCCGGTGAACGCGAGCCCTGGCTGGCCATCGACCCCGAACCGCTCACCGGCGACCCGGGCTTCGAACTCCTCCCGGCGCTGGACAACCGCTGGGACGAGGTCCTGGCCACCGGCGATCCCACCCGCGCGGTGCTCCGCCGCTTCGACCTGCTGACCGAGGCCCTCGACCTGGACCGGCGGCGGGCCACCGGCTGGACCCTCGGCCGCGTCCTGGAGAACGCCCTCTGGGACATCGAAGACGGCAAGACCGCCCTGGAACCGGCCCAGGTCACGATCGCCACGGCCCTGCTGGCCCATCGTTAGCCGCTTGCCACTCTGCCCTCGGCAAACCCCCGTGCGGGCGGGCCTTGCACCGGGCGACCATGACGGGATGGCCAACGACACCTCCGTGCGCCGCCTCGACCTCGGCTACTTCGTCCGCCCCGCCCCCGAAACCGGCGGACCGGAGCCACGGGTCGAACCCGTACTCGCCTACCTCGTACGCCACGACCGTGGGCTGGTCCTCTTCGACACCGGTATCGGCGCCGCCGACCCCGAGACCGAGGCGCACTACCGCCCCCGCCGCCGCGCCCTGCCGGAGGCGCTGGCAGCGGCCGGGGTCGCTCTCGCGGACGTCTCCCTCGTCGTGAACTGCCACCTCCACTTCGACCACTGCGGCGGCAACCCCCTGCTGGGCGGCAGGCCGATCCTGGTCCAGGACGTGGAGTTGGCCACCGCGCGCGCAGGCGGCTATACGTTCGACGAGCTGCTGGACTTCCCCGGCGCCACGTACGAGGAACTCGCCGGGGAGGCCGAGATCTGGCCGGGTGTCCACATCATCCCGACCCCCGGACACACCGACGGCCATCAATCACTGGTCGTCCGCCAGCCCGACGGCACGGTGATCCTGGCCGGTCAGGCGCATGACTTCGGCTCCGAGTTCGCCTCGGACCACCTGGCCCGCAGGGCGGCCCTCGATGGCGTGACGCAGCCCCTTCCCCCGTACCGGCCCTGGCTGGACCGCCTCACCGACTTCGACCCCCGCCGCGTCCTCTTCGCCCACGACTGCGCGGTCTGGGAACCGTCAAGCGACTGACGGTCTCGTCTCGCGCCTTCGGCGCCTTTGAGCATGGGGGCGGGGGTGCCGGGCTCGCGCTTTCTTCGCCGGGCGGCGGGCAGTGGGTGGCAGGGCCGGTGGCGGCTCCCGTGCCCAGAGGCTTGTGCCAATGCCGGACCGCCGGGGGTACCCCCCTTGGAAAACGTTTGACAAATTAGTTGCTCCAGATCAAGCGTTTTCGGAAGGGGTACCCGGAGGGGCCGTCCCGGCCGGGTCTCAGCCCAGGGCCGGCAGAAGCCGCCCCCGCCCACCACCACTTGGCCCGCCAGCCGGCGGCGAGACCCCCGCCCCCATGCTCAAAGGCGCCGAAGGCGCGAAACGAAACCCGCACCGCGCAACCTGCCCCAGCACCGGACCGAACGGGCGCCCCGGACGGTCACATGCTTTTCGGTAGCCGGTCGAAGTCCCCCCGCTTTACCCCCCGCACGAACGCGCCCCACCGGGTCGGGTGGGTGGCGATGACCACCGCCGGGTCATCGCTCTCGCGTAGGTGTATGAGGCCGTTCGGTGTCGTGGCGACCTCGACGCAGTCCTGGCCTCCGACTCCGCTGCTGAAACTGGACTTTCGCCATTCGAGCCCGGACATGAGGTTCTCCTCAGAGCGTGTACAGCAGATGCTGCACGAGCCTAAGTGAGTCACTCCGCATATAGGACTCGCGTTCGGGACCCGGGTCAATCGGTGGCAGTGCTGCCATCGTGAGACGTTCGAAAGCGGTGCCGTACTGAGCGAGATGTGCCTGTTCTCCGAGGAACGCCGAGGACACGGGGTGCTCCACGTAGACCGTGTTCAGCTCGGGCACCTCCGCCTCGAAGAGGATGAACGCCGCCGCCGGCGTCGCCGGGGAGAGGGCCGCCTTGAACGGCAGGAGCTGGATATGGACATGCGGCAGCCGAGCCACCTCCACAAGGTGCTCGATCTGGCGGCGCATGACGCCGTTCTCCACGAACTGCATGTGGAACGCCGCCTCGTGGATGACCGCGTGAAAGGTCGGCGGGGACTCCCCGGCCAAGACCTCCTGACGCTTCAGCCGGAACTCGACGTATGTGTCCAGCACGCTGCGGTCCGCCTCCGGCTCACCTCCGGTCGTGAGGGCTCGCGCGTACTCGGGGGTCTGGAGCAGCCCGGGCACGTACATCCACTGGAACGAGCGGTGAGCCACCGAAGTCGCCTCGAGTTCCGCGAGATCATGAGCGCTCTGGGGGAGCGGGGATTTGCGGTAGTCCGACCACCAACCCTTCCCCTTGGACTCGCTCATGGCGACGAGCGCGTCGGCAAACGATTCATCTTGGCAACCGTATCCAGCGAGTAGCGCACGGAGCTTCGCTTCGGGAATGGCCGTTCGGCCCGCCTCGATATGCCCGAGGTGAGGCGAGCCGAGCCCGGCGAAAGCTCCGGCTTCCGCTGCGGACAAGCCGCGCTCATTGCGAAGCCTTCGCAGTTCCGACCCCAGACGCCGTTGCCGCTGCGTCGGGTTGGCCCGTAACCCCATGACAACCTCCTCGTGATCGTGAGTAGTCTGCCCGCTTGGCGGAGGCGAGGCCACTCGTTGGAGGGAATCAAGCCACATAGGTTGCAGTATGGAAACCTAAATCCCTATCGTCGGAGATGAATCGCCCAACCGGCGTCCGCCGAACGGCCGTTGGCCGAAGGAGGCAACATCACCATGAGCGCCCAGTTCCCCCGCGCCGACTTCTCCCTCGTCTTCCCGCCCGACCCCGGCTGGGTCCGTACCGCCCGCGAAGCCGTCCGCACCGCCCTGCACACCGCGAAGCGCACCGATTTAACGGACACGGCACTACTCCTGACCTCCGAAGCCGTCACCAATGCCGTCAACGCCTGCCGGACCAGCGGCTGCTCGGCACCCGTCACCCTCTACGCCGAGTGGGGACCGTACGGCACGCTGCGCGTTCTCGTGAGCGACGACGCCCCCGGCCTCCCCGCCCAGCGCAGCCTTGCCCGGGACACGGCCGACGCCGAGAGCGGCCGAGGGCTGCTCATCATCGGCAGCTCGGCCACCGACTGGGGTGTCTGCCACCACGGACCGGGCCCCGGGAAAGCGGTGTGGTTCCAGGTCAGCGGGGCCAGTTCATGAGCGGTCGAGTTGCTCAAGCGCCACGTATACGAGAGGACCCGGGGTCCGTCTCTCTCACTTCCGGGCAACGGGCCGGGTGTGCGCCACCCGCGGAGCTACCGTGACGCCACGTTCCCCTGACCCTCGGCACCTGGAGGATTGTGTGCGGTACAAAGGACCGCTGCCCAAGCGATTCACCGACCGGTTCAACGCCTGGATGGTCGGGCTGCGGTCCTCCCCTCGGTGGGGGCGGAGGGTGAGCGGGCGGCTCACGGTCGTCACGTACACGGGGCGGCGCTCGGGCCGCACCTTCAGTACGCCGGTCGCCTATCGGCGCGCGGCCGATGCCGTCACGATCACCGTGGCCATGCCCGAACGCAAGCTGTGGTGGCGCAACTTCACCGGTGAGGGCGGGCCGATATCGCTGGACCTGGACGGGAGCGACCGCACCGGGCACGCGGTGGCCCGGGTCGATGAGAAGGGCCGCGTCACCATCACCGTACGGCTCGACCAACCGCCCGCCCCGAACAGCCCCTGATACCCGCGGAATTGCCATGCCCCCTGCACATCGCACGCGGAACCGCTGAGTAGGATCGGCGGCCACACGGGGGAAAGGCACACAATGAAACAGCTGATGGGCGGCGCGCGCCGTCGGACGGCTCTGGTCGGCGGCGCCGTCGTGGTGCTGGTGGCGGCCGGGCTCGGCACCTGGGCCACGGACACCTGGCCGTTCGACGGCAAGGACACCTACTGCTGGGGCGCCTGGGAAGAGGACAGCGGACCGGGTTTTCTGAGCCGGAAGGCGCTCGACGAGGACAACGCCAGCCGTACGTCCAAGGAGACCGCGCCAACGCCACGGCGGCAGCGCGGACAGTGCACCGTCTCGCTCCACTCCGAGCGTATCGGCAGCGACGGCGACCAGATCGTGGCGGAGACCAAGATCACCGTCACCTACGGCCCCGCGCCCGAGGGCGCCGGACAGCGCCTGGAGTGGATCGACGGATACCTCGGCGACCGGGCGATGCCGCTGCCCGATGGGCTGCCGGGCGCCACCGACGGAAAGCAGGCGCTGCTGGTGCTGCCCGAGGGGTGCGACACCCGCGACGGGCGACCGACGGCGGTGACGCTCGACACGCTGGCGCGGACGGTCTACAGCGACACCACCATGTCGGCCGACGCGGGGCTCGGCGGCTCCCAGTCCGTGGCTCGGTTGCTGGTCGCGGTCGCCAACCGGGCGATGGAGAAGGCGGGTTGCGCCCCGGCCGAGCCGCTCGAGGCCGTGTCGCCGATGACCACCCTGCCCGAGGAGGACGAGTCCTTCTTCACCCGCGCCTGCCGGATCAGGGGTCTGGAGTTCGGCAAGGAGGGCCGCGACCTGGAGTACCAGGTCGGCGCGGTCACCCGGGATTTCCAGTCCTGTTCGGTACGGACGCAGCGCGGTGACGGCCGGTACTTCGACGCGCTGATGGTCGCCCAGCCGCGGTTCTCCGCCCTGCTCGACGGGGTCACGGGCACCAAGGCGCCGGCGCGCGGCTGGCGCGGTACGGGCGTCTTCGCCGACGACTACAAGGTCGTACGGGCCGACTGCGCGGGGCGTCCGCTCACCGTGCTGATGCTCGCTCCCTCCCTGCACGAGACGACTCCGTACTTCACCGCCTTCGCCAACGCCGTGGCGCGACGCGTCGGTTGCGCGCCCATCGCACCTGGGGGTTCCAGCCGATGACCGCCTCCGAGAACACCGAGCCCGCCGAGAACAACGAGCGCGGCGAAAACAACACAGCCAACGTGCGCGTGCCTCTGCACGAGCGGCGCCGCCCCTGGTGGCACTGGGGCCGCCTGGCCGGCAGCCGTCTGCGGCTGGCCGTGATCATCGGCGTGGCGGGGGCCGTCGTGGGAGCGCTGCTCGGCGGCGCCGGAGTGGCCTGGCGGGCCGGGGCGGGTCCGTTCGCGGACGACCGGGCCTGCTGGGGGGCGTTCGGCGAGGACGACGTGGCGGCGCTGTTCGACGGCAAGAGGGACATCAAGACCTCGGAGGTGCCCATCACCACCGATCGCATCGGCAGCCAGGGCCCGTCGGGCACCTGCCGTCTGGCCTCGCCGCGCGGGCGGCGGATCACGGTCCAGGCGCACCAGTTGGACGCCGGGTTCGGCGGCGCGGGCGATCGGTGGGCCGATGAGTTCCTCTCCGCGCGGCTCACCCCGCTGGGCGACGGGCTGCTGGGCATGGCCTCGGACACCCGGGCCTGGCTCGCGGTGCCCGACGGCTGTATCGGCCGGCCGAGCCGGCTGGACGTCAGCGGCGGCCCCACCGTGATCGACCTGGAGACCGGCTGGACGGTCTACGACGACGATGTGGACACCAAGGCCCGTGACGCGCTCGCCCGCGCCGTGGTCAAGCTGGTCAACCACTACATGGCCGACGAGGGCTGCACGGGCAGGATTGCCGATCCGGTGGGCCGGATGCCGGAGCCGCCGCAATTCCTGGTCGAGAAGAAGGACGGGATGTGCGGCGTCAAGGGGCTGCGGCTCCCGAGCGCGTACCAGCACGAGGGAAGGCACCGGCCCCTGCTGACCCGGGGCGTGGGCCCGGTGCGCACCTGCGACCGCGGTGTGCTCTTCGACCACCCCGGGCTGCGGCTGATGACGATCGAGGACCCCCGGCTCGCGGTGCTCTACGACCGGCTGTCCCACGACGGCGCCAAGGAGCCGGTCAGGACCGGTGCCCACGGTGAGCAGGACGGATACGGCTTCATCCGCGACGACATGGGGCTGTTCCAGGCCGAGTGCCAGACCGGCCAGGTCACCTTCCTGGTCCGGGCGGATGACGGGGAACACCCCGACGACATCCGTGCGCTCCTCCCCCGCTATGTGGCCGCGGAGGCCGACCGCGTCGGCTGTGGCCCGCTGCGCGTCACCCTGCCCGCGGAGGGCTGAGGCGCCACCGCACCACAGCCCCGTCAGCCCTCGTAGTCGTAGAAGAGGCGCTCCACCACCGCCCGCGCCCGGCGGGTGGTGCGGCGGTAGTCCTCCAGCAGCTCGCCGACGTGGCCGGGGCCGTAGCCCAGGTAGCGGCCCACCGCGGCCAGTTCGCGGACGTCCGTCGGGAAGGTGTCGCCGGGGCGGCCGCGGACCAGCATGACGGCGTTGCGGACGCGGCTGGCCAGGACCCACGCCTCGTCGAGGGTCTGGGCGTCCTCGGTGGCGATCAGCTCGGCGGCGTGGGCGGCGGCCAGGGCCTCGCGGGTGCGGGTGGTGCGAAGGCCGGGCTCGGCCCAGCCGTGCCGCATCTGGATCAGCTGGACGGTCCACTCGACATCGCTGAGACCGCCGCGGCCCAGCTTGGCGTGGGTGGTGGGGTCGGCCCCGCGCGGCAGCCGCTCGGACTCCATCCGGGCCTTGAGCCGACGGATCTCACGGATCGCGTCCTCGCCCAGCCCCTCGGAGGGATACCGCAGCGGATCGATCAGCTCGATGAACCGCTCGCCGAGCCCGGGGTCGCCCGCCACCGGCTCGGCGCGCAGCAGTGCCTGGCTCTCCCACACCAGCGCCCAGCGGCGGTAGTAGGCGGCGTAAGAGGCGAGGCTGCGCACCAGCGGCCCGGACTTGCCCTCGGGGCGCAGATCGGCGTCGATGAGCAGGGGCGGGTCGACGCTGGGAAGCTGGAGCAGCCGTCGCATCTCGTTGGCCACGGCGAAGGCGGCGCGGGCGGCCTCCTGGTCATCGGCCCCCTCGCGCGGCTCGTGGACGAAGAGCACATCCGCGTCCGAGCCGTAGCTGAGCTCATGGCCGCCGAAGCGGCCGAGGCCGATGACGGCGAAGCGGGTGGGCAGCTCATCGCCCCAGGTGTCGCGGACGGCGGCGCGCAGCGCTCCGGCGAGGGTCGCGGCGTTCAGGTCGGAGAGGGCGCCGCCGACCATGTCGATCAGCGTCGCGGCGTCCACGGGCGGTTCGGCGGCGGGAGGGGCGGGCCGGGCCGGCACATGGGGTTCGGAGGCCCGCAGGGCGCTGGGGACCTCGGGGGCCCTGGTCGCCGAAGCGGCGGGCGCCGCCCCGGTGGCCCGGCCCGGGGTCCGGCCGCCCGGCGGCTGATCGCCCGCCGGCGGCCAGCTCACGGTCGGGCGCACCTCGCCGTTGGCCAGCCGGGCGCTTTCGATGATGTCCGCGGCCGCCGTACGGAACATCTCGCGCCGCCGCACCCCGCGCGCCGCCGCGACCGCCTGCTCGGCGCCGTCGGCGCGGCCGACGGCGGCCAGCACCTCCTGCTCCAGATGGGCCCGGCCGCGCGGGCGCAGCCCCTCCGGGTCGCCGAGCAGGGCGACCGCCTCGGGGGCGCGCAGCAGCAGATCGGGGGCGAGCCGCCCGGCGGAGAGCACCCGGGCCAGGTTCTCGGCGGCGGCGCCCTCGTCGCGCAGCAGCCGCAGATACCAGGGTGTCTTGCCCAGCGCGTCGGAGACCTTGCGGAAGCCCAGCAGCCCGGCGTCCGGCTCCGCGGAGTCGGCGAACCAGCCCAGCAGCACGGGCAGCAGCGTGCGCTGGATCGCCGCCTTACGGGTCACACCGGACGCCAGCGCCTCCAGATGCCGCAGCGCACCGGCCGGATCCGCGTACCCCAGGGCGGTGAGGCGCTGCCCGGCCGCCTCGGGGCTGAGCCGGATCTCGCCGGGCTGGAGCTGGGCCACGGCGTCCAGCAGCGGCCGGTAGAAGAGCTTCTCGTGCAGCCGCCGCACCTCGCGCGCGTGCCGCCGCCAGGCGGTGCCGAGCTCGGTCACCGGCTCCGTACGGAAGCCGAGCGACCGGCCGAGGCGGCGCTGATCGGCCTCGCCCTCGGGCATCAGATGGGTGCGGCGCAGCCGGTAGAGCTGGAGGCGGTGCTCCATGGTGCGCAGAAAGCGGTACGCGGCGTCGAGCGCGGCGGCGTCGGTGCGCCCCACATAGCCGCCCGCGGCCAGGGCCGCGAGCGCGTCCAGCGTCGTACCGCTGCGCAGCGACTCGTCGGACCGCCCGTGCACCAACTGGAGCAGCTGGACGGCGAACTCCACGTCGCGCAGGCCCCCGGGACCCAGCTTCAGCTCGCGGTCGACCTCGGACACGGGGATGTTCTCGACCACGCGGCGGCGCATCTGCTGCACATCGGGGATGAAGTTCTCGCGCTCGACGGCCTGCCAGACCATCGGCGCGAGCGCGTCCACATACGCCTGGCCGAGCGCCTCGTCACCCGCGACCGGACGCGCCTTCAGCAGCGCCTGGAACTCCCAGGTCTTGGCCCAGCGCTGGTAGTACGCCAGATGGCTGGAGAGGGTCCGCACCAGCGGGCCGTTGCGCCCCTCGGGGCGGAGGTTGGCGTCGACGGGCCAGATGGTGCCCTCGACGGTGACATCGGAGCAGACCCGCATCAGCCGGGAGGCGAGCCGGGTGGCGGCCCGCACCGCCTCGTCCTCGTCAACGCCTTCAACGGACTCCGCCACGAAGATCACGTCCACATCCGAGACGTAATTGAGCTCGCGGCCCCCGCATTTGCCCATGCCGATCACGGCCAGCCGGCACGCGGCGGCGTCCTGCGGCTGCTCCTCGACGGCGATCTCCAGCGCGGCCCGCAGCGTGGCGGTCGCCAGGTCGGCCAGCTCGGCGGCCGTCTGGGTGAGGTCGGTGGTGCCGCACACATCGCGGGCGGCGATGGCCAGCAGCGCCCGGCGGTAGGCGACCCGCAGCGCGTCCGGCCGGGGCAGCCCCGCCCCGGGCTCGCCCCAGACCCCCTCGGCCAGGGCCCGCTCGAACTCGGGGGTGGCCGGATGCAGATCGGCCGACTCATAGGTCACCAGGGCGTGCCAGTCCCCCGGATGGCGGGCCAGGTGGTCGCCCAGCGCCTCGGAGGCGCCGAGCACCCCGAGCAGCCGGTCGCGCAGCGGTTTGGCGGTGACGAGGGTGTCCAGCAGCGCCTGCCGCGAACCGGCCCGCTGCCCACCGTCCTCCCCCGCCCCGGCCTCCTTCGCCTCCTCCTCGGGCAGCGCCTCCACGAGCCGCAGCAGCCCGAGCAGCGCCAGATCGGGGTCGGCGGTCGCGCCGAGCGCCTCCAGCAGCACCGGATCGCTGCGCACCGCGGCCAGCTCGGGCGCGTCCAGCAGTCGCTGCGCGGCCGAGGCGTCGGTGAAACCGTGCCGCAGCAGCCGGGTGACATTGCTGCTCCTGCGTCCCTGCGGTACGGACATCCCGCCGCCTCCCGTCCCTGGTCGACCCGCCCCACCCGACCACGCGCACACCCGTGATCAAAGGCGCCGCTGCCGAGCCTAAGCGACCCGGAGGGCGAAGCGGCAGGTCCAGGCGTCAACGGCGGCGAGACGAACAGCGGGGCGGGCGGAGCCCGCCCTCGCTTCCCGCGGACGGCGCCGCAGACGATCGACGGCAGGTCGGGGCACTTCCAGCGGACCGCTTAGAGCACCGGCAGGTTCTTCCGCAGTTCGAACGGCGTCACCTCGGAGCGGTACTCCTCCCACTCCTGCTTCTTGTTGCGCAGGAAGAAGTCGAAGACATGCTCGCCGAGCGTCTCCGCGACCAGTTCGCTGCGCTCCATCAGGTCGATCGCCTCGCCCAGGTTCTGCGGCAGGGGCTCGATGCCGAGGGAGCGGCGCTCGGCGTCGGAGAGGGCCCAGACGTCGTCGTCGGCTCCGGCCGGGAGTTCGTAGCCGCCCTCGATGCCCTTGAGCCCGGCGGCGAGGAGGACCGCGTAGGCCAGGTAGGGGTTGGCGCCGGAGTCCAGGGAACGGACCTCGACGCGGGTGGAGCCGGTCTTGCCGGGCTTGTAGAGGGGGACGCGGACGAGGGCGGAGCGGTTGTTGTGGCCCCAGCAGATGTAGGAGGGGGCCTCGCCGCCCGCGCCGGCGGTGCGCTTGGAGCCGCCCCAGATGCGCTTGTAGGAGTTGACCCACTGGTTGGTCACGGCGGAGATCTCCCCGGCGTGGCGGAGCAGCCCGGCGATGAAGGAGCGGCCCACCTTGGAGAGCTGGAACTCGGCGCCGGACTCGTAGAAGGCGTTGCGGTCGCCCTCGAAGAGGGAGAGGTGGGTGTGCATGCCCGAGCCGGGGAATTCGGAGAACGGCTTGGGCATGAAGGTGGCCTGTACGCCCTGCTCCAGCGCTACCTGCTTCATGACCAGCCGGAAGGTCATGATGTTGTCGGCGGTGGAGAGCGCGTCGGCGTAGCGCAGATCGATCTCCTGCTGGCCGGGGGCGCCCTCGTGGTGGGAGAACTCGACCGAGATGCCCATCGATTCGAGCATGGTGATCGCCTGGCGGCGGAAGTCCATGCCGATGTTCTGCGGGGTGTGGTCGAAGTAGCCGGAGGAGTCGGCGGGCACCGGGCGGGTGCCGTCCACCGGCTTCTGGTTGAGCAGGAAGAACTCGATCTCGGGGTGGGTGTAGAAGGTGAAGCCGAGGTCGGAGGTCTTGGCGAGGATCCGCTTGAGGACGAAACGCGGATCGGCGAAGGACGGCGAGCCGTCCGGCATCAGGATGTCGCAGAACATCCGCGCGGTCCCGGGGGCCTCGGCGCGCCAGGGCAGGATCTGGAACGTCCCGGGGTCCGGCTTGGCGATCATGTCGGACTCGTAGACACGGGCGAAGCCCTCGATCGCGGAGCCGTCGAATCCGATGCCTTCGTCGAAGGCACCCTCGAGTTCGGCCGGCGCGACGGCCACGGACTTCAGGAAGCCGAGCACGTCGGTGAACCAGAGCCGCACGAACCGGATGTCGCGCTCTTCGAGCGTGCGGAGCACGAACTCCTGCTGCTTATCCATGGTCCCCTATCCTTGCAGGTCAAACGGCTCTTTGCGCGGGCGCGGGGCACCTTCCGCAGCCCTAGTATCACGCGGTGGGATTTCGCCGAGGTTTCGTCCGGTCTCTCCGGTCTCCCCTCACCTCACCACGATGTGTGCATCGTACTTTCACCCGGCCGGTCCCGGACCCCGGGCGTTCCGCGCCCTCCGTGGCGCCTGCGGGAGGTCCATACCCCTTGGGGGTAGGCTGCCGATTATCACGATGATCATGCGGTCAGACGATGATCTGAACGGTCAGATGGAGGCGGCGGTGCATCGAGGCCCCTCACCCCACAGCCGATCGCTGATGCGGCGCATATAGCGGCGCGTCGGCCGCCCGCCCTCCCGGCGGGTCGGTGGACGCGCCGACCCCTCACGCATCCGGCACACATCAGCATTGGGGTACTGACTCATGCACGAAAAGACTCGCCGTGCCGTGCTCGGCACGGGCATCGCCGCCGCGGGCAGCGGTCTGCTCACCGCCTGCGGTTCCCCCGGCCCCCGCCCCCACGCCGGGGGCCACGGCGGCGTGGACGGCGACGCGACGGGCGCCCCCGCCAGGGCCGGGGCGCCCGCGGACGACGTCCCGGCGGAGTATGTCTCCCCTCACGGCCCGGAGGTCGCCGCGGTCGAGCAGCGGCGGGGCCCCGGGCCGGTGCGGGAGTTCCGGCTGACCGCCACCGCGACCACCCTGGACATCGGCGCCCGCAAGGTGGCCTCCTGGGCGTACGAGGATCAGGTGCCGGGCCGGGAGATCCGGGTGACCGCGGGCGACACCATCGCGCTCACCCTCGCCAACAACCTGCCGCAGTCCACCACGCTGCACTGGCACGGCATCCGGCTGCGCAACGACATGGACGGCGTGCCGGGGGTGACCCAGCGGGCGATCAAGACCGGCGCCGCCTTCGACTACCGCTTCACCGCGTTCTACCCGGGCACGTACTGGATCCATCCGCACTCGGGCGTCCAGCTGGACCGGGGGCTGTACGCACCGTTGATCGTGGAGGACCCGAAGGAGCCGCTGACGTACGACAAGGAGTGGGTCGTCGTCCTCGACGACTGGCTCGACGGGGTGGGCGGCCGCACCCCGGACAAGGTGTTCGAGCGGCTGGGCGGCGGCAAGAGCGGCCACTCCATGGAGGGCATGGGGGGCGGGGGCAAGCCCGGCGCCAAGGCCGAAGGCGGGGCGAAGAGCACGGCCAAGGGCGGCGCGAAGGGCACCGGGGTCCGGGCCACGGCACGGCGGAAGGCCGCCCCCTCGGAGAGCGGGCCGCTGGGCGGCCACGCGGGCGATGTCACCTACCCGTACTACCTGGTCAACGGGCGCAGCCCGGAGTCCCCGCAGGTCTTCCGCGCCAAGCGCGGCGACCGGGTCCGCATCCGCATCATCAACGCGGGCGGCGACACCGCCTTCCGGGTGGCCCTCGGCGGCCACCGGATGACCGTCACCCACACCGACGGCTACCCCGTCGTACCGGCCAGGACCGACGCGCTGCTGCTGGGCATGGGCGAGCGCTACGACGTGCTGGTCACCGTCAAGGACGGGGTCTTCCCGCTCGCCGTCATCGCCGAGGGCAAGGGGCGGTCCGCGATGGCGGTGCTGCGCACCCGCGGCAAGAACCCCGTGAAGTTCCCGCGCCCCAAGGAGCTGGACGGCGAGCTGCTCACCGCGGACCGGCTGAAGGCGGCGGAGGAGGTACGGCTGACGCCCAAGGAGCCCGACCGCATCATCCGGATGCGGCTCACCGGCTCGATGCGGCGGTGGGACTGGGCGATCAACGACCGGCCGTACGACCCCTCGCAGCGCTATCCGGTGCGCGCCGGTGAGCGGGTGCGGATCTCCTTCATCAACGGCACCGACATGTGGCATCCGGTGCATCTGCACGGCCACACCTTCGCGCTGCCCGACGACGGCCCCCGTAAGGACACCACGATCCTGCTGCCGCACCACAAGGTGGACGTGGACCTCGACGCCGACAACCCGGGGCTGTGGATGGTCCACTGCCACAACGTCTACCACTCGGAGTCCGGGATGATGACCATCCTCGGCTACCAGAAGTAGCCGCTTGCGGCGGAACCGGCCCGGCCCCGGAGCCGCGGGGGCCGGGCGGAGGCGGGCCCCGGCCCCCGTCCGGCGGCGTGAGATGAGAGACACCCCCGGCTATCGCGTCAGACAGACGATTACACTGGGCGCGTGCCTCAACTTCGCCTCGCTCTGAACCAGATCGACTCGACCGTCGGAGACCTCGACGGCAACACCGAGTCGATACTCCACTGGACCCGGCACTCCGCCGAGCAGGGTGCCCATCTGGTGGCGTTCCCCGAAATGGTGCTGACCGGCTACCCCGTCGAGGACCTGGCGCTGCGCTCGTCCTTCGTCGAGGCGTCGCGCGCCGCGCTGCGCTCGCTCGCCGAGCGGCTGGACGCCGAGGGGCTGGGCGAGGTGCCGGTGGTCGTCGGCTATCTCGACCGCAGTGAGGGCGCCCGGCGGTACGGCCAGCCGGCCGGCTCACCGCAGAACGCGGGCGCCGTACTGCACCGGGGCGCCATCGCCCTGACCTTCGCCAAGCACCATCTGCCGAACTACGGCGTCTTCGACGAGTTCCGCTACTTCGTGCCCGGCGACACCCTGCCCATGGTCCGCGTCCACGGCGTGGACGTGGCCCTTGCCATCTGCGAGGACCTGTGGCAGGACGGCGGCCGGGTGCCGGCCAGCCGCTCGGCGGGGGCCGGGCTGCTGCTGTCGATCAACGCCTCGCCGTACGAGCGGGAGAAGGACGACACCCGGCTGGACCTGGTGCGCAAGCGGGCCCAGGAGGCGGGCTGCACCACCGCGTACCTGGCGATGATCGGCGGCCAGGACGAGCTGGTCTTCGACGGCGACTCGATCGTCGTGGACCGCGCCGGCGAAGTCATCGCCCGCGCCCCGCAGTTCGCGGAGGGCTGTGTGCTGCTCGACCTCGAACTGCCCGCCGCCGACCCGGACTCCGTCCCCGAGGGGGTCGTGGACGACGGGCTGCGCATCGACCATGTGACCCTCTCCGCCGACCCGCTGCCCGGTTACGAGCCGGAGCTCGCGGGCGGCGAGGCCGAGCGGCTCGGGGACGACGAGGAGATCTACACGGCGCTGGTCGTGGGGCTGCGGGCCTATGTGGCCAAGAACGGCTTCCGCAGTGTGCTGATCGGGCTCTCCGGCGGGATCGACTCCTCGCTCGTCGCCGCCATCGCCTGTGACGCGGTCGGCGCGCAGAACGTGTACGGCGTCGCCATGCCCTCGCGCTACTCCTCCGAGCACTCGATCGCCGACGCCGCCGAGCTGGCGCGGCGCACCGGGCTCAACTTCCGCACGGTCTCGATCGCCCCGATGTTCGACGCCTATATGGGGTCCCTGGGGCTCACCGGGCTGGCCGAGGAGAACCTCCAGTCGCGGCTGCGCGGCACGATGCTGATGGCGATCTCCAACCAGGAGGGCCATATCGTCCTCGCCCCGGGCAACAAGTCCGAGCTGGCCTGCGGCTACTCCACGCTCTACGGGGATTCGGTCGGCGCGTACGGCCCGATCAAGGACGTCTACAAGACCTCCATCTTCCGGCTGTCGAAATGGCGCAACCGCGCGGCGGAAGAGCGGGGCCAGACCCCGCCCATCCCCGAGAACTCGATCTCCAAGCCGCCGAGCGCCGAGCTGCGTCCCGGCCAGGTCGACACCGACTCGCTCCCCGACTACGACATCCTCGACCGGATCCTGGAGCTGTACGTCGACCGTGACCAGGGGCGCGCGGAGATCGTCGCGGCGGGGTACGACGATGCGCTGGTGACCCGGATCCTGCGGCTCGTGGACACCGCGGAGTACAAGCGCCGGCAGTACCCGCCGGGCACGAAGATCTCCGCGAAGGGCTTCGGCAAGGACCGCCGGCTGCCCATCACCAACCGCTGGCGGGAGCACGACTGAGCCTGTCGGCGGGGCGCCCGTGAGGGTTACGCCTGGGCGTCCAGGAACGCCCTGATCAGCCCCAGCCACTCACCGGGCGCCTCCGCGAACGGCAGATGGCCGGACGCCAGCTCGGCGAAGCGCGCCCCGGGGATCCCGTCGGCGACCTGGCGGTGGTGGTACGGCGTGGCCATCGTGTCCAGCGCCGTGGAGATCACCAGCGTGGGCACCCGGATCCGGCCCAGGTCCTCGCGGACGTCGACCCGGTCGACCAGTTCGACCTGGTCGACCGCGCCGGGCGGTATGGAGTCGCGGGCGTACGCGATCAGCGTGGCGAGCTCCTCGGGCGTCATCCGGTCCAGATAGGGCGCGCCCGCGGCGACGAGGGTGGTCCAGCGGGCGGCCGCCTCCTGGTCGCCCGAGCGGAGCAGCCGCAGCCAGTCCTCCACCAGGAGCCGCATGCGGGCGCTGGGGTGGGCGAAGGTCGCGGTCAGCACGAGGGCGGTGACCCGCTCCGGATGGCGGGTGGCGGCGCGCAGGGCGACCGGGCCGCCGAGCGAGTACCCGGCGATGGCGAAGGTCTCCAGGCCCTCCTCGACGGCCGTGGCCACCAACTGGTCGGCGAGGGTGTCGAGGTCCAACGGCCCGTTGGCGCGCGGGGTGCGGCCGGAGCCGGGGTAGTCGGGGCCGACCACGCGACGGCGCTCGGCGAGGCCGTCCAGGATCGGACCGTAGTTTCCCTCGATGGAGCCGGTCCCGCCATGGGCGAGCAACAGCCCGGGGCCGCTGCCCCGGACGACGCGGGCCAGGGGTGAGGTGCTGGTCATCAGGTGGTGCCCTTCGTCTCGCGGCTGATGACGGGGACGCTAAAGCCTCACATCGGTGTCAAAGTCAAGCCCACCAGATCCAAAACACCCGGGCAACGCCACGAACGCGCCCCAAAGGGGCGCGGGGCTGCGTCAATGCTCGGCTCCACCACGCGGGCGCGACCCAGGGCGCCCCGAAGCTGAGCCAATATGCGGCTCCCCCGCACGGACGCGACCCAAGGCACCCCGAAGCGGCGCAAGGCTGACCCAACATGCGGCTCCCCCGCGCGGGCGCAACCAGCCACGACGACGCCGCGGACGACCGACGACAGCTCGGGGGCGCCCCGAAGGGGCGCGGGGAACTGCGCGACCAGCCACGACGGCGCCGCAGACGATCCATCAACCCCAGAGCACCTCCAGCGGAACGCTCAGGGGGTGTCCGACGGGTCGTGACGCCTGCGGCGGGCTGTCCCCTCCCCGCCCCTTCCCGAAACTGGGGCTCCGCCCCAGCCCCCGAACCAGGGCTCCGCCCCGGACCCCGTTACCAGGGGCTCCGCCCCTGGGCCCCTGGCCCCGGGACCCAGGACCCGGAGGCGCGGAGTGGCAGAGTCCCAGGGCCTCAGGGGTCCCGGGGTCTCGGAATCCCGGAGGCGCGCGGTCCCGACGTGCCAGAGCCCCGACCCAGGTCCCGAGAGCCCCGACTCAGGGTCCCGACGTTCCCGGAGCCCCAGGGCCCCGGAGACGCGGAAGCGCGGACGCGCAGGGTCCCGGCGCTCCGGAGCCCCGGAGCCCCGGAGCCCCGACTCAAGGTCCCGGCATCCCGGAGCCCCAGGGCCCCGGAGACGCAGACGCGCGGAGTGGCAGAGGCGCGGAGGCGCAGGGCCTCTGGGTCCCGGGGTCTCGGAGTCCCAGCGCCCCGGAGCCCCGACCCGGAATCCGAGAGCCCCGACTCAGGGTCCCGGAACCCCAGGGTCCTGGGGGCACGGAAGCGCGGAGTCGCAGGGTTCCGGAGCCCCGACCCAGGTTCCCGGAGTCCCGGCCCGAAGTCCCTACCCAGAGCCGAGACCCGGGGTTTCAGAGCCCCGACCCGAAATCCCGACGCTGAGCCCCGCCCCGGGGGCCCGGAGCCCCAACCCGAAGTCCCGGACCGGGGGGCCGGAGCCCCGGGGCCCGGGTCGGGACCCCCGGCCCCCCGGGGCCCAGGGGTCCCAGGGGCGGAGCCCCTGGTAGTGGGAAGGGGCGGGGAGGGGAAAGAGCCGCCGGAGCCCCCCGTAGCTCACCCCACCTCAGACAACCGCCGCACACCCTCACCACTCGCACCACTCGCGACAACCCGCGAACCCCCCACCGGCGCCCGGTCGCTCACGCCCGCGATCAGCGCGATCGCAAGCCCGATCACCGCGAGCACCGCGCCGACCAGCGTCGGGGAGGTCCAGCCCCAGCCCGCCGCGATGGCGGCGCCGCCGAGCCACGCGCCGCCGGCGTTGGCGAGGTTGAAGGCGGAGTGGTTGGAGGCGGAGGCCAGCGTCGGGGCGTGCTGGGCCTTGTTCATCACCAGCATCTGGAGCGGGGTCGTGGTCATGAAGCCGACCGCGCCCAGCACCACGACCGATACCAGCGCCGCCCACTTCACATGCACCGTGAAGTCGAAGAGCACGAGCACGACGGCCAGGGCCGCCAGCGAACCGTAGAGCGTCGGCCGCAGCGCCCGGTCGGTCAGCGGACCGGCGACCAGGGCGCCCAGCGTCATGCCGATGCCGAACAGCGCGAGCACCAGCGTGACCGTCGATTCACCGAACCCGGTGACCTCGGTCATCATCGAGGCGAGGTAGCTGTAGACGGCGAAGACGCCGGCGAAGCCGAAGACCGCGGTGAGCAGCCCCAGCAGCACCTGCCGGTCGCGCAGCGCGCCGAGTTCCTGGCGCAGCCCGCCGTGCTGCTCCAGGGAGACCCGCGGAACGAGCCGGGCGAGCGCGGCCATGGCGACGACGCCGATCGCGGAGACGACCAGGAAGGTCGCGCGCCAGCCGAGGTTCTGGCCGAGCAGGGTGGCGACGGGGACGCCCACGATGTTGGCGATCGTCAGCCCGAGGAACATGGTGGCGACCGCGCGGGCCCGCCGGTCCTCGCTCACCAGCCGCGCGGCGACCACCGCGCCGACGCCGAAGAACGCACCGTGCGGCAGCCCGGCCAGCACCCGGCCCGCGATCAGCAGTCCGAAGCTGGGGGCGAAGGCGGAGGCGAGGTTGCCCACCGTGAAGAGCGCCATGAGCAACACGAGCATCCGCTTGCGCGGGATACGGGAACCGAGGGCGGTCAGCAGCGGAGCGCCCACCACGACTCCGATGGCGTATGCGGAGACGAGGTACCCGGCCGTGGGCACCGAGGTGCCCAGATCGTTCGCGACATTGGGCAGCAGCCCCATCATCACGAATTCGGTAGTACCAATGCCGAAGGCGCTCACAGCAAGGGCGAGCAGGGCCAGGGGCATGAGAGACCTTTCAAACGAAGGAGAAACGCGCAAGGATGCATATGTTCTCTAGCTGAACAAAGTCTCTCACGCCGAATGTTCCCAAGGAGATCCCCAAGGTGAACGGGACGTAAGATCTCGCCGGGCGCCCCGTGAGCTCTGTCACCCCAGCCCCGCGGGCTCCGTCACCTCAGACCCGCGGGCCCTGTCACCTCAGGCCCGTGGGCCCTGTCACCTCAGGCCCGTGGGCCCTGTCACCTCAGCCCCGTGAGCTCCGTCACCTCAGCCCCGCGAGCTCCGTCCACTTCACGCGGCGCGACCTCAGTAGTCGACCGACGCCGCCAGCGGAAGGTGGTCGCTGCCGGTCCTGGGCAGGGCCCACGCCGAGACCGGGTCCACCCCGCGCACCATAATCTGGTCGATCCGCGCCATCGGGAACGAGGCGGGCCAGCTGAAGCCGAAGCCGTCGCCCGCCGCGCCCTGGGCGGACCGCATCTGTGAGGTGACGGGCGCGAGCGCCCGGTCGTTCATCGTGCCGTTCAGATCGCCGAGCAGGATCACCTTGCGGAGCGGCTCCCGGGCGATGGCCTGGCCCAGCGCCTCCGCGCTGGCGTCGCGCTGCCCTGCGGTGAAGCCCGCGTTGAACTTCACCCGCACCGAGGGCAGATGCGCCACATAGACGCCGACCTCACCGCGCGGGGTGGCGACGGCGGTGCGCAGCGCCCGCGTCCAGCCCAGCTTGATGTCCACCGGCTTGGTGCCGGACAGCGGGTACTTGCTCCACAGCCCCACCGTGCCCTGCACGGTGTGATAGCGGTAGGTGCCCGCCAGGGCCCGCTCGTACGTCGGCACGGCCGCGCTGGTCAGCTCCTCGAGCGCCACCACATCGGCGCCCGAGGCGGCCACGTCCTTCGCGGTGCCGGTCGGATCGCCGTTCTCCGCGTTGACGTTGTGGGTGACCACCGTCAGTTCACCGCCGCCGCTGCCGGACTTGTCGAAGAACATCAGCCCGCCGAAGAGGTTCAGCCAGACGGCGACGGGCAGCACCAGCGCCAGCACGGCGCTCGCCGACCGCCGTACCACAGCGAGCACCAGCAGCACCGGGAGGAACAGGCCCAGCCACGGCAGGAAGGTCTCCAGCAGGGAGCCGAGGTTGCCCACGCGGTTGGGGATATCCGCGTGGAAGATCATGACCAGCGCGAGCAGGATCGCGATCGCCGCCAGCACCAGTCCGCGCCGCCAGATGCCGCGATCGTCCCGGAGCCGATCGAGCAGGCGGCCGATCCGGGAGTCCGATCGCCGGGGCGCGTCCCCGAGCTGTCCCGGCTCCTGCGTGTACGCCTGCGTCATTCGCTGTCCCTCACTGCCTCAACTGCCGCGCCTTGGGCTACGACCCTAGGTGATGACCAGGGCTTTTCCCGACGCCCCCGGTGGGGTGCTCCCCGTCGGAGGACGTAGGGGCGACGGCCCGGAGTTCCACCTCCCGACCCGGGAGGGCGTGTTGTGACACAACGGGCACAAACCGCTCAGCGGCGTGGGGAAACCCCTTCGAGGACGGTGTCGACGATCCGTTCGGCAAGCCCGTCGGGCAACTCCCGCCACTCGTGCAGCATGGCGCGCGTGAGCATCGGACCGGTGAAGAGGTCGGCGAGCAGTTCCAGATCCACATCGGCGCGGATCTCGCCGCTCTCCCGCCCCCGCCGCAGCACGGCGCGCAGGCAGGCGCGGCGGGCCGCTATCACGTTCTCGTCGTAGGCCCGCCACAACTCCTTGTGGGCGTGCATCTGCGTGATGACGCTGCGCAACAGGGCGGAGTTGCGCTTGGCGAGCCCGCGCCGGCGCATGAACTCCAGGATGGTGACGAGGTCGTCGCGCACCGAGACCCCGGCCGGCTCGGGGCTGGGCTCCTCCAGGGAGCGCAGCACATCGAGCATCAGCGCCTCCTTGCCGGGCCAGCGGCGGTACACGGTGGCCTTGCCGACGCCCGCCTCGCGGGCGATCCCCTCGATCGAGAGCCCGCCGAGCGAGGCGCCCTCCTCCAGCAGCCGCAGCGCGGCCTCGATGATCGCGGCGTCGGTGGCGGGGCTGCGGGGGCGGCCGCGGAGCCTGGGCGCGGAGCTCTCCGGTGCGGTCATCGGTGGGCCGACGCCTCCTCCCGCGACCGCGGCCGCCCGTCGTCGGGGGCCTGGCCGGAGGCGCCCTTGCCGGGCAGGAAGGCCAGCACGACCAGCGCGCCGAGGACCGCGACGCCCGCCGAGCCGAGGGCGGTGATGTGCATGGCGTGGACGAAGGCGTCCTGCGCGGGGCCCACCAGCGCCTGGCCCTTGGGCCCCAGCTTCTCGGCGACCCCCAGGGTGGCCTCGACGGACTCGCCCGCCGAGCGCCGTACGGAGTCGGGCAGGCCGGGCACGGCGGCGAGGGTGTCCCGGATGCCGTCGCGGTAGACGGCGGAGAGCACCGAGCCGAGCACGGCGACCCCGAGCGCGCCGCCGACCTGCCGGAAGGTGTTGTTGAGCGCCGAGCCGGAGCCGGCCTTCTGGCGTGGCAGCGCCTGCATGATCGCGGTGGTCACCGGCGGCATGATATGCGCCATTCCGGCGCCCTGGCAGAAGAACAGCACCTCGAGCACGATGATCGGGGTGTCCACGCCCAGCAGCAGGAACCCCGACATGGTGGCGGCCACCAGCAGCATGCCGCAGGTGCACACCGCACGGGCGCCGAACCGCTCGACGACCAGCCGGGCGCGCGGTGCGAAGATCAGCTGCGCCACGGCCAACGGCAGGATCAGCAGCCCGGATTGGAGCGCGCTGTAGCCGCGCACGCTCTGGGTGTAGAAGACCATGAAGAAGGTCACGCCCATGAGGGCGAAGAAGACCAGGGCGACGGCGGCGATGGCGGCGGAGAAGGCGGGGTTGCGGAAGTAGCCGACATCGATGGCCGGGTGGTCGCTGCGCTTCTCGTGCAGTACGAACAGGGCCAGGACGGCGAGTCCGCCGCCGATGGAGGCCAGCACCTGGGCGTCGGTGAAGTCGGCCAGCTGGCCGCCCTTGATGATGCCGTAGACCAGCAGAACGAGCCCGACGACGGACAGCAGCACGCCCAGCGGGTCCACCCGGCCGGGCGCGGGGTCCCTCGAATCGGGCACGAGCATCACCATCGCGATCAGCCCGACGATCACGACCGGCACATTGACGAAGAAGACCGAACCCCACCAGAAGTGCTCGAGCAGCAGTCCACCGGTGATCGGGCCGATGGCGATGGCCAGCCCCACCGCGGCGACCCAGATGCCGATCGCCTTGGCCTGCTCCTCGCGTTCGAAGACATTGACCAGGATGGCGAGGGTCGCGGGCATCACGAAGGCGGCGCCGAGGCCCATGAGCGCCCGGAAGCCGATGAGTTCACCCGGCGAACCGGAGAAGGCGGCGAGCACCGAGCCCATGCCGAACACCGCCATCCCGCCGAGCAGGACCTTCTTACGGCCGATCCGGTCGCCGAGGATCCCCGCGGTGAACAGCAGCCCGGCGAAGACCAGCGTGTAGGAGTTGATCGCCCACTCGAGCTGGCTCTGGGTGGCACCGAGCCCGGTGGGCTTGGGCGAGGCGATGGTCTTCATCGCCACGTTGAGTATGGAGTTGTCGAGGACGACGACCAGGACGCTGAACATCAGGACGACGAGGATCGCCCAGCGTCTGCGGTGGATCTCCGCGGGGACTCCGGACCCGTCCGGGGCGCCCTGGGTGGTGGAGGTTGCCATGCCGCCCAGGCTAAGCAAAATACGATACGAGACCGTATCGTATTGGAAAATCTTTGCGAGGGTTTGAGGCGACGGGCCGGAGAAGGGCGCGGCATGGCGGAGGACCACGCCGAGGCGGAAGGCCGCGCGAAAAGGTGGTCAAGACCACCGCCCGGGGCATCCGGGCCCACTTTCGCCCCGGCAGGAGCCGTGCCAGCATGGGATTGGTCCGGGGACGCCGTCAGGGCGCCTCGAGATGATGAACAGGAGCCGTAGCGATGACGCACGTCAATCCTGCGCAAAAGCAGTCCGAGAAGGCGCTCTACGGGGGTACGGGCTCCCGCCGCATCACCGTCCGTGACATCGCGGCCGCCAAGGGGCGCGCCGAGAAGTGGCCGATGCTCACCGCCTACGACGCGATGACCGCGTCCGTCTTCGACCAGGCGGGCATCCCCGTGCTGCTGGTCGGCGACTCGATGGGCAACTGCCACCTGGGCTACGAATCCACCGTGCCCGTCACCATGGACGAGATCGCGCTGCTCTCCGCCGCCGTGGTCCGCGGCACCCGGCGCGCCCTCGTCGTCGGCGATCTGCCCTTCGGCTCGTACCAGGAGGGCCCCGTCCAGGCCCTGCGCAACGCCACCCGCCTGGTCAAGGAGGCGGGCGTGGGCGCCGTGAAGCTGGAGGGCGGGGAGCGCTCCGCCCATCAGATCGAGCTGCTGGTCCAGTCCGGCATCCCGGTCATGGCGCATGTCGGCCTCACCCCGCAGTCCGTCAACGCCTACGGGGGCTACCCCGTCCAGGGGCGTGGCGAGGAGGCGGCCCAGCAGCTGCTGCGGGACGCCAAGGCGGTCCAGGACGCGGGCGCCTTCGCGGTGGTCCTGGAGCTGGTCCCGGCCGAGCTGGCCGCCGAGGTGACCCGCTCGCTGCACATCCCCACCATCGGCATCGGCGCCGGTCCCGACTGCGACGGCCAGGTCCTGGTGTGGACGGACATGGCGGGCATGACCGACGGCCGGGTGCCGCGCTTCGTCAAGCAGTACGCACAGCTGCGCCAGAGCCTGGGCGACGCGGCGCGGGCCTTCGCGGAGGACGTCGTCGGCGGGGCGTACCCGGCCGAGGAGCACTCCTTCCACTAGCCACCACGAGTAGCCGCCAGGCACCACTGGGCGACACGAGCCACTGCGGTACAACGGCAGCCCGCCGATCTTCCCCCGTCGGCGGGCTGTCTGCCGCTTGTCGGTGGTCTGTCGGTGGCGGCTGTCATCGTGTACCGCATGACGCGACGGGAACACAGGATCAGAGACGGCAACGCCGTCGAAGTACGGGGGCTGGTCAAGCACTTCGGCGACACCAAGGCCGTCGACGGAGTGGACCTGGACGTGCCGGAGGGCACCGTCCTGGGTGTGCTGGGCCCCAATGGCGCGGGGAAGACGACGCTTGTCCGCTGTCTGTCCACCCTGCTGGTGCCGGACGCCGGCACCGCGGTGGTGGCCGGGTACGACGTGGTGCGCCAGCCCCGGCAGCTGCGCCGCACCATCGGGCTGACCGGGCAGTACGCCTCGGTCGACGAGAAGCTCCCCGGCTGGGAGAACCTCTACATGATCGGGCGGCTGCTCGATCTCTCCCGCAGGGAGGCCCGTGCGCGGGCGGACGCCATGCTGGAGCGGTTCTCGCTCACGGAGGCCGGCAAGCGGCGGGTGCGCACCTACTCCGGCGGTATGCGCCGCCGGCTCGACCTGGCCGCGTCCATGATCGGCCGGCCCTCGGTGCTCTATCTGGACGAGCCGACCACCGGTCTGGACCCGCACTCCCGCAACGAGGTGTGGAACGAGGTCAGACGGATGGTCGCCGATGGCGCCACCGTGCTGCTGACCACGCAGTACATGGAGGAGGCCGAGCAGCTCGCCAACCATCTGACGGTGATCGACCGGGGCAGGGTCATCGCCGACGGCAGGGTGAACGAGCTCAAGGCCAAGATCGGCGGCCGCACCCTCCAGATCCGCCCGTCCGACCCCGGTGAGCTGCACCGTATGGTCGGCGCCATCACCCAGGCGGGGCTCGAGGGCATCGGCGGCGCGACCGCCGACGTCGAGGGGGGCCTGGTCAATGTGCCCATCGCCAGCGATGAGCAGCTGACCGCCCTGATCGGGCTGCTCGGTCAGCGCGGCTTCGCGATCGCCGGGATCGACACCCATCTGCCCAGCCTGGACGAGGTCTTCCTGGCCATCACCGGCCGGATGTCGTCCACCCCGCAGGACTACAAGACGCTGGAAGAGGTCCCCGCGTGAGTACGGCAACGATGACCGCGCCCATGCGGGGGAAGAGCGACGGCCGGATCGGCCCGCGCGCCAATCTGCGCCACATCGGCGCACTGGTGCGGCGCAACGCCATGCAGATCAGGTACGAACCGTTCGCGATGTTCGACGCCCTGGCGATGCCGATCGTCTTCGCGCTGCTGTTCACCTACGTCTTCGGCGGCGCGATGACGGGCGGCAACCGGTCGGAGTACGTCAACTACTTCATCCCCGGTCTGATGGCGATGGGCGGGCTCAACATCGCGATGTCGATCGGCATCGGCGTCAATGACGACTTCAGCAAGGGCGTCATGGACCGCTTCCGCACCATGCCGATCGCCCGCTCCTCGGTGCTGATCGCCAAGCTGATCGTGGAGAGCGGCCGGATGCTGGTGTCCACCCTCATCCTGCTGATCATGGGCTTCACCATGGGCTTCGAGCTCGAGACCGGACCCGTGGAGCTGTTGGCCGCGGTGGCGCTGTCCGTGCTCTTCGGATCCTCGCTGACCTGGATCTTCATGCTGCTGGGGATGTCGATGCCCACCCCGCAGGCGGTCAGCGGTATGGGCTTCCTGGTGATGATGCCGCTCCAGTTCGGCTCGTCCATCTTCGCCCCGACCGCCACCATGCCGGACTGGCTGCGGGCCTTCACCGAGTACAACCCGCTGTCCCGGCTCGCGGACGCCGCACGGGCGCTGACCAGCGGCCATGGCGCGGTGGCCGAGCCGGTGATGGTGACCCTGGGCTGGGCGGTGGCCCTCACGGTGGTCGTGGCGCCGCTCGCGGTGCGCAGGTTCCGCAACAAGACGAGCTGACGGTCCACGGTTTCGCCCGACCGGCCGGGCGCGTCCTACGGGGGGCGCGCCCGGCCGGTCGCACGGCCGCTCAGACCAGCGCGACGGCCTCCTCCAGGGTGAGGCCCATGCCCTCGGCGTGGACGCGCTCGTACGCGGCGTCCCCGAGTTCGGCCCGCGCCGCGGTCTCGGTCCGCTCCCGCCCCGTCCGCTCGATCGCGGACCTCCGGTAGTACTGGGGCTTGCGCAATGTGTCATACGCTCCCGCCAGCCGCGCCGCGGTTTCGGCCCGTTCGGGGCCGCCGAGGGCGCTCAGCGCCTCGGCGGCGGTGAGCAGTTGGGTCACCGGGATGAACGGCGCGATCAGCCCCGTCATCCGGCCGGAGGTCTTCACCAGCCCACCGCGTACGGTCGCCAGGGCGTCGTCCGGCCGTCCCTCCAGCAGGTCCACCCAGGCGAGCATCCCCTCCGCCATCCCCTCGAACAGCTTCAGCGCACGCCTCTCGAACTCCCCGTGCAAGGTGACCAGAAGGGCCCGCGCCTCCCCGACGCGGCCGGTGGTGCCGCAGTGCTGCGCCAGATGGACCCGGGCATACGCCAGCGCCTCCGCGCCCACCTGCGGCCCCTGCTCGACCACTTCGCGCAGCATCCGCTCGCCCTTCGCGGCCTCCTCCTCGTCCCCGAACTCCACGAACACCCCGGCCAGCCGGGCCCGGAGCCACAGCACCTGCTCATGGGCGCCGAGGTCCTGGGCGCAGCGGATCGCCGCGCGGTAGTCGGCGGCCGCGGCCGCGCCCTCGCCGCGCTGCTCCCGTGTCTCGCCGCGGCCGGCCAGCGCCTCCGCCGCGCCCCAGGTGTCACCGATGCGGCGGAAGATCTCCAGGGCCTCGTCGGCGTCGCGGATCGCGCCCTCGTTCTCACCGCTCCGCTCGTTGTAGATCCTGGCCCGGAGCTGGAGGGTGAACGCCAGCTCCCACTCATAGCCCAGTTCACGGCAGGTGCGCACGGACTCGTCGGCCATCTCCCGCAACATCCCGAGGTCGCCCTTGAGGACCACCGCGAAGAACCACAGGACGCCCGGGAGACGGCAGGTCTGGGGCAGCCCCGCCCGGTAGGCGGCGACGATGCCCTCCAGCTCGCGCTGGGTGTCCTCGCCCACCACGGCCTGGAGGTCGCCCTCGATGTTGGCCAGCGCGAACAGCCGCACCCCGCGCCGCGCCTCCACCAGCAGTTCGGGCTCCATCGGCGGCGGGGCGGCGGTGCAGCTGATGTGCAGCGGCGGCGCGGGGACCACGGGCGGTGCGAAGGGGCTCGGCCCGAGCTCGGCCGCGGCAGTCGCCCAATGGCGCGACTCGGCGCGGTGGCCGCGCAGATGCCAGAACCAGCCGAGCGAGAGCACCAGGCACAGCGCCTCCTGCTCGTCGCGGGCGGCCACGGCCAGACGCAGTGCGGTGCGCAGATTCTCGTGCTCCGTCTCCAGCCGGACCATCCAGTGGCGCTGGGCGGGGCCGCGCAGCAGCGGATCGGCGGTACGGGCCAGCTCCCGGTAGGCGACCAGATGGCGCCGTTCGACCGCAGCCCGCTCACCGGACTCGTCCAGCCGCTCCGCCGCGTACTCGGCGACGGTCTCCAGCAGCCGGTACCGCATCTCCCCGTCCGCCCCGGGCTCCGCCGCGGGCGCGGTGACGACCAGCGATTTATCGATAAGGGAACCGAGCAGCACGGCCACGTCCCGGGGCTCCACGCCCCCGGGGCGCCCCTCCGCGTCCCCGCACACCGCCTCCGCCTCGGCGAGACCGCAGCCGCCGGCGAAGACGGACAGCCGGGCGAGCACCGTGCGTTCGGCGGCGTCGAGCAGGCCCCAGGACCAGTCGACAACGGCCCGCAGGGTCTGCTGGCGGGGCAGCGCCGTACGGCTGCCGCTGGTCAGCAGGCGGAAGCGGTCGTCCAGCCGGTCGGCGAGCTGCCGCGGGGTGAGCAACCGCAGTCGCGCGGCGGCCAGTTCGATCGCCAGGGGCAGTCCGTCGAGACGTCGGCAGATCTCGGCACACGCGGCCGGATCGTCCTCCGTACGGAACCCGGGCCGGGCCGCCGCGCCCCGGTCCTGGAGCAGCCGCAGCGCGACGGGGTCGGGCAGCGGCTCCACGGGGCGCACCAACTCGCCCGGCACGGCGAGGGGTTCGCGGCTGGTGGCCAGGATGGTGACCCCGGGGCAGTGGGCGAGCAGGGACTCGGCGAGATGCGCCGCGGCCTCCACGAGGTGTTCGCAGTTGTCGAGCACGATCAGCATCCGGCGCGGGGCGCAGTGCTCGATGAGCCGGGCGCGCGGATCGCGCACGGTCGGGTCGGCCGCGGCACGCAGCCCTTCGGCCGCCGTGCCGAGGATGACCGTCTCGCGCCCCCCGACCGCGCTGAGGACCGTCTCAGGAACGGTCTCGGGGTCGTCCACGGGCGCGAGTTCGGCCAGCCACACCCCGTCCGGCCAGGCGGACGCGGCCGACTCGGCGGCCTCCTGCGACAGCCGCGTCTTCCCGGCGCCGCCGGGCCCGAGGAGGGTGATCAGCCGATGCCCGGCCAGATCGCCGCGCAGGGTCACCAAGTCGCCCTCGCGACCGACAAAGCTGGTCAGCCGCGCCCGCAGATTCCCACCACCGGCACGGCCGGGCACGAGACCGGACGATGCGGGACCGGGCGATGCGAGACCGGACGGCGCGGGACCGTGCGGCACGGTCCCGTGCGGAACGCGACCGGGCGGAACGCGACCAGACGATACGAGACCGGACGGCACGGGACCGGGCGATGCGAGACCGGACGGCGCGGGACCAGACGGCACTCGACCAGACGGCACGGGACCAGACGAAACCGAACCGGACGGCGCGGAACCCGACGAAACCGAACCGGCCGCGGCGGACCCCGGCCGCACCACCGGGAAACCCTCCCCGGACGCCCCCAGCAGCTCGGCGTGGAGCGCCCTCAGCTCCGGCCCCGGATCGACGCCCAGCCGCTCGGCGATCTCCGTACGGATCTCCTCGTACGCGGCCAGCGCCTCCGCCGCACGCCCCACGTCCCGCAGCGCGCGGATGCGCAGCGCGTGCAGCGGCTCATCCAGGGGGTGGGCGTCGCAGAGCCCGGTGAGCGCGGGGAGTGCCTGGCCACCGCGGCCGAGGGCGAGATCGGCGGCGAGCCGGGCGCGCCGCGCCTCCAGCCGCCTCGCCTCGGCGCGGGCGGCGGGCGCGGTGGCGTCGGGCAGATCGCTGAGCGCGGGCCCGCGCCACAGCCCGAGGGCGGCGTCGAGGAGGTCGACGGCCTTGGCCGGATCGCCGTCGGCGAGGGCTCGGGTGCCCTCGTCCGCGAGCCGTTCGAAGCGGTGCAGATCGATGTCGTCGGGGTCGGCGCTCAGCCGGTACCCGCCCGGAACGGACTCCACGGCGTCCTTGCCGAGCGCCCGCCGCAACCGCCCGACCAGGGCCTGGAGCGCGCCCTGCTCATCGGCGGGCGGGTCGGTGTCCCAGATCTCCCCGATGAGCGCCCCGGTGGTCCGCACCCGCCCGGCCGCCAGCGCGAGCGCCGTCAGCAGCGCACGCAGCCGCGCCCCGCCGATGGCCACGGGGGTGCCGTCGTCGTGGCGGGCCTGGGTGGTGCCAAGGATGCCGTAGCGCACGGACCCATTCTGATGGATGGCCCGCGGGCCGAGGTGTCGGCCTCAGACGCGCATCAGGCAACCGGATCTGCTCTTGCAGTTCCAACGCCCGGTCCTCCGCGCTCGTCACTGTTCCTCCCTGGCCAGGTCGTTCTCAGACTAGCCGCTGGGCACCCCGCCCGCGTGGCGCTGATCACGTCTGTTCCCTCTCGCCCGGAACTCCGCGCACACTGATCACCGTTCTTCCGTCAGTGCCCACTCCCCGTATGGAGACCCCACCCGATGACCACCGCCATCAGCCGCCGCGACCGGCGCATCAGCCCCGTCTTCCTCGGTCTGTTCGCGATCATGGTCGTGTCCGCGTGGGCCGTGTGGACGGAGTACTCCGCGAGCCCCGGCTTCGCCGTCTTTCTGTTCGTCGTCTCCGGCTGGATCGTCTCGCTCTGTCTGCATGAGTACGCCCATGCCCGCACCGCGCTGCACGGCGGGGATCTGTCGATCGGCGCGAAGGGCTATCTGACCCTCAACCCGCTGAAGTACACCCATGTGGCGCTGAGCATCGTGCTGCCCGTGATCTTCGTGATCATGGGCGGGATCGGGCTGCCGGGCGGGGCGGTGTTCATCGAGCGGCACCGGATCCAGGGCCGCTGGAAGCACAGTGTGATCTCGGCCGCGGGCCCGCTGACGAACGTGCTGTTCGCGGCCGCGCTGACCGCCCCCTTCTGGCTCGGCGCCACCGACCAGGTGCCGGAGCTCTTCCGCTATGCCCTCGCCTTCCTGGCGCTGCTCCAGGTCACGGCGGCGATTTTGAACTTCCTGCCGGTGCCGGGCCTGGACGGCTACGGGGTGATCGAGCCCTGGCTGTCCTACCGCATCCGGCGCCAGGTCGAGCCGTACGCGCCGTTCGGACTGCTCGCGGTCTTCGGCATCCTGTGGATACCCGAGGTCAACCAGGCGTTCTTCAACGCGGTCGACGCGCTGATGCGGGCCCTGGGCGTCACGGAGTGGGACACCTACTGGGGTCAGGAATTCTTCCGCTTCTGGCAGGGCGAGCCCGATATCGCCGGATTCCGCTCGTAGGGGGCGCCTGCGGCGGGCTGTTCCCCTCCCCGCCCCTTCCCGACACCTGACGATATGCGGCTCCGCCGCGTGGGGGGCTCCGCCCCAGACCCCGCTCCTCAATCGCCGGAGGGGCTGAAATCAGCCCGTCGGGGGGCACCTCCCAGCGGTAGCTGGGGGAGATTGAGGACACGCCCGAAGGGCGTCCGGGGTCCAGGGGCGAAGCCCCTGCCACGCGGCGGAGCCGCAAGTGGATGCCGCGGGAAGGGGCGGGGAGGGGAAAGCAGCCCGCCGCAGGCGCCCCGTGGCCTCAGCCCGCCGCGCCCGTGCTGCTCTCGCGGTCGGCCGCGCGGTCGGCGCGGGCCTTGCGGAGGTAGTACCAGGCCATGTTGGACGAGATACCGGCGATCAGGATCCAGACGATGCCGAGCCAGCTCCCCCGTGCGAAGGACACGACGGCCGCGGCGATCGCGAGGACGCAGACGGCCAGGGTGTAGAGGGCGAGGCGGGGCATGGGGTCGGCTCCTGTCGGGGGGTGTGTCACTCCCCGACATTGTCCCCCATGCACCGCCGGAGGGGCCGGGCGCCCCGGGTGTCCGCGGGCGCATGGACCCCTCAGACGTCCGTGACGCGCAGGCCCGCGTGGGCCTTGTAGCGGCGGTTGACCGAGATCAGGTTGGCGACCAGGGACTCCACCTGGTGGGCGTTGCGCAGCCGGCCCGCGTAGACGCCGCGCATACCGGGGATGCGGGCCGCGAGCGCCTGGACCAGGTCCGTATCGGCGCGGGACTCGCCCATGACCATCACATCGGTGTCGATCTGCTCGACCTCGGGGTCCTGGAGCAGCACGGCCGAGAGGTGGTGGAAGGCCGCGGTGACCCGGGAGTCCGGGAGCAGGGCGGCGGCCTGCTCGGCGGCGCTGCCCTCGTCCGGCGTCAGCGCGTACGCGCCCTTCTTGTCGAAGCCCAGCGGGTTGACGCAGTCGATGACCAGCTTCCCGGCCAGCTCCTCGCGCAGCCCCTCCAGCGTCTTGGCGTGGCCGTCCCAGGGGACGGCCACGATGACGATGTCGCTGCGGCGCGAGCACTCGGCGTTGTCCGCGCCCTCCACGCCGAGCTCCGCGCCGCCCAGCTCCCGCGCCGCGGTCTGCGCGCGCTCGGCGACCCGGGAGCCGATGATCACCTTCTGACCGGCCCTGGCCAGCCGGTAGGCGAGGCCGCGGCCCTGGTCACCGGTGCCACCCAGGACGCCGACGGTCAGCCCGGCCACGTCGGGGAGGTCCCAGGGGTCCTTGGCGGGAGCCTTCTTCGCGGGGGCGCCGGACGCGGGACTCGCGGCATGAGCGGCATGAGGTGCATCAGGAGTAGTCATGACAGTGATCCTGTCACGCACCGCCGTCACCTTCACGGTGACGTCTCTTACGCCTTGACACTCCCCTCCGTCAGCCCCGTGCGCCAGTACCGCTGGAGTACGCCCATCAGCACCATCAGCGGCAGCACGGACAGGAACGCCCCGCCGACCGTGTACTGGTACAGCTCCGGCTGCCGGTCCGCGTACCCCTGCCAGGACGTCAGGCCGAGCTGGATCGGATAGAGATCGGAGTCGGAGAGCATGACCAGCGGCAGAAAGAAGTTGTTCCAGATGTGCACGAACTGGAAGAGGAAGACGGTGACCAGCGCCGGGGTCATCAGCCGCAGCCCCAGCGTGGAGAAGATCCGGGCCTCCCCCGCGCCGTCGATCCGCGCCGCCTCCAGGAGCGAGTCCGGGACGGCGGCGGCCGCGTAGATCCGGCACAGATAGACCCCGAAGGGGCTGACGACGCTGGGGATCAGCACGGCCCAGTAGGTGTTGGCCAGCCCGATCTCGCTGAACAGCAGATAGAGCGGGAGGGCGAGCGCCGTGCCCGGGATGAGCACTCCGGCCAGGATGACGTTGAAGATCCCCTCCCGGCCGGGGAAGCGGTACTTGGCCAGGGCGTACCCGGCCGCGGCCGACAGCAGGGTGGCGGCGAGCGCGCCGACGCCCGCGTACATCAGGCTGTTGGCGAACCAGCGGACGTAGATGCCGTCGTCGTAGGTGAGTACCCGGTGCAGATAGTCCAGCGGATGCGGGTCGTGGAACCAGAAGCCGAAGGTGCCGAAGAGATCGCTGCTGGACTTGGTGGAGGAGACGACGAGCCAGTAGACCGGGGTCAGGAAGTAGACGGCGGCGACGGTGAGCAGCGAGACGGTGATGATCCGGTGCCGCAACGGGGGTTCCGACCCGCCGCGGCCCGCCCGGCCCCGCGCCGCGCGGCGGCGGCCCGCACCGGGCCGGGCGCCGGACGGGGCCGTCTCGGGCGCCTGCCCGGGTACGGCCGCGCCGGTGGGCTGGTCGGCGATCGCGCCGCCCGCCAGGTCGTTCGCCTCGTTCATCCGCTCTCGCCGTCCTTCCCCCGCTGTCCCACGAGCCTGAGGAATCCGAAGGACAGGACGCAGGCGACGAGGGCGAGCAGCACCGCCTCGGCCGCCGCGATGTGCTGGTTGTTGCTGGTGAACGCCTCGTTGTAGGCGGCCAGATTGGGGGTGTAGCCGGAGTCGATGGAGTTGCTGAGCGGTTTGAGCACCTTCGGTTCGGCGAAGAGCTGGAGGGTGCCGATGAGGCTGAAGACGGTGGTGAGCACGAGCGCGGGCCGGATCAGCGGGAGTTTGATGTGCCGGGCGACCTGCCAGGCACTGGCCCCGTCGATCCGCGCCGCCTCGTACAGCTCGCCGGGTACGGCCTTGAGCTGGGCGATCAGCACCAGCATGTTGTAGCCGGTGAACTGCCAGGTGACGATGTTGGCGATGGACCACAGCACCGCCCCGCGGCCCAGGAAGTCCACGTCCCAGCCCGCCGAATGGGCCATCTCCACCAGCGGGCTGATCCCGGGGACGTAGAGGAAGCCCCACAGGATCGAGGCGATCACACCGGGCACGCCGTACGGCAGGAAGAAGGCGGTCCGGAAGAAGCCGACCCAGCGTGCGGAGGCCGCGTCCAGCAGCAGCGCCAGCCCGGTGGCGAGGGCGATCATCACCGGGATCTGGACCGCGCCGAAGAGCAGCACCCGCCCGAAGCCCGCCGTGAACCGGTCGTCCTCCAGGGCGTGGACGTAGTTGGACAGGCCCGCCCACACCTGTTTGGTCTCCCCGCCGAGGCCGAGCGGCCCGGTGCGCTCGACCTTCAGCAGGCTTTCGTAGAGGGCGTAGCCGATGGGGGCGATGAAGCACAGCAGGAAGAGGGCGAGGAAGGGCAGCAGAAACCCGGACGCCGCCCGGACGCTGCGTGCCTCGGCCCGGGTGAGGCGGCGGGGCACCCCTCTCATCGGCCTCACCCGGCCTTCACCTGGAGACCCTTTTCCTTCAGATCGCTGATCGTCTCGCCCTGCACCTTCTTCAGCACCGAGCGGAAGGAGGAGCCGTCCCCGATGGCCGCCGTGAAGGCGTCGCCGAGCCGCTGGTAGAGGGTGTCCGTGGCGGGTCCCCACTTCCAGCTGGTGTCCACGCCCTTGCTCGCCTCGTCGAAGACCTTGCTGTACGCCTGGCCGCCGAAGAAGTCCTTGTGCACATCGAGCTGGGAGGTGGTGTACCCCTGTTTGGCGCCCGGGGTGCCATAGCCGTTCTCGATCAGGAGCTTGATGGACTCGGGGTCGGTGTTGAGCCAGATCGCGAAGGCCAGCGCGTCCTTGGGGTACTTGGTCTTGGCGAAGACCGCGGTGGTGGAGCCGCCCCAGTTGGCGTAGGCGGCGTCGCCCTTCTTCCACTGCGGCATGGGCACCACACGCCACTTGCCCGCGGTCTTGGGGGCGTTGCCGACCAGCAGGGCATCGCCCCAGCTGGCGCCGAGCCAGGCGGCCATGGCACCGGTCTGGACATCCTTGTACCAGGCGTTCTGCCGGTCCGGGATGGTCTTGATGAGCTTCCGCCGGACCAGTTCGTACCAGTAGTCGGCGACCTTACGGGTGGGCTCGTCGTCGATGGAGACGGTCCAGGTGTCGCCCTCGGAGCCGAACCAGCGCGCCCCGGCCTGCCAGGCCAGCCCGGCGAAGCGGTTGCCGTTGGTGGCCGAGAAGGTCTCGATCCAGGCGCCCTTCTTACGGATCGCCGTGGCCGCCGCCTCGTAGTCGTCCCAGGTGGTGGGCGGTTCTATGTCCCACTTCTCGAAGAGGTCCTGACGGATGAACAGGCCCATCGGACCGGACGCCTGCGGTACGGCGTAGACGGCCTTGCCGAAGACGGACTGCTGCCACTGCCAGCCGATGAACATGTCCTTGTGCTCGGCGACCCCGTACTCGGTCAGGTCCAGCAGCCCGTTGTCGATGAGGAAGCTGGGCACGACCGGGTATTCGATCTGGCCGAGGTCCGGCGGATTGCCCGCCTTGATGGCGGCGTGCATCTTGGCGTACTGGGCGCCGTCGACGGCCGAGACCTTCTCGACCTTGACCCGCACCTCGGGGTTCTTGCTGTTCCACAGGGCGACCGGCTTGTCGATGCCCGGCACCCAGGACCAGAAGGTCAGGGTGATCTTCTGGCCCTTCTTGCGGTCCTTGGGCTCATCGCCCCCGTCGTCGTCCGAGCCGCAGCCCGCGAGGGCGAACCCGGCGGCCGCGGCGGCCGCACCGCCGAGGACGGCACGGCGGGGCGTCCCGGACGGCCAAGTGTTCCCGTTTCCTGCGGTATCGCTCATACCAGCTCCTCCGTTGGAATGCGCCGGAATGTGATGGTCGAGTAGGCGCTGAAGTCGCCGGTCTCGTAGAGCAGTCCGACCGTGGCGTCATCGAGCCGGACCAGATCGGAGTAGGCGGCGGGCAGGCCGTTCACGGTGTGCGTGGGACGCCAGGTGACACCGCCGTCATGGCTGGTGCGGACGGTCATCAGCGCCCGGTACGCGGGGTCGGCGGGGCCGGAGAAGAGCAGCGCGTCCGGTTCGCCGAGGTGCAGCACACTGCCCTCGACCACGGGGGCGACCAGACCGGCCTGCGGCCGGAAGGGCAGGTCCAGGGTGGCGCCGCCGTCGCCGGAGTGGGCGTCGGCGCGGTTGCCGGGCGCCTCCGCGTCGGTGCGGGTGTTGAAGTAGACGCGGCCGTCGGGGAGTTGGGCGGCGGTGGTCTCGTTGACGTTGACATAGCCGTCGGGGTTGTCGTCCACGTACCCGATCCGCCAGGTGGCACCGTCGTCGTCGCTGAGCAGATCGTGGCCGCCGTTGTACCGCCCCTCGGTGCCGTCGTCGCCGGGGACGGTCGGCGGCAGGGAGTGGTTGCCGGGGATGACGATCCGGCCCGCGTGGGCGCCGTACCGCAGCTGGAGGGCATGGCCGGGGGTGGTGGCGTACCAGCGCCATTCGGGCCGTTTGGTGCTCGCGGTGATCTCGCGGGCCCCGCTCCAGCTCGCGCCGTCGTCATCGCTGTACGTCAGCCACACCCGCCGTCCGTCGGCCGCGCTCACCTCACCGCGCCGGATCCGGTCCTCGGTGGCGGAGGCCGCGCTGCGGATGTGCACCAGCAGGACGCGGCCGTCGTGGGGGCCGCCGTCGAGGACGACGGGGGCGGGGTTGCCCGCCGTTCCGTCCTCGTTGCGGGCGACGATCTGTAACGCGCCCCAGGTCCGCCCGCCGTCGGCCGACCGCTTGAGCACCAGGTCGATATGGCCGTAGTCGGCGGAGGAGTCCACCCGGCCCTCGGCGAAGGCGAGGACGGTTCCGGCGCGGGTCAGCACGACCGCCGGAATCCGGTAGCTCGCGTACCCCTCGGTTCCCGCCCGGAATGGAACGGACACCTCGTACGAGCGTGCCGCCCCCGTACCGACTGTCATCAGACCTCCCGATGCCCCGTCGCAATCGAGTGCCGAGTCAGAAAAATAGGACGTAGGACGTCCCTTGTGTCCGGCGACCTTAGGGTTTGCCTCACAGAGCGTCAAGAGACGGCGCATGAACAGTTGGAGACGCAGAAAGGAGCACAAACGGCCGCCGGGCGGGGGCTCGATTGACGGCATGCCTGCCGCATATGCCCCGAACGAGTGAGCCGGGTCCGAATCGCGCCCGCCGGGGCGCCGGCCGGGGCAGGATCCGGATGCCATGGACGCCGTAAGGGTCGCGCTGCTGCGCGAAGTCCTCGCCGGAACCGAATGGCTCCAGGCCACCCGCCGCTTCGCGGGCTCGCTGCGGGCCGCGGTCGGGCCGCGCGAGGGGGGACTGCTGCTGCTCGGCAGCGAGAGTTACGAACCGTGGCACCTGGCCGCGCACCTCGACGACGAGGCGGCCTGGTCCGGACTGCCCGAGCTGTCCCCCACCCTCGTCCGCCACCGGGTGCCGGAGGGCGGCGCGGTGCCCGCGCATCTGGCGGTCGGCCTCGGGCGGCTGGAGGGGGCGGGCCGTGGGGAGACCCTGCTGGTGGTCGCACCGGACGACCCCGGGGCGGGGCTGCTCGAGCGGGTGAACGACGCCCGCCGGGGCGGGGCGACCGTGCTCGCCCTCGACGGCGGCGACACCGAGCTGCACACCCTGGCCCATGACGCGCTGTCCGCCCCCGAGGGCGGCGAACTCGGCCTCGACACCCTCCAGCACCTGGTCAGCGCGGCCGCCGGGGAGAACAGCCTGCCGCGCCCCGGCCGCCGCCGCTTCCAGGACCGACTGGCCCGCCTGGCCGAACACCTGGCGGCGCCGCCGCCCACACATTGGTGAGGGCCGCTCCGGGCCGCGGACCGGTCGGGGCCGTTCCGGCCCACGGACCGGTGAGGGCCGCTCCGGTGCGCGCACTGGTGAGGGCCGCTCCGACGCACGGACCGGTGAGGGCCGCTCCGGCCCGCGCACCGGTGAGGGTCGCCCTGGCCCGCGCACCGGTGAGGGTCGCTCCGGCGCGCACCGGTGAGGGCCGCCCTGGCCCGCACGCTGGTGAGGGTCGCTCCGGTGCGCACACCGGTGAGGGCCGCTCCGGCCCGCGCACTGGTGAGGGTCACCCCGGCCCGCACACCGGTGAGCGTCGCTCCGGCCCGCACACCGGTGAGGGCTCGTACGGGCCGTGCGGGCGGGGGTGGGCCACCTGCCCGCACTCCTGACGGCCAACCCGCCCGCGCACTCGCGACGGTGCCCCTCGGCGCACTCGGGACGGCGCCCCGCCCGCGCGCTCGTGACGGCGCCCCGCGAGGCCGAGGCCCCGCCTGCCGTCCGCCTGCCGTCCGCCTGCCGTAAGGCGCCGCACGGCCCCGGTCCCCACGGGCCGTGAGGCGCGCATGACCCCCGTAAGGGCGTCACGTCGTCCGTAAGGCGCCCACGGACCGTAAGACGGCCATCTCCGCAAGGCGCCGCATGGCCCGGTAAGGCGCCCACCGACCGTAATTCGGTTGCCCGGTTCGGCGGCCCCGCCGGACGATGTCACCTCGTGACCTTGACCGACCAGGACGACCCTCCGGCGCGCCGTGCGCGCCGTACGCCCCGGGCCCGCGCGCTGCTGCCCGACCTCGCCCCCTGGCACTCCTCGCGCGACTTCCGGCTGCTGTGGACCGCGGGGCTGGTGACCGCCTTCGGCAGCTTCCTGACGATGGTGGCGCTGCCGCTCCAGATCAAGGAGTTGACGGGCTCCGCCGCCGCGGTCGG
Source organism: Streptomyces malaysiensis subsp. malaysiensis (assembly GCF_040653035.1). Classification (NCBI taxonomy): domain Bacteria; kingdom Bacillati; phylum Actinomycetota; class Actinomycetes; order Kitasatosporales; family Streptomycetaceae; genus Streptomyces; species Streptomyces malaysiensis. The sequence continues at coordinate 42,890 of NZ_JBEZNG010000026.1, forward strand.
CGCGATCGGGGCGGTCGAGCTGGTGCCGCTGATCGTCTTCGGGCTGTACGGCGGCGCGCTGGCCGACGCCGTGGACCGGCGGCGGCTGATCCTGCTGACCGAGGCCGGGCTCGGGCTGCTCGCCGCGCTGCTGCTGGTCAACAGCCTGCTGCCGGATCCCATGCTGTGGCCGCTGTACGTGGTGGCCGCGCTGACCAGCGCGCTGACCGGGCTCCAGCGCCCCGCCATCGACGCGGTGGTGGCCCGTATCGTCCCGCACGGCCAGCTGACCGCGGCCGCCGCGCTCAACGCGCTGCGCTGGCAGCTGTCCGCCATCGCGGGGCCCTCGCTCGCCGGGGTCGTCGTGGCGTACGCCGGGCTGCCGCTCGCCTACGGCCTCGATCTGCTGACGTTCGCCGTCTCCGGGCTCCTGGCCCTCCGGCTGACCGCCACCCCGCCCGCGCACGACGCCGAACCGCCGTCGCTGCGCGCGATCGGGGAGGGCGCGCGCTACGCCTGGCGGCGCAAGGAGCTGCTGGGCACCTACGCGGTGGACATGGCCGCCATGTTCTTCGCCTTCCCGAACGCGATCTTCCCCTTCCTCGCCGACGATCTGGACGCGCCCTGGGCGCTCGGCCTGATGTACGCGGCGGGGTCGGTCGGCTCGGTGGTGGTCAGCGCGACCAGCGGCTGGACGACCCGGATCCACCGCCACGGCCGGATGGTGGTCGCGGGCGCCGCGGTCTGGGGCCTGGCCATGGCGGCGGCAGGCTGGCTGTCCAACGTCTGGCTGGTGCTGCTGTGCCTGGCGGTAGCGGGCGGCGGGGACATGATCAGCGGGCTGTTCCGCTCCACGCTGTGGAACCAGACGATCCCCGAGAAGCTGCGCGGCCGCCTGGCCGGCATAGAGCTGCTGTCCTACGCGACCGGCCCCCAACTGGGCCAGGTCCGGGCCGGATCCATGGCCGGGTGGATGGGCGTACGGGCCTCGGTATGGTCCGGCGGAGTGGCCTGCGTCGCCTCGGTCGGCCTCCTGGCACTGGCCCTGCCCCGACTGATGAGCTACGACGCCCGGACGGACGAACACGCCCGCCGGGTACGCGAGTCACGCGAACTCAGCCCCACCCCGGACTGATCCCCCTCGGCGTCCGGGGCCCAGGTGCCGGGCCGGAGTCGTCGGGCCCGCCCTGGGGCTTCGGAGTGCGGAAGAGCGCCTCAGTCCGCCGCCGGGGGTTCGTCGTCGCGCCAGCGGGGGTCGTTTCGCCACTCCTCGTTGCGCTCGCGTGCCGTTTCCATCGCGCGGGCGGCCTCCTCGGGGGAGGCGTACGGGCCGAGGCGGTCGGCGGCGCGGCACTCCGGGCCCTCCTCGACCTTCTGGTGCTTGATGCAGTAGTACCACTCGCCGGGCTTCCCGGCGGTCCCTCTTCTGAACAGCGCCATCCCGGCCCCGACCTTCCGCTCGTACTCCCTTGCGGCCATGCTGCCCCATGCGCCGCCGATACACTCGCTGATATGTCTGGCCAGTCGCTTCTAGTCCCGGGGAAGCTCTCCCCCACCCGCTCCGTCCCCGCTTCGATCCCGCGTCCGGAGTACGTCGGTAAAGAGGGCCCGACACCCTATGACGGACCCGAGGTCCAGGACGCCGAAACGATCGAGCGCATGCGGATCGCGGGGCGGATCGCCGCACGGGCGATGGAGGAGGCCGCCAAGCTGATCGCGCCGGGGGTCACCACGGACGAGCTGGACCGGGTGGCCCATGAGTACATGTGCGACCACGGCGCGTACCCCTCGACGCTGGGCTACCGCAAGTTCCCCAAGTCGCTGTGCACCTCGGTCAACGAGGTCATCTGCCACGGCATCCCGGACACCACCGTCCTCAAGGACGGCGACATCGTGAACCTCGACGTCACCGCCTACATCGGCGGGGTGCACGGGGACAACAACGCCACCTATCTGTGCGGCGAGGTGGACGAGGAGTCGCGGCTGCTCGTGGAGCGCACCCGCGAGTCCCTCAACCGCGCGATCAAGGCCGTCAAGCCGGGCCGCCGGATCAACATCATCGGCCGGGTCATCGAGTCGTACGCCAAGCGCTTCGGCTACGGCGTGGTCCGCGACTTCACCGGCCACGGGATCAACAGCTCGTTCCACTCCGGTCTGATCGTGCCGCACTACGACAGCCCGCATCACACCACCGAGATCAAGCCGGGGATGACCTTCACCATCGAGCCGATGCTGACGCTCGGCACCCATGAGTACGACATGTGGGACGACGGCTGGACCGTGGTCACCAAGGACCGCAAGCGGACGGCGCAGTTCGAGCACACGCTGGTGGTGACGGACTCCGGGGCGGAGATCCTCACCCTGCCGTAGTGGGCTGACGGGTTCTGGCGAGTAGCGAGGCGAGTAGCGGGGCCTTACCGAGGGCCCCTTATTCCTCTGCGGGCAGTTTTACCGACAGCCTGTCGGGAAAGCATTGACGTAGCCAACGGTCTCTACTTAGGTAAGGCTAACCTACTCGCCTCGGCCCCGGAGGTCCACCGTGGAGTTCTCCGCCCTGATACGCACCGCCTCACGGGAAGCGCACTCGGACGTCGGGAGCTCGTCGTTCATGACCGACCTGCTCGGCGGGCGCCTGGGGGTGGCGGCCTACCGCCGCTACTCCGAGCAGCTGTGGTTCGTCTACCGCGCCCTGGAGTCCCCGGCCGACGCGCTCGCCGCGGACCCCGTGGCGGGCCCCTTCCTCCGGCCGGAGCTGGCCCGCATGGCCGAGCTGGAGCGCGATCTGGCCCACCTCGGCGGCCCGGACTGGCGCACCGGCCTGACCGCGCTGCCCGCCACGGCGGCGTACGCGGCGCGGGTGGCGGAGTGCGCCCGTGACTGGCCCGCGGGCTATGTCGCCCACCACTACACCCGCTATATGGGCGATCTGTCCGGCGGCCAGATCGTCCGGGACACGGCGGAGAAGACCTGGGGCTTCGACCGCAAGGGCGACGGCGTGCGGTTCTACGTCTTCGAGTCCATCGGCAACCCCGCCGCGTTCAAGCGCGAATACCGCGCACTGCTGGACGCGCTGCCGGTGGACGACCTGGAGAAGCAGCGCGCCGTGGAGGAGTGCAAGCGCGCGTACGCGCTGAATGCGGGGATCTTCCAGGATCTGGCCGAGGAGTTCCGGCTCAGCGCTTGAGCGGCCTGCGCGGCCTGCGCGGGGCGACTTGTACGGGATGGCCTGTGCGGGGCCGCCCGCAGGGTGCCTGCGGGCACCCTGCGGGGGCCGCACGAAGGCTGCCGCACCGGGTCAGGACAGGGGCAGCTCGGCGAGCATGACAGCGAAGACCGGGGAGTCCGGGAAGGGCTGGTCCTTGCCTACCTTACGGAAGCCCCAGGACTCGTACAGGGCCTGCACCCGGGGGTGTTCGGTGTCCACGAGCAGGACCACTAGATCCTCGTCCCGGTCTTCCATCAGCGCGCGGGTCAGCCGTTCGGACACGCCCTGTTTCCGCCACGCCGGGATGACGGCCAGTTCGGAGTACGAGAAGGTCCGGTGCTTCTCCGGCGCCGGGTCGAGGTGCTCGCGCCACCACTCGTGACCGGGGCTGCCCGGGGCGCCGTAGGCGAAGCCCACGGCCTTGTCGCCGTCGTACGCGATCACGCAGGCGAACCCCGGTCGGCCGCCCCAGTGGTCCACGAACCAAGGGAAGCGCTGATTGAAGGGGTCGTCCATCTCGTCCGCGAGGGCGTCGGCGTGTACGTCGATGAGCGTCTGGCGGATCTCCGGGAGATCGGTGTGGGTGAAGTGTCGGACGTTCAGCCCTGCGGCGGTCACGCGCGGCTCCATTCGGCTCGGTAGCGGTCTCCCCACTCGCGCGCCACGGTGGCCTTCGGCGCGAGGGAGATCAGGTCGCGGTAGTAGTCCCCGAGGAGGGACCGCATGCGTCCGGGGATCGGGTGCCCGTCCATCAGGTCGAAGACGGTGGAGGCCGTGGCGCACGCCTGGTCGACGTCGTGCTGGTGGAGCTGGGTCATGGCGAGCCGTGCGGTGGCCAGAGCACGGTTGCGGCGGAAGTGCTGGGGGATGTCGGCCAGGGCCTGATGGGAGGCGGCCTCGGCCTCCACGGGCTGGCCGATCTTGTCCCGGACGATGGACGTGAGGGCCAGCAGCTCGCCAGGTCCGTAGAAGGCGGTCCAACTCGGTCGGGGATCGTTCAGAGATGCCTTGTCCAGGGCCTCCCAGGCGCACCCGAGGGAGCGTAAGGCGGGCTGCCGCTCACCCAGGGTGGAGTGGCCGAGTGCCGTTCGGGCGTGGGCCAGAGAGGCGTAGAACGGATCCCGCCGAGCGATGGCCGTCGCCTGGGCCGCATAGCCGGAGTCGACCGCCTCGGTGTACGCACCACGATGGTGGGCGAGGATGGAGTACAAGTTCCAGGCTTCCAGCTCGAGGACGGAGTCCTTGGACATCCCGGCCAGATAGAGCGCCCGGTCCAGCAGGCCGCGAGCCCGGTCGGTGCGCTTGTCGTCGATGGCGGACCAAGCGGCACTGCACGTGTAGTCGGCGGCCACGCCGAACAGCCTCTGGCGGATGCGCTGGGAGGCACCCAGCTTCTGCTTCTCCAGCGCCTTGGCCGCCCCGGCAAGCGCCCTGCGCTCCAGTTCGTCGTGGCCTCCCCGTGTGGCGTCCACGGCCACCAGGGCGTCCAAGCCGGAACGGAGCCGGATCACGTCGGAGGTGCCTACGGAGTGCTGTGCGATGAGAGGGACGGCGACCGCGGCCGTCGTACCGGTGGTGGCCATCAGGAAGTTCCGGCGCCTCACGGGATCCTCCGGTTCTGTGGCGGGGCATCTTCGGGCTGGTGGGACGAATCCCAGTTCTTCGGCACTACATCCGAATACTGCCTCTAAGGCTGCCCGCTGCCGAGGGTGCGGCCAACGCGTCTTTCCGGTCAGCCAGTTGCGGACCGTCCGGTCGCTGACCGTGCCTTCGTGGCCGTCGCGGTGCAGATGAGTGTTCACCGCGTCCGCCAGGGCGGTCTGAGTGAGCCCGCTCTCGCGCAGGGCGCTGATGAGGTTTTCGTTCCCCTCCACGTACCCACCGTAGCGATGCGAGCCCCCTCCGTGAGGAGAGTCGGCCGAGAATTTCCGGCTGCGCGATGTGCATACCCGGGCGACATTTCCCGCTCTCACACGGCGAGCCGTCGTTCACTCGGACAAGGCCGCTCACTTCGCACCCACCGAGGTCCTGATGTCCGTGACCGCTACACCTCGCCCCACGGGGCACCCCGGGTACTCCCAGACCATGCGCCGCGTACCGGAAAGCGCGGAGGCCGCCCGCACGCTGGTGCGGGCCGCACTGGCCGCCTGGGGGCAGGAGGGCCTGATAGAGGACGCCGCGCTGGTCATCACCGAACTGGTCTCCAACGCCGTGGACCACGCCCGTCTGGAGTCGATCCGGGTCGTCGTCACCCGGCCCTCCGGGACGTTGGTCCGCTTCGGCGTTGTGGACCGCTCCCGCAACGTTCCCTACCTGCGGACGGACTCCAACGGCGACAACACCCGGGGCCGGGGGCTGCTGTTGGTCGACGCCCTCACCGACCGATGGGGGACGGACCGGTACCGCTGGGGCAAGCAGGTCTGGGGGGAGATGACGTGCGATTGATCATCCGCCTCGTCGACCGCCCGCTTGGCCTCATCACGGTGCTCCGGGCCAGGCCGCAGGAGCGCTGCTGATGGCGGGCGGCGAGCAGACCGAGGCCGCCTTGAACGCTGAGGAGTCGTGGTGGGCGGCCATCGAGCACGCTGCGGGCTGCCCGGCCTGCCGGACGCCCGGGGTCGTATGCCAGACCGGGGAGCGGCTGCTCAGCGTCTACGAGGAGGCAGCACGCCTGGCTCGGGCAGAGGAGGGCACATGAGGCGGCGCCGTCCGCGGGCGTCCGCGCCCAAGCCCGCGCCCACCGGGCAGAAGGAGGCGGTGAGCGCGGGCGTCTGGTGCGGCGGGTCGGTCAGGATCCGCCGGGGGCCGGCGCGTCGATGCGTCGGCGGGCGGCGGCGAGGACGGCCGCCGTGCCGACCGCGGCCATGACGGCGGCCCCGCCCAGCAGCGCCCCGGTGGGGATGTCCGTGCCGGTGGTGGCCAGGGAGCCGGTGCCGCCTGTGGTGGAGCCGCCGGTGACGGCCCCGCCGCCGGTGGTGGAGCCTCCGGTGTCCGTACCGCCCGTATCGTCGCCTCCACCGGTGTCGCCCGCGTTGCCGCCGGGCAGGTCGGCGTCCTCGTCCAGGGAGACGGCGACGGTGACCGGGTCGAGGGCGTCGCCCGCCGCGTAGAAGCCGCCGAACGCCTTGGCGCCGTCGGCCGTCAGGGCGGCCGGGACATCGGTGAGGGTGATGACCCCGTCCTCGGGCTCGGGGAGTGCGGAGCCCGTCGCGAGGTCGGCCACCTTGACGTCCTCGCTGTCGGTGACCTCGCCCGTCTCGCGGTCCTTCGAGGACACATCGGCCACCAGTGCGCCCTTGGCGCCCTCGACCTCGATGCTCAGATCGCTGAACTTCAGGTCCAGCGCGCCCTCATGGCCGGTGAAGCGGACCGCGCCGTCGAACGCCGCGTCCAGCGAGCCCTCGCCCGCGTCGTACGCGCCCTCGCCGTGCGGGAAGCGATAGCCGTCCCCGTGGTCGGCCGCGCCGCCGGTGAGCGTGATCTTCCCCTTGGCGATCGGGCCGGTGACGTAGTCCCGGAAGGACTTCTTCACGCCCCAGTCGAGGTTGCCGTCCACGACCCCGGGCGCCGCGCCGGAGGACTCGGTGGCGGGTGCCTCGGTGGGCCCGTTCGTGGTGCGGGTGGGGGTCGGGGCAGTCGGAGTCGGACTGGCCGACGGCGAGCGCGTGGGCGTGGGTGTCGCGGAGGGCGTCGGCGAGGTGGCGGCGCCCGATGTCACTGAGAGCGTGGCCGGGTCCAGCTCCTGCCCCTCCTGGTACATGTCGTTGAACGCCTTGGCGCCGTCGGCCGTGAGCTTCGCCGGGATGTCCGCGAAGGTCATCCGGCCGCCCTCCCCGGTGCCCGGCGTCACCCCGGACAGATCGAGGGTGGCGAGGGCGACGTCGTCGCTGGTCGTGCCGGACGAGGTGACATCGGCGGTGATCTCGCCCGAGGTGCCCTCCGTCCGCACCTTGAGGTCGGCGAGGGTGAGGTCGAGCGCCCCGGCGTGGCCCGTGAAGCGCACCTTGCCCTTGAAGGTGGTGTCCACGGCGTGCGTCGAGGTGTCGTACGTGCCCGTGCCGTCGGTGAAGGTGAACGGGCCGTTGTCCGGGGCCTGTTCGGCGCCGTCCGCGACCTCGATCGCGCCATGGGCTATCGGGCCGGTGACGTACTTCCGGAACCCCTCCTTCACACCCCACTCCAGGGTGCCGTCCTTGAGCTCCAGGCCCGGCGCGGCCGCCGCGTCCGCCGCGGCGTGCGCGGGCAGGGCGGTGACGGCGGCCCCGAGCGCGGCCGCGGCGACGACGGCCGTGGCGAGCGCCAGGGCGCCGCGGGCGGTGGGTCTGCGGGGTGCGGGTCCGCGAGGTGCGGGTCCGCGGGGTGTGGAGGTGGTAGGTGGGACGGTCATGGTCAGGTGCCTCCCGGTCGGAGTCGGGTGAGGAGTGGTGGCTGAGGGGCGTGGTGGGCAAGGCGTGGTGGGCAAGGCGTGGTGGGCCAGGACGCGGTCGGTAAGGGCGTGGTGGGCCAGGGCGTGGTGGGTCAGCGGGCCGGTCGGTCGGGTGGTGCGGCCGCCGCCCTGCGTCGGCGCCACCGCGGTACGAGGACGGCCGCGGCGATCAGCAGCGCGCCCCCGGCCCCGGCCGCCACCCACGGCGCGGCGGAGGAGTCCGACGACGAGGAGGCCGCCGCGGGCGACGCGGTGTGCCGGGCCTCCGGCTCGGCGGACCGCTCGGGTGTGGCGGAGGGCGAGTCGCCCAGGTCGGGCAGGGGCGGAAGAGCGGCCCCGGCGTCGAGGGCGACCGCGAGCGAGACCGGGTCCATGGCCGTGCCCGCCCGGTAGAGCCCGCCGAACGCCTCGGCGCCCCGCGAAGTGAGCGTGGCCGGGGCCTCGGTCAGCGCGATCAGGCCCTTCTCGGGGCGCAGTTGAGGGGCCTTGAAGGTGGCCACGGGCACGGCCCCGGCCGTGGTGCCGTCGCGGGTCACATCCGCCGCCAGCGTTCCGCGTCCGTCCGCGATCCGCAGGGACACCCCGCTCAGCGCGAGGTCGAGATCCTTGCCCCGGAAGGCGATCCGGCCCTGGAAGGTGGCGCTGAGGGTGTGCCGCCGCTCGTCGTACGTCCCCTTGCCGCCCGGGAAGCGGAAGAGCGCGCCGCCGTCCTGGGCCCCCCGCGACAGCCGCCACTCCCCCTTGGCGATCGGGCCGGTGACGTACTCCCGGAAGGTGCGGCGCACCCCCCAGTCGACGGCCGCCGTCGTGAAGGCACCGCGCGGCCGGTCCTTGTCGCGTTCAGCGCTGGGGCCTTGGGTCGGCTCGGCGCTCGGCTTCCGCGCGGGCGCGTCCACCGACAGGCTCACCGGATCCAGCTCCGTACCCGCCGCGTAGTACCCCGCGAACGCCTCGGCGCCCCGCGAAGTGAGCTTCGCCGGAAGGTGGTTGAGCACCACCGTCGATCCGCCGCCGCGCATGGCCACCCCGCCGAGGTCGAGGGTGGCCAGCGGCACCTGCCGGGCGCTGGTGATCTCGCCGCTGCCCTTGGCCTTGCCGGTCATATCGGCGTAGAGGGTGCCGCTGCCGCCTCCCTGGGCGATCCGGACGGTGGGGCTGCCGATGGTGAGGTCCAGCTGGTACGAGCCGTTCGGCCGCCGGTGGCCGAGGAAGCGCACCCCGCCGGAGAACGCCGCGTCGAACGCGCCGTCGGCCGGGTCGTAGGAGCCCGTGGCGGAGTGGAAGCGGAACTGGTCGCTGCCGACCGTCGCCGCCCCGTTCCGCAGGCTCCAGCTCCCCTTCGCGATGGGCCCGGTGACATAGCTCTGGAACGAGGACTTGATGCCCCAGTCCAGGCGCCCGCCCGCGACCGTACGGTCCGCCGCCCGCGCGGCGGGGCCGCTCAGCAGGGTGGCGCAGAGCGTGAGCGTGAGCACGGCGGCCGCGGTGAGCGCGGTGGACGTACGGACCTGCCGTGACGGCTCCGCTGGTCCCAACGGCAGCATCAGAGGCCCCTCCTCCCTCTAGTGAAGCAAGGCAAGGCTAACCTAAGCTATAGGCCGTCAGGTCGGAACAGCGCGACGACGCGGAAGGGCGGAAAGTGGATCAACCGCAGTCGGCAGTGGGGCCCGTGCCCCACAGACCCCACGCACCGCGCCTCGCCAGGCGGCCCCTGGTCGCCGCCCTCCTCCCGCTCCTCGCCCTCCTCACCCTCCTCGCCGTCCTCGCGCTCACCGGCTGCGGTGGAAGCGGCGGAGGCGGCGGAGGCGGTGGGGACGCCGGTTCACGGCGTACGGCCGCGGCGGCCGCGGACCGGGTGGAGCCCCTGCGCGCCGAGCCGACGCCCCGTCTCCCCGCCACCGTCCGGTCCGCCGACGGCCACCGGGTGACCGTTCGCTCCACCGACCGGATCGTGCCTCTCACCGGCTCGCTCTCCGAGATCGTCTTCACCCTGGGCCTGGGCAGGAACGTCGTCGCGCGCGACATCACCGCCACCTTCGCGCAGGCGGCCAAGTTGCCCGTGGTCACCCGCGCCCATGACGTCTCCGCCGAGAGCGTGCTCTCCCTGAAGCCCAGCGTGGTCCTCGCGGAGACCACCACGGGCCCGGCCGAGGCCATCGACCAGATACGGGACGCCGGGATTCCGCTGGTCGTGCTGGACCCGCCGAAGCGGCTGTCCGACGTCGGCGCGCGTATCGACGCGGTGGCCGACGCGCTCGGCGTCCGCGCGGCCGGGGCTGAGCTGCGGGAGCGCACGGACCGCCGTATCGAGGCCGTGCGCGAGGACATCCCCGCCGCGGCCCACCGGCCCCGCGTCGCCTTCCTCTATCTGCGCGGCACCGCCTCGGTCTATCTGCTCGGCGGCCGTGGCTCCGGGGCGAGTTCGCTCCTGGAGGCCGCGGGGGCGGTCGACGCGGGCAAGGAGTCCGGGCTGACGAAGGACTTCACCCCCATCACCAGCGAGGCGCTCGCCAAGGCGGCGCCCGACGCGATCCTCGTCATGACCAAGGGACTTGAGTCGGTCGGCGGGGTGGACGGGCTGCTGAAGGTGCCGGGGGTCGCGGAGACTCCGGCCGGGATGGATCGCCGGGTTGTTGCGGTCGATGATGGTGTGCTGCTCGGTTATGGGCCGCGTACTGATCGGGTGTTGGCGTCGCTGGTTCGGCAGCTTTACGGCAGTGGCCGATGACGGTGGAGCGGTCGGGGGCGCCCGAGGGGGGTTCGGTGGATGGTGGCGCCCGCGGCGGGCTGCTCCCCTCCCCGCCCCTTCCCACAACTGGGGCTCCGCCCCAGACCCCGCTCCTCAATCGCCGGAGGGGCTGGAAGCTCACCGCCGGTCTCGGTGCCGGCCTCGTCGTGCTCGTGCTGATCTCGGCGTCCGTCGGCGCGTACGAGATACCGCTGCGCCCGCTGCTCGGCTCGCTTCTCCATCGCATCGGTCTGGGCGGCGCCGAGTTGGACCGGGTCGGCGAGAGCGTGCTGTGGAACGTACGGCTGCCGCGCGTCGTCCTCGCGCTGCTGGTCGGGGCGTCGCTGGGGTGCGCGGGCGCGCTGACGCAGGGGGTGTTCGGCAATCCGCTCGCCGAGCCGGGGGTCGTCGGCATCTCCTCGGGCGCCGCCGTCGGCGCGGTCGGCTCGATCGCCCTCGGCCTGGACGTCTTCGGCAACTGGACGGTGACCGCGTGCGCCTTCCTCGGCGGGCTGCTCACCGCGTTCGCCGTCTACGCGCTGTCGCGGTCGGGCGGCCGTACGGAAGTCGTCACGCTCATCCTCACCGGGATCGCGGTCAACGCCTTCGCGGGCGCGCTCATCGGCCTTGCCGTCTTCCACGCCGACAACGCCCGGATCACCGAGATCACCTTCTGGCAGCTCGGTTCGCTGGCCCAGGCCACCTGGCCCAAGGTGCTGGCCGTGCTGCCGTGCGCGCTGGTGGGCCTGGCCGTCGCACCGCTGTACGCCCGCAAGCTGGATCTGCTCGCGCTGGGCGAGCGCCCGGCGCGCCATCTGGGCGTGGACGTCGAGCGGTTGCGCAGGGGTCTGATCCTCGTCGTCGCGCTGCTGACGGCGGCCGCGGTCGCCGTCGCGGGGGTCATCACCTTCGTCGGGCTGCTGGTGCCGCATCTGCTGCGGATGGCGGCCGGTCCCGGGCACCGCTTCCTCGTCCCCGGCAGCGCGCTCACCGGTGCGCTGGTGCTGCTCGCGGCCGACCTCGCGGCGCGTACCGCGGCCCGGCCCGCCGAGTTGCCGCTCGGGGTGCTCACGGCCCTGGTCGGCAGCCCGTTCTTCTTCTGGCTGCTGCGCCGGACCCGCCGCGGGCAGGGGGGTTGGGCATGAGCGGCGCCCGGAGCGCATGGCGGCTGTTCGCCGCCCGCGCCCGGCGGCTCCCCGACCCCGTCCCCCTCGGCGCGGTGGTGGCACAGGCCGAGGGGCTGGAGGTGCGGCTGGCGGGCCGTACCGTGCTGGCCGAGGCCGAACTGACCGTCCGGGCCGGGGAGGTGCTCGCGCTCGTGGGGCCGAACGGCGCGGGCAAGTCCACGCTGCTCGCGGCGCTCGCCGCCGATCTGCCCGCCGAGTCCGGCACGGTCCGCCTCGGCGGCCGACCGGTGGCCGCGTGGACGCCGGGCGAGCTGGCGCTGCGCCGGGCCGTACTGCCCCAGACCGCCACCCTCTCCTTCCCGTTCACGGTCGAGGAGGTCGTACGGATGGGCCGGGCGCCCTGGGCGGGAACCCCCGCCGAGGACGAGGACGAGGCGGCCGTGGCGGCCGCGATGGACCGGACCGAGGTGGCCGAGTTCGCCGCGCGGCCGTTCTCCGCGCTCTCCGGCGGTGAGCGGGCCCGGGTCGCGCTCGCCCGGGTGCTCGCCCAGCGCACCGCGCTGCTGCTGCTCGACGAGCCGACCGCCGCCCTCGATCTGCGCCACCAGGAGCTGGTTCTGAGGGTGTGCCGGGAGCGGGCCGCGGCGGGGGACGCGGTGGTGGTGGTCCTGCACGATCTGTCGCTGGCCGCCGCGTACGCGGACCGGGCGGCGCTGCTGCACGGGGGCCGGATCGCGGCGGAGGGCGCGCCCTCGGAGGTCTTCGACGCCGCGCCGCTGTCCCGGGTCTACCGGCAGCCGGTGGAGGTGATCCGCCATCCCCGTACCGGGGAGCCGATCGTGCTGCCGCTGCGCGGCCGGTCGGCGGACGGCCCGCGCCCGGAGAAGGGGTCGGACCCGTGAGAGAGGTGCGAGAGAGAGGCGAGAGAGGTGCGTCACTCTTTCCCGACAACGAACCGCATCAAATCAGCCAGCTTGGCCAAACCTTTGCCATTCACAGGGAAATCCTTGACCTTACGTACGATCCACACAGGCAAGGCTCAGTTAAGTTAGGCCCGCCTTATCCAGCAGCCTTGCTCCCGCCCTGTCCCCCCTGTCCACCCTGTCCTGATTCCGTCTGGAGCCTGTATGCGAGCCGCTCGCACCTCTGTTGTCGCCGCGATATCGGCGCTGACGACGATCACCGCCGTCGCCGGCTGCGCCCAGAAGTCCGACGCCAAGGACTCCGACGCCGTCCAGGTCACCGCCTCCGACAGTGCATGCGAGGTCTCCAAGAACTCCTTCCCCGCCGGGCATGTGACATTCGCGGTGGAGAACAAGGGCTCCAAGGTCACCGAGGTCTATGTCTACGCCCCCGGCGACCGGATCGTCACCGAGCGGGAGAACATCGGGCCCGGCACCCGCGCCTCGATCAACGCCGAGGTCAAGGCCGGTTCGTACGAGATCGCCTGCAAGCCCGGGATGAAGGGCCACGGCATCCGCCAGAAGGTGTCCGCCACCGGCAAGGGCAAGCTGCCCCCGCGCGACCCGCAACTGGACAAGGCGGTGGCCGCGTACCGGACATACGTCCAGGAGCAGGCCGACGACACGCTGCCCGTGGTCCAGAAGTTCGCCGACGCGATCAAGAAGGACGACCTGGAGGGCGCCAAGAAGCTCTACGCCCCCTCCCGTATCGGCTGGGAGCGCACCGAGCCGGTCGCCGAGTCGTTCGGCGATATCGACCCCAAGGTGGATGTGCGCGAGGACGGCCTGGAGAAGGGCCAGAAGTGGACCGGCTGGCACCGGCTGGAGAAGTCGCTGTGGCAGACCAAGAAGATCACCGCGGCCGACCATGACCTCGCCGACCAGCTGATCAAGGACCTGAAGGACTGGCAGAAGCGCGTCGGCACCGCCGACATCACCCCCACCGGCATGGCCAACGGCGCCAAGGAGCTGCTGGACGAGGTGCAGACCGGCAAGGTCACCGGTGAGGAGGAGCGCTACAGCCACACCGACCTGGTGGACTTCAAGGGCAACGTCGAGGGCGCCAAGACCTCCTACACGCTGCTCAAGCCGGTGGCGGCCAAGAACGACCCGGAGCTGGCCACATCGCTCGACAAGCAGTTCACGGCCGTCGAGAAGCTCCTGGACATGTACCGCGAGGGCGATGGCTTCGTGTCGTACGACACCGTCTCGGAGAGCAAGCGCAAGGAGCTGTCCGACGCGGTCAACGCGCTCGCCGAACCGCTCTCCCGGCTCGCCGCCGCCGTCGTCACCAAGTGAGGGGGCCGGGCATGAACGACGAAACCGGTACCGCCCCCTCGCGCCGGGCGCTGATCGGCTGGGGAGGCGCCGGGCTCGCGCTCGGCGCCGCGGCCGCGGGAGGCGCGGCGGCCGCGCTGGGCGGCGGTGCGGACGACACTCAGACGGTCGCCGACAGCGGCGCCGCGGTGCCCTTCCACGGTGCGCACCAGGCGGGCATCGCCACCGCGGTGCAGGACCGGCTGCACTTCGCGGCGTTCGACGTCACCACCGACGACCGCGCCGAGCTGATCGCGCTGCTGAAGGAGTGGACCAAGGCCGCGGCCCGGATGACCCAGGGGCACGCGGTCGGCGGCGGCGCGGTGAGCGATCTGGCGGAGGCCCCGCCGGACGACACCGGCGAGGCGCTCGGCCTCAAGGCGTCCCGGCTCACCCTCACCATCGGCTTCGGGCCCACGCTCTTCACCGACAAAAAGGGCAAGGACCGCTTCGGCATCGTCGGCCGCCGCCCCGAGGCGCTGATCGACCTGCCCGCCTTCCCCGGCGACAACCTCGAACCGGCGCGCAGCGACGGCGATCTGTGCGTGCAGGCGTGCGCGGACGACCCGCAGGTGGCCGTGCACGCGATCCGCAACCTGGCCCGCATCGGCATGGGCAAGGTGGCCATCCGCTGGTCGCAGCTGGGCTTCGGCAAGACCTCCTCGACCACGCCGGACGCGCAGACCCCGCGCAACATGATGGGCTTCAAGGACGGCACCCGGAACATCGCGGGCACCGACACCGCCGCCCTGGACCGGCATGTGTGGGTGAGCGAGAAGGCGGGCCCGGCGTGGCTGGCCGGTGGCTCGTACCTGGTGGCGCGCCGCATCCGGATGCACATCGAGACCTGGGACCGCAGCTCGCTCAAGGAGCAGGAGGACGTCTTCGGCCGGGACAAGGGCGAGGGCGCGCCGCAGGGCAAGCAGCGCGAGCACGACGAGCCCAACTTGAAGGCGATGCTGCCGGACGCGCACGTCCGGCTGGCGCATCCGGACTCCAACGGCGGGGTCCGGATCCTGCGCCGCGGCTACTCCTTCACCGATGGCACGGACGGTCTGGGGCGGCTGGACGCGGGGCTGTTCTTCCTCGCCTACCAGCACGACGTACGCGACGGATTCGTGCCCGTACAGCGGCGGCTGGCACGCTCCGACGCGCTCAACGAGTACATCCAGCACGTGGGTTCGGCGCTCTTCGCGATCCCGCCGGGCGTCCGGGACGCGGACGACTGGTGGGGCAGGGCGCTGTTCTCCTGACGGACTCCTGCCGGATCCCTGAAAGGAAGGCGAACCTCGTGTTCGGCAATTACCTGATCGGACTGCGTGAAGGGCTCGAAGCCAGCCTGGTGGTCTGCATTCTGGTCGCCTATCTGGTCAAGACCGAGCGCCGGGACGCGCTGCGCCCGGTATGGCTCGGGATCGCCGTCGCGGTCGCCCTGAGCATGTCCTTCGGCGCGGCGCTGGAGTTCGGCTCGCAGGAGCTGACCTTCGAGGCGAAGGAGGCGCTGGGCGGCTCGCTGTCGATCCTGTCGGTGGGCCTGGTGACCTGGATGGTGTTCTGGATGCGGCGCACCGCCCGCCATCTGAGGTCCGAACTGCACAGCAAGCTGGACGCGGCGCTCGCGATGGGCACCGGGGCGCTGGTGGCCACGGCCTTTCTCGCGGTCGGCCGGGAGGGTCTGGAGACCGCGCTGTTCGTGTGGACGGCGGTGCAGGCGAGCAACGACGGTACGGCGGACCCGCTGATCGGCGTGATCCTGGGCCTGGTCACCGCGGTGGTGCTGGGCTGGCTGTTCTACCGGGGCGCGCTCAGGATCAACCTGGCGAAGTTCTTCACCTGGACCGGTGCGATGCTGGTCGTGGTGGCGGCCGGGGTGCTCGCGTACGGCTTCCACGACCTCCAGGAGGCCGACTGGCTGCCCGGACTGCACTCGGTGGCCTTCGACATCAGCTCCACCATCGCGCCGGACTCCTGGTACGGCACGGTGCTCAAGGGCGTCTTCAACTTCCAGCCGGATCCGACCCGGCTTCAGGTGTGGATGTGGGCGCTCTACCTGGTCCCCACGCTCGCGTTGTTCCTGCGCCCCGGTAGGGTGTCGCCGTCCACAGCAGCCCCCAGGAATCGGGAGCCGGAGCCCCATGACACGCAGGACGCCCCGTCGGCAGGTGGCAGTTCCGACCGCAGCGGTGGTACTGACGCTGGGGATGACGCTCACGGGGTGCATGACGGTGCACGGCGAGCGGGAGAACATTCCGTCGGTGGACAAGGCTGAGGCGCCCGAGGCGCTCAAGCGGTTCACCGATACCTACAACAAGGCGTACCGGGAGCTGGATCCGGCGCTGGCGAGCCAGGTCGAGACGGGCCCGCTGGAGGCCATCACCACGGCCGACCTCAAGGCCCAGCACGCGACCTCCCCCGGCGGCAACCCCAAGTACCCGGCGCTGAAGCTGTCCGACGTCAACTACCGCATCCCCAGGCAGGTGGGCTGGCCGAAGTTCTTCGTCGCGGACACCGACAGCAACCGCGACGACAACCGCTGGCTGTTCGTCTTCACCCGCGGCGGCGCCGACGAGCCCTGGAAGGCGGCGTATCTGTCGATCCTCAGCCAGGACGAGGTGCCGGACTTCGCGACCGACAAGGACGGCTGGGCCGAGCCGGTCCCGGCCGAGGGGCCGACCCCGAAGCTGGCCACCCGGCCGGACAAGCTGAGCGCGGAGTACACCGACTACCTGATGACGGGCGAGGGCTCGGTCTTCGCCGACGGCCAGTCGACCTCGGGGATGCGGGAGACCCGGAAGAAGTTCCTGCGCACCCCGAAGTTCTGGACGGAGTACATCGACACCCCGGCGCAGGGCGCGCAGGACGCCCCGGTGGGGCTGCGCACCTCCGACGGCGGAGCGATCGTGTTCTTCAGCTCGCACCACCGGCAGAAGCAGACCATGGCGAAGGGGTTCCGGCCCAACCCGGACCCGCAGATCAAGGCGCTGATGACGGGTGAGGCGAAGAAGGCGGTGACGCTGACGAGGGTGGCCGAGTCGGCGGTGCGGGTCCCCGCGAAGGACGCGGCCGACCCGAAGGTGGTCTTCCTCAACCGCCTGGAAGGCGTAACCGCCGCGAAGGGTGAATAAGCACCGGTGTGGGCAATCGTCCCGCAGGGCGGGACGGGTGGGCACACCCCACCCACCGGCCCGCACCCGACAACGAAACCTCCCTACCGCCCCATGGGCCAAGCAGCAGCCTGATCCTGGTCCTCGCCCGCGAAGCGGGCACACGCATCGGTGAGCGCCTCCAGCAGCGTCAGCGGATCCGGCAGCGGCCGCTCCGGCCCGAGCACCCACCCCACATGCCCGTCCCCGGGCAACCGCGCGGGCGGCACCAGCACATAGCTCCCCCGGCAGTGCCACCGCAGCCCCGGATGCTCGTCCATGGTCTCCGGATGGCAGTCCAGCTCACAGGGCCACCACTCGTCCTCGTCGTCGGGCGTGCCCCGCGTGGCCGAGAAGAACAGCATCCGGCCCTGCTGGAGATCGCCGCTGCTGGTGGCCACGGGCCCGACCTCGACCTCGGCCGCGCCCAGCCGCTCCAGGGCCAGCCGCCCGGCGTCCGCGGGCACGTCGAGCACATCGTGGACGATGCCGGTGGCGGTGATGAAGTTGGCCTGCGGATCGGCGCGCAGCCACTGCTCGACCTTGTCGGGGTCGGTGGTCGCCTGGGTCTGCCAGGCGAAGGAGACCGGGTGGCGGGCCGGGGTGGGACAGCCGATGCGGTCACAGGAACAGCCGTAACCGGACGGGTGGGCGGCAGGTGCCAGCGGGAATCCGGCCGCCGCGGCGGCCATGAGCAGGTCCTCGCGGACGCCCCCGGCGCCCGCTCCCGTGCCCTTCTCGCCGCCCGCTCCGCTCCTCGGCCGACGCAGCCACTGGGAGAACCTGCCCTTGCGTTCCATCTACCGCCTCGCTTCACCGCCGGTACCGCCGGTACCCGATCAATGCTGCCACCATCCTGCTCCCGAAGTAGCCGGTGTCCGCATCCGGGGTGGGTGAGACCACCCCGACCGGGTGTCGATATCAGGGCATAACGGAAGTCACGCCCCTAGCGTTCCCTTTATGATCAGCAGGCGTTTTCTGACCGCGATCGCGGTTCTCGGCCTCTCCATACCGGCCGCCGTCGCGGCCCACCCCACCGCTCGTCCGTCCGTACGACGCCTCATACCCCCGGCCGCGGAACCGGCGCGCCCGCGGCCCGCGCTCATGGCACCGTCGGGCCGGAAGCCCGCCGTCGTCTACACGGCGCACCGCGGCGGCGCCCTGGAAGTGCCCGAGAACAGCATGTCCGGGCTGGCCACCGCCTTCAGCAGGCATGATGTCCAGGTCCTGGACTTCGACAGCCGGATGCTCCGGGACGGCACGCTCGTGGTGATGCACGACGCGACGCTGGACCGCACCACCGACCGGACCGGGCCGGTGCGGGCCCTGACCGCCGCCCAGTGGCGGAACGTCCGGCTGCGCCCCGACCCGTCCCTGCGCGGCACCTGGCGGCCCGAGCGGCCGCCGACCGTCGCCGAGGTGCTGGACCGGTTCGGCGGCCGGATCACCTTGATGGTGGAGGCCAAGGACCCGGAGAGCCTGCCGCGGCTGGCGAGGATGATCCGCGACCGGGGCCTGATCCGCTCCGTCTACGTCAACAGCAACCGCCCCGAGGTGGCCCGGGAGGCCCACCGGAAGGGGCTGCTGACCCAGCTGTGGCGGTCCGCCCGGCAGATGCGCACCGACACCCCGCGCGACTGGCGCGGCGTCGTCGATCTGCTGGACGTCGACTACCGGGCGCGCGACCAGGACGTACGGCGGGCCGCCGCCTCCGGGATACCGCGGGTGTGGGCGCACACCGTGGACACCCCGGCACAGCGGGACCGGATGGTGCGGCTGGGGTGCGACGGCATCATCACCGACGCGCCCGCCCGGCTGGTCTTCACGCCCGTAGGGCAGCCGCGGGCGCTCGGCGGAGGGTGAGGCAGCCGGCGCGGGCCCCGGCGGTGAGGTACGCCGGCCCCGGCGGTGAGGCGGAGTCGCCGCACGTCCCGGCCGGTAGAATCCGCCGAATGCACGCCCCCGACGCCATCCGCACCGACGAGACGCCGCACACCGCGCTCGCCGGCCTTCTCGACGGTCTGCCGCCCCGCCAGGCGGCCCAGGCGGTCGACCGGCTGATCGGCCACTACCGGGGGCGCACCCCGACCGACGCGCCCGTGCTGCGCGACCGCTCCGACGTCGCCGCCTACGCCGCGTACCGGATGCCCGCGACCTTCGAGGCCGTGCGCGCCGCACTCGCCGCCTTCCACGCCCGGACGCCCGACTGGGCCCCGGCCTCGCATATCGACATCGGCGGCGGTACGGGCGCGGCCGGCTGGGCGGTGGCCGCCACCTGGCCGCGGGGCGCGCACACCACGACGGTGCTGGACTGGGCCGAGCCCGCGCTGGCCCTCGGCCGCGAGCTGGCCCGGCAGGCGCCCTCCGAGGCGCTGCGCACCGCCCGCTGGCAGCGCCGGGCCATCGGTGACGGCCTCGCGCTGCCGGACGGCACCGACCTGGTCACGGTCTCCTACGTACTGGGCGAGCTGACCGAGGCCGACCGGCACGCCGTCGTGGCCGAGGCGGCGCGCGCGGCCCGCGCCGTGGTGCTGGTCGAACCGGGCACCCCGGACGGCTATCTGCGCATCCGCGAGGCCCGGGACCGGCTGCTGGCGGCCGGGCTGCGGATCGTCGCCCCCTGCCCGCACGGCGCGCTCTGCCCGATCGAGCCCGGCGCCGACTGGTGCCACTTCGCCGCCCGGGTCCGCCGCTCCTCCCTCCACCGGCGGATCAAGGGCGGTTCGCTGCCGTACGAGGACGAGAAGTTCAGCTATGTCGCGGCCGTACGGTTCGACGCGGCGCCCGCCGCGGGGCGGGTGGTGCGCCGCCCGCAGATCCGCAAGGGCCAGGTGCTGCTGGATCTGTGCGGCCCCGAGGAGGGTCTGGGCCGGACCACGGTGACCAAGCGTCAGGGGCCGCTGTACCGGGCCGCCCGCGATGTCTCCTGGGGCGATGTCTGGCCACCCGAGGAGCAGCCGCCCCGCTAGGCCCTCCGCTGGGAGTGTCACGGGAGGGGAAAACGATGAGCATGCAATTGGGTATTTTATTCGCACAAGGCGGCGGGCACGGAAAGGGTGACGACGGAGACGACGGGCACCCCGGGCAGCCGTGGACACCCACTGACGAGCCTCACCCGGACGGTTCGACGCCTCCCGGCGATGGGACGCACAAGAAGTGACAAGCTCGGCTGAGCGGACGGGGCGGCCCACTCGTGAGGAACTGGGTCGCCTCCTCCTCACCGCGGGCGCCATGTCGGCCGAGTGGGCCCCGGCTTATGGGGCCGTGCCTCGCTCCCGCTTCCTGCCTGCCTGCCGTGATATGGCCGCATGACATGGCCAGCGGCCGATACTCCACGGTCAGTGCAGAGCAGGATCCGGAAGCGTGGCAGCGATACGCCGACTCTGACGACCCCATCGTCACGCAATGGGACGACGGCGCGCACGAGGGCCCCGAGCCGGGCAAGTCCTTCAGCTCCTCGTCGTCCATGCCGAGCCTGGTGTTCTCCATGCTGGCCGACCTGGATGTGAAGCGGGGACAGCGGGTGTTGGAGATCGGTACGGGGACGGGGTGGAACGCGGCTTTGCTGGCGTATCGTCTGGGCGCCGAGAACGTCGTCACCGTGGAAGTGGACAGCGCCGTTGCCTCGGAGGCCCGGAAGTCCCTGGACCGCTTTGGGCTACCGGTGCAGGTGGTGCACGGGGATGGGCTCCTCGGGTACGGCGCACGGGCTCCGTACGATCGTGTCATCGCCACGTGCGGCTTGCGGAAGATCCCGTTCGCGTGGGTGGAGCAGTCGAAGCCGGGCGGGGTGCTCCTTGTTCCCTGGGGGACGTACTACGGTCCTGGCGAGGCGGCCGCCCGACTCGTGGTCGCTCGGCACGGACAGAGCGCGTCAGGGCCGTTCACGCGGCCCGTGGCGTTCATGCGTCTGCGCTCTCAACGGTTCGTGTGGCCCCGGCACGACGAGTACGTCCCGCCGGGGGCACTGGACGCTGCGGACACGTCAACCACGACGCTCACTGAGGCGCAGCTCTGCGGCACCGGGAGTTTCGACGCGGTCGGTTTCGCCTTGGGCCTTCGTGTGCCCGACGTTGCGCACAACCCCGACCGCAAGCGGGATGGTCGGCGCGCCGTGTGGTTCTACGGAACTGGGGGCAGCATGGACAGGTCCTGGGCGGTCGTCGTCTTCCGCGATGACCGCGAGGAAGCCAAGGTCTACCAGTCCGGCCCTCGCCGACTGTGGGGCGAGGTGGAGAGCGCCTACCACTGGTGGCTCAGCCATGGCGAACCGGATCACTCCCGGTTCGGTCTCACGGTCACGGCCGAAGAGACACACGCTTGGCTTGACGACCCCGTGAACTCCTGGTCCCTCTGAACTCTGAAACCAACAACGACATCGCCTAACCCGCGGCCGGCGCTGGGGTGAAGGTGACCGGGAGGGAGACCAGGCAGCGGTACCAGAGGGAGTCCATCCACTGGAGCTCATCGGGCTCGACGGCCAGCTCCAGATCCGGCACCCGGTCCAGCAGCACCTCGATCGCCGTCTCCGAGATGATTTTGCCGAGGTCGGGCGCGCCCGCCGGGCATCCGTAGTCGCCACCGGTGAAGGACACATACGCGTTGTTCCCGGCGTACCCCGCCCCGGTGTCGGGCCACAGCAGCGGGTCCGCGTTGGCGGCGGCGAGGCCGAGGACGAGGAGGTCGCCGGCGCGGATGCGCTGGCCCCCGAGTGTGGTGTCCCGGGTGGCGAAGCGCCCGATGACGTTCTGGAGCGGGGAGTCCGCCCACAGCACCTCGTTCATGGCCGCGCCGATGCTGCGGCGGTTGCCCGCGAGAGTCATGGTGAACCGGTCGTCGGTGAGCATCAGCCGGACGGTGTTGCCGATCCAGTAGGACGTGGCGGGCATACCCGCGGCGATCATCACCATCAGGTCCCCGACGAGTTGCTCGTCGGTGAGGTCCGGGGAGTTCTGGATGAACCGGGAGGTGACGTCCGGGCCCGGCTCCTCGCGCTTCGCCGCCACCAGCCGCCGCACCACCTCGGCGGCCCGCTGCTGCGCCGCCATGGCCTCGTTATTGGAGAGCAGCGAGACGGTCACCGCCTCCGCCATGTACTCCAGCTGGTCCTCGGGCAGGCCGAACATCTGCCCCATGGCGAGGGCGGGCACCGAGTAGACGTAGTCGAAGACCAGGTCGGCCTTGCCGTTGCCGACGAACTTGTCGATCAGCGCGTCGGCGAAGCGCTCGCAGTGCCGGCGCAGTTCGAAGGGGTCGACGGAGGCGAGGGCGTCGCTGACGGCCGCCGAGCGCCGCCGGTGCTCGTCCCCCTCCGTGAAGTGGATCATGGGGCTGTGGGCCACCCAGGGCATGAGGGGCCAGTCGGACGGCACCTCGTCCCAGCGGTTCCAGCGGCGCGAGTCGCGGCCATAGGTCTGGACGTCCATGACAACCTGGCGTATCTCGCGATAGCCGAGAACGAGCCAGGCGGGGACGTCGGACTCCAGCAGGACCGGGGCGACCTGTCCGTGGTCGCGCCGCATCCGCTCATAGCTCTCGGCCGGATTCCGCAGGTACCGCTCCCCGTACAGCAGCGCGGGGGCGGCGGAGGAGGGGGCGGTGTGGGCGGGGCAGCCGGAGGGCGGCGCCGCCGGGCCCGGGCCGCCCGGCGCGTCCTCCGCGCCCGGCGGGGCCTGAGGGGCCGGAGAGTCCTGCGGGTCCTGGAGGTTCGTCACAGCGGTCTTCCTCATGGCGGTGGAGCAGCGCTGCCGTCCGGGGGGAGTACACGGCAGTGGCAAAGGCTAACCAAGCGAACGGATCAAGCCAACTGCCCTGACACCACCGGACGATGAGGAAAGCTCAGCCAGGCACCCAGGCCGGCGCCATCAGCCCAATGCCCGTGCCAGGGCCGTGGCCGCCGCCGCGCGGGGGGTGCTGTCGCCGGGGCGGCGGCGGGGATGCACCGTGGTGGCGAGCAGCACCAGATAGACCCCGCGGGCCCGGTCCACCACCAGGCTCGTACCGGTGAACCCGGTGTGCCCGGCGGCGCCCCGCCCCGCAAGCTCCCCCATGAACCACGGCTGGTCGACCTCGAAGCCCAGCCCCGGCGCGGTCAGCATCAGCTCGGTGGACTCCGCCGACAGCACGGGCCCGCCCCCGGCCAGCAGCGCCCGGCACAGCACCGCCAGGTCCCCGGCCGTCGAGAAGAGCCCGGCGTGGCCCGCGACCCCGCCCAGTGCCCAGGCGTTCTCGTCGTGCACCACGCCCCGCAGCATCCCCCGGTCCACCTTGCCCCAGGGCCGCCGCTGGTCCTCGGTGGCCGCGATCCGGGGCAGCCAGGAGGCGGGCGGGTTGAAGCGGGTGTCGGACATGCCCAGCGGGCCGGTGACCGCCTCCCGCACCAGCCGGTCCAGCGGGCGCCGGGCGGTCCGCTCCACAACGCGCTGGAGCAGCAGGAAATTGAGGTCGGAGTAGCGGCGGGCGGTGCCGGGCGGGGTGACGGGCGGCTCGGCCGCGAGCCGGGCCAGCCGCCGCTCCCGCCCGGCCTCCTCGTACAGCGGCAGTTCGGGGATCAGCCCCGAGGTGTGGGTGAGCAGATGCCGCACGGTGATGCCGTGCTCGGCGGCGGCCGTGCACTCGGGGGCGTACGCGGCGACGTGCCCGTCCAGCGTGATCAGCCCGCGTTCGACGGCCCGCAGCGCCACGATCGTGGTGCACAGCTTGGTGAGCGAGGCGAGGTCGAAGACCGTGTCCTGCCGACGGCCCCGGCGCACCGGCACCCACCGCTCACGCGGCAGTTCCACGCCCCGGTCGGCACTCTCGTCGTACGCCGCGTAGCGCACCGCCCAGCCGAAGCCCTCCTCGGCCAGCGGACCGGACGCGGTCCCGGCGGCCAGGGCCACCCCCGAACACCAAGGGCGCTCCCCCTCGGGAAGCGCCCTGACGGTCTCCAGCAGCCGGGTCAGGCCACGGTCACGCTCTGCTTGGTACGTCGCTGCCACGGACGGCAGAGTCCCATGAAGCAGGCCATGGCGGCGAGCGCGCAGCTCAGCTGGACGACGGCCATCGGCACCGCCGTGGTCTCCCCCGCGATCCCCACCAGCGGGGAGGCGACCGCGCCCAGCAGGAAGGTGGAGGTGCCCAGCAGCGCGGAGGCGGAACCGGCGGCGTGCGGGGTGCGGTTCAGGGCCAGCGCGTTGGTGTTCGGCATGGCCAGGCCCATCGCGGACATCAGCACGAACAGGCTGCCCGCCACCGGCACCAGACCGGCCTTCCCGAAGACCCCGGAGGCCAGCACGAGCAGCGCGGCCGCCGCGACGGTGACCACGACCAGCCCCACGGCCAGCACCTTGTCCATGCTGACCCGGCCGACCAGCACCCGGCCGTTGAACTGGCCGGTGAGGACCAGGCCGATCGAGTTCAGCCCGAAGAGCAGGCTGAAGGTCTGCGGTGAGGCGCCGTAGATCTCCTGGACGACGAAGGACGACCCGGCCACATAGGCGAAGAGCGCGGCGAAGGCGAAGCTGCCCGCGAGCACATAGCCGATGAAGACACGGTCGGCGAGCAGCCCGCGCATGGTGCGCAGGGTCTGGCCGAGCCCTCCGTCATGGCGCCGCTCGGACGGCAGCGTCTCGCCCAGCCGGCGCCAGACCACGAGGGTGAGCAGGGCACCGATCACGGTGAGCACCACGAACACCCCGCGCCAGTCGGTGAAGCGGAGGATCTGGCCGCCGATGACCGGGGCCGCGATGGGCGCCACACCCGAGATCAGCATCAGGGTGGAGAAGAAACGGGCCATCGCGATGCCGTCGTAGAGGTCCCGGACCACGGCGCGGGCGATCACGATCCCGGCCGCGCCGGCCAGTCCCTGGAGCAGCCGGAAGCCGATGAGCAGTTCGGCGGTGGGGGCGAAGGCGCAGACGGCGGTGGCGATGACGTAGATCACCATGCCGATGAGCAGCGGGCTGCGGCGCCCCCACCGGTCGCTCATCGGGCCGACCACGAGCTGGCCGAGCGCCATGCCCATCAGACAGGCGGTGAGGGTGAGCTGGGCGGTGGCGGCGGAGCTGTGGAGCGCGTCGGTGACCTCCGGCAGGGCCGGGAGGTACATGTCCATGGACAGCGCGGGGAGTGCGGTGAGCCCGCCGAGGATCAGGGTGACGAGAAGGCTCGTACGGCGCTGCGCGGTGAGCCCGGGAGGGGCGGCAGCGGAGGTGAGGGAGGCGGCGGAGGGATCGGGGGAGGGGGTTCCGGGACGGTCGGCCCGGGTGGGAGCGGCGGCCGGTTGGCCGGGCTGCTGCATGCGTACCTTCCATGAGTCGTTGATGCCTTCCTATGCTCTCAGCAATTCGAATGGGGTCGAACCTCTGTGCACAGGGGGGAACGGGGTCGAAATGGCCGGGTCAGGCGGGGTGGGAAGCGTGCGGTGGGGCGTTCTGGCGACCGGAGGGATCGCCGCATCGTTCACCGCGGATCTGCTGGAGATGGCGGACGCGCAGGTCATCGCGGTCGGCTCGCGCCGGCCGGAGTCGGCGGAGCGGTTCGCGGAGCGGTTCGGGATACCCCGTGCCTATGGCGGCTGGAAAGAGCTGGCCGCCGATGACGACATCGATGTGATCTATGTCGCCACCCCGCACTCGGCCCATCGGGCGGCGGCCGGGCTGTGCCTGGAGGCGGGGCGGGCGGTGCTGTGCGAGAAGCCGTTCACCCTCGATGTCCGTCAGGCCGAGGAGCTGGTGGACCTGGCCAGGGCCCGGGGCCGCTTCCTGATGGAGGCGATGTGGACGTACTGCGATCCGGTGGTCCGCCGGATGACCGAGCTGGTCCACGACGGCGCGATCGGCGAGGTGCGGGCGGTGCACGCGGACTTCGGGCTGGCCGGCCCGTTCGACCCGGACCACCGGCTGCGCGATCCGGCGCTGGGCGGCGGCGCCCTGCTGGACCTCGGCGTCTATCCGGTGTCCTTCGCGCAGCTGCTGCTGGGCGAGCCGGACGAGGTGCGGGCGGTGGGACAGCTCTCCCCCGAGGGCGTGGATGTGAACACGGGCCTGGCGCTGGGCTGGGACAGCGGCGCGGTGGCGCTGCTGTCCTGCTCGATCACCGCGGATACGCCGATGACGGCGGCGGTGACGGGGACGGCGGGGCGGATCGAGTTCCCGCGCGGCTTCTTCCACCCCGAGCGGTTCGTCCTGCACCGGCCGGGCCGGGATCCGGAGGAGATCACGGCGGTGGACGGGCTGCGCGCCTACCAGCGGGAGGCGGCGGAGGTGATGCGCTGTCTGCGCGCGGGCGAGACGGAGTCCCCGCTGGTGCCGCTGGACGGCACGCTGGCGGTGATGCGCACTCTGGACGCGGCGCGGGAGCGGCTGGGGGTGCGGTATCCGGCGGACCGGGGCGGCCGGGGCGCATGAGCCCGGTGGGCCCGGCGCATGGGGTGCGCGCCGGGCCCACCGGCCCGTCAGACCTGCTTCAGGCCGGGGTTCCCGACCTCGCTGGCGAACGCCGCCGCCGTGGTGAGCGGCGCGCCTGGGGTGGTGACCGCGGAGACCGTCTTGTAGTCGGCCCGTGCCCGCTCCTCGTCCAGCGAGACCGTCACATAGCCGCGCCGGCCGTTGTAGAACTTCATATGCGGGTTCGCGGCCAGGTAGGTGGCCCAGTTGTCGGGCTTGTCGGCGCCGTCCTTGCCGCTGGTGATGGAGGTGCCGACGAACTCCACGCCCAGGGTCCGGGAGCCCGGGTCGTCGAAGTCCTTCTTGATGTCGAAGGCGTAGTGCACATGGACATCGCCGGTGAGCACCACGAAGTTCTCCAGGCCCGCCTGCTCCACACCGGCCAGGATCCGCTCGCGGGAGGCGGGGTAGCCGTCCCAGGAGTCCATGGAGAGCTTGGAGCGCGCGGCGGTGGTGTTCTTCCGCTGGGAGAAGGTGACCTGCTGCGGCAGCACGTTCCAGGTGGCGGTGGAGCTCTTGAAGCCGTCGAGCAGCCAGCGCTCCTGGGTGGCGCCGGTGAGGGTGCGCGCGGGGTCCTCGGACTCCGGTCCCGGGTACTGCCAGCCGTCGCCGTACGCCTGGTTGGAGCGGTACTGCCGGGTGTCGAGGATGTCGAACTGGGCCAGCTTGCCGTAGTGGAAGCGGCGGTAGAGCCGCATATCGGCACCGGCCGGCTGCTGCGGCATCCGCAGCGGCATGTTCTCCCAGTACGCGCGGTAGGCGGCGGCCCGGCGGATCAGGAACTCCTCGGACGGGCTGCCGTTCTCGTCGATGTCGCCCGCGTAGTTGTTCTCGGTCTCGTGGTCGTCCCAGGTGACGTACCAGGGGAAGGCGGCGTGGGCGGCCTGGAGGTCCTCGTCGGACTTGTAGAGCGCGTAGCGCAGCCGGTAGTCCCCGAGGGTCATCGTCTCCTTGTTGAACACCGCGGGGAGGGTGCGGTCGGTGTAGTTGCGGGCGCCGCCCACGGCGCTCACCGCGTACTCGTACTGGTAGTCGCCCACGTGGAAGACGGCGTCCAGGTCCTCGTTCGCCAGATGGCCGAAGGCGGTGAAGTAGCCGTCGTGGTACGCCTGGCAGGAGACCAGACCGAAGCGGACGTCCTGGACCTTGGCGCCCGGGGCCGGGGTGGTGCGGGTGCGGCCCACCGGGCTGGTCCAGCTCCCGGCCTTGAAGCGGTACCAGTAGACACGGTCCGGATCGAGCCCCTTGGCGTCCACGTGCACCGTGTAGTTGAACTCGGCGTGTGCGGTGACGGTGCCCCGGTGGGCGACGCGCTGGAACTTCTCGTCGTGGGCGATCTCCCAGCCGACCGTGGCGGTGCCCTCCTCGGGCAGCCCGTTCCCCGGCTCGTACGGGCGGGGCGCCAGCCTGGTCCACAGCACGACGGAGTCGTGGAGCGGGTCGCCGGAGGCCACGCCGAGCGTGAAGGGGTTGTCGGCGAGCGCCCGCGGAGACACCTGCGCGGCGTGGGCGCCGGGCAGGTTGGTGGTGAAGGCGAGGGCGGCCGCGGCTCCTGTCACGGTGAGGAAGCGGCGGCGTCCCGGACGTGCGGCCGCGGCTCGTATGGCGCGCTGATGCGAGTCATGTGCCATGTGCTCTCCCCTGGCTCGTGGCCGGCTCGTGGCGTCACAGGCATTGGAGTGGCAGGGGACGGCCGGCCGTTTGCTTGCACACGACATCGATATGACCGCTGGGTGAGGTCCGTTTCCGGAAGGGACCTTTGCGGCGAATCGCCTTGGGTGGAAGGGGAACTGACGTGGCGTACGCTGCCGGGCCATGAGCGACGGTCGTGTGTCGGTGGTGTCGAAAGTGGCGGTGGTGACGGGCGCGGGCTCCGGGATCGGCCGGGCGGTGGCGCTCGAACTCCTGGAGGCGGGCTGGTCGGTGGTGCTCGCGGGGCGCCGCGAGGAGGCCCTGGCCGAAACGGCGCGGCTGGCCGGTGGCGGGCCACCGGCCCCCGTGGTGCCGACGGACGTGGCCGACCCGGCGCGGGTGGACGCGCTCTTCGCGGCGGTGCGGAAGCGGTTCGGACGGCTCGATCTGCTGTTCAACAACGCGGGCAGCTTCGGCCCGCGCGGCGTGCCCCTGGAGGATCTGGCCTACGAGGACTGGCGGTCGGTGGTGGACACCAACCTCACGGGGGCGTTCCTGTGCGCGCAGGCGGCGTTCCGGCTGATGCGCGATCAGGAGCCCCGGGGCGGACGGATCATCAACAACGGCTCCGTCTCGGCACACGCCCCCAGGCCGGACAGCGTGGCGTACACCGCCACCAAACACGCCGTCACCGGGCTCACCAAGTCGCTGTCGCTGGACGGGCGCCGGTACGACATCGCCTGCGGGCAGATCGACGTCGGCAACGCGGCGACCGAGATGACGGAGCGGATGTCCGCCGGTGTGCCGCAGGCGAGCGGGGAGCTGGTGGCCGAGCCCGTGATGGACGTCGCGGACGTGGCGCGCACGGTGCGGCACATGGCGTCGCTGCCCCTGGCGGCCAATGTGCAGTTCGCGACAGTCATGGCGACGGCGATGCCGTACATCGGCCGCGGCTGACGGATGAGGGAACGTCACCCGTCGTAGATAACCCTCCGGTTGTGGAGATAATGTGAGGATGCGGGCATTTCACCCCATCGGCACAGCGGCCCCGAAGCCCTGGCCGGGACGATGCCCTCGCTCACCCCCGGACTGTTCGGCACCCGCTCCATATGGCAGGGTCGTCTTCACCGCGCCACAGCATTCACCACCGCCCCACCACCGCCATCCGAACGAAGAGAGACCGCCGTGCGTTCTCTGCCGCTCACCTTGGTCGCCCGTCTGCTGCCCGTCGCCGTCCTCGCCGCCGCGGGGGTGGCCATGACGACGTCGGACGACTCGAACGAGGGCGCCGCCCCGGCGGGCCCCTCCCCGCAGACCTCGGCCCCGGCCACCAGCGCCGCGGCGCCGCGCTACACCAAGCCGCCCGCGGAGGCGTGCGCCACTCTGCCGGAGTCGATGATCAAGGACCTGGTGCCGGGCGCCAAAACGGCCGGGAACGAGCTGAAGTCCAGCGACCTCAGCCGCCGCACGGGCTGCTCCTGGCACGCCCTGGACGGCTTCGACTACCGCTGGCTGGACATCGCCTACGACGTCAAGAGCGTCGCGGGGCAGCGCGGGAGCGAGGGCGGCAGCGCGGTGCCCGGCCTCGGCGACGACGCGTCGGTGACCGAGAAGACCACCAAGGACGACGACCAGGGCATCCGCGAAGCGGTGGTGACCGTCCACCAGGACAACGCCACGGTCACCGTGACCTACAACGGCGGGGACTTCGAGAGCCACAAGGCCGCGGACGGCGATGAGATCCGTAAGGGCGCCATCGGCGCGGCCAAGAAGGCGGTCACGGCGCTCGACGGCTGACGGCCCCGGGCCCGGCCGCCGTTCAGGCGGTCTTTGATGAACATCAGCCGTACGGAAGTGTTCTTCCGGGTGAACGGTTACGATCGCGGGCATCGCAACCGAGCCCTGGAGTCCCACCGTGTCCGCCGTCACCGAACCACGCCTGGGTATCGCCGTCCTCACCATGGGCAACCGGCCCAGAGAGGTGGCCGCCCTGCTGGAGTCGGTCGCCAAGCAGGACGTGCCCCCGGCCCGCGTCGTGGTCGTCGGCAACGGCTCCCCGCTCCCGGAGCTCCCCGACGGGGTGACCGCGGTCGAGTTGGCGGAGAACC
Organism: Streptomyces malaysiensis subsp. malaysiensis; assembly: GCF_040653035.1. Taxonomy (NCBI): domain Bacteria; kingdom Bacillati; phylum Actinomycetota; class Actinomycetes; order Kitasatosporales; family Streptomycetaceae; genus Streptomyces; species Streptomyces malaysiensis. The sequence continues at coordinate 72,945 of NZ_JBEZNG010000026.1, forward strand.
TCGGGGTCTCGGGCGGCCGCAATGCCGCCTGGCGGCGGCTGCGCGAGTTCGGCGACGTGGACGTCCTGATCGACCTGGACGACGACGGGCTGCTGGTGGACGCCGACGTCTTCCGCGGGGTGCGCGATCTGTACGCCGAGGACCCGCGCCTGGGCATCGTGAGCTTCCGCATCGCCGACGAGACGGGCGAGACCCAGCGCCGCCACGTACCCCGGCTGCGCGCGTCCGACCCGATGCGCGGCGGCGAGGTGACCACCTTCCTCGGCGGCGGCCACGCCCTGTCGATGGCGATGCTGGAGGAGATCGGCGGCTGGCCGGACGAGTTCTTCTTCACCCATGAGGAGACCGACCTGGCCTGGCGGGCGCTCGACGCGCGCTGGAAGGTCCGCTACGCCCCCGAGCTGCTGCTCCAGCACCCCAGGACCTCCCCCGCCCGGCACGCCGTCTACCACCGGATGACCGCCCGCAACCGGGTCTGGCTGGCCCGCCGCCATCTGCCGCTGCCGCTGGTCCCGCTCTACCTGGGCACCTGGACGCTGCTCACGCTCGCCCGCACCCGCTCCCTCACGGGGCTGCGGGCCTGGGCGGGCGGCTTCCTGGAGGGCCTGCGCACCACCTGCGGCCGACGCCGCCCGATGCGCTGGCGCACGGTGTGGCATATGACCAAACTGGGCCGCCCGCCGGTCATCTGACGCCCCGGCGCGCACCCGTGACCGACCGCGGCTACCGGGCGGCCAGCCCCAGGGCGGGGAAGACCGACGCCTCCAGGAAGCGGGTCAGATACTCGCGGTCGGCGAGCACGCCCTCGAGCAGGGGGCGGACCCGCATCGCGCCGATCAGCTGGGTGGGGACGAACTCGACGGCCGGGTTGTCCGCGGCCACCTCGCCGCGCTCCACGCCCCGGCGGACCATCGCCTGGATCGTCTTCACCTCGTGCTCGATCAGCGCGGCACGCAGCGCCTGGAGCAGATCGGGGTTCTGGAGCGCGGCGTGCCCGAGGGCGTACACCAGCGCGGTGTCACCGCCGCACACCTCCCCCGCCTCCCCCACCGCCGCGGCGACCGCGCGCAGATCGCCCGCGAGGGAGCCGGTGTCGATGCCCCCCAGCGCGAAGGGGCGCTTGCACGAGCGCAGCGCGGCGACGACGAGCTGGGGTTTGGTGCACCACTGCCGGTAGAGGGTGGAGCGGCTGGCGCGGGTGCGGGCGGCGACGGCCTCGATGGTGAGCGCCTCATAGCCGCCCTCCTGGAGCAGATCGAGGACCGCTTGGTAGAACTCCTGCTCCCGCTCGGGGCTGATCTTGGAACGGCGCTGCGGCGCGGCCGTCTCCGGGCCTTGCGTCGCCATCGGTACTCCTCCTCGGTCGACCGGGCTCCGGCTCTCCCGACCACGCAGTCTACCGACACATCGGTGTACCGAAACAGGCATGTACCGATACGGCTCTGCACCGGTACACTTTCGTATCGATACGCTTGTGTGCCGATAGTGCCAGGCAGTGCCCAGAGGAAGGCACGGTGGATGAATCCGACCGTCATAGCCGTCGCGCTCGCGCTCGCCTCGGCCGTCGCCTACGCGACCGCGGCCGTGGCCCAGGAGCGGCTGGCCGCCGTCGGCCACCCGGGCCGCATGCCACGGCTGCTGCTGCGCGGCGCCTGGTGGGGAGCGGTCGGCCTCAACTCCGGCGGCGCCCTGCTGCATGTGGCCGCGCTGCGGTACGGACCCCTCACCCTGGTCCAGCCACTCGGCGCGCTGACCCTGGTCGCGGCCGTCCCGCTGGGCGCGCGGCTCGCGGGGCGGCGGGTGGTCCGGGACGAGTGGCGGGGCGTGGTCCTCGCGCTGCTCGGGCTCGGCGCCCTGCTGCCGGTCACCGCCGGGGAGACGCCGAGCCGTACGCTCAGCCTGCCGGAGGCGGTCGCGCTCGCCGCCGTCGTCCTGGCGTTCCTCGGGCTGTGCGTCCGGCCGGGGCGCACCGGGCGCGGAACGCCGCGCCGGGGGCTGCGGTACGCCACCGGGTCCGGGGTCGCCTCCGGCGTCGCCTCGGCGCTCACCCAGACCCTCACGGTCGCGCTCGCCGGCTCCCGGGCCCCCGAGGCGGCCCTGGTGTCCTGGCGGACCGTGGTCGTGGCCGTCCTGGTCGCGGTCTTCGCGGTGAGCGGACTGCTGCTCGCCCAGAGCGCCTACGGCAGCGGCCTCGGCGCACCGCTCGCCACCCTGACCCTCGCCAATCCGGTGGCCGCCGCCGCCATCGGGATCGTCCTGCTGGACGAGCGCTTCCGGGGCGGCCCGGCCGGCTGGGCCCTGGCCGCGGCGGGCGCGGCGGCGGCCGCCCGCGGGGTGGTCCTGCTCTCCCGGGCCCCCGGGGCGGGCGTGGCCGCGCGCGGGGACGCCATGGTCGAGGCGGCGGTGGGCGTAGGCGAGTCCCCGGCGGCCGTGAGCGAGATCCCCGGGGCGGCACGGGAGCCCGCCATGGCCGTACGCGAGACCCCGGCGGCCGTACGCGAGACCCTCGTGGCCCTACGCGACACCGCCGTGGTCATCCGCGGGCCCCGCGCGCGGGACGCCGTACGGGACGCCGCCGTACACGAGACCGCCGTACGGCAGGCCCCCGTACGGGACGATCTCGCGCCCGGGGAGGCCGCGCGCGAGCCCGCCGCCGTCCCCTGGGAGCCGGTGCCCACGCCCCCGTGATCCCCCGGGCGTCGCCGGGCCCGCCGCCGTAAGGTTGACCGCATGGTGGACGCGAACGTGTCGACCTCGGCCGAGACCGCTGAGCAATTGCTGGAGGAGCTCCTCAGTGCCACCCATGAGGCGTCACCGACGGAGCTCCCATTGGCCCTGGACCGCTACACCGAGGCCATGGGCATGGGCCGGACGGTCATCTACCTGATCGACCTCCAGCAGCGGATGCTGATGCCGCTCGACGAGGACGAGCCGCGCATGGGGCTCGACGACACCCTGGCCGGTTTCGCCTACCGCACCGACTCGGTGCGGATCGAGGAGGCGGGCGCGGGCAGGCTGACCATATGGCTGCCGCTGATGAACGGCGCGGAGCGGCTCGGGGTACTGAAGCTGCGCCCCGCCTCCCTGGACGGGGTCATGCTCGCGCGCTGCCGGATGCTGGCCTCGCTCCTCGCCCTGGTCATCACGTCCAAACGGACCTATATCGACACCGTCGCGCAGTACACCCGCACCCGGACCATGAAGCTGCCCACGGAGATGCTGCGGGCTTTTCTCCCGCCCCGCTCCATCGGCACCGGCCGGGTGGTCTCGACGGCCGTCGTGGAGCCCGCGTACGAGCTGGGCGGCGACGCCTTCGACCATTCGTTCACCGAGGACGTCCTGCACGCCACGATCCTCGACGCCATGGGCCACGACCTGGCGTCCGGGCTGACCACCTCCGTGGCGATGGCGGGCAGCCGCAACGCCCGGCGCACCGGAGCCGATCTGGAGGCCCTGGTCACCACGGTGGACGAGGCGCTGGCCAAATGGCTTCCGGACCAGTTCTGCACGGGCGTCTTCCTCCGGCTGCACATGCCAAGCGGAGTGCTGCGCTGGGCCAACTGCGGCCACCCCACCCCGCTGGTCATCCGCCATCGGCGGCTGCTGGACAAGGAGCTGGAGCGGACCGCCGAACCGCCGCTGGGGCTGCCCGCGTGGCTGTCGGACGCTCCCCGCCGGGTCCATGAGACGGCCCTGGAGCCCGGTGACCGCGTCCTGCTCTACACCGACGGGGTCGTGGAGTCGCGCGACGAGGAAGGCGAGCAGTTCGGCCTGGAGCGCTTCGCCGACCACATCATCCGGTCGACGGCCGCCGGGCAGAACGCCCCCGAGGTGCTCCGCCTGCTCATCCACGCGATCCTCGACCTCCGGCACCGCGAACTCAGCGACGACGCCACGATCTTGATGATCGAGTGGCATCCACCGGGTCCATGAGCCACAGCCGTCGAGACGATCTCCGATGACGACACCCCCCGACCCCACCGCCCCCCGGGTCCGGCCGGACCCCCCGCCCGGCGCCCCCGGCCTCGCCACCGCCACGGTCGACGACCACGGTGTGCTGACCGGGTGGAGCGAGGGCGCGCGGCGGCTGCTGGGCTACCGCGCCGAGGAGGTCGTGGGGCGGGCGGCGGCGGAGCTGCGCGCCGGGACGGCCGACGGGGGCGCCGACGAGACCGCCGGCGGGGACAGCGGCGGGGGCGCCGGGCCGTGCCTGGCGGACGGGCCCCGGTGGAGCGGACGGGTCGCGGTGTGCCACCGGGACGGCCATCAGGTGGAGGTCGAGCTGCTGGCCCACCGCGGTCCGCTGGACGACGGGTCCATGGGCTGGCTCCTGGTCTCCGCCGCGCCCGGGGAACCGTCCGCCCAGGAGCCGGGGGCTCTAGAGGACCGCGCGTTCGCCCACTACCCGTGCGTTCTGGCGCTCTTCGACACGGACCTGCGGCTGGCGCGGGCGAACGCCGATATGCAGGCCGCCACCGCCCGCAGCGAGGAGCAGATGCGCGGGCTGCGGCTGACCGAGCTGGTGGGTCACGGGGAGAGCGACCGGGTCGAACAGGCCATGCGGCGGGTGCTGGAGAGCGGCGAACGGCTCGAGCTGGAGACCGATCTGCGGGCGCCGGGCGAGAGCCGTGCGCACGCCTGGTCGGTCTCCCTGGCCCCGCTGCGCAACGAGACCGGCGCGTTCCACGGCGTGTGCTTCGCGGCCCGCGACACCACCGCCGAGCAGGACGCCCGGCAGCGGCTGCTGCTGCTCAACGAGGCGGGGGCGCGGCTGGGCAGCACCCTGGACCTGGACCGGATCACCCAGGAGCTGGTCGAGGTGGCGGTCCCCCGGTTCGCCGACTTCATCGGCGTCGATCTGCTCACCTTCCTGCACCGGGGCGACGAGCCCCCCACCGGGCCGCTGCGCCAGCCCATCACCCTGCGCCGGGCGGCCCACCGGTCCATCCTCGAGGGCACCCCGGAGGCGGTGCCCGACATCGGCGAGCTGGCCACCCACCCCGAAGGCTCCCCCACGGCGAAGGCCCTGATCGAGGGCCGGGCGGAGCGGCACCGGATGACCGAGTCACTGCTGAAGAGCTGGGAGGTGACCGACCCCGCCCGGGCCGCCCGGATCCGCGCGCAGGGCACGCATACGGCGATCGTGGTGCCGATGCGCGCCCGCGGGGTCACCCTCGGCGTGGTCCTCTTCGCCCGCCACCGCACACCGGCACCCTTCACGGATGACGACGTACTGCTGGCCGAGGAGCTCACCGCCCGCGCCGCCGTCTGTGTCGACAACGCCCGCCGCTATCTGCGCGAGCGCAGCACGGCCGAAACCCTTCAGCGCAGCCTGCTGCCACAGCGGCTGCCCGAGCTGACCGCGCTGGACCTCGCCTCGCGCTATCTGCCCTCGGGCGCCCGGACCGGGGTGGGCGGCGACTGGTTCGACGCGATTCCGCTGTCCAGCGCCCGCGTCGCGATGGTGGTCGGCGATGTCGCGGGCCGTGGCATCCAGGCGGCCGCCAGCATGGGGCGGCTGCGTGCCGCCGTACGCACCCTGGCCGATATGGATCTGCCGCCCGGTGAGCTGCTGACCCACCTCGACGACCTGGTCATCCGGCTGACCTCGGACGAGAATCCCGAGAACGACGAGAGCCCTGAGAACGTCGGGGCCTTCGGCGCCACCTGTCTCTACGTGGTCTACGATCCGGTCTCCCGCCGGTGCACCGCCGCCGCGGCGGGCCACCCCGCACCGCTGGTGGCCGGTCCTGAGGGCACCGCCGAACCGCTCGCCCTGCCCACCGGTCCGCCCCTGGGGCTGGGCGAACTGCCCTTCGAGACCATGGAGACCGAGCTGCCCGAGGGCAGTCTGCTCGCCCTCTACACCGACGGCCTGATCAGCGGCCACGACCGTGAGAGCGGCGAGGGGCTGGAGACGCTGCGCGCCGTGCTGAGCCGTCCCGCGCCGTCCCTGGACGCGCTCTGCGACAACGTCCTGCGCGTTCTGCCCCCGACCCATCCCGACGACGACATCGCCCTGCTGCTCGCCCGCACCCGGGCGCTCCACTCCGACCGGGTCGTCACCTGGGACATCCCGGCGAACGCGGCCGCCGTCGCAGAGACCCGCCGGCGCACCGCCGAGCAACTGCTCGCCTGGGAGCTGGACAACGCCCTCTTCACCACCGAGCTGATCGTCAGCGAACTGGTGACCAACGCGATCCGCTACGGCTACCCGCCCATCCGGCTGCGGCTGATCCATGACCGCGGCCTCATCTGCGAGGTCTCCGACGCGAGCAGTACGGCGCCCCATATGCGGCGGGCGCGGGTCTTCGACGAGGGCGGCCGCGGTCTGATGCTGGTCGCCCAGATGGCCACGCGCTGGGGCACCCGGCAGGGCACGGACGGCAAGACGATCTGGGTCGAACAGGACCTCTCCACGGACTGAGACCGACCGAACCGGATCGGGGACGGCCCGGCCACCCACCCCCTGTCCCACGGGTGCACTCGGAACGCCGATATTCGACCCCCGGGCGCAGGGACCAGCCACGGACCGATTTGCCACCCTATGAGGCATAGATTCCGTTCACCGATCCCGCTTCCGCGGCCGACCGGGCGTTGAGTGGAGCCCGTACGGCCGCCCCGGAAGGAGTCGCCATGGCCAAGGCAGTCGGAATCGACCTGGGCACCACCAACTCGGTGATCGCCGCGTGGGAAGGCGGTGAGTCCTCGGTCGTTCCGAACTCCGAGGGCAGCCGCACCACCCCGTCGGTGGTGGCCTTCACCGACACCGGTGAACGGCTGGTGGGGCAGCTGGCCCGGCGCCAGGCGATCCTCAACCCCAAGGGCACCATCTACTCGGCCAAGCGGTTCATCGGCCGCCACTACGACGAGGTCTCCGGCGAGGCCAGGGCCGTCGCCTATGACGTCGTCCCGGACGAGGGCGGTCTCGCCCGCTTCAAGGTGCGCGAGAAGCTGTACTCGCCGGAGGAGATCAGCGCGCAGGTGCTGCGCAAGCTGGCCGACGACGCCGGGAAGCAGCTGGGCGAGCGGGTGACCGAGGCGGTCATCACGGTGCCCGCGTACTTCAACGACGCCCAGCGCAGCGCCACCAAGGACGCCGGTGAGATCGCCGGTCTGAAGGTGCTGCGGATCATCAACGAGCCGACCGCGGCCGCCCTCGCCTACGGCCTGGACAAGAAGGGCCATGAGACCGTGCTCGTCTTCGACCTCGGCGGCGGCACCTTCGACGTGTCCATCCTGGACGTCGGGGACGGGGTGGTGGAGGTCCGCTCCACCGCGGGCGACAGCCATCTGGGCGGCGACGACTTCGACCGGCGGCTGGTCGACCACCTCGCCGACACGTTCCAGCAGGAGAACGGCATCGATCTGCGCCGGGACCCGCAGGCGCTCCAGCGGCTCTTCGAGGCCGCGGAGAAGGCCAAGACCGAGCTGAGTTCGGTGACCCAGACCCAGGTCAACCTGCCGTTCATCACCGCGGACGCCGCCGGGCCCAAGCATCTGACCGAGACCGTGATGCGGTCCACCTTCGAGCAGATCACCGGTGATCTGGTGGAGCGCTGTCTGGGTCCGGTCCAGCAGGCCATGGCGGACGCCAAGGTCGGCGAGAGCGATGTCGACGAGGTGATCCTGGTCGGCGGCTCGACCCGCATCCCCGCCGTACAGGCCCTGGTCCGCCGGCTTACCGGCGGCAAGGAGCCCAATATGAGCGTCAACCCCGACGAGGTCGTGGCCCTGGGCGCCGCGATCCAGGCCGGGGTGCTCAAGGGCGAGGTCAAGGACGTGCTGCTGCTGGACGTCACCCCGCTGTCGCTGGGCGTCGAGACCCGCGGCGGTGTGATGACGAAGATCATCGAGCGGAACACCACCATTCCGGTGCGCCGCACCGAGACGTTCTCCACGGCCGAGGACAGCCAGCAGGCCGTCGACATCGTGATCCTCCAGGGCGAGCGCGAGCGGGCCGCCGACAACCGGGTGCTGGGCCGCTTCCAACTGACCGGCATCCGCCCGGCGCCGCGTGGCGAGCCGCAGGTGGAGGTGACTTTCGACATCGACGCCAACGGCATCCTCAATGTCACGGCGCGGGACCGGGACACCGGCAAGGAGCAGTCCGTGCAGATCAGCGAGACCGGCAACCTCGACCGCGGCGAGGTGGAGCGGATGGTCCAGGAGGCCGAGCGCAACCGCGGCGAGGACCAGGCGCTGCGCGAGGCCGTGGACGCGCGCAACGAACTGGACGCCATCGCCTACCAGGTCGAGAAGCGCCTCGCCGAACTGGGCGACGCGGCGCCCTCCCATGAGAGGTCGCGCGCCGAGATGCTGGTGAACGACGCCCGCGAGGCGGTCAGGAACGAGGCCGGGACCGACCGGACCAAGCCGCTGGCCTCCGAGCTCCAGCAGGTCTACGCGGGCCTGGCCGCCCATGAGACGGCCGGTGCGGGCGCGGCAGGCGGCGCGGCGGCCGGTGGGGCCGGGGCGGGCGGCGCCCAGGACACCGGGGCCGGAGCCGGGCGCGGCGGAGGCGATGAGGACGTCATCGACGCCGAGTTCGACAAGGGCTGACCGAACCGGCCGGAACCGACCCGACGAAGGGTGACTGAGAGGCCGCCATGTCCACTCAACCGCAGCAGCCCGAACCGGTGCCGGAGGGCGCCGTGACAGAGCCGGAGCAGGAGCGGGACCTGCCCGCCCCGGACGCCGTGGAGGCGGGCGGGGCGGGCGGGGAGGGCCCCGGCCCGGACGCGGCCGGCGGCCCCGCCCTGGACGAGACCGCGTCCGACGAGCAGGCCGCCGCGCTGGCCGAACTCGACGACCGCTGGCGCCGTGCGCGGGCCGACTTGGAGAATCTGCGCAAGCGCCACGCCAGGGAGCTGGAGCGGGAGCGGGCCGCCGAGCGGGCCCGTACGGCGGCGGCCCTGCTGCCCGTCATCGACAACCTCGAACTCGCCCTCTCCCACGCCGAGGCCGACCCCGAATCGATCGTGGAGGGCATCAAGGCCATCCACGGCCAGGCCGTGGACACCCTGGCCCGGCTCGGCTACGAGCGGCACGGCGAGACGGGCGTCCCGTTCGACCCGGCCCTGCACGAGGTGGTCGGCGTGATCGAGGACCCCGAGGCCGAACCGGGCACCGTGGTCCAGGTGCTGCGCCCCGGCTACGGGGACACCGGCAACCAGCTCAGGCCGGTGGCCGTGGCCGTGGCGAAGCGGGAGTGAGACGGCCATGGCACGGGACTACTACGAGGTGCTCGGCGTCTCACGGGGCGCGAGCCAGGACGAGATCCAGCAGGCGTTCCGCAAGCAGGCCCGCCGCCACCACCCCGATGTGAACAAGGACCCGAACGCGGAGGAGCGGTTCAAGGAGCTCAACGACGCCTACAGCGTGCTCTCCGACCCCGGGACCCGTGCCCGCTACGACCGGTTCGGCGAGGACTTCCGCAAGATCCCCGAGGACTGGGAGGAGCGCGTGGGCACCGGTGCCGGAGGCGGCGGCGGGGGCTTCCGCGGCTGGACGACGGCCGGCGACGGCGGCCGGGTGCGGTTCACCCGCGGCTTCGGCGAGGACGTCGGCGGCGGGGGCGTGGACTTCGAGGACCTGTTCGGCGCGTTCTTCGGCGGCGGCGGGGGGCCGGGCGGAGCGGGGCCGGGCGCCGGACGCGTCACCATCCCCGGCGCCGACCAGGAGGCGGAGCTGCCGCTCACCGTCGAGGACGCGTACCGCGGCGGCCGCCGAAGCGTCACCCTGGCCGGGCCCTCGGGGCAGCGCACCTTCGAGGTGAACGTGCCGCCGGGCGTCATCGAAGGGCAGCGCATCCGGCTGGCCGGGCAGGGCGGCCGGGGCACCGGTGACGCACCGGCCGGGGATCTGTACCTACGGGTGCGGATCCAGCCCCATCCGCGGTTCCGGCTGGACGGCCGGAACGTCCATGTAACGCTCCCGGTGTCCCCCTGGGAGGCCGCGCTCGGCGCGACCGTCCCCGTGCCCACGCCCGGCGGCACCGCCAAGGTGACGGTCCCGCCCGGGTCCTCCAGCGGCCGCCGGCTGCGGCTGCGCGGTGAGGGCATGCCCGACCCGCGCGGGACCGACGGCGATCTGTACGCCGAGATCCGCGTCATGGTGCCGCCCAGCCTCGGCGACCGGGAGCGGGAGCTGTTCGAGGAGCTGGGCCGCACCTCCGCCTTCGACCCCCGGAGGGAGCGATGAGCACCCACGCATCCGGAACCGCCACGGCCCACCGGTACGTGCCCGTGACGTCCGTCCACTACGAGCTGGTGCCCGCGCGCAGGCTCTCCCTGGAGACCCTGGCCGGCCGCACCGGGCTCCACCCCGAACTGATCCGGCGCTTCGTCGCCCTCGGCCTGATCGACGCCGAGTACGACGCCGCCGGGCGGCCGGTGTTCGCGCCCGACGCCCCGGCGGTGCTGGGCCGCGTCGAGCGGCTGCACACCGGGCTCTGCCTGAACTACGCCTCCATCGGTCTGGTGCTCGACCTGCTCGACCGCATCAACCGGCTCGAAGCCGCACTGCGCCGCAGTGGCGCGAGGAGTGAAGAACCACCATGGACATGAACCGCCTCACCCAGAAGTCCCAGGAAGCCCTCCAGGACGCCCAGACCAGGGCCCAGCGGTACGGCCACACCGAGGTCGACGGCGAACATCTGCTGCTGGCCCTCCTCGACCAGCCCGAGGGGCTCACCCCCCGGCTGATCGGCCAGCTGGGCGCCGACCCGGACGCGGTGCGCACCATGCTGGAGGCCGAACTGGCGCGCAAGCCCAAGGTCACCGGCCCCGGGGCCACACCGGGGCAGATCTTCGCCACCCAGCGGCTGGGCCAGGTGCTGGACACGGCCGAGCGGGAGGCGAAGCGCCTGAAGGACGAGTACGTCTCGGTGGAGCACCTGGTGCTCGCGCTCACCGAGGAGGGGTCGGCCACCGCGGCCGGGCGGGTGCTCAAGGAGCACGGCGTCACCAAGGAGGCGTTCCTGCATGCGCTCACCCAGGTCCGCGGCAGCCAGCGGGTCACCTCCGCCAACCCCGAGGTGGCGTACGAGGCGCTGGAGAAGTACGGCCGGGATCTGGTCCTGGAGGCGCGTTCGGGCAAGCTGGACCCGGTGATCGGGCGGGACGCGGAGATCCGCCGGGTGACCCAGATCCTCAGCCGCAAGTCGAAGAACAACCCCGTGCTCATCGGCGATCCGGGCGTCGGCAAGACCGCCATCGTGGAGGGCCTGGCCCAGCGCATCGTGCGCGGCGACGTGCCCGAGGGGCTGCGCGACAAGACCATCTTCGCCCTGGACATGGGCTCCCTGGTGGCCGGCGCGAAGTACCGCGGGGAGTTCGAGGAGCGGCTCAAGGCCGTGCTCACCGAGGTCACGTCGGCCCAGGGGCGGATCCTGCTGTTCGTCGACGAGCTGCACACCGTGGTGGGCGCCGGGGCCGCCGAGGGCGCCATGGACGCCGGGAACATGCTCAAGCCGATGCTGGCCCGCGGCGAGCTGCACATGATCGGCGCGACCACCCTGGACGAGTACCGCAAGCACATCGAGAAGGACGCCGCGCTGGAGCGCCGCTTCCAGATGGTGCTGGTGGACGAGCCGAGCGTGGAGGACACCGTCTCCATCCTGCGCGGCCTGCGCGAGCGTCTCGAGGTCTTCCACGGCGTCAAGATCCAGGACACCGCCCTGGTCTCCGCCGCCACCCTCAGCCACCGCTACATCAGCGACCGGTTCCTGCCGGACAAGGCCATCGACCTGGTGGACGAGGCATGCGCCCGGCTGCGTACCGAGATCGACTCCATGCCCGCCGAACTGGACGAGATCACCCGCCGGGTCACCCGGCTGGAGATCGAGGAGGCCGCGCTCTCCAAGGAGAGCGACGCGGCCAGCCGGCAGCGGCTGGAGGAGCTGCGCCGGGAGCTGGCCGATCTGCGCGCCGAGGCCGACGCCAAGCACGCCCAGTGGGAGGCCGAGCGGCAGTCCATCCGCCGGGTGCAGGACCTGCGCCGGGAGCTGGAGGAGGTACGCCTGGAGGCGGAGGAGGCCGAGCGCGCCTACGACCTCAACCGCGCCGCCGAACTGCGCTACGGCAGGCTCCAGGAGCTGGAGCGCAAGCTGGCCGCCGAGGAGGAACAGCTGGCCACCCGGCAGGGCACCCACCGGCTGCTGCGCGAGGTGGTCACCGAGGAGGAGATCGCCGACATCGTCTCCGCCTGGACCGGCATCCCGGTCTCCCGTCTCCAGGAGGGCGAACGGGAGAAGCTGCTGCGCCTGGACCAGATCCTCCAGGAGCGGGTCATCGGCCAGGACGAGGCGGTCAAACTGGTCTCCGACGCCATCATCCGGGCCCGCTCGGGGATCCGGGACCCGCGCCGCCCGATCGGCTCGTTCATCTTCCTCGGCCCCACCGGCGTCGGAAAGACCGAGCTGGCCAAGGCGCTGGCCGCCGCGCTCTTCGACACCGAGGAGAACATGATCCGCCTGGACATGAGCGAGTACCAGGAGCGGCACACGGTCAGCCGGCTGGTCGGCGCCCCGCCGGGCTACGTCGGCTACGAGGAGGGCGGTCAGCTCACCGAGGCGGTGCGGCGCAAGCCGTACTCGGTGGTGCTCTTCGACGAGATCGAAAAGGCGCACACCGATGTCTTCAACACTTTGCTCCAGGTCCTGGACGACGGCCGGATCACCGACGCCCAGGGGCGGCTGGTGGACTTCCGCAACACCGTGATCATCATGACCTCCAACATCGGCTCGGTGCATCTGCTGGACGGGGTCACCGCCCAGGGCGAGCTCAAGCCGGACGCCCGGAGCCTGGTGATGAGCGAGCTGCGCGGCCACTTCCGCCCCGAGTTCCTCAACCGGGTCGATGACATCGTGCTGTTCAAGCCGCTCGGCGAGCCCCAGATCGAGCGGATCGTGGAGCTCCAGTTCGACGAGCTGCGCAAGCGGCTGGCCGAGCGCCTGATCACCGTCGAACTCACCCCGGCCGGCCGCGAGGTCATCGCACACGAGGGCTATGACCCGGTGTACGGGGCACGCCCGCTGCGCCGCTACATCTCCCACGAGGTGGAGACCCTCATCGGCCGCGCCCTGCTGCGCGGCGACATCGAGGAGGGCGCCACCGTCAAGGTGGACGGCCGGCACGGCGAACTGGTGGTCACCTACGAGCGGCGACCGGAGACCGCGGGACTCGGAAAGGCCGCGTGAGAGCGATGCCGAGCCAGACCGTCAAAGCCCCGGTCGTCACCTGCCCCGCCTGCGGGAAGATCAACAAGGTGCCGGTGGCGGCGGCGGGCCGTCCGCGCTGCGGCAACTGCAAGAACCCGCTGCCGTGGATCACGGACGCCGGGGAGCGGGACTTCGCCGAGGTCGCCGAGCAGGCCACGCCGCTGGTCGTGGTGGACCTGTGGGCCGCCTGGTGCGGGCCGTGCCGCACGGTCAGCCCCGCGCTGGAGCGGGTGGCCCGGGAACTCGCCGGAACGATCAAGCTCGTCAAGGTCGACGTGGACCGCAACCCCAGGATCGCCCAGCGGTTCGAGGTGCAGGCCGTGCCGACCCTGCTCATCCTGGACAAGGGGGAGTTGATCGCCCGCCGCGCGGGCGCGGCGCCCGCCGAGACCCTGCGCTCCTGGGTCGAGCAGGTGATGACGGGCCGCGACAGCAAGAAAGGGTGAACGTCATGGCCATCGAGCCCGACCCGCACCTGGCGATGGTGCGTCCGGTCACCCCGCACACCCCCGAGGGGTGTGAGGAGTGTCTGCGTCTGGGGTCCCCCTGGGTCCATCTGCGGCTCTGCCTGACCTGCGGACACGTGGGATGCTGCGACTCCTCGCCGCTCAAGCACGCCCGTGCCCACGCCTACGCCGAGGAACACCCCATCGTCGAGCCCCTGGAGCCGGGCGAGACCTGGCGGTGGTGCTACGCCCACGAGGCCATGGCCTGATGGCGGGCGAGGACCGGTCCCCCGGCACCGCACCACGGGCGGCGGCACCCGATGAGACCCCGGACCTGTACGGCGCGTATCCGCGGCTGACGCCCAAGCAGATCAGGTTTCTCTCCGGGCACGGCACCCGCCGCCCGGTGGCGGCGGGCGAGGTGCTCATCCGCGAGGGCGACCGGGGCGGGGACTTCTATGTCATCCTCGGCGGCTCCGTCGCGATCACCGAGTACTACGGCACCTCGGACGAGCGGCTCCTGAGACTCCACCGACAGGGGCGCTTCCTCGGCGAACTTGGCCTGCTCCAGGGGCAGGTGGCCTTCTACACCGCCCACGCCCGGGAGGCCGGGGAGGTGCTGGTCATCCCGGTGGACCGGCTGCGGGTGCTGGTGGCCCGCGACCCCGTCCTCGGCAATCTCGTCCTCCGCGCCTATCTGGGCCGCCGCACCATGCTGGTCGGGGCCGGCGCCGGATTCCGCATCCTCGGCTCGCGCTACTCGTCCGACACCCGGCGGCTGCGCGAGTTCGCGGCCCGCAACTGGCTGCCGCACCGCTGGATCGACCTGGAGACGGACGCCGAGGCCGAGGCGCTGCTGCGCCGCTTCTCCATCCCCCCGGAGGAGACCCCGATCGTCATCTGGCGCGAGGAGCAGGTGCTGCGCAACCCCGGCAACGCCGAACTGGCCCGGCTGATCGGCCTCTCCACACCGGCCGCCGGCGGCGACCACGACCTGCTGATCGTCGGCTCCGGCCCGGCCGGGATCGCCGCCGCCGTCTACGGCTCCTCCGACGGGCTGGCCACCACGCTCGTGGACGCGTTCGCCACCGGCGGCCAGGCCGGCACCTCGTCCCTGATCGAGAACTACCTCGGCTTCCCGTCCGGGATCTCCGGCTCCGAACTCGCCGAGCGGGGTGTGCTCCAGGCCCGCAAGTTCGGGGCCCGGGTGCGGATCCCGGCGGAGGCCACGTCCCTCGAACCGGACGGCGGCCACTACCGCGTGACCTTCACCGACGGCACCGAGGCGCTGGGCCGTACCGTCGTGCTGGCCACCGGCGCCCACTACCGCAGGCTGGACGTCCCCGGGATCGCCCGGCTGGAGGGGACGAGCGTCTTCTACGCGGCCACCGTCTACGAGGCGCGGCAGTGCGGCGCGGACCCGGTCGCGGTGGTCGGCGGCGGCAACTCCGCGGGCCAGGCGTCGCTCTTCCTCGCCGAACGGGTGCCCCGGGTGCACCTGCTGATCAGGGGCCCGTCCCTGGGCGCCGGGATGTCCCGCTATCTGGTCGACCAGATCGAGCGCCATCCGCGGGTGAACGTGGCGCTGGACACCGAGGTCCGCGAGGTGCGGGGCGATGACACCCTGCGGTCGGTCGTGGTGGAGCACATCCGCACCAAGGAGCGCCGCGCCCTGGACGCCTGCTCGCTGTTCGTCTTCATCGGGGCCAAGCCCTGCACCGACTGGCTCTCCGACGTCCTGGCCCTGGACGACGAGGGCTTCGTGCTCACCGGCGCCGAGGCCGAGGCCCGCGCTGCCCCCGGCGTCTGGGAGAGCCAGAGCCGCGGCTGTCTGCGCCTGGAGACCAGTCTGCCCGGGGTCTTCGCCGCCGGTGACGTACGCAGCGGCTCGGTCAAGCGCGTGGCCTCGGCGGCCGGTGAAGGGGCGATGGCCGTCCACCACGTCCATGACCACCTCGGCCACACCACCGCGGGCCTCCCGGGCCCCGGCGATGACCTCCCAGCTCCGTCCGGCCGGTCCGCCGCGCCGGGCGGTGATCCGCACGCATCCGCTACCGATGCGCATCCGCTCCATATGACCGGAGGTGAAGGGCGATGACCACACCCGCCCGACGACAGCAACAGCAGCGCCAAGGCGCGATGGACCGCCCCCGGGTCTGGGCGCGCAATCCACTGGCGGAGTTCGACGACCTGCTCAGCCAGATGGGCGGTCTGCTCGAATCCACGGTCGGCGGAACGGCGATGCCCGGTCTCACGACATGGGCGCCCGCCGCCGATGTGACCGAAGGGGACGAGGCGTACCACGTCGAACTCGAACTCCCCGGTGTCCGGCGCCAGGAGATCAACATCGAGGTCAACGGCCAGGAGCTGACCGTCACCGGGGAGATCAAGGAACGGGAGCGCAAGGGCGTCCTGCGCCGCAGCGGCCGCCGCACCGGTCGTTTCGAGTACCGGCTGCTGCTGCCGAGCGAGGTGAACACCGAGGGCGTCAAGGCGGCCATGTCCGACGGCGTCCTCACGATCACCGTTCCCAAGGCGGAGACCGCCAAGCCCCGCCACATAGAGATCACCGAGAGCATCCAGGGCGAAAGCCGGCAGCAACAGCAACAGGAGCGGCAGCGGCCGCAGGGCGGCCTCTGAGGCCGCGCCGCCGCCGGCCGTGAACCGGCTCTCTCACCCCGCGGCGGCCGCCCGGCCGGGCGGCCGCCGCGGGCACCGGAAGGACGAACACGATGGTTGCGACAGGCTTTCCCTCCTTCGACACCACGGTCGACAAGACCAACCGGCTCCTCAAGGAGATCGAGGACGCCTACGGCTGGCCCAAAGAGCGCCGCAAACAGTCCTACGCCGCCCTGCGCGCGGTCCTGCACCAGCTACGGGACCGGCTGACGGTGGACGAGGCCGTCCAGTTCGGCGCACAGCTCCCGATGCTGGTGCGGGGCATCTACTACGACGGCTGGAAACCCGCCGAGACGCCCGTGAAGATGCACAGCGAGGAGTTCTTCCAGCGGATCCGGCACGATTTCCCGTACTCGATCCAGGGCGACACCGAACAGCTGGTCCACACCGTCCTGGAGATCCTCCAGCGCCATATCAGCGAGGGCGAGTGGGACGATCTGCGGGCCAGGATGCCCGCAGATCTGGTCACCGTCATACCGACATAGCCGTACCGGCCGCCCGCCGGGACCCCTGGATCAGGCGGCGCCGTGGTCCGCGAGGAACGTCCGCAGCTGGCGCAGCGTCTCCTCCGGCGCCTCCTCGGGGAGGTAGTGGTCGCACGGCAGGGCCTGCCCGCGCACATCGTCCGCGTAGCCGCGCCAGACCCGAGGCACGTCGTAGTGGCGGCCGACGAAGCCGTGCGCACCCCACAGGGCCAGCAGCGGTGCGGTCACCCGGCGGCCCGCGGCGGCGTCCTCGTCGTCGTGGACCAGGTCGATCGTGGCGGCGGCGCGGTAGTCCTCACAGCTGGCGTGGATGGCCGCGGGATCGGAGAAGCAGCGGACGTACTCGGCCTGGGCCGCCTCGTCGAACGGTGTGCCGCCGTGGTGGCGCGCCCCCATCCGGGCGCGGATCCAGAACTCGGGGTCCCGGCCGATGAGATGCTCCGGGATGCCGTTGCCCGCCGCCAGGAAGAACCAGTGGTAGTAGCCGAGGCCGAAGTCCTTGTCGGCGTGCTGGAAGACATGCCGCGTGGGCACGATGTCGAGGACCGCGAGCGCGGAGACCGCCCCCGGATGGTCCAGGGCCAGCCGGTGGGCGACCCGGCCGCCCCGGTCGTGGCCGGCGACCGCGAAGCGGTCGAAGCCCAGCTCCCGCATCACCAGCAGCTGATCGCGCGCCATGGCCCGCTTGGAGTACATGAGGTGCTCGGCGTCGGACGCGGGCTTGTCGCTGTCGCCGTAGCCGCGCAGATCGGCCAGGACCACACGGTGTGTGGCCGCGAGCGCCGGGGCGATGTGGTGCCAGATCACATGGGTCTGCGGATAGCCGTGCAGCAGCAGGAGCGGCGGCCCGTCCCCGGCGGTGCGCACATGGATTCCCACACCCTCGACATCGATGGTGCGGCGGTCGAAGTCGCCCAGCAGCTGATCGGTCATGGCCCGATCCCAGCAGCCGCCCGCGGTGCGCGTCCAAGACCCGTTGACGACAATCCTTATAAGCAACACCTATGGACCTGTCGGGGTGGCCGGACGCGGGGAGGCGGCGCGGTGGATGTGCGGCAGCTGGAGTACTTCCTGGCCGTGGTGGACCACGGCGGGTTCAACCGGGCGGCCTCCGCGCTGTATCTGTCACAGCCGTCCCTGTCCCAGGCCATCCGCGCCCTGGAGCGCGACCTGGGCAGCGACCTCTTCCACCGCATCGGCCGCCGGGCGGTCCTCACCGAGGCGGGCACGGCGCTGATCGAACCGGCGCGGGAGGCGGTGCGCAGCCTCCAGCTCGCACGGGCGAGTGTGGAGTCGGTGCACGGGCTGCGCGGCGGCCGGGTGGACATCGCGGCCCCGCCCTCCCAGGCCGTCGAGCCGCTGACCGGGATGATCGACCGCTTCACCCGGGCCCATCCCGCGGTGTCGGTACGGGTGCAGGCCGCGTTCACCCCCCGCGATGTGACGGAGATGGTGCGCACCGGCGTATGCGAGCTGGGGCTGCTGGCCTCCCCCGACGCCGCGCCGCAGGGCGACGTACGCATCCACCCGCTGGTCGAGCAGCGGTTCGTACTGCTGACACCCCCGGACGGGCCGTTCCCCCCAGGGGTGCCGGTGCGCCATGAGCGGCTGGCCGGCCATCGGCTGATCGTGGGGCAGAAGGGGACCGGGATGCGCCGCTACGTCGATGACCTCCGGGCCGAGGGCGTCGAGCTGACCGTCGTGGTCGAGACCGAGCACCGGGTGGCGATCCTGCCGCTGGTCCTGCGGGGCGTCGGACTGGCGGTGGTCACCGACGCCTGGCGCGGGCTGGCCGAGCGGGCGGGGGCGCTGGTCCTGGATCTCGAGCCGACCACCAGCCTGCATATCGCGCTGGTCAGCAGGCGGGCCCAGCTGACCCCGGCGGCGCGGGCGTTCATGAGCACCGCCATGGAACGCTCATAGGGCGGACCTATAAGCCACATCCGATCTGCGTCTTGGACGCGGAGGACGCGCCCCTGCTGCAATCCCCTCCATGACGAACCGCCGCACGACCAACCACCGCATCGCCCTGATCCCAGGCGACGGCATCGGCAACGAGGTCATCCCGGCCGCCCGCCGCGTCCTGGACGCCGTCGCCGCCCGGCACGGCCTCGGCTTCACCTACGAGACGTTCGACTGGTCCTGCGAGCGCTACCTCAGCCAGGGCGCGATGATGCCCGAGGACGGCCTGGACCGGCTGCGCGGCCATGACGCGATCCTGCTCGGCGCCGTCGGCTACCCCGGCGTCCCCGACCATGTCTCGCTGTGGGGTCTGCTGATCCCCATCCGCCGGGGCTTCCAGCAGTACGTCAATCTGCGCCCCATCCGCGTCTTCGAGGGCGTGCCCAGCCCGCTGCGCGGGGCCGGGCCCGGCGATGTGGACCTCGTCGTGGTCCGGGAGAACGTCGAGGGCGAGTACGGCGAGATCGGCGGCCGCCTCGCACGGGGGCTGCCGGAGGAGATGGCCGTCCAGGAGGCGGTGTTCACCCGTAAGGGCGTCACCCGCGTCCTGGACTACGCCTTCTCCCTGGCCGAGCGGCGCGGTGGGCGCCTCACCTCGGCGACCAAGTCCAACGGCATCATCCACACCATGCCCTTCTGGGACGAACTCGTCGCCGAACGCGCCGCCGCGCACCCGGAGGTGGCCTGGGACCAGGAGCACATCGACGCCCTCGCCGCGAAGTTCGTCCTCGACCCTCAGCGCTTCGACGTCGTCGTGGCCTCCAACCTCTTCGGCGACATCCTCAGCGACCTGGCCGCCGCGGTCGCGGGCAGCATCGGCATCGCCCCCGCGGCCAACCTCAACCCCGAACGCGACTTCCCGTCCATGTTCGAACCGGTCCATGGCTCCGCCCCCGATATCGCGGGGCGGGGTATCGCCAACCCGCTCGGCGCGATCTGGTCCGCCGCCATGCTGCTCGACCACCTCGGCCACCCCGAGGCGGCCACCCGGGTCACCGACGCCATCGCGACCGTCCTGGCGAAGACCCCTGTCCGCACCCCCGACCTGGGCGGCACGGCCACCACGGAGGACTTCACCGACGCCCTGCTCGAACTGCTCTGAGATCACCCCCGATAGGCGGCCACCTCCTCCGGTACGCGACCTCGGCGGAGAAGAGCGCTGGCCGGGCGCGGGCGGTCGGCTGCGGTTCGGTGGCGCCCCGAAGGGGCGCGGGGCCGTGTCGATCTGCGGCTCCGCCGCGCGGGCGCGACCAGCCACGACGGCGCCGCAGACGATCGACGGCAGGTCGGGGCACTTCCAGCGGAGCGCTTAGGCCGGCCGGCCCCCGGCACGCTCCCACTGCGCCTCGTCCCACTCGACGTATTCGATCTGAACGCCACCGGGCAGCCCGGCGGTCAGGTTCCGGCCGGTGGGAACCGTCTGCGGACCGCGCACGAATTCCGCTCCCGCCCGGTCGAGGCGTGCCTGACACTCATCGAGGTCGTCCACGATCAGCGTCGCCGACGTGGCCTTGTACGGCTCCAGCGTTCGCTCGTCTCCCGCCACGACCAGAACCTGGCCGATGGCGGCCAGCTCCAGGCCGTTCGGCATCGTGAATCGGGTGGTGCCCGGCTCACCGGTGACGGTGCCGAGGGATGTCAGAACCGCGTCCAGGTCGGCGGCGTAGACGCGCGCGTAGGTACGGAAGATACGCATGCCTACCAGCAAGGCGTGATGAACCACCGCTATTCCGCCCGCCACCGGCGGCGAGCGGCATGAGCGGGCGGACGGCGGTGGTTCCCGGGGCGGGCCGGGCCGCCATCCGCGAGTGGTTCGACGGCATCTCGTGCTCGGGCTTACGGGTGGTACTTCTCCTCGACCGTATCGGCACCGCCGGACTTGGAGTCCATGGTGACGCGAACGGTCACGGCGTTGGTCTTCGCCGCCTTCTCCAACTGGTCCACGGTGCACTTCGAGGTGCCGTAGCCGTCCTCGCCGAGGGACACACTGCCGTCGTCGGCGGAGCAGATCGCGGCCGCGCCGAGGATCCGCGTGGCGTTGGCGACGAGGAACGCCTGGTCCATGCCGCCGTCCTCGGGCTTGACGATCAGCTTGCCGGGCGCGAGGTACTCCAGCTTGCCGACGATCGTGCGCTCGTTGCCCGCGTCGGCCGCGCCGCCCCCGGGGGTGGCGGACTCGCCGCCGTTGCCGTCTGCGGGCGGCGCCGTGGAGGACGTGCCGCCGTCCTCGCCCTGCGAGCCGGAGTTGTCCGAGGAGGAGCCGCCCGTGGGCTGGGCCGAGGCCGAGGAGCCGGCGGAGTCCGCCGCCTCGGAGTCGGGCCCACAGGCCGTGGCCCCCAGGCTCAGCGCCGCGGCGGCAACGAGGGCGGCGGCAATACGGCGGCCGGCGCGGCCACGGAAGCGGTTGGTGGCGGTGGCGGTGGCGGTGTTCATCATGGCCTCTCGATGCTGTGCTCTGTCGTCTCTCTCCCGGACGACAATCAGCTTCGAAGACCGGATTGTTGTTCTGCTAACAGACAGCTAATGCGGCGCTGTCCCGGGCCGTCGACCACGCAAGCGGCCGTCATGACCGCCGGTCAGCCGCTGACGGTACGGAGGAAGTGGTCCGCGTCCTCGGGTTCGCCCAGCCGTCCCAGCTCCAGCCAGGAGCCATCGGCGAAGCGAAGCCGGAACGTGGCGAATCCGCGCGGCTGGCCCGTCTCGCCCTCGACGCGGACCTGATCGAGGGGGAACTCCGCGACGATCCGGAAGTCGTCGGCCCTGGTGGGCGACAGCCGACGGCGCGGCGACGTGGCGATACAGACGCGCTCGCGGGCCAGCATGACCAGGCGTTGGGGGCTGGGCGAATGCCCGTACCAGCGCAGCAGCAACTGGCCCGCGGTCAGGTCCCAGTCGCCGTCGAAGGCACCGTCGGCCGCGCGGCGGCGGGAGGCGGAGGGCCGGGCGTCCGGCCCGGTCCGCCGCGGCCCGCGGCTACGGGACCGCTGGAACGGCTGCTCAAGTCGGGTACTCAGCGCGTCGATCAGCATCGCCGGGACGACGACGAAGAAGAACACCACGGCCCCCACGTACAGCAGCCAGTGGCGCCCCGGCTTCAACCGCCCCTTGCCCGCGGCCCGGTGCACCTCTGGGGGCGGTACGGGGATGCCCTTGTGAACCTCGCACCAGACCAGGGCCACGGGCTCCTCGCCCAGGATCTTCCGGGCCCGCCGGTGTACCGCACGCTTCGCCATGCGGAAATCCTAGAGCGGGCCCTTGCCCATCGAACCCGCCATGTCCCGGCCGGCGGCCGTCTCATCCGCTCCCGCGGACCGCTCCGTGTTCCCAGGCCCAGGCCGCCACCTCGACCCGGTTGCGGGCGTTGAGCTTGGCCTGGATCCGTCCCAGGTACGTTTTCACCGTCGACAGCGACAGGAAGAGCTCATCGCCGATTTCCTGGTTCGTGCGCCCTACGGCCACCAGCCGGACGATGTCCCGCTCCCGTTCGCTGAGACCGGCGGCATCGGACGCCCCGGGTGCCTGTACCGTCCCGCGTTCCGTCGCTTCCAGCCGCCGCAGGAGCCGCACGGTGACCGCCGGGGAGACGAGGGCATCGCCCCGTGCCGCCGCCTGGACCGCCTCCACCAGAAGGTCGGGAGAGGCGTCCTTGAGCAGGAAACCGCATGCGCCGTTGCGCAGTGCGGTTCGTACATAGTCGTCCTGATCGAATGTGGTGATCACGACGACGTTCAGCGGATCGGCCACGCCGGGACCGGCCAGCTGTCGCACGACCTCCAGCCCGTCCAGCCGCGGCATGCGGATGTCGGCCAGCACGACCCGGGGTCGCAGACGACGCGCGAGTTCGATGCACTCCACACCGTCGGCCGCCTCACCGACCACCGTGATCCCCGGCTGCACCCCCAGGATCAGGCTGAATCCCATCCGCACCAGTTCCTGGTCATCGGCGATGACGACGTCAATCCGGGGTTCGGGCACTGACCGTTCCTATCATCACGGGGCTGTGCGGCGTCGGGATGGCCCAAGCCGCTTCGTCCTGGCGGCCCGGCTCGGGCAGCGCTCGGCCCGGGGTCATGACGGTGCGAGCGGGAGGGCGGCGGATACTTCCCAGCCGCCGCCGGGCAGCGGCCCGGCGCGCAGGGTGCCGTCGAGGGCCTCGATGCGCTCTTGGAGCCCGAGCAGGCCGAAGCCGCCCCGGCCCCCGGCCGGCGTGAGCGCCCTGCGGTGCGGTGGGGTGTTGGTGACGGTCACACGCAGCCGCTCCGTATCGGCGTCCAGGCGGACGATGGTGTGCGCGTCCGGTGCGTGGCGGCGTACGTTCGTCAGGGCTTCTTGGACCAGGCGGTGGGCGGAGGTCTCCACTTCGGGCCGCAGTCGGGCCACCCGCGCCGCCGCCGTGGCTTCGAGGCGTGCCGTATCGGCTTCGGTGGGCCCGGAGCCGGGCGACGCGGCGGCGCAGTGGGCGGACACGAGTTCGCCGAGATCGGTGAGCAAGTCGCCCGGCCGCAATGGTGTGTTGTTCTCCTCGCGCAGGACGCGGACCAGACGGCGCGTGGATTCCAGGGTCTCGGCGCCGGAGCGGGCGATGTTGCGCAGGATGGGCTCGATCTTGTCCGGTGCGGCGGCCTGGATGGACAGGGCGGCGTTGGCCTGCACGATGATGCCGGTCATGTGATGGGCGATGAGATCGTGCAGATCGCGGGCCAGGGCGAGGCGCTCCCCGTGGCGGACCTCGCGGGCCGTGCGCTCTCTGCGCGCTTCCAGGGCTCGGATGGTGTAGCCGAGGGTGATGAAGATGGCGAGCGCGACGGTCAGCACATAGCCACCGGTGGTGAACGCCTCCCAGGACCCGGTGCGCAGGGGCAGCAGCAGTACGGTCGCGCTGATCAGGACGGTTTCCGCCGCCGCGGCGGCCGTCCGGCCGGATTGGGCCGTGGTGCGCAGGCCCATGCACAGCAGGCCCAGTGTCTCCAGAACTCCCCACCACGCCATGGTGCTCGGTGCGATCAGGCTCCAAGCGGTGAGTGCCAAGGACAGTGACACCACGGCGGCGACGCAGGTGTCCAGCGACGGCGACCAGGGAGTCTCCAGGACGGCCAGGGCGATCAGAGGGCCGGTGGCCACAGCGGGCAGCCAGGCGGTTCCGGACGCCATGGAATTGCTCCTGACCACGGCGATGTCCGCGAGCCAGGTGAGAGCGAACGCGAACAGGCCGCTGACGGTGATCAGCCGTCTGATGTGCGGAGTACGCGGAAGATGTCGATCCACGCCGCTCAGCGTAGAAGCGCGGGTGGGCGCGGGGCTGTCGGCCGAACGACCGACAGCCCCGCGCCCACCCGGTACGTACGGCTGACGTGACGCCCCGTGTCCCGGGCCGACGATGGTGATCGCGGCGGTCGGCGGCATTCACCGAGGTCCGGCCTCCGACCGGCGCGCCGTCCCCGGACGGGGCGTGCGCGGCACTTCCCGCTGTCCCACCTCCCGTCCCAACGTCGCATGAGTAGAAAGTCTTCCGCACCCTCATGGCCACCTTCCTGCACTGGATCGGTCGGACCGCCTTCGAGCGGCGTCGGCTGGTGCTCCTCTTCTGGGTCATCGTCCTTGCCGCCGTGGGCGCCGCCGCCGCGCATACCACCGGCGGTTCGACGTCCTCCTTCACCCTGCCCGGCACCGAGGCGCAGCGCGCCAACGACCTGCTGAGCGAGAAATTCCCCGCAGCCAACGCGGGCGGCGCCACCGCCCGTGTGGTGCTGCGGGCCCCGCACGGGGAAAAGATCACCAGCACCGGCAACCGGGCCTCGGTGGCCGCGACCCTGAAGGACCTGGCGGCCTCCTCTTCCCGGGTCGGTGCCGTCAGCGACCCCTTCACGAGCGGAACGGTCAGCGAGGACGGCGCGACCGCCTACACCACGGTCGCCTACCGGTCCGCGGCCGCGGACCTCACCGATCGTGACCACGAGCGGTTCGACGACGCCCTGCACGAGGGCAGGGAGACCGGGCTGACGGTCGAAGCCTCCGGCAACGCGGTCGCCACGACGGAGGAAGGCACCTCGGCCGAGGCCATCGGCTTCGCCCTAGCGGCGGTCATCCTCCTCCTCACCCTCGGCTCCTGGATCGCCGCGGGTCTTCCGCTGCTGACGGCCGTGATCGGGGTGGGCATCAGCCTCGCCGCGCTCACGGCGCTGGGCCCGGTCTTCGACCTGAACAGCAACACATCGGCACTCGCCTCGATGCTGGGCATCGCGGTCGGCATCGACTACGCGCTGTTCATCGTCTCCCGCTACCGCTCCGAACGTGCCGCGGGCCACGACGCCCGCGAGGCAGTGGGCCGGGCGAACGGCACCGCGGGATCGGCCGTCGTCTTCGCCGGCCTCACCGTCATGATCGCCCTCGTCGGCCTGGCCGTGGTCAACCTCCCGGTGCTGACCGCCATGGGCATCGCCGCCGCCGGGGCCGTCGCCGTCGCCGTCCTGGTCGCCATCACGCTGGTCCCGGCCATGCTCGGCTTCGCCCCTGAGCGCGTCCGTGGACGTTCCCGCGACCGCGCGGTGGGCCCCGGCGGCCGTGCGGCCGAGGCACCGCACGGCAGCCATGACACACAGGCGCCCCGCGACAGCCGTGACGCGAAGGCGGCCCGCGGCAGCCGTGATACCCAAGCGTCCCGCGGCAGCCGTGAGGCCACGCCGTTCGGCCGGCGGTGGGCCGAGGCGGTGGTGCGCCGACCGGTGCGGGTTCTCGTCACCGCCGTGGCGGCGCTGGCCGTGATCGCGCTCCCGGCCACCGGGCTGGAGCTCGGACTGCCCGACGACGGCTCCCAGCCGCCGTCCACCACCCAGCGCCGGGCCTACGACATGCTCGCGCAGTCCTTCGGGGAGGGCTTCAACGGCCCCCTGACCGTGGTCGTCGCCGACCAGTCCGCGGCCACCGCCAAAAAGGCCGCCGCCACCATGCACGCGAAGATCCGTGAACTCGACGATGTGGCCCTGGCGACCCCCGCCGTGTTCAACCCCTCCGGTGACACCGCCATCATCTCCGTCATCCCCGACAGCGCGCCGTCCGGCGACGCGACCAAGGACCTCGTCACCGGTATCCGTTCCCTGGCGACAACGACGGAGAACTCCATCGGCGCCCGGAGCATGGTCACCGGGACCACCGCGCTGAACATCGACATCTCCGACAAGTTCAGCGCCGCGCTGATGCCCTACCTCCTGGTCGTCGTCGGACTGGCCGTCCTGGTCCTGATCCTCGTCTTCCGCTCCCTCCTCGTGCCGTTGAAGGCGGCGCTCGGCTTCCTCCTGTCCGTCCTGGCCTCGCTCGGCGCCGTGGTGGCCGTCTTCCAATGGGGGTGGCTGAAGGACCTGTTCGGCATCGAACAGACCGGGCCGATCATGAGCCTGATGCCGATCCTCACCGTCGGCATCGTCTTCGGCCTGGCCATGGACTACCAGGTCTTCCTGGTCACCCGCATCCGCGAGTCCTACGTCCACAGCGCCGATCCGCGTCAGGCCATCTCCACGGGCTTCCAGCACAGCGCGAAGGTCATCACGGCCGCGGCCCTCATCATGATCTGCGTGTTCGCGGGCTTCATCGGCTCCACCGAATCCGTCATCGCGGCCCTCGGATTCGGCCTCGCGGTCGCCGTCGCCCTCGACGCCTTCATCGTCCGCATGACCATCGTGCCCGCGGTCCTGGCCCTCCTCGGCCACCGGGCGTGGTCCCTGCCCGCCTGGATCGACCGCGTCCTGCCCAACGTCGACATCGAGGGCGAGCAGTTGACCAAGTCCCCGACGGCCGACGCGCGGCCGGAACCCGCGACCGAACTCAGCACCCGGCACTGACCCGGATCCACACCATGAGAGCGGCGCCCACCCGCGGTGGTGCGCCGCCTCACGCAGGCCGGTGGCTTTGAATCCGTTCTGGCTGAACTTTTCGCACGTCATTGACTCGTGGTGGCGTCTGGCCGACCGGGCCGAACTCGCGGCATTCCCGTCGCCGGTCATCGCCGGCTGTGGCGGGGATGGCGTTGTCGATGAGGACGGCGGCGATGGCGGCGGCGGCAGGGAAGGCGTCGGCGTTGAGGACCCGGGTGCGGGCCGCGGCGCCGTCGATGAGCAGC
Source organism: Streptomyces malaysiensis subsp. malaysiensis (assembly GCF_040653035.1). Lineage (NCBI taxonomy): Bacteria > Bacillati > Actinomycetota > Actinomycetes > Kitasatosporales > Streptomycetaceae > Streptomyces > Streptomyces malaysiensis. The sequence goes on from NZ_JBEZNG010000026.1 coordinate 99,852, forward strand.
GCGAGCTGCTCGCCGAGCTGTTCGGGGTCGGCGGCGCCGGCTTCGCGGGCGGTGTCGGCGAGCCGCGCGGCGACGGCTTTCTTGTAGTCGCGTGCGCACTGGGATGCGGGGTGCTGGGGGTCGTGGAGTTCGACGGCTGCGGCGATGTAGGGGCACAGGGGGGTGGTGGAGGGGACGTCGAAGGCCGCGAGGAGCCGTTCGCGCGGCGTGAGGTCGGTGCGGTCGAACACGCCGGACAGCACGGAGGGGTCGAACCGGCGCAGGTACTCGGCGACGAGCTCGTCCTTGCCGGTGAAGTGCTGGTAGGCCGTGCGCTTGGACACCTCGGCCGCCGCGCAGAGCTGGTCCATGCCGGTGCGGTTGATGCCCTGCTCGCGGAACAGCTGCTGGGACGCGCTGAGGATGCGCTCGCGGGCGCCCCGGCCGCGGCGGCGGCCCTTGGGGCCCTTCTCCAACTCCGTCATGGGGCCATGGTACCCCGACTGGGTAACGACCGGTGTACATAGTTTGCGCCCCGGCCGCCCGCCCCGTACGGTAAGCACACAGGGCGGTGTACATAACACCGTCATCCCAGGTGCGCACGGCACCACCGACCCAAGGGAGCGACCATGGGAAAGCTCGACGGCAAGGTAGCGGTCATCACCGGCGGCACCACCGGCATGGCGCTGGCCGGCGCGAAGCGGTTCGTGGACGAGGGAGCGCACGTCTTCATCACCGGCCGCCGCCAGGACGCCCTGGACGAGGCCGTGAAGCAGATCGGCCGCAACGTCACCGGCGTCCAGGGCGACGCCGCCGACCTGGACGACCTGGACCGCCTGTACGACACCGTCAAGCGGGAGAAGGGCAGCCTCGACGTGCTGTGGGCCAGCGCCGGCGGCGGCGAGCCCGCCCCGCTCGGCGAGATCACCGAGGCCCAGTTCGACACCTGGTTCGGGCTCAACGCCCGCGGCACCCTGTTCACCGTCCAGAAGGCCCTGCCGCTCTTCAACGACGGCGGCTCCATCCTCATGACCGGCTCCAACGCCTCCCTCGGCGCCTTCCCCGGCTGGAGCGTCTACGCCGGCAGCAAGGCCGTCCAGCAGGCATGGGCCCGCATCTGGCTCAACGAGCTCAAGGACCGCCGTATCCGCGTCAACGTCCTGACCCCCGGCCAGGTCGCCACCGCCAAGCAGGAAGAGCTCTTCGACGAGGCCACCAAGCGCCAGTTCGAGTCCCTCATCCCCCGCGGCCAGATGGGCCGCCCCGACGAAATCGCCACCGCCGCCCTCTTCCTCGCCTCCGACGACTCCAGCTACGTCAACGGCATGGAACTCGTCGCCGACGGCGGCACCACCGCCATCTGAACCGAACAACCCACAACCAGGGCAGGACATCTCATGAGCAACAACATCAGCATCATCGGCACCGGGAACATGGCCCGCACCATCGGCGCGCGGGCGGTAGCGGGCGGCAACACCGTCGAGATCATGGGCCGCGATCGGTCCAAGGCCGCCGACCTGGCCAAGGCCCTCGGCGACGGCGCCACGACGGGAGAATGGGGCACCGCCCCGGCCGGGGACATCGTCATCGTGGCCCTGTTGTACGACGGTGTCGTGCCGGCCGTCACCCAGTACGGAGACGCTCTCGCGGGCAAGGTCGTCGTCGACATCAGCAATCCCTTCAATTCCACGTTCGACGGGCTGGCCCACCGCGAGGAGACCTCGATCGCGCAGGAGGTCGCCAAGGCGGCCCCGGCCGACGCCAGTGTGGTGAAGGCGTTCAACACCATCTTCCGTCATGTCCTGGAGAAGGGTCGGCCCGACGTCTTCATCGCCGGCGACAGTGCGCAGGCCAAGGCAAGCGTGGAGGCGTTCATCGAGAGCCTCGGGCTGCGCCCGCTGGACGTCGGCGGCCTGAAAATGGCGCACTGGCTGGAAGGAGCGGGCGTGGTCACGGTGGGCCTCGCCAACCACGGGGTGGGGAACTTGGACTTCGCCCTCAGCATCACCGAACTTCCCGTCTGAGCCAGCTCTGAGCGGCGCTCCCTGTTGCGTTGACGCATGCCGATTCGATGTTGCGTCCTGAATCGAAGAACGTCAACATAGAAGAATGTCGAAACAAGACGCCCAGCCGACGATCTCCCACGACAGGCTCGCCGGCATCCTCACCCGTCCCGCAGGGACACCGCTCCCCCAGCGGACCGGGAAGAGCGCCACCGGGGCGGCCTCGTGATCGCCGAAGCGCCACAGGTCGGGCCGGTGGCGGCCCGACTGCCGTTCCTGGACCGGTTCCTGGCGGCGTGGATTCTGATCGCGATGGCCGCCGGTCTCGGTCTGGGACGGCTCGTTCCCGGCCTGGGAGATGCGCTGGCGGAGGTGACCGTCACCGGCGTCTCACTGCCGATCGCGCTCGGCCTGCTGGTGATGATGTACCCGGTGCTGGCCAAGGTCCGCTACGACCGCCTGGACATCGTGACCCGTGACCGCCGCCTGCTCGTCCCTTCCCTGGTCCTGAACTGGATCGCCGGACCGGCGGTGATGTTCGCGCTGGCCTGGCTCTTCCTGCCGGACCTGCCGCAGTACCGCACCGGCCTGATCATCGTCGGCCTGGCCCGCTGTATCGCCATGGTCATCATCTGGAACGACCTCGCCTGCGGGCACCGCGAGGCCGCCGCCGTACTGGTGGCGCTCAACAGCGTGTTCCAGGTGATCGCCTTCTCCGCGCTCGGCTGGTTCTACCTCAGCGTCCTGCCCGGCTGGCTCGGCCTGGAACAGACCGGCCTCGACGTCAGCGTGTGGGAGATCGCCCGCAGCGTCCTGATCTTCCTCGGCATCCCACTGCTGGCCGGATTCCTCACCCGCCGCCTGGGCGAAAGAGCCCGGGGCCGTACCTGGTACGAGACCAGGCTGATTCCGCGCATCGGACCGTTCGCCCTGTACGGGCTGCTGTTCACCATCGTCGTGCTCTTCGCCCTCCAAGGAGAAGCGATCACCTCGCGGCCCGTCGACGTAGTGCGCATCGCGCTGCCGCTGCTGGTGTACTTCGCCGTGATGTGGGCCGGATCCATGGCCCTTGGACGCGCGGTCGGGCTGGACTACCCGCGGGCGGTCACGCTGGCCTTCACCGCGGCGGGCAACAACTTCGAACTCGCCATCGCCGTCGCCATCGCCACCTTCGGCGCCTCCTCCGGACAGGCCCTGGCCGGAGTCGTCGGCCCGCTCATCGAAGTCCCCGCCCTGATCGGCCTGGTCCACGTCGCCCTCGCCGCACGCCGCTTCTTCCCCGCACCCGCCACGGACACCGTTCCCCCGGTCACCGCCCCGGAAGGCCCCGCCCGTGTCTGACATCCACAAGCCCTCGGTGCTGTTCGTCTGCGTCCACAACGCGGGCCGCTCCCAGATGGCCGCCGCCTTCCTCACCCACCTCGCCGGCGACCGCATCGAGGTCCGCTCCGCCGGATCCGCCCCCGCCGACACCGTGAACCCCGCCGTGGTTGAGGCCATGGCCGAGGTCGGCATCGACATCGCCGCCGAAACCCCCAAGATCCTCACCACCGAGGCCGTGCAGGCATCCGACATCGTCATCACCATGGGCTGCGGCGACGCCTGCCCCGTCTTCCCCGGCAAGACCTACCTCGACTGGAAACTCGACGACCCGGCCGGACAAGGAACCGCGGCGGTGCGACCGATCCGCGACGACATCCGCACCCGCGTCCAAAACCTGATCACCGAACTCACCCCTCGGCATGGCACGAACTCGCCGACGGCCGGGGCATGACTACGACGGCGCCGCCGGTGATGGCCATCGGCCCCCAGCTGGAGACCCTCGGCGGTACCGGGCCCAGGGCACCCTCCGCAAGGCATAGGCCCTGGTCAGAGCCATGGCGGCGGACGAGTCGGCCTGTACGCCGGGTTCTGTCTCCCGTGGGCCTCGCGGCCCGCGGGGAGGCGGCCATCCATCTAGGGCCGACGTTGCCGCCGGCCTCGTGCGGTCTACCCGCGGACTCGGGCGGGCAGCCCTCGATCGTCCGCGCAGAGCCACCGTGTGGCGGCTCCTCTTGACCTTGCTCCAGGTGGGGTTTACCGAGCCGTCCGAGTCACCTCGGACGCTGGTGGTCTCTTACACCACCGTTTCACCCTTACCGGACGCCTCGCGGCATCCGGCGGTCTGCTTTCTGTGGCACTGTCCCGCGGGTCACCCCGGGTGGGCGTTACCCACCACCTTGCCGTGTGGAGCCCGGACGTTCCTCGGCGGGGCCCTGAGGACCCCGACGCGACCGCCCGGCCGGCTCGTCCGCCGTGTTGACCATGATACCCGGGAGGGGCGGACCGCTCGGACGACGCCGGTCTTCTCCAGTGCGGAGGGGAAGGCAGCGGTGAGGGTGGGGCCCACGGAGTCGTAGCCTTTTCCGTGGCCCTGATGCCCCGACCCGAGGAGAGACCGTGCTCGTGCTGCTGCCCCCGTCCGAGGGAAAGGCCACAGGAGGCTCCGGGTCCGCGCTGGACCTGGGATCGCTGTCGCTGCCGGGGCTGGGCGGGGCGCGGGCGGAGGTGCTGGACGCGCTGGTGTCGCTGTGTTCGGGCGACGAGGTGAAGGCCGCGGAGGTGCTGGGGCTCAGCGAGGGGCTGCGGGGCGAGATCGCCAAGAACGCGGCGCTGCGGGAGGCCGTGGCGCGGCCCGCCGGGGAGATCTACACCGGTGTGCTGTACGACGCGCTCGGCCTGGCCACGCTGCCGAGTGCCGCCCGCCGCCGGGCGGAGCGGTCGCTGCTGGTCTTCTCGGGGCTCTGGGGCGCCGTACGGATCGGCGACCGCATCCCCTCCTACCGCTGCTCGATGGGGGTCAAGCTGCCGGGGCCCGGCGCGCTCGGCACCTACTGGCGGGCCCGGACCCCGATGGCCGAGGTGCTTCCGGAGGCCGCCGGGGACGGGCTGGTGCTGGACCTGCGCTCGTCGGCGTACGCGGCGGCGTGGAAGCCCAAGGGAGCGGTCGCCGAGCGTACGGCGACGGTGCGAGTGCTGCACTCGAAGTTCGTGAACGGGGTCGAGAAGCGGTCCGTCGTCAGCCACTTCAACAAGGCGACGAAGGGCCGGATGGTGCGGGACCTGCTGACCGCCGGCGCCGAGCCGAGCGGCCCGGCCGAGCTGGTGGAGGCGCTGCGCGGGCTGGGGTACGTGGTGGAGGCCACGCCGCCGGAGCGGGCGGGCCGGGCGTGGGGGCTGGATGTGGTGGTGACCGAGCTGTAGCCCGTTTCCGTGCGCTCTCGTCAGCGCGTTCCGTTCACCTTCGTCAGCCCGTTTCGGACGCCCTCGTCGGCCCGTTCCGTATGCGCTCGTTGCGGGATGTGCAACCGTCATTGCGTGGTGCGCGCCGCATGGGCAGGATGGGCGCCGTGACTAGCACCGCGCCCTCCCCCGGTTCCCCGGACTCCTCGCCGCTCGACCTCGCCCCCGTGATCCCCGTGGTCATCGTCCACGACGTGGCCGACGCGGTCCCGATGGCCCGTGCCCTGGTGGCGGGCGGGCTGCCCGCGATCGAGGTGACCTTCCGGACGCCCGCCGCCGCGGATGCCATCCGGGCGATCGCCGAGGAGGTCCCGGACGCGGTCGTCGGCGCCGGTACGGTCCTGAGCCCGGAGCATGTGGAGACCGCCGTCGCCGCCGGGGCGCGCTTCCTGGTCACGCCCGGCTGGACGGACCGGCTGCTCGGGGCGCTGGACGCGTCAGGTCTGCCCTATCTGCCCGGGGTCTCGACCACCTCGGAGGTCGTGGCGCTGCTGGAGCGCGGGGTCGAGGAGATGAAGTTCTTCCCGGCGGAGGCCGCCGGGGGCACCGCGTATCTGAAGGCGCTCGCCTCACCGCTCCCCCGGGCCCGTTTCTGTCCCACGGGCGGTGTCAACGCCTCGAACGCCGCCGGGTATCTGGCCCTGCCCAACGTCGGCTGCGTGGGCGGCACATGGATGCTGCCCTCGGACGCGCTGGCGGCGGGCGACTGGGCCAGGGTGGAGTCCCTGTCCCGGCAAGCGGCCGCCCTTCGCGACTGACAGGCTGGCGGGCTGACAGGCTGACAGGCTGGCGGGCTGGCGGGCTGGCGGACCGACAACCGCCGCCTACGGGGGTGACGACCGCCGCCCACCAAGGTGACAGCCCCCGTGGTCGGTCGCGACCGCTGACGCGAACCCGCCGCCCTACGGCCCGCCCGCAACCGCCGCCACCCCTACCGCAGATGCGCCGTCTCGTTCAGCAGCCTCACCGACGCGTTCCCGTCCGCGTAGTACGCCACCGCCGTCAGCGAGGCCGCCGAGAGTTCCATGCGGAACAGGGACTCCGGCGGGGCGCCCAGGGCCAGCCGGACCAGGGTCTTGATCGGTGTGACATGGGTGACCAGCAGCACCGTACGGCCCGTGTAACGGGCGATCAGCTTGTCGCGGGAGGCCGCGACCCTGCGCGTGACCGCCGCGAAGCTCTCGCCGCCGCCCGTCGGGGCCACCTTGGTGGAGGCCAGCCATGCCGCCAAGTCGTCCGGGTAGCGCTCCTTGGCCTCCGCGAAGGTCAGGCCCTCCCATGCGCCGAAGTCCGTCTCCCGCAGCCCTTCCTCGACCCGTACCTCCAGGCCCAGACGCCGGGCCACCGCGTCGGCGGTCTCCCGGCAGCGCCGGAGCGGTGAGGCGACGATGTCCTGGATGGTGCCGCGCGCGGCGAGCGCCGCCGCCACCCGCTCGGCCTGGTGGCGGCCCACATCGGAGAGTTCGGGGTCGCTGCCGCCGCTGCCCGAGAAGCGCTTCTCGGGGGTGAGCGGGGTCTCCCCGTGCCGGAGCAGTACGAAGGTGGCGGGGGTGCCCAGGTCCGCCGAGCCCCAGCCCACCGCCGGGGCGCCGGTGGCGGCGGGTGCGGCGAGGGCGTCGTCGGCGGGTGCGGCGGCCTCCGGCGCGCCCGCCGCCAACGTGCCGCCGGGCGGCACCTTCGGCTGCCACCGCTCGCCCCGTTTGCCCGCGTCCATCGCCTCGTTGGCGAGCCGGTCCGCGTGCTTGTTCCGCTCGCGCGGGATCCACTCGTACGCGGCCCGGCCGGGCGGCACGATCGCCTTGGCCTCGGCGGCGAGCGGGCGCATATCGGGGTGCTTGATCTTCCAGCGGCCCGACATCTGCTCGATGACCAGCTTGGAGTCCATCCGCACCTGGACCCCGGCCTCCGGGTCGAGGGCGTACGCCGCCCGCAATCCGGCGATCAGGCCCTTGTACTCGGCCACGTTGTTGGTCGCGGTGCCGATGTACTCGGCCACCTCGGCGAGCGTCTCACCGGTCTCCGCGTCGCGCACGACCGCGCCGTAACCGGCCGGCCCCGGGTTGCCCCGGGACCCGCCGTCCGCTTCGACGATGAAGCGCCGCGCCATCGGGCTACAGCCCCGACTCGGGCGTACGGACCAGGATCCGGCGGCAGTTCTCGCACCGCACCACCGTGTCGGGGGCCGCCGAGCGCACCTCGTTGAGCTCGGTGATGGCGAGCTCCTGGCGGCAGCCGTCGCAGCGCCGCTGGTAGAGCCGGGCCGCGCCGATACCGCCCTGCTGCCCGCGCAGCTTGTCGTAGAGCCCCAGAAGATCGGCGGGGATGGTCCCGGCGATCACCTCGCGCTCCTTGGTGGCGGTCGCGATCTCGGTGTCGATCCCCTCGGCGGCCGCGTCCCGGCGCGAGGTGGCGTCGCCGATCTTGGCCTGGAGGGACTCCACCCGCTCGGTCAGCTCGGCGGCCCGCTCCTGGATGGACTCCCGGCGCTCCATGACCTCCAGGACGATGTCCTCCAGATCGCCCTGGCGCTTGGCGAGGGAGGCGATCTCGTGCTGGAGGTTCTCCAGGTCCTTCGGGGAGGTGACGGCCCCGGAGTCCAGGCGCTTCTGGTCGCGGGCGGCGCGCTGGCGCACCTGCTCCACGTCCTGCTCCGCCTTGGTCTGCTCGCGGGCGGTGTCGCTCTCCTCGGTCTGCGCGGCGATGAGCAGGTCACGCAGCTGGGTGTGATCGGCGTTCAGGGTGTCGATCTCGGTGTGCTCGGGCAGCGTCCTGCGCTTGTGCGCGAGCTGCGACAGCCGGACGTCGAGCGCCTGGACGTCGAGGAGGCGGATCTGATCGGCGGGCGCGGCATTCAGCGTGGGGCTCCAGGGGAGTCGAGGGGGCAGAGGATGAGTCGAGCAGCGGTCGAGCGGAGGTCGGCGGAGGTCAAACGGAGAGGGACGGGGCGGACGCGCGGACGGCGGGAGCCGCCGCGTGGGCCGTCCAGGGGTCGGTGACGATACGGGAGACATGCGTACGCAGATCCCAGCCGTGCCGGTCGGAGATCTCGTCCAGTTGGGCCGCGGCCTGCTCGGTCCAGGGCCATTCGGTGGCCCAGTGCGCCGCGTCCAGCAGGGCGAGATCGCTGTGCTCCCGCGCCTCCGAGGACGGGTGGTGGCGCAGATCGGCGGTGAGGAAGGCGTCGACCCCGGCCGCGCGCACCGCGTCGAAGAGGCTGTCGCCGGAGCCGCCGCTGACGGCGACCCGGCGGATCGTACGGTCCGGGTCGCCCGCGGCGCGGATCCCCTGGGCGGTGGCGGGCAGCCGGGCGGCGGCGCGCTCGGCGAACTCCCGCAGCGTCTCGGGGTGGTCGAGTTCGCAGACGCGGCCGAGGCCGCGGCGGCCCTCGGGGTCGGTGGCGTCGGGCACCAGCGGACCGACGATCCGCAGGTCGAGCGCTCCGGCGAGGGCGTCGGAGACACCGGGGTCGGCGGTGTCGGCGTTGGTGTGCGCGACATGGAGGGCGATGTCGTTCTTGATCAGCGTGTGCACCACCCGGCCCTTGAAGGTGGAGGCGGCGACCGTGGTCGTGCCCCGCAGATAGAGCGGATGGTGGGTGATCAGCAGATCGGCGCCGAGTTCCACCGCCTCGTCGGCCACTTCCCGGACCGGGTCGACGGCGAACAGCACACGGGTGACCTCGGCGCCGGGGTCACCGCACACCGTGCCGACGGCGTCCCACTGCTCCGCCCGCTCGGGCGGCCAGAGGGCGTCGAGTGCGGCGATGACGTCGTTGAGTGCGGGCACGGGGCAAGGCTACCTCCCGGATCACGGCTGAGCCCTGCCCCGGCCTTCACACAGCGCGACGAGAGTTCGGGTGAAGTCCGCGGCGAAAACGCGGATCAGTGGACGAGGTAGCCCCGGAGGTCGTCGAGGACCCGGTCGGCGGCGGTGACGCCGAGTCCCAGGTACCAGGTCTGCTCATCGACGTTCTCGGCATGGCCCGCCTTGACCGCCTTCAGCTTCTTCCACAGCGGGTTGGACTGCGCCTGGTCGCGCTTGGTGGCCTTGGGGTCGCCGTAGACGCCGGTGAAGATCCAGTCGGCGTCGGCCTCGTCGATCCGCTCCGGGCTGATCTCCGCGGCGAGATCGTCGATCTGCTGGTTCTTCGGGCGCGGCAGGCCGACGTCCTCGAGGATGGTGCCGATGAAGGACGCCTTGGCGTAGAGCCGGGTGACCTCCGGCATGAAGCGGAGCATGGTGATGGTCGGCTTGTTGGGGCCGATGTCCTCGCCGAGCGCCTTGGCCTTCTTCTCGTACGCGTCGAGCGCGCGCTCGGCCTCGGCGGTCCGGTCCAGGGCCGCGGCGTTGAGGAGGTAGTTCTCCTTCCAGGTGAAGCCGGGGCGGATGGCGAAGACGGTCGGGGCGATCTGCTTCAGCTCGTCGTAGAGGGGTTCGGCGCGCAGTTTGCTGCCGAGGATCAGATCGGGGTGGAGGGCGTTGATGGCCTCGAGGTTGAGGTTGTTGATGGTGCCGATGTTCTTCGGGTTCCCGGCGTCCTTCTTCAGATAGCCGGGTATGGCCTGGTCGCCCTCGGAGGGGGCGTAGCCGACCGGCTTCAGGCCCAGCGAGACGACGTTGTCGAGTTCGCCCACGTCGAGCACCACGACCCGCTTCGGCTTGCTCTTGAGCTCGGTCTCGCCCATCGCGTGGGTGATGGTGCGGGGGAACGCGCCGGGCTTGGCCTCCGTGCCCATCTTCGCCGTCTCCTCGGCGGCCGAGCCGAAGTCCTTGCCACCCTGGGCAACGGACTTCCCGCCCCCGCCGTTGCGCTTGCCGCCGCCCTCGCCGTCGTCCGACGATCCACAGGCGGTGAGGGACAGCGCCCCGGCCAGAGCGAGGGCGAGGGCGGCGCTGCCGCGGGCGCGCAGGGACATGACGGAGCTCCTGGGATAGCTGGGGCACGCCCGTTCGCACGAGCGCGCCGAACGCACTTAGGTGTGCCTTACTTTAATCACAAAACACCCCCGCGTCGCTTACAGCACATTCACCCATGACCTCTCAGGCGAATCGGGCAAGAGCCACACTTACGGGTGGAGCGCGTCCATTACGGCCTTCGGCTTGAGGCACGAAAACTACTTTCAGTGGCCGGAGGTGACTGACCGATGACTGCCTGTGCCTTCGACACCGCCCTCACCGGGGGCGTCGGCGACCGGCCACGAGGGGGTTTCACCATCGCCTCGGACCGCTCGTACGGCGCGCGGCTCGCGCTCAGCGGGGAGGCCGGCTGCTGGTACCCCGAGCGCTGGACGCTGGACGGCCCGGAGCCCTACGCCGTGCCGCTGCCCACCGCCCAGCCCGAGGAGCCGGACAGCGAACTGCTGCCGCTGGCCGACGGGCAGGTGCTCATCCACCGCCGGTTGGCGGGACACCACGCCTTCTCGCTGCTCTACCCGGCCGGCCCCGGCACCGGCGAGCGCCCGCTCGGCGGCATCGACCACGCCGAGGTCTCGCTGCTGCCGCCCGCGCCCGGCGGTCTGTGCGCGTTCGCGCTGGGGCGCGGCCCGCGGTCCACCTCCGTCTGGCTGCTGTTCGGCGGCGGCGTCCTCGCCCCCCAGCATCTGGCCGAGGTGCCCGGCCGCTGTACGGGCGGCGGTTGGCTGGACCGTACGGGCCGGCTGCTGGCCCTCGACCGCGAACTCGACGGCCGGACGAAGACCGTGGTGGTCGATCTGCGGCGGGGCGGTGAGACCAGCCCGCTGCTCCAGATCACCGAGCGCAGCGACGACCGGCTGCTGCTCGCCGACCCCGACAGCGGTCTGCTGCTCGTACGGTCCGACGCGCCCGGGGAGGAGCGGCTGGGGTGGGGGGTGCTGGGCAGCGCCCGGCCGGTGCGGTTCCCCGACTGTCTGCGGCCCGCGGGGCGGTGGGAGCCCACGCCGTTCGCAGTGCAGCCGGGGCAGGTGCTGACGCCGGAGTCGTGCGCGGTGGCCTTCCGCATCGATGGGCTCGGCGGATCCGGGTCCGGCGCGGGGTCCGGACGGCCGTGGGTGGGCGTATGGCGCCCGGCGGAGCGGCGGTTGCGCGAGTTCCCGGCGCCGGAGGGCTGGCTTCCGGGCGCGGGTCTGTGGACGCGGGAGGGTGAGCTGCGGCTGCCGTATGTGACCCCGCAGATGCCCTGCGGGGTGGCACGGGTGCGGCCGCCCGGGGTGCCGGGGGCGGCGCCGAGGTTTTCGGGCGGTTCGTGGGTGGCGGCGGCGCCGGGCGGTTCGGGTGTGGCGTGGGTGGCGGAGGGCCCGGAGGCGCCGGGCACCCCGGGCGGTGTCGCGAGCCGCACTCCCGGCAGTGTCCCGAGTGGTGCCGCGAGCGGCGCCCCGGGCGGTGTCATGAGCGCCGTCCCGAGCGGCGCCTCGCTCGGCGCCCCGCTCGCGGCGGATCCGTCCGGGGCGCCGGAGGCGCCATGGCGACGGGACGACTCGGCGGCGTCGTGGCGGCCGCACGTCGCGACACCGACCTGGCCACCGGACGGCGCACACACCACCTGGCGGCCGGAGGACTCGACGGGGGCGCGGCGGATCGCGCGGGTGACACGGGTGTCCGAATCCTCGGGCCGGGTGTCCGAACCCTCCGGCCTGGTAGCTGAGCCCTCGGGCTGGGTGGAGGAACCCCCAAGCCGTGTGTCCGAATCCTCGGGCTGGGTGGCGGAGCCATCGGGCCGGGTGTCCGAACCCTCGGGCTGGGTGGCTGAGCCCTCGGGCCGGATGTCCGAGCCGTCCGGTCCGGCCGCGGCGGCGACCCCGGTCAGCGCCCGGGTCGTCCAGACACCGCATACGGCGGCCCCCGCGGCCGGGATCGCGGCGAGGATCACACCGTGGACCCGGGTCGGCGGCCCCGGCGGCCCCGCCCCCGCGCGGACGACCGAGCTCACACCGCCACGGCCGGTTGGGCAGGCGCCCGAGCTGACCGCGTCGCGGGCGTCCGGGCCGATGCCTGAGCCGACGCCGCCGCGGCCACCGGATCTGACACCGCCACGGGCCCCCGGGCCGATGCCGGTACGAGCGGCGCAGGCGCCGATGCCCGTACCGGAGCGGGCGCCGATGACCGTACGGGAGCCGACCCCGCTGCCCGTGCACGAGCGGGCGCCGGAGCCCGAGGGCGTTTTGGGCGTCGAGCCATGGGGCGGCACCGGGTCATGGCCGGGTGTCGAGCAGGAGATGGGGCCCGAGCCCGACCACGATCCCGGCGCCGGTACGGGCCCCGCCCTGCGGCCCGTACCGCTCCAGCAGGCGCCGCTCGCCCGGCCCCCGCAGCCCCGGCCACCCCGCTGGGTCCGGGACCACCGCCGTGGTTAAAATCGTTACGGGGGCTGCGTATCCCTGCGTTCCGTCACATACGGGCGCCTCGGGTGATGCGCGTGGAACGTCGTGCGACATCGTGGTCAGCCCCTTTCACACAGTACGAAGCGCAAGCGATCTGACGGGGTGACGTACCCACCATGTCCGAAACCCACATCGACACGACCCAGGCGCGCCCGCGGGGCGCCGCCGCGGCCCAGGCCGATGGCACCCAGGGCAAACACCGGGGGCAGGCCGCGTCCGAGGAGACCCAGGCACCGGCCCACGGCCGCCACCGCCGCCCGAACGAGAGCGGCTCCTGAGCGTCTCGAGGACGGTAAGCGGATCATCGAGGACGGTAAGCGGATCAGGGCCGTGAACGGCTCACGACCGTAAGCCACTCGGGACCGTAGGCCGCTCAACGCCTCAGCATCTCAGGGTCGTCCGCGACCGCGGGACGGGCCGGATTTCCCCGGGAAGTCCAGCCCGTCCGGCGATCGTGGGGTGCTTCCGGCCAGGGGCGGGCCCCTCCGCCCACCCCCGTCGCCCCTCCGCTCACCCCCGTTTGAGCCCCAGCACCTCCACCGCCGCGAAGCTCTCCCCGCTCCGCTCCGCGAAGTACGGCGTCAGCAGCGCGTCCAGCTCCTCGAAGCCGAAGGTGTCCCCCTTCGCGTCCAGCTTCGCCGCCACCTTCGGCCGCTCCACGATCGCCACCATGCCGCCGTGCACCACGAACACCTGGCCGTTCACCTTCGCCGCGCCCGGTGAGGCGAGATAGCCGACCAGCGGGGCCACATGTTCGGGGGCGAGGGCGTCGAGACCACCGTCCTCCGGGACTTCGAAGTCCGCGAAGACGTCCTCGGTCATCCGGGTGCGGGCGCGCGGGCAGATGACGTTGGCCGTCACCCCGTACTTGGCGAGCGCCGCCGCCGTGGAGGTGGTCAGCCCGACGATGCCGCCCTTCGCCGCCGCGTAGTTGGGCTGGCCCGGCGAACCGGCGAGGAACGCCTCGGAGGCGGTGTTGACGATCCGGCCGTGGACCGGGCCGCCGCCCGCCGCCTTGGACCGTTCGCGCCAGTGGGCGGCGGCGAAGCGGATGGTGTTGAAGTGGCCCTTGAGGTGGACGCGGATCACCGAGTCCCATTCGGCCTCGCTCATCGAGAAGACCATCCGGTCGCGCAGGATGCCCGCGTTGTTGACCAGGATGTCCAGCGCGCCATAGGTGTCCACGGCGAGCCGGACCAGCTCGCCCGCCCGCTCGAAGTCGGCCACGTCGCCCACATGGGCCGTGGCCCGGCCGCCGGCCGCGCGGATCTCCTCGGCGACCTGCTCGGCGGGGCCGGCCGATGCCTCGCCGGTGCCGTCGCGGCCGCCCTGTCCGTAGTCGTTGACGACGACACTGGCGCCCAGGCGCGCGAGCTCGAGGGCCTCGACGCGGCCGAGGCCACGCCCGGCGCCGGTGACGATCGCGGTCTTCCCGGCCAGCGGGCCCGTCACATCTCGACGCATGTGCGCAGCGCCTCCCCGGTCCGCATCTGGCCGATGGCCTCGTTGATCTCGCCGAGCCGCACCCGGTGGGTGATCAGCCCTTCGAGGTCGATCCGGCCCGCCCGCCACAGGTCGATGGTCCGCCGGTAGGAGCGGAGCACATCGCCGCCGCCGTACAGCGAGGGCAGGATCCGCTTCTCGTCGAAGAACAGCTCGAACATGTTGAACTGGAGGAAGTCGTCCAGCGCCCCGGCCCCGACCACGCACAGCGTGCCGCCGCGCCGGGTGATCTCGTACGCCCGCCGGGCGGTGGCGGAGCGGCCCACGACCTCGAAGACGTAGTCGAAGCCCTCGCCCGCCGTGACGCTGTTCCTGGCGGTGTCGAGACCGTCCGGGGCCACCGCCTCGGTGGCGCCGAAGCTCAGCGCGGCCTCGCGCCGCGACTCCACGGGGTCCACGGCGACGATCTGCGCGGCGCCCGAGGCCCTGGCCCCCTGGATGACGCTGATGCCCACCCCGCCGCAGCCGATGACCGCGACCGATGAACCGGCCTCCACCCGGGCGGTGTTGAAGACGGCCCCGAGCCCGGTGGTGACCCCGCAGCCGATGAGGGCCGCGATGTCGTATGGGACGTCGTCGGGGATCGGCACGGCACATTCGGCGGGCAGGACGATCTCCTCGGCGAAGGTGCCGGTCCCGGACATGCCGAAGACCTCCTCCGGACTGCCGCCGGGGCGCCGGAAGTTGGGGACTCCGGCGTTCATGAACCCGGACATGCACAGCTCGGTCTGACCGCGCCCGCAGGCCGGACAACTGCCGCACGCGGGCAGCCAGCACACCAGCACCCGGTCGCCGGCGCTCAGCCCGGTCACCCCGTCGCCCACGTCGACGATCTCGCCCGCGCCCTCGTGGCCGGGGACGAACGGCGCGGGCTGCGGCAGCACCCCGGCCATCGCGGAGAGGTCGGAGTGGCACAGCCCGGTGGCCCTCAGCCGCAGCCGGACCTTGCCGGGGCCGAAGCCCACCGCCTCGATGTCGTCCAGGACCTCCAGCTTGTCCTGTCCCGTCTCATGCAGTACGGCTGCGCGCACAGCGACTCCTCGTGATCTTTGACGTGATCTCGAACGTGATCTCAGGCGTGATGTCAGGCGTGATCTCAGGTGTGTTCGACGATGGTGTCGGTGAGGACCGGTGCGCCGTCCCGCTCGACGGCGGTCGCCGTCACATGGACGCGCGTCTCGTCCCGCCACATCCGGACGCGCAGGGTCTCGCCCGGGAACACCACCCCGGCGAAGCGGGTGGTGTACGAGCGCACCCGGGTCACCTCCCCGTCCAGCGCCGTGTCCACGACCGCCTTGAGCACCATCCCGTACGAGCACAGCCCGTGCAGGATGGGCTGCTCGAACCCGGCGGCCTTGGCGAACTCCGGGTCGGCGTGGAGCGGGTTCCAGTCCCCGGAGAGCCGGTAGAGCAGCGCCTGGTCCTCGCGGATGGCCCGCTCCACGGTGTGGTCCGGCTCCCGGGCCGGGGGCTCCACACGGTCGGAGGGGCCGCGCTCACCGCCGAAGCCGCCCTCGCCCCGGGCGAAGATCCGGGTGTCGCAGGTCCACAGCGGGCCGTCCGCGTCGGCGACGTCGGAGCGCAGCACGATGACCGCCGCCTTGCCCTTGTCGTACACCGCGGCGACCTTCGAGGTCTGGGTGGCGTCGCCGCTGAGCGGGATGGGGCGGTGCAGTTCCACGGTCTGGCCGCCGTGCAGTACGGCGGTGAGGTCGACGTCGATACCGGGAGCTGCCATGCCCCCGGCGACCGCCATGCCGCCGCCCGCGACGGTCGCGAAGCTGGGGAGCACATGGAGCTTGCTCTCCAGGGTGTAGCGGAGCTCTTCGGGGTCGGTGGCGGGGATGCCTGCGCCGATGCCCAGGTGGTAGAGCTGGATGTCCTTGTGTCCCCAGGTGAGAGCCGTACTGCGGGGTTCGGCAGAGACGGCCTTCGCGACATCGATGGGCATAGGGCGACACCACTCCTTGGTCCGCTCGGTGGGCCACGGTCCGAAGACCCCGGCCCGCCCGTCCGCACCGTCGGCCGTGCCGGGGTCGTCGCTGGTCGGCCGGGTCGCGCCGACCACAAGGACATGTGACCGCACATGGCCGTGTGGCTCCACATGGTCACGTGGCTCCACATGGACATGTAGAACGCGTTCTAGCCGATGGCCCCTGTATAGCCCAATCGCCCCGAAGGGGGAAGGGTGTCGACGCCGAGTACTGACGGCCCATCAGATACGGGATCCGGCGCGGCGAACGGCATGCCGAAGACCCTGGGACAAATGTCACGGCCATCCCCCGACATCCGCATCTGCCCAGCTCATACGGGCCTCCATAGGGTCGGACCCATGTATGCCACCGCCGCGCGCATCGAGCGACTCAAGCCACCGGGCCGCCGTACCTTCGTGCCCTGACTCTTCATGCTCTCGGGGGATGTGCAGTCGCTCTCCAAGGGGCAGGTGCCGCTGCCCTGGCTCGGTGGCGCCGGGGTGGCGGCCTTCATCGCGTTCTACATCACCGCCATCTTCAGCGGCCTCGACGAGCGCCGCCGCCACACCAACACCCCACTGCTGGCCCTCACCGGGCGCGGGCGCGGCCGGGTTCCTGGTCAAGGACGGCCCGGTCGAGGAGTTGGCGGTGGCGATCCGCCGCGTCCTGGCAGGTGAACGCGTCATCGACCCGGGCCTCGCCGCCGCGGCGCTCAACGCGGGCCCCAACCCACTGACCCAGCGGGAGCGCGATGTGCTCTCGGCGGCGGTGGACGGGGCGACGGTCGCGGACATCGCGGCCAAGCTGCACCTGTCCCCCGCCACCGTGCGCAACTACCTCTCCTCGGCCATCGGCAAGACCCAGACCCGCAACCGCATGGAAGCCGTCCGCGCCGCCCGCCAAAACGGCTGGCTCTGACCGCGCACACCGCGTCTCCCGGCCGAGCCGGGCCGAATCCCGGCCCGGCCGCATACCCCTCCCCGTCCCGCCGGGGCGCCGTACGGGAGGATGGGCCGGTGACTCAGTCTGCTGCTGCCGCCGCCGCGTCCGCGGCACCCGATCGCACCGTGCTCGACGCCTTCGAGGGCGCGAAGGGCTTCATGCCGCTGGACGAGGGGCTCGCGCTGTATGCCGCGGCCGTGCGGGCGGGGGCGCTGGGGCTGCCGCTGGTGGAGGTCGGCACGTACTGCGGGCGCTCCACCATTCTGCTGGCCGACGCCGCCCGCGTGGCGGGGACGGTCGCGGTGACCGTGGACCACCACCGGGGCTCCGAGGAGCAGCAGCCGGGCTGGGAGTACCACGACCCGGACGTGGTCGACCCCGAGGTGGGGCGGATGGACACACTGCCCACCTTCCGCCGCACCCTCCACCAGGCGGGCCTGGAGGACCATGTGATCGCTGTGGTCGGGCGGTCCCCGCAGGTCGCGGCGGTGTGGGGGCGGCCGGTCGGGCTGGTCTTCATCGACGGCGGGCATACGGACGAGCATGCGAGCGCCGACTACGAGGGCTGGGCGCCGCACCTCGCACCCGGCGGGCTGCTGGTGATCCACGACGTCTTCCCCGATCCGGCGGATGGCGGCCAGGCGCCGTACCGCATCTACCGCCGCGCGCTCGCCTCCGGCGCGTTCACCGAGGTCTCCGCGACCCACTCACTACGCGTATTGCGCCGCACCGCCCCCACCCAGCCCGCCTGAACCGCGACCCGCGCCACACCGCCCCCGCCCAACCCGCCTGAGCCGCAACCCGGCTCCCGCCACCCATTCCGAGGCAGCCCGCACACCCGACTCCCGGCCCGGCCACTTTGAGCCGCACACCCGGTTCCCGGACCGCACGCCCGCGTGAACCGCATACCGACCGCTCCCGGCGGCCGCGCCACACGCCCGGCCGCCACCCGTTCCGGCGGCAGGGCGGCCCCCGTAGCCACGCCCCCGGCCCCGGCCCGCCCGCCTGAGCCGCAGACCCGGCCGCGCCGCACCCCGGCCCCCGGCCGAGCCGCACACCCGGCTCCCGGGCCGCACGTCTGCCCGAGCCGCATGCGTGGCCCCGGCCCGCCCGCCTGAGCCGCATACCCGCCCCCGGCTTCCGGCTCCCGGGTCCCCGCCGAGCCGCGTGCCTGGGCCCCGGCTCCCGTCCCCGGCGGCCGCGCCGCGTACCCGGGCACAGGCGTCCATTCCGGCAGCAGGGGTGGCCGTGGCGGGACTACCATCGCCCGCGTGTCCAACGGCAGCTTTCCTCCTGAGCCCGGTCGCCGCGGCGGAACCCTCGCCATCGTCCTGGCGGCGCTGATACCTGCCTGTTTCGCCGGCTGGCTGTTGTGGAGTTCCGTGGGCGGTGCGAAGGACGACGGCGCGGGCGGGGCGGGTGGGGCGGGTGGGACGGGTGCGCCCACGACCTCCTCGACGTCCTCCCCGCCGCCCCCGTCGTCCGGTGCTTCCGGTGCTTCCGGTGCGTCCGCCACGCCCTCCCCGTCGGGAGAGGCGTCAGGAGACGTGCCCGGGGAGGGGTCCGGGAAGACCCTCAAGGGCAAGGTCGTCGTCATCGACCCCGGCCACAATCCGCACAACCGCGACCATCCCTCGCAGATCTCCCGGTCCGTGGACATCGGCACCGAGGAGAAGGAGTGCGACACCACCGGTACGGCCACCAACTCCGGCTACCCCGAGGCGTCCTTCACCCTCGATGTGGCACGCCGCGCCCGCACCCTGCTGGAAGCGCGCGGCGCCACGGTGCGGTTCACCCAGGACGGGGACCGGCCGTACGGGCCGTGCGTGGACGAGCGCGCGGAGATCGGGAACAAGGCGCACGCCGACGCCGTGGTCTCGGTGCACGCGGACGGCGCGGCCGCCGGGGAGCGCGGTTTCCATGTGATCCTGCCCAAGTCCGTACGGGGCGGCGGCGCGGACACCTCCGCCATCACCGTCCCCTCCCGCCATCTCGGCGAACGGCTGCTCGACCGGTTCGAGCGGGCCACCGGCAGCGAGCCCGCGCAGTACATCGGCGACGGCAGCGGGCTGGACGTCCGGGGCGATCTGGGCGGGCTCAACCTCTCCACCGTTCCCAAGGTGTTCATCGAGTGCGGCAATATGCGCGACTCCCAGGACGCCGCCGAACTGACCGACGCGGCATGGCGCGGACGTGCCGCACGAGGTATCGCACAGGGCATTACGGACTTCTTGAACGAGTAGGGCTTCCCCATCCGAACGGGAGGTCACGACCGGGATACCGATGGGACACCCCCGGCCTCCGCAGGAAGATTCACCCGTACGATGGGGCCCACCCCCGACGCCTTCGCGCCACGCGCCTGGCGGCAGCGCTCGTACAGACGAAACCGACAAAGGACCTCACGTTGAACATCCGCTCGCTCACTCGAGGCGACGGCGTGGTGATCGGAGCAGCGGTGCTGCTGTTCATCGCCTCCTTCCTCGACTTCTACACCATCGACTGCGGTGGCAGCAGCTTCTGCAAGGACGCCGGTGAGAACGGATGGAAGTCCGACTTCTTCCCCGTATTGCCGTCGATCTTCCTTGCCGGCGTGATCGCCGCGGCGCTCATCGTCGCCGCGCGTTTCCAGCCCGCGGGCCGCAACCTGTTCGGGCTCTCGCTCGAACAGTGGGGTTCGGCGCTCGCGGTCTTCGCGGCCTGGAGCTCGCTGTGGACGATCATCGGTGGCCCGGACGGGGTGGACAAGGGCGTCGGGCAGATCCTCGGCCTGATCGCCACCCTGGCGATGGCCGCCGTAGCGCTGCTCACCCAGCGCGTCCCGGCCCTGAAGGCCCCGCTGATGAACGCCTCCGCCCCGGCCCCGTCCCCGTACGGTGCCCAGGGCCCGCAGCCGGGGTACGGCTACCCGGGTCCGGGCGGTGCCCAGCCCGGCGCCCCCGCGCCGTTCGGCAGCCAGCCGGGGCAGCCGCAGCCCGGCCAGCCCTTCGGCGGCCAGCCGGCTCCGGCCCCGGCGCCCTCGGGCGGCGGGGACTTCGCTCCGTTCTGGTTCGCGGTGCCGGTGACTCGTCCGCTGTACGCGGAGGACGGCTCGTCCAGCACCATCGCCGAACTGGCCCCCGGCACCTGGTACCTCGCGGTGGAGCAGCGCGGTCAGGCGCTGGTCGCCCAGACGCAGGACGGCCGCCGCGGTGTGCTCCAGGACACCACGGGGATCCAGCGCGGCTGACGACAACAGCCGCGCGCGTTCCATGACGACCTCGCGCGCGCCGCATGACGCGCCCACGCTCGTCGCATGACGCGCTCTCGGCCCCTCGCCCGTAACGCACGGGCGAGGGGCCGTTGCCATGTGCGCCCCCGGCCCGTACAGTCCCGCCGGTGCGGCTGACCTGCCGTCAGCCGCGCCTCCACCCTGTCCGGCGGAACGAGGGGGCTTCCATGCGGCTCGGTCTGGCGCTCGGCTACTGGGGCCGTGGCCCCGACCCCGGCCATCTCGAACTCGCCCAGGAGGCCGAGCGGTTGGGCTACCACTCGGTGTGGACCGCCGAGTCCTGGGGCTCGGACGCCTTCACCCCGCTCACCTGGCTCGCCGCGCACACCACCCGGATCGCGCTGGGCACGGCGGTGGCGCAGATGGCCGCCCGCACCCCCACGGCCACCGCGATGCAGGCGCTCACCCTGGACCATCTCTCGGGCGGGCGGATGATGCTGGGGCTGGGGCTGTCCGGACCGCAGGTGGTCGAGGGCTGGTACGGGCGCCCGTTCCCCAAGAGCCCGCTGACGGCGACGCGTGAGTATGTCGAGGTCATCCGGCAGGTGCTGAACCGTACGGCGCCGGTGCGGCTCGACGGGCGCTACCACCCGCATCCGTACGCCGGTCCGGACGCCACCGGTCTCGGCAAACCGCTCAAGCCCATCGTCCATCCGCTGCGCGCCGACCTGCCGGTGCTGCTCGGGGCGGAGGGGCCCAAGAACGTCGCGCAGACCGTGCGCATCGCCGACGGCTGGCTGCCGCTGTACTGGTCGCCGTCGCGCACCGAGCTCTACCAGGCGGCGCTGGCCGAGGCCCGGGAGGGCTTCATGGTGGCGCCGATGGCACAGGTGCGGGTGTGCGCCGATGTGGCGGAGGGGCTGAAGCCGGTGAAGGCGATGCTCGGCTTCTACATCGGCGGTATGGGTCACGCGGCCCGGAACTTCCACGCCGATCTGATGGCCCGCTTCGGCTACGAGGAAGAGGCGCGCCGGGTGCAGGAGCTGTTCCTGGCGGGCCGCCGCGGCGAGGCGATCGAGGCGGTGCCGGACGCCTTCGCCGATGAGATCTCGCTGGTCGGGCCGCGTGAACGGATCGCGGAGCGGCTGGAGTTGTGGCGCAAGGGCCCGATCACGGATCTGCTGGCGCTGGCGCCGGACCGCGAGACGCTGCGGGTGCTGGCGGAGCTGGCGGGCTGACCGCGCGTCGTACGGGTGTGCGGCCACGCCTTGGTTTGGCTTCGCCTGGCGGGGCAACACGTGTGGCATGTCACGAAGTTATCGCCACAGCAGCAATCAGGCGGCGACCGTCGTGGCGGTCGTCGCGGACGTCATGGCCGTCATCCTCGGCCTCTGGATCCTGTTCGCCCTTCTCGACGCCAATCGCGCCAACGACCTGGTGACCGTGGTCCATGACGCGGCGGGCTGGCTGGCGGGCTGGTCCCATGACCTCTTCACGATGGACACGGACTGGCTCCGTACCGTCCTCAACTACGGTCTGCCGGCCGTGGTGTACCTCTTCATCGGCCATGCCATCGCGGGGCGGCTGCGCCGCGGCTAGGGGATATCCGACAGCTCGTGCCGCCTGCGGCGGGCTGTTCCCCTCCCCGCCCCTTCCCGAAACTGGGGCTCCGCCCCAGACCCCCGGGCCTCAGGGGCGAAGCCCCTACCACGCGGCGAAGCCGCAAACTCCGCCGAAAGCGCCCCGACCCACCGTCGATCATCCGCGGCACCGTCGTGGCCGCTCGCGCCCACGCGGCGCAGCCGCACATCGACACAGCCCCACGCCCCTTCGGGACGCGTCCGACGTCAGCCGATGGCTCCGCCGAAAGTGACCCGACCCACCGTCGATCATCCGCGGCACCATCGTGGCTGATCGCGCAGTTCCCCGCGCCCCTTCGGGGCGCACCGATATGCGGCTCCGCCGCATGGCAAGGGCCCCGCCCCCCGGGACCCCGGGGCCTGGGGCGAAGCCCCAGTTGCGGGAAGGGGCGGGGAGGGGAAAGCACCGATACGCGGCTCCACCACATGGCCCACCGTCAGCGCTCCGCCGAAAGTGACCCGACCCGCCGTCGATCATCCGCGGCACCATCGTGGCTGATCGCGCCCACGCGGCGCAGCCGCACATCGACACAGCCCCGCGCCCCTTCGGGACGCGTCCGACGTCAGCCGATGGCTCCGCCCTGGGGCCTGGGGCGAAGCCCCAGTTTCGGGAAGGGGCGGGGAGGGGAACAGCCCGCCGTAGGCGACACAAGCCACCCGGGAACACACTAGGCGCAGCAGTCCGAGTCCAGCCCGCGCGGCAGGCTCTCGCCGTCGAAGACGGCCGTGGTCGCCTCGTCGCCGCCCAGCGCGGCCACGGCGAGCAGCAGCGACCCGGCCGTCCAGGTGGTGCGCTCCTCCGGCCAGACCGCGTCGTCCTCGAAGACGTAGCCCGTCCAGTACATCCCGTCCTCGGCCCGCAGCGTCGGCTGGATCCAGCGGAGGATGTCCACCGCGCGGTCGGACTCGCCCATCGCCCAGAGCGCCAGGGCCAGTTCGCAGCTCTCGCCGCCGGTGACCCAGGGGTTGGTGGAGACGCAGCGCACTCCGAGCCCCGGGACCACGAAGCGGTCCCAGCCGGCCTCGATGCGCTCCTTGGCGGCGGCGCCGGTGACGGCGCCGCCGAGGACCGGGTAGTACCAGTCCATCGAGTAGCGGCGCTTGTCGAGGAACCGCTCGGGGTGGTGGCGTATGGCGTGGCCGAGCAGCCCCGCCGACAGCTCCCAGTCGGGCTGGGGCTCCTCGCGGTGCTCCGCGATGGCCAGGGCGCAGCGCAGCGCCTGGTAGACGGAGGAGGAGCCGGTCAGCAGGGCGTCGGGGTCGATGGTGCCGTCGGCGCCGCGCCGCCAGCCGACCCGGCCGTCGCGCTGCTGCATTCCGAGCACGAACTCGACGGCGGCGAAGACGGTGGGCCACATCCGCTCGAGGAAGGTGTCGTCGCCCGTGGAGAGGTAGTGGTGCCAGGCGCCGACCGCGACGTAGGCGCAGAAGTTGCTCTCCCGGGCGCGGTCGGTGGGGTCGGTTGCGGCCACGCCGTCCGGGGTATCGGGGTAGGCCGCGTACCAGGAGCCGTCGGGGTTCTGGTGCTGGATCAGCCAGCGGTAGGCGGCCCTGGCGCGCTCGTGCTCGCCCGCCGCGTCCAGCGCCATCGCGGCCTCGGTGTGGTCCCAGGGGTCGAGGTGGTGGCCGCGGAACCACGGTATGGCGCCGTCCGCGCGCTGGACGGCGGCGATGCCCTCGACCGTGCGCAGCACCTGTTCGGGGCTGAGCACCCCGGGCAGCGCGAGCCGTTCGGTGCGGGGCCCCGGGCGCGGTCCGAGCGCCGTCACGCCCGGTCCTCGCGCGGTGCGTGGGGCTTGGTCGCGTACGCCACGAAGCTCTTGCCGACGATCGGGTTCAGCGCGCGTTCGGCCAGCCGCGTGGCCAGCGGCTTCTTCATGATGTCCCACACCAGCAGCTTGTGGTACGCGCGCACCGGCAGCGCCTGGTCGTTATCCACTCCGAAGGCGCACTTGAGCCACCAGTAGGGGCTGTGCAGGGCGTGTGCGTGATGGCTGCCGTACGGCCGCAGCCCGGCCTCGCACATCTTCCCCAGCAGTTCATCGGCGCGGTAGATGCGGATGTGGCCGCCCTCGACCTCGTGGTAGGCGTCGGACAGCGCCCAGCAGACCTTCTCCGGGCCGTAGCGCGGCACGGTGACGGCGATCCGGCCGCCGGGCCTGAGCACCCGCACCATCTCGGCGAGCACGCCCTTGTCGTCCGGTATGTGCTCCATCACCTCGGAGATGATGACCACGTCGAAGCTGTCGTCGGGGAAGGGCAGGGCGAGGGCGTCGCCCTCCATGGCGGTGGCGGTGGCGCCCGCCGGGGCCTCTCCGGCCTCCTTCATGGCGGCGAACCACTTGGCGACCTCGCGTATCTCCTCGCCGTTGCGGTCGAGGGCGACGACCTGGGCGCCGCGCCGGTAGCACTCGAAGGCGTGCCGGCCGGCGCCGCAGCCGAGGTCGAGGACGCGATCGCCGACGGCGAGGGGGAAGCGGGAGAAATCGACGGTCAGCACGGGGGTCTGCTTTCGTCCGGCGGAATTCGTGGGGCGGGAGGGGTCGGGGGCGGGACTCAGCGGGCGGGGTCGGGGCGTAACTCAGCTGTGGACGGTCCGCGTGGCCGCGCCGATGGCCTCGCGGTACCGCTCGACGGTGCCGCGGGCGGCCTGTTCCCAGGTGAAGCGGCGCAGCACCCGTTCACGGCCCGCCGCGCCCAACCGCCGTCCGAGGTCGGCGTCGCCCAGCAGCCGGATCAGGGCGGCGGCGAGCGCGTCGGCGTCGCCGGGCGGTACGGCCAGACAGGTCTCGCCGTCGGGCCCGGCGACCTCGGGTATGGCGCCGCCGGTGGTGGCGACCAGGGGGGTGCCGGTGGCCATGGCCTCGGCGGCGGGCAGTGAGAACCCCTCGTAGAGCGAGGGCACACAGGCGATCTGGGCGCCACGCACCAGGTCCACCAGTTCGGCGTCGCTGATGCCCTTGACGAACTCCACGGCGTCCTCGAGTCCGTGGCGCGCCATGGTGGTGGCCACCGGCCCCTCCTGCGGCCGCTTGCCGACGACGACCAGATGGGCCTCGGGGTTCTCGGCGCGGACCTTGGCGAGCGCCTCGATCAGATACACCAGGCCCTTGAGCGGCACATCCGCGCTGGAGGTGGTGACGATGCGGCCGGGGATCTCCGGGACGGCGGGGTCGGGCGAGAACAGCGCGGTGTCCGCGCCGATGTGCACCACATGGATACGGTCCGGCCGCACCCCGAGATCCTCGACGATCTCCCGGCGGGAGGAGCCGGAGACGGTGACCACCGAGGGCAGCCGCCGGGCCACCCGCTTCTGCATCCGGGTGAAGCCGTACCAGCGGCGTACGGACAGGCGCCGCTTCCAGCCGTCGGCGGCGTCCAGCTCCAACTGCCGGTCGACGGTGATCGGGTGGTGGATGGTGGTCACCAGCGGGAAGCCGAGCCGCTCCAGGCCCAGCAGCCCGTAGCCCAGGGTCTGGTTGTCGTGGACGACGTCGAACTGGCCTGGGCGGGCGGCGAGATGGCGGCGGGCGCGCAGGCTGAAGGTGAGCGGCTCGGGGAAGCCGCCGGTCCACATGGTGGAGACCTCCAGGGCGTCGACCCAGTCCCGGTACTCCTCGCGCCGGGGGGTGCGGAACGGGTCGGGCTGGCGGTAGAGGTCGAGGCTGGGCAGCTCGGTGAGGGTGACACCGCGTTCGGCGTCGAGCACCGGATACGGCTGGGCGCCGATGACTTCGACGGTGTGGCCGAGCCGGGCGAGTTCGCGGGAGAGGTGGCGCACATAGACGCCCTGGCCCCCGCAGAATGGATTCCCCTTGTAGCTGAGCAGCGCGATGCGCAGCGGCCGTTCGTCGGGGGTGGTGGGGGGCGCTGGTCGAAGCGGGTCGGCCCCGGTCTCCTGCGCGGCCTCTGCGGTCACTCGCGCCCCCTCCTTGGTGCAGTTCAGCGGGAGCGTATCCGCTTCCGTTTATCTAGAACAAGTTTCACTAACGCATCGCCTGAGGAGTCTCGAAGATACCTGCCCCGGGCGACCTCTCCAGGGCCGGGGCAGGTGATCCCTACCACTCGGTAGCCAGGGCGCCGGGGAGAAGTTGACGACGGGCGGGCGCATCGGGCGGGGGCCGCCGCGACGGCCGTGGCCACCGCTCGGCAACAACCTGCCCCAACTGCGCGGACACGGGCCCATCGGGGAAGAGCCGCGCTAGCCTAGAACGAGTTCCAGTGACTCGCAGGCCCGGGCCCGCCCTGCCATCATGCACGGTGTCCGCTTGCCGCCGACTCGCAGACGTAACACATTCGAAGTGGGACAAATGACCGCAGAAGTCAAGCCAGCCGCCATGCAGCTGACCGAGCGCCAGGAGGCGCGCCGGCGGCGCATCCTGCACGCCAGCGCCCGGTTGGCCAGCCGGGGCGGCTTCGACGCGGTCCAGATGCGCGAGGTCGCGGAGAACTCCGGCGTGGCGCTCGGCACCCTCTACCGCTACTTCCCCTCCAAGGTCCATCTCCTGGTCGCGACCATGCAGGACCAGTTGCAGCATATGCATGAGACGCTGCGCAAGCGGCCGCCGACCGAGGAGGAGCCGGCCGCCCGGGTCGCCCAGACGCTGATGCGCGCCTTCCGTGCCCTGCAACGCGAACCGCATCTGGCCGATGCGATGGTGCGCGCGCTCACCTTCGCCGACCGGTCGGTCAGCCCGGAGGTGGACACGGTCTCCCGGCTCACCACCGCGATCATCCTCGATGCCATGGGCCTGGACGACAGCCCGACGGCCGAACAGCTCTCCGCGGTCCGCGTCATCGAGCACACCTGGCATTCGGCGCTGATCACCTGGCTCTCGGGGCGCGCCTCGATCGCCCAGGTCAAGATCGACATCGAGACCGTATGCCGCCTGATCGACCTCACGGCCCCCGCCCCGGCCGGGTAGCCGGGCGGAACCCACCACGGGGGCGCATGGGCCAAATCCTGCGCCCTTTCGAGCTTCCGGACGGGGATTGTGCGCCCTCACGCCCCGTCTTGTCTCAAATTCCGCGTTCACGCCCTGCCCAATCCCGGTATTCATGAACGGCGCGCGACAGAGCGACAACGGCGCGCGACGAGAGAACCGCATCGTGGGGGGTGGAGAAGTTCGTGATCCGGTTACTTCTGGTACACGATTCAGGTCTGCTGAGATCGGCCCTGGCATCAGTGATAGGGACCGAACCAGACATCGAGGCAACGGCGTGTTCCTGGCGTGACGCGCGTAGCAAGGCACGGTCCTTACAGCCGCAGGTGTGCGTGGTGGACACGGACTGCCCGGCGGCCGACAAGGCGGCCCGCAAGGGCGAATGGGGGAAGTTCGTCGCCTCCGCCTCTGGGGAGGGCGGGGAGTGCGGACTGCTCGTACTGGTCAACTCGGAGCGTCCGGGCCCGCTGCGGCGCGCCCACGAGGCCCGAGCGCTGGGGTATGTGGACAAGGACGCCCCGCCACAACGGCTGATCGAGGCCATCCGGCGGGTGGCGAGGAAGGAGCGCTATGTCGACGACGCACTGGGATACGGCTTCCTCCAGGCGGCCAAGATCCCGCTGACCGAGCGCGAGCTGGGGGTGCTGTCCCTGGCCGCCGACGGCGCCTCCATCCCGGAGATCGCCCGTACGCTCCATCTGTCCACCGGGACGATACGCAACTACCTGGCCGCGATCACCCGGAAGACCGGTGCGCGCAACCGCGTGGACGCCATACGGATATCCCAGTGCGAGGGCTGGGTCTGATCCCGGCCGCCGGCGGCCGCTGAACCCGGTCCGGTGCGTACCGGGGGCGGCTTCCGAACCTGAACGACGGCGGCCGGGGGGCTATTCGTCGGGGCTACTCGTCGGGAGCTATTCGTCGGGGGGAAAGACCTGTTCACCGGTTTCCGACAGCCGAATGGCGATCGCCTCGACCGGGCAGCCCTCGGCCGCCGTGAGCACCGCCTCGGAAGCGTCGGCCTCCGTCTCGACCGGATGCGACTGCCGCGCCCCGTCGAGCCGGAAGCCGCCCGGCGCGGCGCTCACGCACATCCCGGAGCCGATGCACACGCCCCGGTCCACCTCGATCCGCCAGCGGTCCCCCATCAGCTCGGCTCCCCCTCCCAGCCCTGGGGCAGGTGGATCATCTTGTGCTCCAGATACGCGGAGAACCCCTCCGGGCCGAACTCCCGGCCCAGACCGGAGTTCTTGTAGCCGCCGAACGGCCCGAGCATGTCGAGGCTGAAGGTGTTGACCGAGTAGGTGCCGGTGCGGATGCGCCGGGCGAAGTCGATACCGCGGCCGACGTCCGCCGTCCACACCGAGCCGGACAGCCCGTAGTCGGAGTCATTGGCGATCCGGGCGGCCTCCTCCTCGTCCCCGTACGGCAGCAGACAGATGACCGGGCCGAAGATCTCCTCACGGGCGATCCGCATGTCGTTGCCGACATCGCCGAAGAGCGTGGGCTCCACGTACCAGCCGGTGCCCAGGGCCTCCGGGCGGCCGCCGCCCGTCAGCACCTTGGCGCCCTCCCGCTGCCCCGCCGCGATGTAGTCCAGCGACCGCTGCCGCTGCCGCCGCGCCACCAGCGGCCCGACCTGGGTGGCCGGGTCCAGGGGGTCGCCGACGACCAGGGCGGAGGCGGCGGCGGTGAACCGCTCGGCGATCTCGTCGTAGTGGCCGCGCGGCGCCAGGATCCGGGTCTGGGCCACACACGCCTGCCCGTTGTTCATCCAGGCGTTGGGCACGATCCCGGCGACGGCCGCCTCCAGGTCCGCGTCCGGCAGGATCACCGCGGCCGACTTGCCGCCCAACTCCAGCGTGACCCGGGTGAGATGGCGCGAGGCGACCTCCATCACCCGCTTGCCGGCCGCGACCGACCCGGTGAACGACACCTTGTCCACGCCCGGGTGGCCGACCAGGTACTCGCTGACCTCGCGGTCGGCCGGAAGGATCGACAGCACCCCCTCGGGCAGCCCCGCCTCGGCCGCGATCTCCGCCAGGATGTAGGAGTCCAGCGGTGTCTCGGGCGACGGTTTGAGGATCACCGAGCACCCCGCGAGCAGCGCGGGCGCCAGCTTCGCGGCCGCCACGAACTGCGGCACGTTCCACGGCACCACGGCCGCGACCACCCCGACCGGCTCCCGCCGCACCAGCAGCGGGCCCAGCGCCCCGGCCCGCCGCTCCTCGTAGACGAAGTCGCGGGCCACGGTGATGGCCGCGTCCCACACCATCATCGCGCCGAGCGCCTGGGCGAGCACGCTCCAGGAGTACGGAGAGCCGTTCTGCGCGCTGATGACCCGGGCGATCTCCTCATGGCGTACGGCGATGGCGTCCTTGATCCGGGTGACCACCGCGATCCGCTCGGCCACGTCCATCCGGGCCCAGGGGCCCTCGTCGAACGCGGTCCGTGCCACCGCGACCGCCCGGTCCACATCGGCCCGCGAGGCGTGCGGCACCCGGCCGATGACCTCCTCGGTGTGCGGCGAGACGACCTCGATGGTGTCCTCGCCCGCGGGGTCCGCCAGCGCGCCGCCGATGAAGAGCTGCCCGTGCTCGATGAGGTCGCTCATCGCTGATGCCTTCCGGCCGATGACTGAGGGGTGCGTCCGGCCGGCCCGGCCCGGGGACACCCGGGGTGCCCGAGGGCACCGGGGCCGACCAATATCTGACGCTGCATCAGAACTGATACCAGTTCTAGCTATAGTGGGCAATGCTTGTGTCGATGGAGAGGGGAGCCGATGGCGCAGGTGACGCGGGTGACCGACCATGGCGGCGGGGTGTGGAGCATCCCTGTCCCGATCCCCGACAACCCGCTCGGGCACACTCTGGTCCACCTCCTCGACACCGACCGCGGCCCGGTCCTGATCGACACCGGCTGGGACGACCCCACGGCCTGGGACACTCTCACCGCCGGGCTCGCCGCGTGCGGCACCTCCGTCTCCGATGTCCACGGCGTCCTCATCACCCATCACCACCCCGACCACCACGGGCTGTCCGCCCAGGTGCGGGAGGCGTCCGGGGCGTGGATCGCGATGCACGCCGCCGATGCCCAGGTCGTCCGGCGCACCCGCGAGGCCGACCCCGCCAGCTGGCTCGAGTACCTGGAGGAGAAGCTCACCGCGGCCGGGGCGCCCGAGGAGCATCTGGCCCCGCTGCGCGCCACCCGCGCGTCCGGCCGCGCGGGGCTGCCGGGGCGGCGGGCCGCCCTCCCCGACCGCGAGATCGTCCCCGGGGAACTCCTCGATCTGGCGGGCCGCCGGCTGCGCGCCATCTGGACCCCCGGCCACACCCCCGGCCATGTCTGCCTCCACCTGGAAGAGGCCCATCCGGCGACCGGCAAGGGCGCCCATCCGGCAGCGGGTGAGGACACCCACCCGGCGGCCGGTGAGGGCGCCCATCCGGCAGCGGGTGAGGGCGCCGACCGCGCGGCCGACCGGCGCATGCCAGGCCCGCGTATGCCAGGCCATGGCCGCCTCTTCTCCGGCGACCATCTGCTGCCCGAGATCACCCCCCATATCGGGCTCTACGAGGACCCCGACGACGCCACCGTCACCGATCCCCTCGGCGACTACCTCGACTCCCTCGAACGCGTCGCCGCCCTCGCCCCCGCCGAGGTGCTCCCCGCCCATCAGTACGCCTTCACCGACGCCCCCGCGCGGGTGCGCGCGCTGCTGCGCCACCACGAGGAGCGGCTGGCCGGGCTGCTGGCCCTGCTCGCCACCCCGCTCACGCCGTGGCGGCTCGCCGAGGCCATGGAGTGGAACCGCCCGTGGGAGCTGATCCCCTACGGCTCCCGCAATATCGCGGTCTCGGAGGCGGAGGCGCATGTGCGCCGGCTGGTGAAGCTGGGCCGGGCGGAAGCGGTGCCGGGCAGCGATCCGGTGATGTACCAAGCGATTTGAGTGCCGTATGGGGTGCCGGTCCGACTGACCGGCGGCTAGCCTTACCCGCCCTGGCGCACCCATCCCCCGTATCAGCAGGAGCATGCGTGACGAGCCCCACCCGCGATTCCGCCTCGACACCAGGTACGGCCGCCGACTCGACACCGCCCCCGGGCTGCCCCGCGCACACGGGCCACTCGGGTCATCCGGGCCACTCCGGCTATCCGGGCCACTCGGGTCATTCGGGCGAGACCCCCGCCGGGGAACGGCTGGAGTCGCTGCACTGCCCCGAGTTCGCCGCCGACCCGGCCGCCACCTACGCGCGGCTGCGGGCACACGGGCATATCGCGCCCGCGGAGCTGTCGCCCGGCGTCCCCGTCTCGCTCGTCACCAGCTATCAGACCGCGCTGGACATCCTGCGCAGCCCCGAGACGTTCTCCAAGGACGCGCGCCACTGGCAGGCCCTCGCCGACGGCACCGTCCCGATGGACAACCCCGTTGTGCCGATGATGATGTACCGGCCGAACGCGCTGTGCAGCGACGGCGAGGAGCACTTCCGGCTGCGTTCGGCGATCTCCGACACCCTCGACCGGCTGGACATCCACGCCCTGCGCCGCTACGTGGAGCGGAGCGCCGACTTCCTCATCGACCTCTTCGGCCCCAGGGGCGAGGCCGATCTGCTCAAGGAGTACTCCGCCCGGCTCCCCCTGCTCGTCTTCAACCAGCTCTTCGGCTGTCCGCCCGAATTGAGCGACAAGCTGGTCAGGTCGCTCTCCGCGCTCTTCGACATCGCCGAGGACTCCGAGCAGGCCAATGTGCTCCTCGCGGAGACCCTCTTCGAGCTCGTCGCCCTCAAACGGGCGGAGCCGGGGCCTGACATGACGTCCTGGCTGATCGCCCACCCCGCGGAGCTCACCGACGAGGAAATGGTCCACCAGATCGTCGTCCTCGTCGGCGCGGGCACCCAGCCCCTCCAGAACCTGATCTGCAACGGGCTGTTGCTCCTGCTGTCCGACGAACGGTTCGCGGGCGATCTCGCGGGCGGCACGATGCTGATCGGGGACGCGCTCAACGAGGTGCTGTGGAAGGACCCGCCCCTGGCGAACTTCTGCATCCACTACCCGCGCCATGACACCACGGTCGACGGGCACCGGCTGCCCAAGGGCGAGCCCGTCGTCATCAGCCTGGCGGCCGCCAACAACGACCCGTACCTGCTGGCGAACCGGCGCGGCAACCGGGCGCATCTGGCCTGGAGCGCGGGCCCGCACACCTGCCCCGGGAAGGACCCGGCCCAGGTCATCGCGTCCGTCGCCGTCGAGAAGCTCCTCGACCGCCTCCCCGACGTCGAACTGGCCGTACCGGCCGAGCGGCTGGAGTGGCGGCCCGGCCCCTTCCACCGGGCCCTGGCCGCGCTGCCGGTGCGCTTCCCGCGGACCGCCGCCAAGTCCGACGAGGCGCTGGCCGAGATGGCCGCCGCGGCGAGCGCGACCATCGCGGGGGCCGTGGGCACGGCGCCCAAGGCCGCCGGGGAGGACGACGCCCCGCACGAGGGCCGTGCGGATGCCGCGCCCTCGCCGGAGCCGTCTCCGGAACCCTCCCCGGGCGCGGAACTCGCCGTGGTGGAGCCGGAACCCGGCCCCGAGCACGAAGCCCGCCGCCGCTGGTGGAAGTCCCTGGCCCAGTGGTGGCGCCGCGGATAGCGGCCGGGGCGGCCGGTACGTCGGTCACGCCGAGATCAAGCCGACCGAGGCCGTGGGCGGCCACGAGATCGTCTACGCGCTGGCGCCGCACGCGTGGGGGCGCGGTCTGGGGACCGAGCTGGCCGAGGCGGTCGTCGGGCACGGCTTCGGTGCGCTCGGCCTGAGCGAGGTGCACGCCACGGTCATGGCGGCCAACGACGCGTCGCTGGCCCTGCTCGCCCGGCTCGGCTTCGTCCACCGCCGCGACATCGAGGAGGACGACGGCAGCACGACGCGCTGTCTCAGCGTCGTACGAGGCGACCGCGCCCGGGGGCGTGAGCGGTGGGCGGCTGAGGGCGCCCGATAAGTCGGCGGATAAGCTGTCCGTAAACTTCATACGCGTCCGATCGGGGGAAGCCGGTGCGATTCCGGCGCTGACCCGCAACCGTGAGCGCGCCCCGCGGGGCGCATGAGCCGGAACACCCGGAC
Organism: Streptomyces malaysiensis subsp. malaysiensis; assembly: GCF_040653035.1. Classification (NCBI taxonomy): domain Bacteria; kingdom Bacillati; phylum Actinomycetota; class Actinomycetes; order Kitasatosporales; family Streptomycetaceae; genus Streptomyces; species Streptomyces malaysiensis. The sequence goes on from NZ_JBEZNG010000026.1 coordinate 132,776, forward strand.
GGGCGCGACGACGCAGGCTCCCGCCGCCGGATGACCGGTGGCGGCACCGTCGAGGTATGCGGAGCTGAGCCGGGTGCCGGACGTGTCGCGGAGGTTCCGCGGACGGCTGGACGGCCGTGCGCGGCTGCGTGCGCCCGTCCACCGACCGAGAGGCACCACAGCCATGAACATTCGCCGCAGCGTGGCGGCTCTTTCCCTGTGCGCCGCCTTGTGCGCCGCCCTGGGCGCGGCCACCGCGCCTGCCGCCGTGGCCGACGACGGCCCGGCCGGGCGTCCCGAGGGGCTCTACGGCGCCAAGGACCCGAAGTTCGACGGGGTGTGGCGGCAGTCACTGGCGCTGCTCGCCCAGGACGCGGTGGGCGTCGCCCCGGCGAAGTCGGCCATCGACTGGCTGGCCGGACAGAGTTGCACGGACGGCGGTTTCGCGGCGTACCGCGCGGACACCTCCAAGGCGTGCGACCCGAAGAAGGGCGAGTTCACGGACGCGACGGCGGCGGCGATCCAGGCGCTGGCCGCGGTGGGCGGCCGCGCCGAGACCGTGGAGAAGGGCATCGGCTGGCTGAAGCGCCACCAGAACGACGACGGCGGCTGGGGCATGAACCCCGGCGGGCCGAGCGACGCCAACTCCACCGCTGCGGCGGTCGGCGCCTTCGCCGCCACCGGCCAGGACCCGGCGAAGGTGACCGTGGGCTCTGGAAAGAGCGGCAAGAGCCCGTACGACGCGCTGCTCGCGCTACAGCTGGGGTGCTCGGCGAAGGAGCGGGAGCGCGGGGCGTTCGCGTACACCCAGGACAAGGGCAAGCTCGCCGCCAATGAGCTGGCCACGGCGAGCGCCGCACTGGCCGCCCAGGGCAAGGGCTTCGTCTTCGAGACCGTAGGCAAGGACAGCGGCGCCGACCCCGAGCCGCTGGGGTGCGCGGGCGGTGGCAAAGGCGGGGCCGGTTCGCCGAAGGACGCCGCCGAGGCCGCGCTGGCCCAGCTGTCCCGCGTCATGTCCGACACCGGCGCGCATCTGAAGTCCGCGCTGCCCGGCGCCGAGGACCAGCCCGACTTCGGCGGCACCGCCGACGCCGTCGTGGCCCTCGCCGCGGCCGAGCACAGCGCGACCGCGAGCAAGCCGCTCCAGTGGCTCCAGAGCGAGGACAGCGGCACGGCGGCCTGGGCCAAGGGCGACCCCGGCGCACTCGCCAAGCTGATCCTCGCGGCCCACGCGGCCGGAGCCAACCCACGCGACTTCGGCGGCGCCGACCTCGTACAGCAGCTCAACGCCACCGGCCCTAAGCCCGAGGCGGCGGCCCAGGGCGCGGAGTCGTCGGACGGCAAGAGCGAGGAGAAGAAGGACGACGGCGATGGCGGGGTCGGCGGCGTCTGGTGGACGGTCGGGGTCTGCGCGGTAGCCGGTATGGGCATCGGCTTCCTGATCAGCGGCCGAAAGAGGCGACAGCTGTGACCCCGCGCACGAGGCGAACGTCAAACCCGCGCAACCGCACGGCTTCGGGCCCGCGCGCGGCAACCCCCCGCGCGGCAACCCCATACGCGGCAACCCCATGCACGGCAGCGCCACACGCGACAGCGCCACGCGCACACGCCCCCTTCGCCCCGCGCACCCGCATGGCCCGCCTGTTGCTGGTCGTTGTCGTCGGGCTGTTCGCGGCGCTCGGCGCGGGTCCCGCGCAGGCTGCCGACGGGTATCGCTACTGGTCGTTCTGGCAGCGGGGCGGGGACGGTGGCAGTTGGGCCTATGCCACGCAGGGGCCTTCGTCGGCGCGGCCCGATGACGGCGACATGATCGGTTTCCGCTTCGCGGTCAGCGAGGACTCCAACGACGCGACCCGGCCGCGCGGTATGGCCGATTTCGCCGCCGTCTGCGCCGACACCCCGGCCACGGACGGCACCAAACGGGTCGCGGTGGTCATCGACTTCGGCACGGCCGCCGACGCGGCCGACCACCGGACGCCGCCCGCGCCCCGTACGGAGTGCGCGCGGGTCGGTGCCGACGCGTCCGCCGGGGAGGCGCTCGCCGCCGTCGCGAAGCCGCTCCGCTACAACTCCGCCGCGCTGCTGTGCGCCATCTCCGGCTACCCGGAGTCGGGGTGCGGCGACAAGATGAGCGGCTCCGTGGACGCCCACGCCGCCCCGAAGGGCGACGGCGGCGACGGCAAGGCGGACGGCGACGGGGCCTCAGGAGGCCCCTCCGCCGGGCTGATCGGCGGGCTGGCGGCCGTGGTCCTGCTCGGTGCCGCGGCGGTGTGGCAGGCGCGCCGCCGTCGCGTATGAGCGCACGGATGACCGCCATGCCACCGCGTACCACCGCCTCCGGCACCACGAACTCGCGCCGCCCCCGCGCCCGGCTGCGGGCCGGTGCTCCGCGCGGCGGAGGCGCGTTGCACGCGGGGGCCTGGTGGCTGTGGGCGCTGGGGCTGGCCACGGCCGCGTCCCGGACCACCAACCCGCTGCTGCTCGGGCTGCTGATCGCGGTCGCGGGCTATGTGGTGGCCGTACGCCGCACGGACGCGCCGTGGGCCCGCTCGTACACCGCGTTCCTCAAGCTGGGCCTTGTGGTGCTGGCCATCCGGCTGTTCTTCGCGGTCTTCTTCGGCTCGCCGATCCCCGGGACACGGGTGCTCTTCACGCTTCCCGAAGTCCCGCTGCCCCACTGGGCGCAGGGGGTGCGCATCGGCGGCCGGGTGTCGGCGGAGGGGCTGGTGTTCGCGCTGTACGACGGGCTGCGGCTGGCCACCCTGCTGATCTGCGTCGGCGCCGCGAACGCGCTGGCCAGCCCGGCCCGGCTGCTCAAGTCGCTGCCCGGCGCGCTTTACGAGGCCGGGGTCGCTGTCGTCGTGGCGATGACCTTCGCACCCCATCTGGTGGCGGACGTCCAGCGGCTGCGCTCCGCCCGCCGGCTGCGCGGCCGCCCCGACCGCGGGGTGAAGGCGCTGCTGCACGTCGGACTGCCGGTGCTGGAGGGCGCGTTGGAACGGTCGGTGGCCCTGGCGGCGGCGATGGACGCGCGCGGCTACGGCCGCACCGCCCAGGTCCCGCCCGTCGTCGCCCGTACCACCACCGCGCTGACGCTGGGCGGGCTGCTCGGCGTCTGCTGCGGTACGTACGGCCTGCTCGCGGCCGAGGGCGCGGGCTACGGCCTGCCGCTGCTGCTCACCGGTCTCGCCGCCGCGCTCGGCGGGCTGTGGCTGGGCGGCCGCCGCTCGGTGCGCAGCCGCTACCGCCCGGACCGCTGGGGCCCCGGCTGTGCAGCCGGCGAGTGTGGCGGCGATGCCTATAGCTATTACAATCGAGAACAAGCGACGTGTAGACGTCGACACACCTGCAACCTTT
>NZ_JBEZNG010000027.1:0-130750 GCF_040653035.1 Streptomyces malaysiensis subsp. malaysiensis
CCTCGTAGCGGAGCTACTAGGGCTTTTCGGCAACGCGGCGAGGTGCGGTGCCAGGCCGCGCGACCCGGGCGGGCATAGTGCAAGGACCCCTTAGGCGGGGCAGGCGGTTTCCGTGACATGCAGTCCCAGCCGGAGCTGTACGATCCGGGCGAACTCGGCGATGGTGCCGTTGCTGCGCAGCAGTTCCATGGGCGGGATGTCGAGTTCGTAGCGCTGGTTGAGCGAGACGAGCACCTGGGCCGCCATCAGGGAGTCCATGCCGTAGGAGTCCAGCCGCCGGTGCGGGTCGAGGTCCTCGTGGTCCATGTGCAGGACCTCGGCGAGCAGGCGGGTGAGCTGGTCGACGAGATGGTCGAGGGCGGCCTCCTCGTCCATGAGGGAGAGCCTGCGCAGAAGTTCCTCACGGGTGGTCTCCCCGTCGCCCACCTGGGGCGGTACGAGCTCGCCGAGGCGCGGGGCGCGCAGCAGGGGCAGCAGCACGGCGGCGCGCGACCAGTCCGTCCGGGAGACGCCCACCACCCCGGGGGCGTCCGGCCGGTCGCCGCCGAGCAGCCGCCTCCCGTAGTCGAGGGCGGTGTGCGGGGCGAGGGGCTCGATGCCCAGGCCGTGGAGGGAGTCCAGCAGGTCGTTGCGTGCCGCGTAGCCGATCTCGCCGATGGCGCCCCAGGCGAGGGTGAGCGCGGGCTCGCCGCACCGGCGGCGCAGCCGGGCCAGGCCCTCCAGACAGAGGTTGCCCGCCGTATAGGCCGACTGCTTGAAGTTGCCCACCATGGCGGTCGTGGAGGAGTAGCTCAGGAAGAAGTCCAGTGGCAGACCGCGGGTCAGGGTGTCCAGGACCCGGGCTCCGCCGATCTTGGGCCGCAGGACGGCGCTCATCCGCTCTGCGGTGAGTTCGGCGAGTGGCGCGTCGTCCAGTGCCATCGCCGCGTGGACCACACCGCGCAGCGGATGGCCGCTCTCCTCGATCTCCTCCAGCACCCGGCGCATCGCCTCCGCGTCGGCCACGTCCGCGGCGTACGCGGTGACCCGCACCCCCTCCGGGGCGAGCGCGTCGCGCACGGCGGCGGCGTCCGGACCGTCGGCCCCGCTGCGGCTCACCAGGGCGAGATGGCGGGCGCCGAGGCCGGCCAGCCACTGTGCGGTGGCCGCGCCGAAGCCGCTGGTGCCGCCCGTGACCAGGTACGAGGCGTCCGGGTCGAGACGGGGGGCGCGGGGCGCGGTGGGCGTCGTACGCGCCGCCGCCGGTCCGCGGGCGGCGACGATGGCCGCACCTTCGCGCCGCGCGGGCGAGGAGGCGAACGCGGAGGCCGGTTCGATGGCGCAGGGCTCGTCCAGCGGGTCGAAGGTGACGACGACCTTGCCGATATGGCGTGAGTGGCGCATCAGCAGGAAGGCGTCCGCCACACGCGCGGCGGGGTAGGCGGTGTGGGGCAGCGGGTGGAAGTCCGGGCCGGTTCGCGCCACGTGGCCGCCGTTCAGCGTCCGGCCCACATCCTCCAGCAGGTCCCCCCGCAGCCTGGGGTCGCGCAGCACGGTGGTGAGATCCACGCCGTGGAAGGAGATATGGGAGCCGAACGGGCGCAGCGGCAGCGTCCGGTCCTCGTAGAAGTCGCGTTTGCCGAGCTCGATGAAGCGGCCGCCGGGGCGGAGCACCTCCAGGCCCCGGGCCAGGGCCTGGCCGGACAGGGAGTTCAGGACGATGTCCACCCCCCTGCCCTCGGTGAGATCCATGACCTGGACGGTGAAGTCCAGCGAGCGTGAGTCGAGGACGTGCTCCACGCCGAGCGCGCGCAGCAGATCGCGTTTGGGCCCGCTGCCCGCCGTGGCGATGACCGTGGCGCCGTACGCCCGTGCGTACTGGAGGGCCGCGAGGCCGACACCCCCGGCCGCGCCGTGCACCAGCACGGTCTCACCCGCCCGCATCCTGGCGGTGTACACCAGGCCGTAGTGGACGGTGCAGTAGGCGACCGGCACACCGGCGGCCTCGGCGAAGGTGATCCCGGCGGGGATCGGCCAGAGGTTGCCCACCGGGCTGACCACGTGGGACGAGAGCGCCCCGGTCCCCACCCCGACCACCCGGTCCCCGGGCGCGAAGCGGTCCACGCCCGGCCCGCGGGCGGTGACCACACCCGCGCATTCGAGCCCGAGGTTCTCCTCGCGCGGGCTGCCGTTCAGCGCCTCCGTGGGCAGCAGCCCGACCGTCTGCATGATGTCGCGGTAGTTCAGGGCCGCCGCGCGCACCTCGACGACCACCTCTCCGGGGCCCGCGACCGGCGGCGGGATCTCTTCCCAGGCGAGCCGGTAGGAGAGGCCGGGCTGACGCACCCGCAGGGTGTACGGCGGCGGGGCCGCGCCGTCCGCAAGGGGGACGGCGGGCGGCAGGGCGCGCTCGCGCAGGACGAAGCGGTCGTGCGGGGTGAGCACGATCTCGTCCTCGTCGGCGGCCGTGCCATAGGCGCCGCCGGGGGTGCCGACGGCCTCGGCGACATCGGTGGCCTCGGTGGCGTTTTCGGCATCTGTGGCGTCTTCGGCATCGGTGTCGAGGAGTTCGCGGACCAGACGGGCGGCGTCCGCGGCCGGGTCGTCGCTCCGGCACAGGCTCAGGCGGCGCCCGCGCAGATCGGGTTCCTCGTTGGCCAGGCAGCGTGCCACGCCCCACGCGGCGGCGTCGGTGGGATGGGTGATCGGCCCGGGGGTCGCCTCGGCGCCGTGCGGCCGGGTGACCAGCCACAGGCGGACCGCGGCCGGTGAGCCGAGGAACCGGTGGGCCTCCGCGACGGCCCGCAGCGTCTGGCCCGCGTGGGCGGCACGGGCCACGGCCTCCTCGGCGTCGGTGGGTTCGGCGCCGCCCAGGACCAGGACCACGGCCGTCTCACCGGTGCCCGCCCCGGTCAGCGCCCGGGTCCACGCGGCGGCGTCCGTACGGGCGTCGGTGACGACGCTGTGCCCAGCGCCGTATGCGGTCAGCGCCTCGGCGACGGCGCGGGGCAGCGGATCCTCCGCCGTATCGCCGCAGACGACGTACGCGGCGGACGGGGCGGGGGGTGGTGGCGCGACGGCGGGAGCGCCACCGGCCGCGGCCAGGAAGACGGACGCGTGATCGCGTCCGGGCGGCTCGGTGTCGCCCGTGCGGGCACAGGAGGTGAAGCCGCACCGCCGCAGCAGCGCGGGCCACTGCTCGCGGGTCAGCAGCGGGGATTCGGGGCGCAGGGCGGTGTCGGTGCGGTGGTGGAAGCTGTCGAGGGCGCCGAAGACGGGGAGCAGCGTCTCCGGGTCGTGGCATTCGAAGGCCAGCAGATGTCCGCCGGGTGCGAGCAGCGAGGCCACACGGCCGAGGGCGGGCTCCAGGTCCTTGGCCGTGTGCAGCGCGTTGGCCGCGACGACGAGGTCGAAGCCCTGCTCGCGGTAGCCCTGTTCGGCGGGGTCCCGGTCCAGGTCGAAGGTGCCGTACTCGACGAAGTCGTAGCCGCCGAAGCGGTTGCGGGCGCGGGGCAGATAGGCCGGTGAGACATCGGTGTAGCGGTAGCGGGTGCGGTCGGCGGGCAGCAGGGGCAGCAGCGCCCCGGTCATGCCACCGGTGCCCGCGCCGATTTCCAGGACCCGCAGCGCGCGGTCGGCGGGCCAGTGGGAGAGCTGGGCGCGAAGCAGGGCCTGGGCGAGGCGGTTGTGGAAGCGGGAGACCGGCGCGGTGTCGTAGTACTGCTCCAGGAGGTGCGCGGCCGGTTCGGCGGTGAGCAGCCGCAGGGCGCTCATGTGCCCCCTGAGGACCTCCTCCAGGTGCCGGGTCAGATGGGCCGTCAGGGCGATCCGGTGCACATCCCCGGGCGCCTGGGCGAGGGCCTCGCGCACCGGCGGCGGGGTGTCGCGGGCGCCGGGCGTCAGACGGCACCGGCCGCCGGGGACCTCGGCGAGCAGACCGCGGCGCAGCAGCAGGGGTTCGAGCAGGGCGATCAGCGGCCGGTGCCGTTCCTCCATACCGGCTGCCACGAGGTCCTCGACGGTGAAGGGCGCCGCGGGGTCGGGCAGCAGCCCGGCCAGCGCGGCGGCGGCCGAGTGCGCGGTCAGCTCCTCGTCATGGCGTGACGTCAGGTCGTAGCGGGCCTCGCGCCACCGCTCGCACACGGCGTCCAGACGCGGGGCGGCGTCCCGGAGGATGTCCGCGGGCGGCGGCAGGGGTGAGGGCGCGGCCGGGAGGTGCGCGCGGGGAGCGGCCCGCGGAACGGTGTGGTGGAGGGTGACGGGGGCGGTGCGGGCGATCGGGAAGAGGCGCAGCCGGCACTCCTCGAGCCGTGCCGTCACGGTGCCGTCGGCGTCCGCGACCGTGATGTCCCAGCACACCTCGCTGCCGGTGGAGTCGCGTTCGGTCACCCACATGATCCCGGTGGGCGACGGTGTCGACCACACCCGCACCGAGCCGATGGACGCGGGCAGATAGGCGCCCCGCTCCCGCAGCCGGTCATGGAGGAGCGCGACACCGGCCTGGAGGGCTCCGTCGAGCAGCGCCGGGTGGACGGTGTACGGGGCGCCCGGGGCCTCGTGCCGATAGGTGGCGACCGAGATCCGCTCGCCCGGGTGCGTGTCGTCCGGGCGCACGTCGCCCACCCGGACCTCGCCCAGACACACCTCGCCCAGACGTACCTCCTCCAGCGTTTGGAAGGCGGGCCCGTAGCCGAGTCCCACCTCGGCGCAGGCGGCGTAGTGTTCCTCGCCGCTGACGCGCCTGTCGCACAGGGCGCGCAGGCGCTCGGGGTCCACCGGCTCGGGCCGGGGCCGCAGCAGCGGGCGCACCCGGGCCCGCGCATGCGCCCGTGGCTCCGGGCCGCGCTCGTCGGTGCTGGTGACCGTGGCGAGGGTGGTGTCGGGGTCGAGCCCCACCCGTAGCCGTACGGCGGAGGCGTCCGGCCAGGGCACCACGAGGCTTGCGCTGATGTCGAGATGTGCCACCTCGACCGGCCGCCCGTACACGGCGCGCCCCGCTGCGAGGAGGGCTTCGGCGTATCCGGTGGCCGGCATGACCACCGATCCGCCGAGCCGGTGGTCGGCGAGCCAGGGCACGAGGACGGGTTCGATCGCGCCCTCCCAGCCGGGGACGGCGGTGGGCATGCGCTCGCCCAGCAGGGGATGGACGATGACGCCGTCCCCGCTGGAGTTGGCCCAGGAGTGGGGGGTGCCGGACCAGTGGCGCTCGTACTGCCACGGGTAAGCCGGGAGCCGGGTGACCCGGCCGGGCACGGGGAAGTGCGCCGCGTAGTCGACGGCGGCCCCGGCCGCGAGCGCCGCGGCCGCCGCCGCGCCGAGGGCGGCGGGGCCGTCCGCCCCGCGCCGCAGGGTCGGCAGCACGACGGTGCCGGTTCCGGTGCCCGAACCGGTCTTGCCGCGCCGGGCCGCCACACGCCGGAGATAGGCGCGGAGTACGGGATGCGGGCCGATCTCCAGGAGGATCCCGGCCCCGTCCGCGAGGGCGCGCCGCACCGCGTCCGCGAAGAGCACGGGGTGACGCACGTTCCGCCACCAGTACGCCGCGTCCAGGTCGGTACCGCGGGCGCGGAAACCGGTGACGGTGGAGTAGAACGGTACGCGCACGGGCGACGGTGTCACGTCCGTCAAACAGGCCAGGAGTTCGTCCTCGACGGGGTCCATGTGGCGGCTGTGGAAGGCGTAGTCGAGGCCCAGATCGCGGAAGAAGACACCCTCGGCGGCGAGTTCCGCGCCGAGCAGGTCCAGGGCCTCGGCGTCACCGGCCACCGTGACGTCCTCGGCGCTGTTGACCCCGGCGATCTCCAGCTTCTCCCCGTACCCGGCGAGCGCCTTCGCGGCCCGTTCGGCGGACAGCCCCACGGCGGCCATCCGGCCACTCCCGGCCGTACTCCCCTGCACCCGGCCACGCTCGGCGATCACCCGCGCCGCGTCCGGCAGCGACAGCGCCCCACAGACGTGGGCGGCGGCCACCTCCCCGACGCTATGGCCGACGACCATGGCGGGCTCGATCCCCCGGTCCCGCAGCACGGCGGTGATCCCCAACTGCACGGCGAAGAGGAGGGGCTGAGCCACCTCCGTCGCGTCGAGATCCGCCTTCCCGACGGGCGCGGCGAGCACCTCGCCCACCGACCAGCCCAACCGGGGCGCGAGTTCGACGTCGACGTCATGCACCGCGCGCCGGAAGACGTCGTCGGCAGCGAAGAGATCGGCCCCCATCCCGGCCCACTGCGACCCATTGCCACAGAACACAAAGGCCACACGCCCACTGTCAGCGGCAAGACTCACCGCACCGGGCACGATCGCCTTCGCGGCGGGCAGGACCGGGTCCCCGACGGGTACGGCCGCCTCCACGGCAGGCACGGGTGACTCCCCGACCGGCGCGGTCGGCGCCCCGGCAGACGCGACCGACTTCCCGGCGGATACGGCCAACTCCCCACCAGGCACGGCCGAGGCTCCGACAGGCGTGGCCGAGGCTCCGGCAGGCGTAGTCCGCTCCACGGCGAGCGCGACCGCCTCCCCGGAGGCGGACGCCAACTCCACGGCGGGCACCTTCGGTTGCCCGGTGGGCGCGGCCGACTCCCCACCCAGCGTGGCCAACTCCCCACCGGCTCGGACCAACTGCCCGCCAGACGCAACCGACTCCTCACCCAGCCCGACCGGCTCCCCGGCCGGATCCCCGCCATCAAGCCGTCCAGGGTCCGGCTCCGGCGCGGCCAAGGCGCGTAGGGCGCGGGCCGCTTCCGTTGGGGTGGTTGCCCAGACGACGGCGCGGTGGTCGTGGCGTCCTCGGCGTAGGCAGGAGGTGTGGGCCAGGTCGTAGAAGTCGGCCGGGGGCATCTGGTCCAGGTGGGCGGCCATGGTCTCGGCTGCCTGCCGCAGCGCCTTCGCCGTGCGGGCCGAGACCAGCACCGGCACCGGTTCGCGCGGGGGCCGGGGGCCGTTGGGCATGGGCGGGGCGTCGGCCACGATGGCGTGGGCGTTGGCGCCGCCGAAGCCGAAGGAGTTCACCCCGGCGACGGCCCGCCCGTCGGCCTCGACCGGCGCGAGGGCCGTCGAGCGGGTGGTGAGCCGCAGCCCGAGGCCCTCGAAGTCGATGTCGGGGTGCGGCGGGTCGGCGTGGAGGGAGGCCGGTGCGGTGCGGTGCCGCAGTACCAGGAGGGCCTTGAACAGACCGGCCATGCCGGACGCCGGTTCGAGATGACCGAGGTTGGTCTTCACCGAGCCGATCGGGAGGGCGCCGGAGATCCGGCGCACGCCGAGGGCGCGGCCGATGGCGAGGGCCTCCAGCGGGTCGCCGACCGGGGTGCCGGTGCCATGGGCCTCGAAGTAGACCAGTTCGTCGGGGTGTACCCGAGCACGGTCGTAGACCTCGCGCAGCAGCCGCTCCTGGGCCTCGGAGTTGGGCAGCGCGAGCCCCATGGTCCTGCCGTCGCTGTTGCTGCCGGTGCCCAGGACGAGTCCGTGGATACGGTCGCCGTCGGCCAGGGCGTCCGACAGCCGTTTCAGCAGCACCACGCCGCCGCCCTCGGCCCGGACGAACCCGTCGGCCCGCGCCGAGAAGGAGGCGCACCGGCCCCGCTGGGAGAGCATCGACGCCTGGGAGAACCCCACGTAGTGGAAGGGGCTGAGCAGCACGTTGACCCCGCCGCAGACGGCGGCCCGGCCGCCGCCCTCCCACAGGGTGCGGCAGGCGCGGTCGAGGGCCACCAGGGAGGAGGAGCAGGCGGTGTCGATCGCCATGCTGGGACCGCGCAGGTCGAAGGCGTGCGAGACCCGGTTGGCGGCGATCGACGAGGCGGCGCCGGACATCGTGTAGGCGCCGACCGTGCGCAGCGAGGACATCTGGAGCGCGCCGTAGGAGGCGTCCGAGATCCCGACGAACACGGCGGTGTCGGAACCGGCCAGCGTGGCCGGGTCCACGGCGGCGTCGTCCAGCGCCTCGGCGGTCATCTCCAGGAGCAGCCGGTGTTGCGGGTCCATGTGCGCCGCTTCCTTGGGGGAGATCCCGAAGTAGGCGGCGTCGAATCCGGCCACGTCGTCGAGGAAACCACCGGCGGCGGTGTACGACTTGCCGCGGCGCGGCACGGAGGGGTCGGTGAACAGGCGGGCGTCGAAGCGGTCCGCGGGCACCTCCCCCACCAGGTCCCTGCCCTGGTCCAGGGCCTCCCAGAGCCCGTCCAGGTCCCGGATGCCACCGGGGAGCCGGCAGGCCGCCCCCACCACCGCGATCGGTTCGGCCTCGTCCTGACGCATACCGGGGCCTCTCTCATGTTCACTCGGCGACGCCGGCGGGTGGCCCGCGTCACGCTTTCGGCTCACGCTCTCGGCAGCGACGCACACTAGCCAGCCGGGCGACCGCCGACGCCGCCCCGTACACCCGTTAGAGGGAACGGAGTTGAAGTGCACTCGGTGTGATGAAAGGACCCCTTCCGAGCCGCTTAGCCCATTCGGGTGAGCCGCACCGGCGGGGTCCGTACGGAGTGCGCGTACGGAGTGCGCGTACGGCGGCGCTCGGGCGGCGTGGCGGGGTGCGGTCGGTGTGGTGTCCTCGGCACGCGCCCCGGCGGTGGGGTCCGCCACGGAAACACGCCGGGACGCTCCCGAACCCGCCGGAGCCGCAACCACCCGCCCTTCGACGTCTGGAGCCCGCCATGGCCGTACTCTTCACCGGCGCGACCGGTTTCCTCGGCAGCCGCGTCCTGCGCCAACTGCTCACCGAGGACGCCGACGACCGGCCCATCACCGTCCTCGGCCGTGGCGAGGGCCGTGGCGGAGACTGTGGCGGAGACCGTGACGGAGGACAGGGTGCAGGCCGTGCCGGAGCCCGGAGTCTGCGGGCGCGCGTCGAGACGGCCCTCGACGGGCTCGACGTCCTGGCGGGCGCCGCGACACCGCGCGGGCGCCTGCGGTACGTGTCCGCCGACCTCACCCTGCCGGGCCTCGGCCTCGCCGACGGCGAGCGCCACGCCCTCACCCACGGCTGCTCGGAGGTCTGGCACTGTGCCGCACAACTCGCGCTGCACGACGACCCGGTGCCGCTGTTCAAGGCGAACGTCCTCGGCACCCGGCGCGTCCTCGACCTGGCCACCGAGGCGGCAGGGGCGCGGGTGGTCCATCTGAGCACCGCGTACGTGGCCGGGGGACGCGCCGAGGGGCATATCCGCGAGGACGACCTGGACGGCGGCCACGGCTTCCTGACGCCGTACGAGGAGAGCAAGTACACCGCCGAACGCGCGGTACACGCCTGGAGCGCCCGCACCGGCCGCGGCGCCACGATCCTGCGGCCGTCGCTGCTCGTCTCCGACCGGCCCGTCCTCGGCAGCGGGCAGCGTCAGCCGCTGGCGGTGCTGGCGCTCCTCATCCACGAGGCGCTGCGCCGCAGGGCCGAGGACGATCCGGCGCTCGCCTCGCTCCTCGACGGTGGCGACGCCCACGGCAGCGGGCTGCGGGTGCGGGTCCGCGCGGGGAGCGGCGGGGCGCTCAACCTCGTCCCGGTGGAGTACGCGGCGCGCGCCGCGGTGTGCGCCGCCCGCGCCGCGTGCCGTCCGGGCGCCCCGGCGGGAGTGCGCACCGTGCATCTGACCCATCCGCACAACACGCCCTTCGCGACGGCCGTGAAGGTCCTGGAGCGGCTCTACCCGGGGCTGTCCCTGGACCTCGTGGACGACCTCGACGACCCGGACCCGTACGAGTCGCTGTTCGCCCACCATCTGGCGTCGCTGCTGGTCTTCACCGCGCAGCGCAGGACGTACGACCGCGGCAACCTGCTCCAGGACACCGTCGGTCTGCCCGACCCCGAACCCCTGGACGCCACCTACCTGGCCAACGCCGTCGGAGAGGTGGTGAGTCCGGTCGCGGCGGCCTGAGCCGCCGCCAGCACCCGTAGCTCCCCCAGCCATGCGGCGGCCAACGACTCTGCGGCCGCGCGGGGTTCGGAGGTGGTGAAGCCGACCACGGCCCGGCCCTGGGCGGTGGCCAGGACCGTGGACAGCCGGTGTCCGGCCGGGAGGAAGTTCAGCGGCAGCGTCCGCAGGACCCGCCGCCCGGCCACCGCCAAGGCGGACGACGGGCCCCGGACGTTGCTGGCGAGCAGGGTGGCGTGGGCCGGGTCGAAGTACCGCTGGAAACACCATCCCCCGGCCGCGGCGGGGATGGACCGGAACACCGCACGCACCAGCGGATGGCGCAGCGCGCGGGCTCGGCCCGCCGTGCGGGCGGCGACGAGGGCGAGGCGCCGCCCGGCCTCGGGCTCCGCCACGGGGAGGGGGATCCGCAGCGGAATGTGGCGGTTGCGCAGGACGGCCGCGTCCCCGGGCCCCCGGACGTTCACCGGGACCAGGGCGCGCACCCGCCCGTCGGGGCCGTGGAGTTCGGGACGGGTGCGCAGGGCGCCGCTGAGCGCGGCCAGATACACATCGTTGACGGTCGTGCCGTGGCGCCGGGCGATGTCGCGCAGCACACCGAGGCCGGTCTCCGCGCAGGCGTAGGACAGGGCGGTGGGCGGGTGTTCGGCGCCTACGGCGTCCTCGGCGCGCTCCGCCGCGTTCGCCCGGGGCCGCTCCAGCAGGGGCGCCCCGCACAGCCAGGCCGCGCGCAGTGGATCGGTGACGGCACGGTGCACGGCGCCGTGCGCCCGCCACGGTTCGGCCCGCGCGGGGGACGCGGTGGCGGCGTCCGGGCGGTGGGCGCCCGTCCAGGCGGCCAGCGCTCCAGCGGCTCCCGCACCGTCGAGCAGCCGGTGGTCCGCCCGCCACACCAGCGCGGACGTGCCGCCCGGCAGCCCCGCCACCGCGCCGCAGGACCAGCGGTGCGGCTCCAGCGGACTGGTCAGCGCCTCGTGCGCCACATCGGACAGCTCCCGCCCCGGACCGGCTTCGGCGTACTCCACCGCACCGTTCCATGGGCCGCCGTCCGAGGGCCGGGTCCCCAGCAGTTCCGCCACCGGCCGCAGCGAGTCAGCGAGTTGGCGCCGCTCGGGCGGCGGGCCCGCCAGCTCGAGCACCACGCCGATGGTCAGCCCGGCGCCGGGGTGCGCCCTGCCGTACGCGACGAGGGCCGCGTCCGGAAACAGCGGCTTCCCTGTCGGCTGCCCGGTCAGCTCCCCGGCCGCGTCCCCCGTCGACTTCCCGGTCATCCCGCTCCACCCCTCCGCCGGTGACACCGACCGGCAGCCGGAACAACGCCGCGGGTGGCGCTCACGTCACCCCCGGCGGCCATGGCGTCAGCGGTCGGCGGGCGCCTTCACGATTACGGGTGCACCTTGGTGACCGTGCGGGTGAATCACCCGCATGGACCAACGGCCGAGGGTGCCCGCGCCGCCATCATCGGACGGATCAACCATCGGAAACGGCCCGCGAGTTGTGGGGCCCGACCTGGGAGAAGCGCGTGACTTCAGCGAACGGGCGCAGGCGCGCCCTCGTCCACACGGCGGCCCTGGGGCTGCTGGCGGCCTCCGCGGCCGTCGTGGCCTTACTGGGGCAGCAGCCCCCGGCCCGCGCGGCCGCCGAAGCGCCGGCGGTTCCGCTGCCGTTGACCTGCAAGGGCACGGCCACGGTGGAACCCACCGACCCCGATCTGGTTCTGGAGCGCGACCGAAGTGGTGTCGCGGGCTACCGGGCCACCATTACCGGGAGCTGCCTTGGCTCCGCCGTGGTCTCCACGGTGCGGGTCACCCTGGAGGGCATGGCCGAGGGCACCTGCGCGGCGGCCACCGGCACCGGCACGGGCACCGCGGAGTGGCTCGGGCCGGGCGGTGAACGGATCGGCACCAGCAGCGGCGGCGGCAAGCTCCGCTTCACCAACGACGCCGATGGCAATGTCACCTTCAGGGCCGAGAACGTGCAGATCACCAGGGGCCTCTTCGCGGGCTCCGTGGGCGTCGAAATCGCCGTGGACAACCGCGGTGTGGGCCGGGACTGCTGGACGCAGGGCAGGCTGGCCGGGGGTTCCGGCAGCGGTTCAGCGCGGCTGACGTTCGGCTGACGGCTCGGCGGGGGCCGGAAGCCGCGCCGCGTGTTCCGGGGCGGCCTCCGGCCGCCCGCCCTTGCCCGTGGGCGAGTTCCCGGAGAAGCGGGGCCACCACCAGTTCGCGGCGCCGAGCAGCCGCATGACGGCGGGCACCAGAACCGCCCGTACGAGCACCGCGTCGATCAGCACGGCCAGGAAGACCCCGACGCATATCTCCTTGACCATCACCACGCTGCTGGTCGCGAAGCAGGCCGTCACCACCAGAACGGCCGCCGCGGCGGCGCTGATCACCCGTCCCGAGCGCTGGATCCCCACCGCCACCGCCTCCCGGTCGTCCCCGAGCAGGCGGTACTGCTCACGGATGCGCAGCAGCAGGAACAGCTCGTAGTCCATGGACACCGCGATGAGCAGGAACAGCATGACGATGGGCGCCAGCGCGTCCACATAGCCCGTCGGCTCGGCGCCGAGCAGTCTGCCGGCGTGTCCGTCCTGGAAGATCCAGGTGAGGGCGCCGAAGGAGGCGCCGATGGACAGGGCGTTCATCACCAGCGCCTTGACGGGCAGCACGAGCGAGCGCAGGGCGACGGTGAGCAGCACCAGGCTCGTGACCACCATGAAGGCCAGCACCCGGGGCAGCAGCCGATAGAAGGTGTCCATGGTGTCCACCGCGAGGGCGGAGGCGCCGCCCACCAGCACCCCGCTGCCGCCGGGCACGGGCAGCGCGCGCACCGCCCGTACCAGCGACTTGGCGGAGTCGCTCTCCACCCGGTGGCTCTGGCCGACGTAGATGACGGCCTTGTTCCCGGTCGTCCCGGCCACCAGCACGCCCCGGGCGCCGGGCAGTTCGGAGACGTTCCGGGTCCACGTCAGCAGGTCGGCGTGGCCGCGGCCGCGGTCCACGGGGTGGTCGAAGGTGGCGATGGCCTGCAAGGTGCCGAGGCCGGAGACGGCGAAGTCGTGTTCCATGCGCTCGGCCGCCACCCGGGCCGGCGCCCCGGCGGGCAGCATCCGCTGGTCGGGGAAGCCGATGACGGTGTGCAGGAACGGCACCGCGAGGGCGATCAGCAGCGCGGAGACGGCGCAGGTGTAGGCGATGGGCTTCCGCATCACCGCACGGGCCACCCGGCCCCACAGCACACCGTCGCGCCGGCCGCCCCGGCGCCGCAGCCAGGCCGGTGAGAGCGCGTCCACGCGCTCGCCCAGACAGAACAGCAGCGCGGGCAGCACCGTCACCGTCACAAGGGCGCCCACCAGCAGCCCGGCCGCCGCGCCGATCCCCAGCGCGCGGACGAACCCGAGCGGGAAGAAGGCGAGGCCCACCGCGATGAAGGTCATGACGACGCCGGACAGCGCCACCGTCCGCCCGGCGGTGTCGACGGTGACGGCGACGGCCTCCGCGGGGGTCCGTCCCGCTCGCAGCTCCTCCCGGAATCTGCTGACGATGAGCAGACCGGCGTCGACGCCCGCCGCGAGCCCGATGGCCACCACCAGATTGACGGTCACATACGGGACCTCGATGACATCGGCCACGGCGCGCAGCGCGGCGAGGGCCGCGGCCGTCGCCAGGACTCCGGTGACCACCGGCAGCAGCGCGGCGACTACACCCCGGAAGACGAACACCATCAGCAGCATCATCAGCGGCAGCACCAGCAACTCGGTGCGCACCAAGTCGTGTTGGGACCGCTGGACGATCTCGGAGATGATCGCGCCGGGCCCGGTCCAGGAGACCTCGAACCCCGGTGCGCGCACGGCGTCCCGCAGCGCCAGATAGCTCTGGGTGCGCCCGGTCTCGCCGTCGCCGCGCAGCAGGATGGGCACCACGGTCGAGTGCTGGTCGAGGGAGACCAGCAGCGGATTGGCCGAGGACCAGGCCGTCGTCGCCCGGTCCACGGTGTTCTCGGGCGCCCGGCGCAGCGCGTCCTCCACCGCTTCCCGGAAGGCGGGCCGGTCGGCGGTCAACTCCTCGTTGCGGAAGGTGACCAGGACATCGGCGCCGCCCTGCCCGGCCTCGGTCCTGATCGCGTCCGCCGCCCGGCTCGCCTCGGCGGCGGGTGCCATGAAGCCGCCGTAGCTGAGCCGTCCGGGCAGCCCGGCACACGCCCAGCAGGACACCACCAGCACCACTGCCGCGCCCGCGAGCACCCAGACCCTGCGCGCGACGTCGAAACGCCCCAGCCGGACGAACATGCCACCCCTCCCCCGGGTCACCGCGCGGCGCCCGAAGGGGACGGCCGCGCAGGACGCCCAACGAACGACCCTCCTCCAGGTCACATCGGTGTATGGAGAAGCCCCGCAATGACCCGCTATCAGGGGTAGGGACCGGACTTTCCGGTGCACCTGTACACAACGGAAACTGTCGTTTACCGGACCGTTTTCACAAAGGGGCTTTTCTCAGGGCCTCTCACCGCAATGGCCTTTGACTTCCCAAAAGCCGAAGGGGGCGACGGAATGTCAACCCGAAGCGGTCACTTGACCCTCACCACCGCGTTGAAATGGCCTTCCGCCGAGATTTTGGCGACATTTGGCGTCCCGGTACTGTCCTCTTACGAGGGGGCTGTTTTACGTTCTCCTCTCCCGTTACCACCAGGAACACTTGCAGGGGAACCGTGCTCACTCAGAACACAACTTCGGAAGGCGCTCCAAGCGCACCGGATACACAAGCGCCACCGACCGGCGAGCGCCAGCCCGCGCCCGCCCGGTCCAAGCGCGCCGCCATTCTCGGCTGGACCGTCACGCTCAGCCTCACCGTCGTCGCGCCGATCATCACGTACAACGCACTGCGCGACCACGGCTTCAGCGAATTCGCCGCACTGCTGATCAGCAGCGTCTGGCCGGTGATCGACGGTGCCGTGCACATCGCCTGGCGCCGCCGCCTCGATGAACTCGCCATCGTCACGCTGGTGTTCATCGTCATCACGGCCGTGGTGTCGACCGTCGGCGCGCATTCGGCCCGCGCTCTGCTGATCAAGGACTCGGCCGTCACCGGGCTGTTCGGCCTGCTGTGCCTGGCGACGCTGCTGACGCCGCGCCCGCTGATCTTCTACTTGGGGCGCAAGTTCGCCACCGACGGCACCGAGCGGAGCATCGCCTGGTGGAACGGCCTGTGGCAGGTCGACGGCTTCCGCAAGGCCATGATCACGATGACGACCGTATGGGGCGTGGCCTACTGCATGGAGTCCGCGGTGCGGATCGTGCTGTCCTACACGCTGAGAACCGACACGATGGTCGTGCTGAGCCCCGTCCTTATCTACGCCGTGCTGAGCTCCCTGGGCGTATGGACGGCCTGGTACGGCAAGCGGTCGCGCCGCAGGGGCCAGGCACGCGCTGCCGCTGCCGCCGCGGCGGCGGCCGGGACGACGGCGGACGAGGCGTCGACCGAGACACCGGAAGCCGGGGCACCGGCGGCCGAGACGGTCAAGACGGCCGAGACCAAGGCACCGGCGGCCGAGACCGAGACCGAGACCGCCAAGGCCGAGGCCAAGACCGAAGCCGAGGCCGAGGTCTGACCGACCACCGGCGCACGCTCGTCGTGGCGGCCACATCCTCGGCGTCGGGCAACGCACGGAGCAGCAGCCGTGGCGGCACGGTGCCGGCCGCCTGACCAGCGGGCCGGACGCGGTGAATTCCGGCGTCCGGCACCGGCGTTGACAGGGGAAGCTGTGCGACAGTCGAACGCGGACGGGGGCCGTAGCGGCCGTCGAGAGGAGCACAGCGTGGCGGAGAACGGCTTCCGTGCCGAGGAGATCGATACCAGCAGGCCACACCCCGCGCGGATCTACGACTACCTGCTGGGCGGCAAGAACAACTACGAGGTGGACCGCGAGGCCGCCGACCGGCTCGCCACCGCGGCACCCGAGGTGTGGAGCGGCGTACGGGCCAACCGCGACTTCCTGCGGCGCGCCGTGCGGTATGTGGTCGGCAGCGGCGTCCGGCAGCTTCTCGACATCGGCACCGGACTGCCCAGTTCGCCCAATGTGCATGAGATCGCCCGGGAGTTGGCGCCGGACGCGCGCGTGGCGTACGTCGACAACGACCCGATCGTGAACACATACGCCAATGTGCTGCTGCGCGGCTCCGACTCGACCAGCATCGCGCTCGCCGATCTGCGCGACCCGCGGGCCGTCCTGGACCACCCCGAGGTCCGCCAGGTCATCGACTTCGGCGAGCCGGTCGCGGTGCTCCTCGTCGCCATCGTGCACTTCCTCACCGAGGCGGAGGAGCCCGAGCGGGTCCTCGCCACGCTGCGCGACGCGCTCCCGGACGGGAGCTTCCTGGTGCTCTCCCACGCCACGGACGACTTCGCCGACCGCAGCGCGGCCCAGGCCGTGTACGACGATGCCACCGCCGCCCTGACCCTGCGGTCGCGCGCCCGGATCGAGCGGTTCTTCGACGGCTTCACCCTGGTCGAGCCCGGCCTGGCCGAGGTCCCGTTCTGGCGCCCGGACACCCCGCCGCCGACCGGACCCGGGGAGATCGGCTACTACGGCGGCGTGGCCCGCAAGACCGGCTGAGCGGACGTCAGCCGTTTCCTGAGAGCAGCGGCGTCAGCCGTTTCCCGGGCACCGGTGTTCGCCGCCGGTGCCCACCCCGGAGAGCACGGCACGCGCGACGTCCGCCGGGAAATCCGGGCCGAGCCCGGAGTGGCCGAAGAGCGCCCGGAAGACGACCGGGGCGGCGAACAGGTCCAGCACGAGGTCGACATCGAGGCCGGCGCGCAGATCGCCGCGTGCGACACCCTTCCGCAGCGATGCCTCACACGCTTCCCGGCGCGGTGCCCAGACCGCGGTGAGGAAGGTTTCCCGCAGCTCCGGATCGTCCGCGAGGTCGGCCACGAGCGCCGGGAGCACATGGCCGAGGACCGGGTCGTCCATGGCAACCCGGAGCGCTTCGAGATGCCCGACGATGTCGCAGTGCGTGCATCCGGTGTCCATCTCCACCACACCGGCCCGGTCCCGCGCCATGGCCTCGACGACCAGGTGTTTCTGGCTCTTCCAGCGTCGGCGGATGGCGGGTTTGGTGGTGTCCGCCCGCTGCGCGATGGCCTCCATGGTCAGGGCCGGATAACCAATCTCCCGTACGAGTTCGCGCACCGCGGCCAGCACGGCGTGGTCGATCCGCTCGTCCCGCCGGCGTGCCATCGGACTCTCCTGGAAACACGAAACCCTGTCGTCCGGCCACCCTATCGGGGGTTCAGGACGACCTTCCCGAACGGTTTGCCGCTCTCCACCAGCCGCAGCGCGGCCTCGGCCTCGGTGAGGGGGAAGCTCCGGTCGAGCACGGGCGAGAGCCGGCCCTCCTCCAGCATGGTGAGGACCCTCGCCCACGAGGTCCGGAGGTCTTCGGGGGCCACCGAGTTCAGACTGAACGCGATCAGCGTCGGCGATGTGTGGAAGCGGCTCAGCAGCGGTTCGAACGACTCCGGCCCGGGAGCTCCACCGGCGGCGCCGCAGAGGACGTAACGCCCGTTGGGCCGCAGGAGTTCGAGGTGCTTCCCCATATCGGGGCCGGCGACCGTGTCCACAATGACGTCATAGGTCTCGTCGGGAAGGGCGGACCCGGTCCGGTCGACGACCCGTGCGGCACCCAGCGCTCGCAGCCGTTCGCCGCGGGCCGCGGACGAGGTGACGACGGTGACCTCGCCACCGCGGGCGGCGGCGATCTGCGTGGCGAGCACGCCGATCCCGCCACCGGCGCCGCGGATCAGCACACGTTCTCCGGGGGCCGCTCCCGCCCGGTCGAGCACGCTCTCCGCGACCAGCGCGTTCACCCCCAGGCCCACCACATCGGCCGCGTCGATGCCCGGCGGAGCCGGAAGGACCCGGTCGGCGTCGGCGACGGCCTTCTCGGCGTAGCCGCCGAAGGACGGCAGGGCGAGCACCCGCTGCCCGTCCGACGCGCCGGGCACGTCCGGCCCGGCCGAGGTCACACGGCCCACGACCTCCAGGCCCGGCACCGAACCCGCACCGGGAAAGTACGGGTACTCGCCCCGCCGGGCCATCACGTCCACATAGCCGACGCCGATCGCGTCGATGTCGACGAGCACCTGGTCCGGCCCGGGAGCGGGCTCCGGTGCGTCGACCACGTCGAGCTCCCCGGACACCCTGACGACCACGGCTTTCATGGCTGCTCCCCTCGATCATATCCATCATAACGTTCCGATCCGGATCGGAACGTTATGATGGAATCCATGGAGCGTCAACAGCGCGAGGACGCCGCGTACCGTTCGCGTCAGGAGGGGCAGGCGCCCTGGGAGCCGCTCCGGTAGGTGCGGTAGAGGCCCGGTGCGCCGCTGTCGCCGGAGCGGGTGCCCGGCGGGTACTCGACCACGGGCACGGGCTTGCAGACGGCCCACTGGTCGTTCTTGCCCGGACCCTCGAAGCCGTAGGTCCCTCCGGCGCCGACCAGGCAGGAGCTGCACGCGTCACCGGCGATGCTCGGGATGATGAGGGTGTTGTAGACGTCGTCGTTGGTCGGGATGCTCAATGCCTCCGGCGCCTTCTTGCCGCCCTCGTTGATCTCGGCGAAGGTGCGGTCCACCGCGCCCGCGAGCAGCGCGAAGGCGTCGTGGTACATCACGGCGTAGCCGTCGTCGAGCGGCTTGCTGCCCAGCTCGTACTGTTTCTCGATCTCCTCGAAGCGGTCGAGGAAGCGGCCGAGCGCCTTCTTGGGCTTGCTCTTCCCCGCCCACCAGGCGGGGTCCACGGCGGACGCGTCGACGATCGTGGCCTGTGCCTCGTCCAGCCATCTGGTGGGCGCGTCCGCGGTGAGGGTGGGCTCCAGGCCGATGCCGACCTTCAGGATGCGCAGCGTCGTGGTGCGCCCGCAGTCGCCCTCCTGCGCCAGGCGCTCCATGAACGCGGGCAGGTCCTGGTCACGCCCGGCGAAGAAGACGGTGTCGGACTTCTCGTTGCAGATCTTCTGCACGGCGTCGGTGAACCGCTGGGGTATGCCCTTGTCCGTTCCGGAGGTGCCGGTGAAGTTGGAGTTGTGGTTGGTCAGGTCGTACGCGTCGCCGAAGTGGCGCTCGAAGACGGCGCGCAGATTCTGGGAGTAGACGTCCTCGTTGCGGTTGTCCCAGACCAGGAAGCCTCTGTGCCGGGCCGGCTCCTTCTCCAGGTAGAGCCCCAGGGCGCGGGCGAACTGGTCGTTGTTCGGCGAGGTCTTGAAGAAGTACGGGGAGTTCATATTGGCCGCGGTGATGACCGGGCCGACGGTGGGGATGCTGTGCTTGCTGAGCGCGGCGATCGCCTTCCGGGTCTCCGGTGTGCTGCTGGGGATGCCGGTCACGCCGACCAGCGGCGCCCGGGTGTCCTTGGTCAGCTCGGCGAGGCGGGTGACCACGGGCTCCCATTGGTCGAGGTTCCGGCCGTCGGGGGCGAGCAGCAGCTGGTAGTGGGGGCCGCCGAAGCGGTTGGCCTGCCGTTGGGCGGCCAGGGCACCGGCGAGTCCGCGGCGGATCATGTCCTTCGTCATGGCGCTGTGGTCGTCGGCGGTGAACGGCATCATCAGCGCGATGCGCACATACGGGATCCTGGGGCCGCTCGGCGGGTCCTCCCAGTCCTGGCGCACCCGGGCGTTCTCGTCCGCCACCGCCCCGATGAGACCTTCGATGCCCGGGTCCGCCTCGAAGGCTTCCGCGGTGACGCCCACGCAGTCCCCGCCGATGTCCCGCAGGTCGTCACCGCACCTGCCGGGACCCCGCGCCATGGTGACGGCGACGGTGATCGCGACGGCGACCAGGACGCCGAGCCCGAAGACGGCCAGCCATTCGAGCGGCCCCCACTCACGGGGGTGACGGCGGAACAGACGCGGCAGCATGCTTCCTCACTGACCGGAGATAGGGAAGGGGCGCTTCTTCCGCGCCGCCGCGGGCCAGCTGCGGGCGGCCTGCCCCAGGACGGCGTGCCAGGAAGGATGGCGCGGTGAGAGGTAGGCCAGCTCTTCGCCGACCGCCTTGCACATGTCGGGGTCCGGCTCGGCGTGCGGCTCGGACACATGCCACAGGGCGTGCAGCAGCCGGTTGACGCAGCGCTCGATCTCATGCAGTTCGGCGTACCGGCCGTCGTGCGCGCCGAGCGCGATCTGCATCCGTTCATCGGTCCAGTCCCCGGTCGGCGGGGTGGGCGCGGTGGCGGCGTACTGAAGGCACAGCAGCCAGTGCGCGGCGGCCTGGGCGTCCTTCTCCGACTGGAACTCCTCCGCCAGCATGGCCACCACCGTCTCGGCGTTTCCGGCGGCGAGGGTGTGCCGCAGGGCGTCGGCCTCGCCGCTCTCCCCGCGCTGGGCGTGGTGCATCCGCAGGAAGCGGTGGATGTCCTGCCAGCCGCGGCCGTCCTCGGCCCGCGACGAGGTGCGGCGCGCCTCGTGCACCAGCAGTGTCCGCAGCAGCGCGTCGGTGACCAACGGCTGGTCGGGCGGGGTGAGTTGCTGCCACTGCTGCTCTTCGAGGTAGTCGGTGGCGGAGTTGGCGGGCAGCTGGTCCGGGCCCTGGAGGCGCAGATGCTCGGCCAGCGCCTCCGCCGCGGTGCTGTCGCGGGCGAGCGAGAGCAGGGTCAGCCGGTCGCGCTGGCGCCGGTCGGGGAGCAGCCGCTCCAGAAGGGCCTCGGTGACGGGGCGGCCGTCCTTCGCGGTCAGTTCGAGGAGATCGCGCGGGCTCACGCTGCGGCCCCGCTTGGTGGCGTCCAGGACCGCCGCGCACAGGACGGTGGTCACCGCGGGGTGGCCGCCGGTCAGGGAGTGCACGGCGGAGGCGAGATAGGGGTGGAGCGGCCGGGCGGGCCAGTCCGGCACCAGCAGGGGCAGGATGTCGTCCCGGCTGAGCGGGGTGAGCGGTACGGCGAGCAGCCCGGCGGACGGGGCCGGGCCCCTGCGCTGCCAGCCGGAGGACTTCACCAGGTCGGGCAGGTCGCGGCGGACGGCGTCCGACGCGTTCTCGGGTAAGCCGCCGAGGCGGGTGGCCACGACGACGAGCTCCTCGCGGTCGGGGCGTTCGGGCAGCGCGCGGTGTTCGAGGAGCAGATCGAGGAAGTCCTGGCCCGGCGGGCAGTGCGCGTCGTCGATCAGGATCAGCGGCCAGGGTTCGCGGTTCCAGCGCTGGAGCCTGCCGTAGGAGGAGGCGACATCGTGGAGGAAGGCGGCCATCAGGGTCTGCTCGGCCGCGTGCCGGTAGTCGCCGCCCCGCTGGAACCACTCCCCGAGCAGCACCAGCGGATCCTGGCCGTCCGCGCCCCGCGGAAAGCGCCCCCGGTACCACTCCTGGGCCGCGGCGGGCGGATACCGGTCGGCGTACTCCGCCACCACGGCGGCGGTGACCGCGTCCCGGCGCCATTCCGCGTCGGCCTCCGCGTCGACGGTCTCCAGACGGCCTTCGACGGCGGTGGCCCAGGCGTGTCGCAGCGCGTTCTCGTCGCCGCCGGCGAGGCGGCAGGCGAGCAGCAGCCGGGCGAACCGGAGACATGCCGCGTCCCGCTGCTCGCCGCTGCCATGGTGCCAGCCGGAGACGGCGAACAGACCGGGCACCAGAACGGGGAAGCGGCGGCGCAGATCGGGGGCGAGCCCGCACACCAGCTCCGCGAGGATCTCGACCAGGGTCGAGGCGGTGGGGGCGCCGCCGTCGGCCGGGGCGGGCGGGAAGGCGGCGGATTCGCTCGCCACGGCCCGGACATGGGCCAGCGGCAGCCGGTCCCGGTAGCGCGCGGCCATCTCTTCGAGGACGGCGCTGCGGCCCATGCCGTGGTATCCCGTCACCAGCACCACGGGCAGATCTCCCTGGTGCTCCCGGCCCGTCCGCGACCGCTCGTCGTAGGCCAGACCGGTCAGCCGGGGCACGAGCGAGCGCAGCAGCGGGTCCCGGCCATAGAGCGGTGACCCTTCCGATACGCGCATTCGCTGTGTCCCGCCTCAGTCGTCCTCTGCTGCCCGGCAGCCGTGACCTCGGAGACGGGCGGCACCGCTCCCCCGAGACATCAGCCGCTGACATCCGTACCAACTACGCCTACGATCCTGAACTTACCCGCTGGGTAAACATCCCACCAGGTAAACGCCGCACCATATGCGGTAGTGCCCGTCAGGGGTGCGGGTATATGTCGAGTTCGACGCTGTCGGGGAGCGAGTCCGCGCCACGGATCTCGCCGGGGTAGACCAGCCGCACCCGGCGCAGCCGGCGCAGTCCGGCGAGGGAGGCGAGGTCGAGCTCCGCCACCTGCGACAGATGGATCTCCTCGAGCCCCGGAAGGCGCCGGGCGATCCGCCGCAGCGGAACCGCGACACCGGCCCTGGCCCACACATCCAGATGGGTGACCTGGGGGATCTCGGTGCGCGGGGCGAACAGCAGCAGGCTCAGCTGCTGCGGGGAGAGCGTCAGCTTGCGCAGATTCGGCAACTCCGCGATGAGGGAGCCCCATTCGTCCGGTGTCAGGCGCTCGCTGGCGTCCTGGAGACGCAGCTCCTGAAGCTCCCGGCACTCCACGATCCCCGCGAGCTGCGCCGCCGACGACGGCAGCGACAGCAGCCGCAGCTCGGCGGGGCGGGGCAGGTCGGACAGACCGCGCCAGGGCACCTCGGGACCGACGAGGAGCCCCTCGAGACGCGGGCAGTCCGCCAGCTTCAGCAGCGGCTCGAACTGGGGCAGGTCCCGCAGCTCCAGCCTCCGCAGACAGGGCAGCCGGGTCAGCGGCGCGGGATCCTTCACATTCCGGCAGCCCTGCAACGCGAGCGTCTCCAGCTCGGGGTAGGCGGAGAGCAGATCGAGATCCTCCAGCTGGAGGGAGTTGCGCAGCCGCAGCTCGCGCAGCCGGCTCGGGTCGAGCGAGGCGCGGATCTCCTCCGGGCCGAAGTCGCCGTGCAGGCCCACCCGTTGATAGCCGGACATGGTGCGCAGGGCCTCAAGCTCCGCGGGGGAGCGCACCGTGACGATCTCCTCGGGCGCGGTTTCGAGGAGCGGCCGCACGATCTCCTCGGCGTACACCTTGGTGTCGAACCGGTCCCAGTGGGCGAGGAGCTGGGCGCGCACCGCGGGCTGGCCGGTGCCCAGGAACTCCCGGAGCCTGGGGATGGCGGCGTCCCCGCCGATCTGGCAGATCGCGTGGACGGTGGCCAGCTCCTCGTCGCCCTCCAGGTCCTTCGCGTCGGGCAGCAGGCCGATGAGCAGCGGGCCGGTCTGCGCCAGTGACCTGGCCTCGCGCAGACTGCGCGGCGGAAGCAGCGCGGCGGCCCGGTCCTCGATGGCCTCGCGGACCGTGGGCTCCAGACGGGTGGCCTGTTCGAGGGAGGCGAGCGCGAGGAGCCGTAACCGCGCCTGGACGGTCGCGTCCTGCTCCCGGTCGCCCCGCTCCCGCAAACGGGTCAGCAGGTCGGCACGCTCTTGGTGTCGAGCCTGTGCGACGGCCATCTGCACCACGTCCTCCCACTGGTCCAGGTGTGCGTTGTTCACCAGCATGCCCATATCACGCTCTTCCAGCACGGCCCTGGCGCCCAGGAAGTCCTGGAAGGTCCGGTGGATGAAGTTGACGGCGCCCGGGGCCGGTTCGCGCAGCAGTCCGGAGCGCTCCAGCAGATGCTGAAGCGCCTCCTCCGCCGTGCCGACTTCCGCGAGGCGGGGTACGGAGGGCTGGAGCCGCCGCACCACGTTCACCGCGTCCGGGCGGTCCAGCTGCGTCCGCTCGTTGCGGATCAGCCAGTAGGCGAGCCGCTGGAGCGGCTCGGTGGCCGACTTCTGGTCCAGTACGGGCCGGCGGCTGCGGCCGTAGACCTCGCGCTCCAGGTCGCGCCGCTCCAGGAGCATCGAGAGCGCCGCCTCGTAGAGGGAGGCTCGGCCCTGGGGCAGGAAGCCGCGCCGCTCCCGGTGCAGGGCGCAGATCAGGCCGCACATCAGCGGGTTGGTCGCCAGCCGGCTCAGCTCGGGGCTGCTGCGCAGCGACTGGGTGAGCGACTCGCCGAGCTCCTGCGAGGCGCCGGCCGCGGTGTGCCAGCGCCGGATGAACTGCTTCATATCGGCCGGGCGCATGGCGGCGAGCGCGAACTCCTGGAACCCCTCGCGGACCAGCCAGCCCCGCTCCAGGGCCGAGGGCCGTGAGGTGAGCAGCCACAGATTGCCGGGGAATACGGCGAGCAGCTTCCTGAGCCAGGCCCGCACCCGGGCCCGGTCGTCCTTCGGGATCTCATCCGCCCCGTCGACCAGGAGCACCCCGCGCCCGTGCCGCAGCACCCGCGCGGCCCAGCCGTCGGGCTCGGTGCCCACCAGCGGGCAGCCGATCCAGCGCAGGAAGTCGTCGGGCATCGGCAGTTCGGAGTCCTTGCGCGCCAGGGTGCGCAGCGGCAGGACGAAGGGAACGCGCCCGAACAGCTGCGAAAGCCCGCCCGGCACCCGGTCCTGCTGTGCCGTGGAGAGGGCCAGCCACTGGACGAGGGTCGTCTTGCCGGTGCCGGCGAGCCCGCGCAGCAGGACGCGCTCATGGCTGGCGAAGACCGCCTCGGCCGGGACCGCGGCCCGCTCGGCCTCGGTGTCCCGGTCGGCGCCCGGCTCGCCGTTCACCACCGGCACCCGGTCGGTGCCGTCGCGGTACGGCCTGGCCTCCAGGCTCAGATACGCGGTCTCCAGCGGCCAGTCCTGGCCGTCCGGTTCGCGCAGGTCGACACCGTAGATCGTGAGCCTGCCGTGGCACTCGACGATATAGCGCGCGTACTCCTCCTCGAACTCGGTGTCCTGGCGGCTGATGTCCGGCAGCCGCCGCAGGATTCTGTCCAATTTCTCGCTCTGCTCCCGGATCTCGCGGCTCTGCTCGATCTGGGCTCGGGCCGCGAATCCGGGCCGCTGGCTGAAGAAGCGCATGAGGTGGACGCAGGCCGTCTCCAGGAGCCGGTCGTGGAAGCGGGCCGCGTCGTCGCTGAGGAGCCTGCGCGTATCGGGGCCGGCGCGCCGGGACAGCTCCGCGGCCAGCCGCTCGGGGCCGAGCGCGAAGGCGTGGACGTCGTCCATGTCGAGATCGCCGAGCGCGTGCAGGGTGCGGGTCAGCGCCTGCCCCACGGAGTCGTGCTCATCGGCGCCGATCGGCGGATCGTGCGGCCCGGCGGCCCGCACGGCGCGGCGGACCAGCTCGCGGGCGAGCTTGTGCAGATCGTCCTCGGTGAGGGTGCGGTGTTCCCTGGCGAAGGAGACGAGCCGGCGGATCGGAACGGGCCGGTCGCCGTACTCCGCCCCCGGGGCGCTCGCGGGCGGCACCAGCAGCCGTTTGACCACCGGCACGACCACCGCCGACGCGATCCGCAGACCCACCGTGCCGCCGTCCACAGCAGCCCCTCCCTCGCGGCGTCGGCGCGCGTCCTCCGCCGAGCCCCGTCAAACCCCGCGATCCCCGCTCACCATAGCCGCGAAGACCCCTGTGAAGTCAGGGTTCAGGTCAGGGTCCGCGGGGCGCAAGTGCCCTCGTACCGCTACGGTTTGGCCCATGGATGTTTCCGGAACGAGCTCCGCCGATGAAAACACCAGGCCGCGGGCGGTCATCAAGACCACCGCGCGCCAGCTGCTGGTGAAACTGGGGGCCGGAGGGCTGTCCCTGGATGCCGTCGCCCGTGACAGCGGTCTCGGCCTGAGCGAGGTGGAGGCCGTCTACCCGCACCGGGACGACCTGCTGACGGCGCTGCTCATCGACGCCTACGACGACTCCGCCGCCGCGATGGAGCAGGCCGACGCAGCCGCCCTGGAGGCCGGCGCGTCGGCGGGCGCGCGGCTCCTCGCGGCCACCCGCGCGCTGCGGCGCTGGTCCTTCGCCAACCCCGGTGAGTTCACGCTGGTCTACGGCTCGCCCGTGCCGGACTACCACGCCCCGCAGGACACCGTCCCGCCCGCCTCGCGCACCCCGGCGGTCCTGGCCGGCATCGTGCGTTCGGCGCTGGAGGCCGGTGAACTCGCCGCGCCCCGGCGGGAGGTGCCGGGGCCGCCGCTGCTCCTGCCGGAGGCCGTGCAGCTCTTCGGCGGCACGCCCGAGGCCCCGTACGCGGACCTCATCGAGCGCGGCATCGTGCTGTGGAGCAATCTGATCGGGCTGCTGGTCTTCCAGGTCTTCAGCCGTACCCATGACAGCGTCCGGGACGAGGCCGCCTTCTTCGACTACGCCATCGCGGTGGCGGCCGAAGGGATCGGACTCGTGGTTCCCTTGGGCGAGAACACCGACTGAACCGTCCGCCGCGTGCGCGGCACCTGTGGGGGAAAGGGCCGTGAACACCATCAAGACTCTCTGCTTCGTCATCGCGGCGCTCTCGTCGTACGCCGCCCTCGTCTACCGGCTGCTCCAAGTCGGACGCAGCTGGCGGGACAGCACCTACCGCACACTGCTGATCACTCTGCTGTTCCAGTGCCTCACCTTCACGATGGGCGCCGTCGCCATGGGGAGCGAGCGCTTCCTGGGCGTCGGCAACCTCGCGATCCTGGTGATGCACCTGTCGGCGGTCGCCTTCTGCGTCAGCGCGCAGATCATCCTGCTGCGCTGGGCGACCGGCTCGGAGGAGTCGGCGCGCGGCGCCCGCTACTGGCTGATCACCGGCATCGCGCTCGACGCGCTGCTCACCGCGCTGTTCTTCATCGCCGACGGCCCCGGCCGCCCGGCCGAGGACTTCAACACCGGCAGCGGCCGGCCGCTGATCCTCACCTACCTCCTGGTCTTCATGGTCTCCCAGGCGGTTCCGTGCGTCACCATCCTGCGCCAGTGCGTGCCCTACGCCCGGATGGCGAGCAAGACCTCGCTGCGGCAGGCCCTGCGGATGCTCTCCGTCGCGGCGGTGATCCTCTTCCTCTACTGCCTGGCGCGGGTGGTCAACATCCTCACGGCCGCGGGCGGGCTGGACATCGGCGCCTGGACCCTGGCCGCCTCGGTCTTCAGCGCGCTGGGCATCGCCACCCTCTCGCTCGCCCTGACGATCTCCTCCTGGGGGCCGTCGGCCACCAGGCTGCTGGAGTGGGCCCACGGCTACCGGTCCTACCGGGCGCTGTATCCGCTGTGGCGGGATCTGTACGAGTCCTCGCCGGACATCGTCCTGGAGCCGCCCGGGGCCGCGGTCTCCGACCTCGACTACCGGCTGCACCGGCGGGTCATCGAAATCCGGGACGGATGGCGGGAGTTACGCCCCTACATCGACCGCACCACGGGCGGTGACGGCGAGGGCGACGGCGGGGCGGGCGTCCGGGGCGGCGAGGAGTCCCGGCAGGCGTTCGCCGAGGCCGCGCAGATCAAACAGGCCCTGCACGCCAAGCGCACCGGCACCATCCCCGATGACAACGCGGACACCGGCGACTTCGAGGACCGCGACACGGACAACTTCACCGCCGAGGTCGTCTGGCTCACCAAGGTGGCCGCCGCCTACCGGAAGCTCGACAACGCGCGCTGAGAGCCTGTGCCATACCCCCGGTTGAGGCGGGATCCCGCCCGGTCTGCCCCCGTCAGGCCGAGCGGGATATCCCCCGTGGTTCCCCCGTGTCCCCCGTTTCTTCCTTCCGGGCCGCGCGGGTGTTCCCCGCCCGGCCCGGCCCGGATCCGGCCCGGAAAGACCGGGGCCGGACCAGGTCGATATGACTGCCAGTCAACTCGACCACCCCCGTGAGCGGAGTTAGCTGGCAGCTATCGACGAGGTCCACGGTGGCGGAGTCCGGCCCGATTGTCAACTGACCGCTAATCTGCAAAACTGCCGAATAGCCGGGGGCAAAGCCGAGGAGGTGAGGGAGGGAGATTCGCATGTCCGAGACCGACGACCGGCCCGTGCTGGCAGTGCGTCTGGACGACCTCTTCAAGACCGTGCGCCCCAAGGGCAGGCACTGGACCAACGCCGAGGTCGCGGAGGAGCTGAAGCGGGCCAACCCCCAACTCAAGGTCGGGGGCGTGTATCTGTCGCAGCTGCGGACGGGCAAGCGTGCCAATCCCTCACCGGACCTGCTGGCCGCGCTGGCGCGCTTCTTCGGCGTGTCGGTCGCCTACTTCTTCGACGACCAGGTGGCCGAGTCGGTGCTCAGCGAGGTCGCCGCCATCGAGGCGCTCCGCCAGGCCGGGGTGCGCGCGGTGGCCATGCGGGCGGCCGGGATGAAGAAGGAGAACCTCGAGGCCATCACGACCATCATGGACCAGTACCGGCAGTTGCAGGGCCTCCCGCCGGTCACCGACCCTTCGGACCCGGAATGAGGGGTGCGGCTGGGTGAGGGGCACAGGCAAGGGGCGGTCGGCCGACCACGACCGCCGCAGTCAGCTCAAGAGGCTCCGCAAGGCCGGGGCGCGGCGGATCGCCGACCTCGAACTGCCGGAGGTGGCCGATGTGGCCGAGCTGTGCCGCCATCTCGGCGAGGTCCGTGGCCGCCCCATCACGCTGGTCCCGATGCAGATGCCGGCCACGCACCCGTGCGGTATGTGGGTCGCCGCGCGCGACGAGGACCTCATCTTCTACGACGCCAACACGACCAGCGCGCATCAGGAGCACATCATCTTGCATGAGCTGGGCCACATCATCTGCTGCCATCGCGGGGCGGGTTGGCTGGACGAGGCGAGCGCCCGCCTCCTCTTCCCCAACCTCGACCCCGACCTCGTGCGTGACATGCTCCTGCGCGCGACCTACGACGATGTCCAGGAGCAGGAGGCGGAGATCATCGCCTATCTGCTCTCCCAACGGGTGGGCGGCACCGAAGGGCGGCATGGCGCGCACCCGTCCGGGGGCTCCGGGGAATCCGGCAATGACGCCATGCTCAGCCGGATCGAACGCACCCTGATCTGACGTGGATCCGACGGTGCCTCATTCATCCCCCGGCGGCGGCCACCTCCTCGGCCAGGATCGACACGGTCCGCCGGATGTCGTCCTCGCGGTGCTCGCTGGTGATGAAGAACCGCAGCCTGGCGAGCCCCTCCTCCACCGCGGGATGGAAGATCGGATCGGCGATGACACCGCGGCCGAACAGCCGGTCCGCGATGTGCAGGGTCCTCGCCGAGTCGCCGAGGAGACAGGGCACGATCGGCGTGTGGGCGCTGGTGCCCGTCGCCAGACCGGCCGAGGTGGCCAGGCCGAGGAAGAGCTCCGCGTTGCGCCGCAGGGCGCGCACCCGGTCCGGTTCCGCGACGATCAGCTCGGTGGCGGCGAGCGCCGCGGCCGCGTTGGCCGGGGTCAGTCCGACGCTGTAGACGAAGCCGGGCAGCGTATGGCGCAGCCACCGCACCATCCGGGCCGAGCCGCCGAGATAGCCGCCGCAGCTGGCGAACGTCTTGGACAGGGTGCCCATCCACAGATCGACATCGGTGCGGTCGACGCCGAAGAACTCGCCGACGCCACGGCCGCGTTCGCCCACCGTGCCGATGCTGTGCGCCTCGTCGACCATCAGCAGGGCGCCGTAGCGCCGCTTCAGCTCGATCACGGCCGGCAGGTCCACCAGATCGCCGTCCATGCTGTAGGCGCCCTCGACGACGATCAGCACCCGTCTGAACCGGGACCGGTTGCGCCGCAGCGTGGCCTCCAGCCCGTCGATGTCGTTGTGGGCGAACGGGCGCCGCGCCGCCCCGGACAGGGCGCAGCCCTGGAGGATGCTGTCGTGGGCGAGCGCGTCGTGCACCACGAGGTCCCGCGGGCCGACGAGATGCCCGATGGCGGTCACATTGGTGGCGTGGCCGCTCACCAGCGCCAGGCAGTCCGCCACGCCGAGGAAGTCGGCGAGCGCCCGCTCCAGCCGTACGGTCGGCTCCCGTTCACCGGAGAGCATCCGGCTCGCGGAGACCGAGGTCCCGTACCGGTCCACCGCCTCGTGCGCGGCCTCGTTGACCGCCGGATGGCCGGAGAGCCCCAGGTAGTTGTAGCTGCCGAAGGACAGATACGGCCGGCCGTCGACCACGGTGGTGTCGCGGATGGTGCCCTGGTGGACGCGGAAGTACGGAAAGTCCGCGCCACTGCCGGTGATCGAGGTCAGGAGCTCCTCGAACTGCCGCACCTCGGGGAAGTCGTCGGCGCACGCGGTCGCCGTGTCCCAGTCCGTCCGTGTCTCCCGCGGCGGCGGCTCACCGGGGGCGGGCTCCCGCTCCCCCGGGAGGTGTGGATCGACCAGCGCGACCAGCCGCTCCACGGTGAGGTCGGGCGAGAAGATCTCGTCGGTGCGGAATCCCGGTATTCGTTTGCCGATGTTGACCTCCAGCTCCTGGAGCATCAGGGAGTCGAAGCCGAGGTCGGTCACCAGTCGCATCCGCTCGGACAGGTCGGCGAGCGGGAAGACGCCGGTCCGGGACAGCTCTTCGAGCACGATGGACGCGGCGGGCGCCGCGGCGGCCGGGGAGTCCACCGCCTCCGCCCGGCCCTCCCCCACCTCCGCGGGCGTGTGGGCCTCGTCCGCGGGAGCGCGCGCCGACTCGTCCACCACCCAGTGGTGGCGCGGGGCGAGCGGGCTCGGCGGCAGGGTGTGGGGCGGTACGCGCTCCATCACCGGCCGAAGCCCCGAGCCGGTGACCGCGCGCTCGGCGAGCCGGACCAGCGCGGCCGAGCGGGCCTCGGCGGACAGCGAGCCCGGCGCGGGCACGGCGGCCTCCGGCGGCTCCCCGGGTGGCACCGTGCCGGCCATCTGGCCCGGCCCGAGCTCTCCGGTGCGGCCGTCCGCCACGGCCTCGGCGGCGGCGGTCAGCTTGGTGACGGCGTCGGCGGCGTCCTCGGCCACCAGGGCGAGGCGTTCGGCCAGGGGAGCCCGGCGGGCCAGGGTGTCCGCCACCCCGGCCAGCGGCGGCCGGTCGTCGGCGAGGGTGTGGGCCAGCTCCCGGGCGTAACGGGCCAGCCCGGCCCGGTCGCGGGCGCTGAGCACCAGCAGCTGCGGCCCCTCGTCCGGGGCCCGGCGGGCCGGTGCCGTGGCGCACTCCTCCACCACCATATGGACGCCGGTGCCACCGAAGCCGAAGGCGCTCACCCCCGCCCGGCGCGGCTGCCCGGACTCCGGCCATCCGGTGGGCTTGGTCGGGATGGTCAGCCGCGCGGCGTCGAGCCCGGAGCGGTCGGCCAGGTCGAACTCCGGCTGCGGCGGTATCACCCCCCGGTGCACGGCCAGCACGGACTTGACGAGTCCGGCTATCCCGGCGGAGTTGAGCGCATGCCCGACCACCGCCTTCACCGCGCCGAGGAAGGCGGGGGCGCTCCGCTCGCCCCGCAGTTCCCGCAACACACCGACCTCGACCGGATCGCCGACCGTGGTCCCGGTGCCGTGCGCCTCGAGGTAGCCCACCGAGTCCGGGGGCAGGTCCGCGTCGCGGTAGGCCCGGCGCAGGGCCCTGAGCTGACCGGCCGCCTGGGGGTGCATCCCGCCCCGCACGGTCCCGTCGTTGGCCGTGCCCACACCCCGGATCACCGCGTAGACCCGGTCGCCGGCGGCCAGCGCGTCGGTCAGGGGCCGCAGCGCCAGCACCCCGGCGCCCTCCCCCAGCACAAAGCCGTCGGCCTCCGCGCCGAACGGCAGGCATCTGCCGCTGCGCGAGATGGCGCCGATCCGGCACAGCCCCACCAGCAGATCCGGGGCGAGTATCAGCTGGGCGCCGCCCGCGAGCGCGATCCGGCACCGGCCCGCGCGGAGCGCGAACACCGCGTTGGCCACGGCCATGAGTCCACCGGAGCACGCCGAGTCCAGCGCATAGCTCTCGCCGTGCAGATCGAAGACCGAACTGACCGTGTTCGGGCCCATGTTGAGCAGCAGCCCGGCCACGGAGGAGCCGTGCAGCCCGTCCACCGCGCGGACCGTCTCCGGCCATCGGGGGTCGGTGGCCCGCGCCCCGAACTCGCCGCCGGTCAGCTGGCGCATCCGGATCCGCATGGTGCTGAGCTCGCGATAGCCGCTCTCGGTGAGCGCCGTGATCACCGAGGTCTCCTCGCGGTCGAAGCCCTCGGCCTCCCATCCGGCGTCCTGGATCGCCTCACGGGCCAGGTCGATCAGCAGCCGGGCCTGCGGATCCATCGATCTGGCCCGCCGTGGCGGGATGCCGTAGTGCGGGGCGTCGAAGTGGCCCACGTCCGGCAGCAGCGCCATGGTGTCCGTATAGGTCGAGGATGTGTCGCGTAAGTTGTCGCTGACGAAGGTGGCGGTGCGCCATCTCGAGTCCGGGATGGGGGCGAACTGCGCCCGTGGATCGGTGAGGAGCCGCCAGTACTGGTTGACATTTCTGGCCCCCGGGAACCGGCAGGCCATTCCTACGATCGCGACGTCATCGCGCCGCGTTCCAGCTGAACCCACTGTGGAATCCCTCGCTGTCTCAGATGTCACCCGGCGGTGGCCAGTCGCTCGCGCCACCACTCCACCGTCGTCTTGACCTGCTCCTCGACGGGGGTGGCGCGCACCGCGAACGCGGCTTCGTAGGCGCTGGAGTCGATGACGAAGGGGCGGTCGAACTGGTAGCGGACCTCCTTGAGTTCACGCAGCAGCGGGGAGACCAGCGACGCCAGATTCAGTACGGCCGACGGCAGTTGGCGCACCGCCACCGGACCGGTTCCCGCCTGGGCGGCCAGCCGGTCCACCATCTCCCGGGTGGACAGCGCGGGCGCCGTCGGCATGTGCCACGCCCGCCCCCAGGCCCGTTCCTCGCCCGCGACCTCGGCCAACGCCGCGGCCACATCGGGGATATAGCTCCAGCTGTGCGGGGTGTCCGGGTCCCCGAGCGAGGAGACCGGCTTGCCGCGCAGCACTCGGGGCATGGCCCGTGCGGCCAGATGCCCGCCGTCGGTCACCCCGGGCCCGAAGAAGTCCGAAGCCCGCACCTCGACGGCCTTGATACGGCCCTGCTCATGGAGTTGCCGCGCCTGCTCCCATACGGCGGCGCGCACCCGCCCCTTGGTGCCGGTCGCCGCGAGCGGCAGCTCCTCGGTCATGGGACCGTCCACCGGGCCGTAGGCGTAGAGATTGCCCAGCATGACCAGGACGGCCCCGGTGGCCTCGGCGGTCGCGCAGAGCGATGCGGCCAGCGGTGGCCAATGAGCCGCCCAGCGGTGGTAGGGCGGTGCGGCACAGCTGTGGATGGCGGCCGCGCCCTGCGCGGCCTCGGTCAGTCGCTTGCTGTCCGTCGCGTCCAGCGCGACATGTTCGATGCCCGGTTCCGGGCTTCGGCTCGATGTGGTGATGACCCGTACCGAATGGCCCTTTTCGGCCAGCAGCCTGGCGGTGGCGGCTCCGGCGGGCCCGAATCCTATGACGACATGTAAGCTCACGCGCCGCACACTAGCGCGAGACCCTATGGCGTTTGGGCAGACTTTCCGATGGGACGTTCACCCTTGCCCGCCGCTCACCGGGTGGCGTCGGGACGGGCCGCGGCACCGACCGTGTGCATATGGCCCAGCCCCTGCCGGTAGGAGTCGAGCAGTCCGGTCTCGGCGTACGGGATCCCGAGGCCGCGGCAGTGCTCCCGGACCAGCGGCTGGACCAGCCTGAGGTGGGGCCGGGGCAGGTTGGGGAAGAGGTGGTGCTCGATCTGGTAGTTCAGCCCGCCGAGCAGCCAGTCCGTGACCGGCCCGCCGCGGACGTTCCGCGAGGTCAGGACCTGTCGGCGCAGATGGCCCCAGCGCTCACCGGCCGGGTCGGGCATCTCCATGCCCTTGTGGTTGGGCGCGAAGGCCATGCCCAGGTGGAGTCCGAAGAGCGCCTGGTGGAGCAGGGCGAACGCGATGGCCTTGCCCACCGGAAGACAGGTGAGCAGCAGGGTCGCGTATCCGGCGATGTGCACCGCCAGCAGCACGCCTTCGACGGCCCGCTCGCGCGGCGACTGCCGCCACAGGTCCCGGACGCTGTTCACCTTCAGGGCGATGCCTTCGAGCAGCAGCATCGGGAAGAACAGCAGGGCCTGGTGGCGGGTGACCCAGCGGGCGAACCCCTGGCGCACCGCGGCCTGTTCGGCGGTCCACACGAGTGCGCCGACGCCGACGTCCGGGTCCTTCTCGATGTGGTTGGGGTTGGCGTGGTGCCGGTTGTGCTTGTCGTTCCACCACGCGTAGCTCATGCCCAGCAGCAGATTGCCATGGAGGAGTCCGATGGTGCGGTTCGCCCGGCGGCCGACGGCGATCTGGGCGTGTCCGGCGTCGTGGCCGATGTAGGCGGTGCGGGCGGACAGGATCGCGAGCGGCAGGGCGAGCGGCAGCGTCCACCAGGTGTCCCCGGCGAGGACGAGTCCGGTCACCACCAAGGCCAGGGCGAGGAGGTTCCCGGCGATCATCCGCGTGTACCAGCCCTTGCGGCGCTCCAGCAGCCCCCGTTCCTTGACCTTCCGCAGCAGGGGGGCGAACTCGCTCCCCGGTGCCGCGCGGCCGCCACCGGGAGCGGTGGACACGGACGGCGCGGCGGCGACGGACGGCGCGATGGCCTGAGGCATGGAGGACTCCGGTCCTGGATTGGTCAGTAACACTCTGAGCTGCTTAAACGTACGGACCGAAGACCATGCGGCACCATGGCGTCAGCACCCTGAGGGTACGGGGGACAGCCCCCGGAACCCGGAGGGGGGTTAGCAACACCCCCGCCCGGGTGGCCCGACCGTGGCCGGTGGCCGGCTCAGCTCCGGCGCAGGCTCGCCAGGAAGCGCCAGAGCGCGGAGCGGAGCCGTACCGGTTCGGCGGGGGCGGGTGCCACGGGCTCGGGCGCCGGGCCGGGCGCCGCCGCCTCGGCCGGAGCCGCCACCGGGACCTGGCGCGTCCGCATGCGGTACCGGACCGGGAAGGACTTCAGGCCGCGTACATGTGTGGACGAGCGCCAGGGCAACTGGTCCACGGGCAGGCCGAGTTCGAGGTCGCACCGTTCGAACAGCCTGCCCACCGCGGTGGTGACGATCATGTCGGCGAGCCCCCGGCCCGGGCACTGATGCGGCCCCGCGCCCCAGGCCAGATGGGCGCGCGAACTCACCGACGCCTCCTGGCTGCCGGGGGTCGCGAACATCGGGTCGCCGTGCGCGGCGGCGATCGAGGGCACGACCGCATCGCCCGCGGCCAGCCGGAAGTCCCCCAGGTCGGAGTCGGCGGCGGGGAAGCGGAAGGTGAGGTTGACCCATGGTGGCGAGGCGATGTGCACGCGGTTGACCAGCTCCTCGACGGGCCCCGCCATCAGACCGTCCCGCGTCCCGGCCTCCCCGGCCAGCACCTCCAGCACGCTGTTGGTGATGGCGTGGCTGACCAGCTCCGACATGATGACGATGATCGCGTACAGCTCCAGGCCGATCTGCTCCACCGTCAGCGGGGGCTCGACCGCGAGCAGCCGGGTGGTCAGGTCGTCGCCGGGGTTCTGCCGCTTGTACGCGGCCAGTTCGGTCGTCGCGGCCACCAGCCGGCCCACGGCCGCGGCGGCATCGGGGCCGCCGTCCACCATCCGCCAGGAGTCCATGAAGACGTCGTCGCCCTGCTCGACCGGGAAGCCGAACAGCCGGTTGACGGCCATCAGCGGCAGCGCCCGCGCGAACTGCGCGCCCAGATCCGCCCATCCGCTGTCGCCGCCGTCCGCGAAGAAGGCGATCAGTTCGTCGGCGTGGCGGGAGACGGCGTTCGCCAGCTCCCAGGACTGGGGCGCGTCGGCGTCCTGGAAGGGGGCGAGCGCCTCCTCGACGGCGTCGCGGGTCGCCTTGTGCCGCTGGTCGTCCTGGAGCAGCAGATGGCTGACCTGATAGCCGGGCAGATGCGGCCAGTCGGCGGGCACCCGGCCCTCGCGCAGCCACCGCCAGTGCTGGACGTCCTTCTTCCATACGCTCTCGTCGCGCAGCACCTCCCGCACCTCGCCGAAGCCGAGCACCAGCCAGACCGGGACCCCGTGCAGATCGACCGGCGCCACCGGTCCGTACCGGGCCCGCAGCCGTGCGTAGACCGTGGCGGGCCGGGTCTCGAAGTCCCGTGTCACCAGCGGCTCGACGGCCAGGGACGCCAATTCGGACGGCTCGGATGGAGGGAATTGCATGTTCGATGTCCTCAAGTCGACAGCTGGGCCGTTCCGGCCGGGCCATGAGGTCCGTGTGGGGAAGCCACACGGAAACGGACGCGCGGCACGGAGGGGAGAAGCGGCCCGCTACGGCGCAGGCCAGACTAGCGGCCGTTCGGCGGGCTGAACAGCGCCGTGATCCAGGACATGTGGCGCGCTAAGCGCTCCGCGGGAAGTGCCGCGCGGTGCGGTCGTTCATCCGCGGCTGTGTCGTGGCTGGTCGCGCAGTTCCCCGCGCCCCTTCGGGGCGCACCCGAACCGCACCGGACTTCATCGAGGCCGCTTAGGGGGTGTCCTGCGGAGCGCGTATCGGTTCTTTCCCCTCCCCGCCACGCGGCCGAGCCGCGTAGCGCGGCTAAGGCTGGTGGCCGACCGCCTCCGTGTAGAAGGAGCGGTCCACGACCTGGTTCTCGGCCGGTGGGTCGCCCTCGATCACCCCGGCGGCTTCGTACGCCTTCCCCAGGCGGTCCACCGTGCCCGCGCGGATCTCCCAGTCCATACGCAGCGACGGCACGGCGGCCAGCGTGTCCGGCTCGGTCTTGAGCGCTTCGCCGAGCTCGCGTAGGAACGCCTTGTCCTTCTTGTAGTCCCCGGCGAAGTAGGTGTTGACGGTGCGGATATAGGCGCGCAGGAACGCCACTCCCGCGTCCGGGTCCCCGGTCAGCAGATCGGGTCCGAACAGCAGCCCGCCGAGCGGTTCGCCGCGCGGCTGACCGCCGAGGAAGGCGTAGCCCGCGTCGCCGTCCACCTGGCGCCACACCGGGTCGAGCAGCCATGCCGCGTCCACTCCGCCGTTCTTCAGCGAGGTGAGGACCTCGGCCGGGCCGAGCTGCTGGAAGCGGACGCTGTCCACGTCGGCCCGGTGTGCGGAGAGCACCTTCTCCATCGGGTACATGATCACCGAGCCCTTGCCGATGAGCGTGCCGACGGAGCGGTCCTTGAGGCTGACCTCGTCCGCCGTCTCCCCCGGCCGCAGCCTGGCCCAGAATCCGCTCTTGGAACCGGGCGCGGGGGTGAAGTTGCCGGCCACCCAGCGAATGTCGAACCCCTGCCGGACACCGTTGAGCACGGCGGCCTCCGGCGCCGCGTACTGGACGTCGATATCGCCCTTGGCCAGCAGCGGAAGCGCGTCCGGGGTGGGCAGCAGCTTCACCTCGACATCGAGCTTCTCCTTGCTGAACTCGCCCTTGGCCATGCCGATCCGCAGCGGCGCCAGATATTCGGCGGTGAGCGTGCTGGCCGAAACGACGATCTTCGTCTTCTTCTTCAGCGGCTTCGGCGCGGGCGCACCGGGCGCGCAGCGGGCCGGCTTGCGGGTGGCGGAGGTGTCGGAGGGGTCGGTCCAGCCCTTGGCGCAGCCCGCGACGGGGGTGATCGGGCGGGGCTTGCCGGGTGTGCCGGAGCGCGCCGAGTCCGAGGTCTGCGCGTCGCAGGCGGCGAGGGAGCCGAGGACGCCCAGCAGGGTCACGCCCGTGATCAGGGCGCGGGCGAGGGAGGGTGTCCGGGCCATGGGTGCCGCCTTCCGGGGGCTGGGGATTCGGAGCCGGGCTGGGGTCAGGACCGGGGACGGCCGCGGTCGCGTGGCGCCCAGGGGGTGAGCCTGCGGCCGATGAGCCGTACGAGTTCGGAGAGGACCACGCCGAGCACGGCCACGCAGACGATGCCGACGAACATCACGTCGTTCTGGAACAGCGCCCGCGAGTCGAAGATCAGGTGGCCGAGGCCGTCGTTCGCGGCGATCTGCTCGGAGGCGACGATGACCAGTACCGCCACTCCGGCCGCGACCCGCATGCCGACCAGGACCTGGGGCAGCGAGGCGGGCAGCAGGACATGGCGGAACATCTGCCAGGGACCGGCGCCGAAGACCCGTCCGGCCTCCCGGTAGCCCTCGGCGACGCCCATCACCGCGGCCATCGTGGAGATCCATACGAAGAAGAAGACGGTGGTCGCCACGAGCGCGATCTGGGGGCCCTCGCCGAGGCCGAACATATTGAGGAAGACGGGGAGCAGCGCCAGCTTGGGCACGACGTACAGGGCGTCGAGCAGCGGTTCCAGGGCCGCGCGGACCATCCGCAGCGCGCCCATCAGCAGCCCGAAGAGATAGCCCGCGGCCGTGCCGAGCGCGTATCCGGCGAGCACCCGCTTGAGGGTGGCCCAGACGTCCGGCCACAGCTTGCCGTCGGCGGCGCGCTGCCAGCCGTCCGCCGCGATCGTGGACGGCGCGGGGTAGATGCGCGGGTCGATCCAGTGCCGATGCGCGGCGAGTTGCCACAGCAGGATCAGCGCGGCGGGTACGGCGAGGGCGAGGGAGAGCTCGACGCCGCGGCGGCGCCGGTGGGCGCGGACGGGGTCGCGCTCCCCCGGTCCCGGGCGCCGCACCAGCACGGTCTCGGCGGGGCCCGCGGCTGCTCCACCGGGCCGTGCGGTACGGGCCGAGGCGGCCGTGCTCTCGCTCCTCATGAGGGCTTCCCCACCGTGTGCGCCGGGGTGGCGGCACCGGCCCCGGCCCGCTGGACCTCGTCGCGCAACAGCTCCCACAGCTCGGCGTGCAGCGCGGCGAACCGCGGGGCGCGGCGCATCGCCCCGGTGCGCGGGCGCTCGAACGGCGGGCGCCGTTCGGCGATCACCCTGCCGGGCCTGGCCGACATCACCACCACCCGGTCCCCGAGCACGATCGCCTCCTCCAGGCTGTGGGTGACGAACAGCGCGGTGGTACGGGTCGCCTGGCACACCGCGAGCAGCTCGTCCTGGAGGATGGTGCGCAGCTGGGCGTCGAGCGCGGCGAACGGTTCGTCCAGGAGCAGCACCTCGGGCTCCACCGCGAGCGCGCGGGCGATCGCCACCCGCTGGCGCATTCCGCCCGACAAGGTGGCCGGGTAGGCGTGGGCGAAGTCGGCGAGACCGAGCCGCTCCAGCCAGTCCCCGGCCCGCGCGTCGGCGGCCTTGCGCGGCACGCGCTGCACATCGAGTCCGAAGCGGACGTTGGCCAGTACGGTCTTCCAGTCGTAGATGCCGTAGTCCTGCGGGATCATCGCGGCCGGATGCCGGCGCCCCGCGCGAATCTCGACCTCACCGCCGCTGGGGCGGACGAGTCCGGCGACGATGCGCAGGAACGTGGACTTGCCGCATCCGGACGGGCCGAC
This sequence comes from Streptomyces malaysiensis subsp. malaysiensis, assembly GCF_040653035.1. Taxonomy (NCBI): domain Bacteria; kingdom Bacillati; phylum Actinomycetota; class Actinomycetes; order Kitasatosporales; family Streptomycetaceae; genus Streptomyces; species Streptomyces malaysiensis. The sequence goes on from NZ_JBEZNG010000027.1 coordinate 39,010, forward strand.
GATGCAGCAGAACTCCCCGTGCCGGATGTCCAGGTCGAGTGGTCCGAGGGCGTGCACCTGCCGGGTTCCGTGCCCGAAGGTGCGGGTCACCGCGCGGGCACGGACTTTCGGCGCGGCCCCGGGTGTGGTGTGCGGCTCCACCGGCTCCACCCCGTGACTTCTGATCGGTTCGGCGGATGTCGTGCGACAACGGCTGCGCGCACCGTCTCAAGATATGACGGCCCGTCAGATTCAGGCAAGGGTCGCGGCGCGACCGCGCGGGCTGAGGTCAGCGACAGCGTGGGGCTCAGGTCAGGCCGCGGCACAGCAGCGCGTCCGGCCTCCCGGAGCTGCCCACCCGTGTGGTGAAGGCGATACCGGCGGCGTACTCACCGTCCGCGCACTGGCCCTTGTAGGCGCCGTTGGCGAAGTCGCCACCGGCCGCGTCGGCGGGCCGGTTGTCGGACCGGTCGAACCACACGGTGCGTCCCGTGGTGCCCAGCGGGGTGCGGGCCGGGGCGCACAGCGCGGCGGACACCCGGTCGCCGCGGCGGCTGTAGCCGATGAGGAACTGGTCCGAGGGGCACTGGAACTTGGTGTACCCGGAGGCCCAGTCGCCACCGGCGGGCACATACCGTTCGTCCGTGACGACCGTATGGGCGGTGCCGGGGGCGCGTGGATCGTCGGCGCCGACGTCGGTGCACAGTCCGCGCCCCGCGGTGTGGCTGAGGCCGATCAGCCGCAGCCCGTCGGGGCACACGGCCTTGTAGGCGCCCGGATCCCAGTCGCCCCGGCCCCGCTCGATCAGCGATTGCACATGGTCGCCGTGGTCGGTGACGAGCATGCGCCAGACGGGTACGGGGTCGACGGGCCCGGTGCGCTCGGGCCCGGTCATCAGCCGGTTCCAGGCGGTGCCGCGCCAGTCGGCCTGGTCCAGGATTCCGGAGCGGCGGCCCGCGGAGTCGTAGCGCAGCAGCGACCAGCCGTCGTGGCCTTCCCAGCCCACGAGTGGCCAGTAGGCGAAGTCGGCGTCGTGGTCGGCGAAGTAGTCGGTGATATTGGTGAACCAGGCGCGCGGGGTGGTGCCCGTCTCACCCGATCCGATGCCGAACTCGCTGATCCACACGGGTGCGGTGTAGTGCCGCCCGCTGTCCTCGGCGACGAAGAACGCCTGCTCGGTGAGGACCCGGTGGAGCTCCTCGCGGCTGAAATCCTGGTACCGGGGGTCGTGTGTTTCGCCCACGCCGGTGGCGCCGCTGTGGCGCGGTCCGGTGTATCCGTAGAAGTGGGCGGAGTAGACCAGCTTGTGGGAGTTCACCAGCGTGTGCGAGAGGGTGCGCGCGGGCGCCAGGGTGGGGCGCTCATGGGGCAGTCCGTCGACCGGCAGCCCGGTCCAGTTGATGCCCTCGATGACGATGAGGAGGTCGGGGTCGCCCTCGGTGAGGATACGGTCGGCGGCGCTCTGCGCGGCGGCGTACCAGTCGTGCTGATCGCCGAGACCCCAGTTGGGATCGTCCAGGATGTCGCGGCGCACCTCGTTGTAGAGGTCGGCGCCCACCACACCTGGATCGTCGGCGTAGCGGCGGGCCATGAAGACCCAGTCGTCGATCCACGCTTGCGTGGACTGGCCGCTGTTCCACCGCTCGTTGCCGTCGATGCCACAGCACCACCGGGTGGTGTTGGTGTGGTTGTTCAGGATGACGGCGAAGCCGTCCCGGCCGAGCGCGGACACCACCGCGTCGAAGATCTCCAGCGGTGTCTTTCCGCGCAGTTGGGCGTTGGCGGCCACGGCGCCGTCCGGGACGGGCGCCGTGGCGTGGATCATCTCGTTGGAGAACGGCAGCCGGATGCTGTTGACGCCGAGCCGGTGGAAGTCGGCGAGCAGCGTCGGCAGCGGGACTCGGTCCAGCCCGAGGGGTATGCCGAAGGAGTTCTGCCCGCCGTGGTGGTTGGCGGGATCGTCCACGCTGCCGCTTCCGGTCCACGACCCCTGTGCACCATCCCAGTTGGCCGACTTCAGCCGGAAGCGGTCGCCCTTGGCGTCGACGATGTACCGGCCACGGGTCGACAGCGGCGGCTGCCACGTATCGGCCGCCGGGGTGGTGGCGGAGGCGGCCGGGGACGTGGCGGAGGCCGTCCGCGCGGAGGGCTGTTGCGAGGCGGTGGCGACCGGCCCCGGCGCCGCGGCCAGCAGCGCGAGGACCGACACGAGTCCGGTCAGATACCTGAGTGATCTCCTGGTCGGCATGCGGCCTTCCCCTGGGTGAGCGATGGTGCCCGAACGCGGCTCCGCCGGACCCGGCGCGCCCGGGCACCATAGTGACCGCCGCTCACATCACCGTCCAGACGGCGGACGGTCAGCCGGGCCGCTCGACCACCAGCCGCGCACCCCGCGTTTCGGCGGACGAGGGTCCGGTCTCCAGCAGGAGCTCCCCGGGTTCGACGGCGAGGCCGAGGTCACGGGTGACCGAGGCGAGGGTTTCGGCGTCGATCTCGAACACGGCGTCGGCCTCCTCCCCCGGTCGCAGGGCGAGGCGGACAAAGCCGCGGAGCTCGCGGACACGGGGCCACGAGGAGCCGCCCGAGAGCCGCCGTACGTAGAGCTGGACCGTCTCGCGCACCGGCCGCTCCCCGGTGTTGCGCACGGTGACCCGGCAGGTCAGGGCGGGGTCGTCCGGGGTCACCCGGGTGCGGGAGAGCCGTGGTGGCGCGTAGCCGACCGTGGTGTACGACAGCCCGTGGCCGAAGGGGTACCGGGCGGTGGCGGGCTGGTCCACATAGCCCCGGTAGCCGTGGTCCTTGGCGTTGTAGAACACCGGAAGCTGGGCGGCCGACCGGGGGATCGACACCGGCAGCCGCCCCTCTGGCCCGGCCGCGCCGAACAGCACATCGGCGACGGCCCGTCCGCCCCACGGCCCCGGGTACCACGCGCTCAGTACCGCCGCGGCCGTGCCGGAGAGGTCGGGCAGGGCGTGCGGCCGGCCCTGGACCAGGACCACGACGACCGGCACACCGGTGGCCGCCACCGCGTCCAGAAGCGCCAACTGCCCATCGGGCAGGCGTGGATCGGCCAGGTCGACACCCTCGCCACAGGTCATACCGGTGGGTTCGGCCGACGTCACGATGGCCGCGCCATTGGTGTCGAAGGTGGTGTCGCCCGACCGTGCGCTGGACCCGCCCAGGACGAGTACCGCGATGTCCGCCGCTGCCGCCAGCTCGACGGCCCCGGGGACACCGGAGAGGTCGCCGCCGACCAGATCGCACCCCGGCGCGTGGGTGACCTCGGTGCCCGGCGGGGCGGCCGAGCGGATGCCGTCCAGGACCGTGGTGTGGTGGGAGCCGGGGCGCTGCGGAGCGGTGTAGTCGCCGATCTGCTGGGCGATGGAGTCGGCGTTCGGGCCGAGTACGGCGATCCGGCGGATCGACGGTGGCAGCGGGAGGACATCCCCGTCGTGGGCGAGCAGTGTGATGGACGCGCGGGCGATGCGTTCGCTCAGCTCGCGCGGGTCGGAGGGCCGGTCCACGGCAGGCGCGTAGGGCCGTTCGAAGAGCCCCAGGCGGAACTTCAGCGCCAGCACCCTGGCCACGGCGGTGTCCAGGGTCCGCTCCGCGACCAGCCCCCGCTCCACCGCCTCGCCCAGCCGGGGAAAGCAGTCGTCCCAGAGGCCGAGGTCGCATCCGGCGTTCAGGGCCAGGGCGCCCGCGGCCACCGGGTCGCCGGTGAGCCGGACCAGCCGGTCGACGGCGCCGCCGTCCGCCATCACGATGCCGTCGAACTCCAGCCGCCCCCTGAGGAGTTCGGTCAGCAGCGGCTCGCTGGCCACACACGGCAGACCGTCGAATTCGTTGTACGCCGCCATCACTCCTGCGGCACCGGCCCGCACCCCGGCCCGTGCCGCGGCCAGATGGATCTCGTGCAGTTCGCGGGCGCCCAGTTCGGTGGCCGCGCTGTTGCGCCCGCCGACGGTGGCCCCCTGTCCGGCGAAGTGCTTGAGCACGACGGCCACATCGGCCGTGCGCGCGCCCCGCACCAGCGCCTCGGTGAGCCGGGCCGCCAGGTACGGGTCCTCGCCGAAGCACTCCTCGGCGCGGCCCCAGCGCGGATCGCGCACCAGGTCGAGCGCGGAGACGAGCGCCACATGGCCGCCCCGCGCCCGTACCTCCGCGCCGACCGCGGCCGCCGCGGCCTCGTAGAGCTCCGGGTCCCAGGTGGCGCCGACGGCGAGGTTGACCGGCAACACGGTTCCGTCCAGGGCCTGGTGGCCGTGTGGAACCTCCTCCACGAGCAGCACCGGGATGCCCAGCCGGGAGTTCTCGATGACATGCCGCTGCACCGCGTCGGCGACCCGCGCACCGTCCGCCGCCGTGATGCCGTCGGCGAAGCCGACACCGGACCACGGGTCGGCCCGCTGGAGCCCGTACAGGGCCCCCATCCCGCCGTACGCGGCGACCTCGGAGCGGAAGGCGTCGGTGAGCCGGTGGCCGCCGCCGTCGCGCTCATAGGCGTGCCAGCCGTACATGCGCTGGTTGACCTGGCCGACCTTCTCGGTGAGCGTCATGCGCCCCAGCAGATCGCGGACCCGCTCCGCCACCGGCGCGGTGGGGTCGCGGTAACGGGGGCCGGTCACCTCAGCTCCAGGACACACACGCCGTACGGGTCGAGCGACACATCGGTGACCGGTTTGCCGGTGGCGAGGTCGTGCAGGGTGCCGTCGGCGGCCGGGCGGACACGGAGTTCGTCGGGGCTCTGGCTGACCAGCCATACGAAGCGCCGCCCGTCCTGGTGGACGAGGAGGTCCGCGCCGATGTGCGGGCTGTCGACCGTCACCGGACGGTGGACCCCGGCCACGTCGGCGAGCGCCGCGTACAGCCGGTGGGTCTCCTCGGGGTTGGCGCGCGCGGTGCGGGCGGCCATGTGCTCCAGGGGGTAGGTGGCCAGGACGGTGCGGCCCTGCCCGGTGTCGCGCACCAGCAGGGCGGGCCGCCCGTGGGCGTCGACGGCCACCACCCGGGCGTCACGCGGCACGACCGGCAGATAGGCCCGGCTGTCCTCGTTGCCCGCGACGGGGAAGCGCAGCGAGGTCCCGGCCGTCAGCCCGCCGAAGTCCTCGGTGAACGTCATCTCCAGGACGTCGTCCTCGATGGGCTCGGCGACACCGTAGGAGAGCTGGAGTTCGACGCCGAACAGCCCGTCCAGGTCGTCGAACCACGGGCCGCGGGTCGCGGGGTGCTCACCGGAGCAGAACGAGAGGTAGACGGTGGCGCCCTCGTGTGCGCGGCGTTGCAGCTCACGCCGGGTGCGCGTGGTGAGCTGGCGGGTGGCCGGGAGCAGATAGAGGGCCGCCTCGCCGGGCAGTCCGTCGGCCTCCCGGGTGAAGCCCACCGGCAGGTCGGCGGCGCGGGTGGCGACATAGCTCTGGTGCAGCGAGGTGAAGATCAGCGGCCGGTCGGCGGGCCTGCTGTAGGGGTAGCCGCGCTCCAGGAAGGCGGGCACCACCAGGGCCGCGTCCGCGTCAGCGCGTCGGCAGTGTGCGAAGTCCACGGCCTTCAACACCTCGGCGAACGCGGCGAGTTCGAGCAGCGGGGCCTTGGGGGCGCCGGTGCTGTCGGTGATGCCGAAGTGCATCTCGAAGGGGTGGTGGTCGTACGGCGGGCGGTCCCACAGATCGTCGTAGTCGGTGTTGTTCCAGGCGATCCAGCCGGTGGCCCCGCCGAGCAGGGAGTTGTGCAGGGTCTGCCGGTAGTGGACCGCCGCGTTGCGGTCGGACACGGTGTCCGTGGAGAGGCCGAACTCCTCCAGGACGACGGGCTGTTCGGTGACCGACGCCAGTTCGCACTCGAAGGCGGCGCGCAGATGCTGACGGGGCCGGTCGGTGTCCGAGCGGTACACATGCGGGCCCACGAAGTCCACGTACTCGGCGGTCTCGCGCAGCGAGAAACCGTTGTCGCGGCCGGTGACCTCGATGCCCCACGCGCCGTCGCCGAGGGAGACGGGCTGGGTGCCGCCGGCCGCCCGTACCGCGTTGCACATGGCCTGCGCCCAGGCCGTCACCACATCGGAGCTGGGCGGATCCACCTGGTAGATCCGGCCGTAGCCGGGCATCTCATTGGTGATGAGCCAGCCCGTGACCGCCGGGTGGTCCTTGAAGCGGCGGGTCATCTGGGACACGAACCACGCCTGGCGGCCGACCATCCACACGTCCTCGTAGAGGTCGCGGCCGCCGCGCCAGACGGGGTCCCAGTTCTCCCCCGACATATGTCCGACGATGAAGGTGGGCACGGTCCCCATGCCCGTCTCGCGGTGGGCGTCGAGGAAGTCGCGGAAGTGTTCGCACAGCGTCTCGTCGATGGTGTGGGGCTGCGGGTGGAAGTCGGGCCAGTAGAAGAACGACCGGGTCATCGTGAGGCCGTGCTCGCGCAGCACCCGCAGTTCCGCGCGGACCGTCGTCGGGTCGTAGTCGCGCCACATCAGGGGCCCGCCGGTGCGGGACCAGAAGTTGGCGCCGAGCCAGGGCAGGACGGCGGGGTGGTGGGTGAGCTGGGCGCTGTGGCGTCGCATGGTCCTTCTCGGATGTCGGTGGTACGGGGTGGGGGGTGCCCGGAACGGGTCCGGGGTTCATGCGGTCGGGGGTCAGCCGGGGGCGGGTCCGGTGGACTCGCGGACGACCAGCCGCGGCCGGTCGTCGAGCACCGTCTCCTCGACGTCCTCGCCGCAGCGTGCGAGGAGCAGCCGGGCGGCGGCCGCGCCGACCCGCTGCACCTGCTGGTCGACGGTGGTCAGCCGGGGGTACAGCCAGCGGCCGAGCGGCAGGTTGTCGTAGCCGACGACGGACAGGTCCTCGGGGACGCGCAGCCCACCGCGCCGGGCGGCGCCGATGCCGCACATGGCCATGGAGTCGTTGGCGTAGACGATGGCCGTGGCGCGGTCGTCGGCGTCCAGCAGGGCCTCGGTGGCGGCGACGGCGGACACTTCGGTGAAGTCGGTGTGCAGCACCGCGTAGGGTCGCAGGCCCGCCTGCCGGAGGGCCGTCTCGAAGACACCGCCGCGCAGCCGGGTGTGCTGGAGGTCGGCGGGGCCCGCCACATAGGCGATGCGCCGGTGTCCGAGCCCGATCAGATGGTGCACGACCTCCTCGACGGCGGCGCCCTGGTGGCGGAGGCCGATGCGCGGCACGGAGGCGGCGCGGTCGGGGGGACCGAGCAGCACCGCGGGCAGTCCGAGGCGGGCCAGCAGGGCGGGGCGCGGATCGTCGGCGCGGGCGTCGGTCAGCACGGCTCCGTCGACCCGGCCTTCGGCCGCGAGCCGCTTGTAGAGGGCGTTCTCCTCGTGTGCGCCGGCGACCAGGTGCAGCAGCAGACCGTAGCCACGGGGCGCCAGTTCGCCCTCGATACCGGTGATCAGCTCGCTGAAGTGCGGGTCCGCGCCGAGTACATCGGTGGGGCGCCTGACGACGAGGGCGAGGGTGCGGGTACGGGCGGAGCGCAGGGCGGCGGCGGACGCGCTCGGCGACCAGCCCAGGTCCGTCGCGGTGTCCAGGATGCGCCGTCTGGTCCGCTCCGACAGCCGGCCCTTGTCGTTGAACGCCTGGGACACGGCCGCGGTCGACACTCCGGCGGCGGCCGCCACCTGCTTGATGGTGGGCCGCCGGCCCGGCTTCGCCGTGGGCACGCTCACGCCTTCACCGCTCCGTTGACGAGTGCCTCCTGCATGCGCTTCTGGAGCACCGTGTAGACGATCCACACCGGGATGAGGGTCAGTACGGTGCCGGCGGTCAGGACACCGTAGTCGGTGCCGGTGATCGCCTTCAGGGTGGGCAGGGCCACCTGTACGGTGCGCTGTTCGGGGTCGGGGCCGATGATGACCAGCGAGTAGAGGTACTCGTTCCAGAAGGTGAGGAAGTTCAGGAGGAGCACGGTCGCGATACCGGGCAGGCACATCGGTATGTAGATGTGCCGCAGCACCGCGTAGGTGGACGCCCCGTCCATCCGGGCGGCCTCCTCCATCTCCCTGGGGATGGTCCGCATGAACTGCACCAGGATCACCACCGACAGCGGCATCGCGGTGGCGGGCAGGAGGAAGACCATGAACAGCCGGGTGTGGAACAGCCCGGTGGCGGCGGCGAGCAGAAACGTGGGGAAGAGCGCCGCGAACGTCGGGATCAGGAAGCCGAGCGAGAAGATCTTCTCCATCGCCGAGGCGAGCCGTCCCGTCGAGCGGGCGAGCGCGAACGCCGCGGGCAGCGCCAGCAGCAGGGTCAGCACCAGGGCGAGGACCGTCACCAGCGCCGAGTTGGCGACGGCCGTCCCCAGGTCGGCGCTGTCGTAGGCGGTGCGGAAGTTGCCGAAGCCGAACGACGACGGCAGCGCGAAGGGGTGGGCGAAGATCTCCTCGTTGCTCTTGAACGCGGAGGCGAGGAAGTAGTAGAGCGGCACGATCAGCAGCACCGCGTAGGTCCACACCAGCAGGTGTGCGGGCAGCCAGCGTTTGCCGAGTTTCATGGTGAGCCGCCTTCGATCAGTAGTTCTGGCGGAACGCGCGGCGGATGGTGAGCAGCCCGACGAGCCCGGCCAGGAAGAGGATGACGCCGACGGTCTGGCTGTAGCCCAGGTCGGCCGCGATGAACGCCTTCTGGTAGACGAGGAAGGACAGCGTCGTCGAGGAGCTGCCGGGACCGCCCTGGGTGAGCAGCAGCACATGCTGCGCCGAGCCGAAGAGCGTCCACAGGAATTGGAGCATGGTGACGACGCCGACGTAGTCGCGGATCACGGGGAAGTGGATGCGCCACATGGTCCGCCAGTGCCCGGCCCCGTCCAGCTGCGCCGCCTCGCCGAGGTCGTCGGGCACGCTGTCGAGGCGGGCGGCGAACAGGACGGCGGTGAAGCCGATGCCGCTCCATACGTCCAGGGCGATGAGGCAGGCCAGAGCGGTCGACGGCGAGGCGAGCCAGGCGTCGGTGAGCGAGCCGAGCCCCACCGACTGGAGCGCGCCGTTGGCCAGTCCGTCCGGCGACAGCGCCGCGTAGAACACCATCGCCTTGGCGGGGGTGGAGATCAGGCCGGGGATGAACAGCAGATAGCGGATGATCCGGTGTCCCGGCGGCTTCTGCGCCACGTAGTAGCCCAGCATGTAGGCGCATACGATCATGATCGGCAGCGCCACCGCCAGCTGGACGGCGGTGTTGCGCACCGCGTCCCAGAAGATGGGGTCGTCCAGGACCGTGCGGAGGTTGCCCAGACCGGCGAAGGACACCGGCTGGAGCATGCCGGGCCAGTGCAGGGCGGCGATCACGAAGATGGCGATCACCGGGCCGATCATGAAGATCGCGTACCAGACCAGCGCCGGGACGGCGAGGATCGTGCCGCCCTGCCGGGGTATCCGGGAACGGCCTGTGGCGGAGGGCGGAGCGGGCTGGCGGATCGCGGCCCCGCCCGGGGTCGACGTCAACGTCGTCATGAGGTGGCTCCCGTGGAGTCGGGCTCGGGAAATGAGCGAACGGGCGGGCGGTTCACGCGGAGCGGTACGCGGCTTCGAGCACGGCGCGGACCTTCGCGGCGCCGGTGCCGCGGGTGAAGGAGGTGCTGGTCGCGGTGATCAGCGGCTGGGCCGCGGCGGGCGGGACGTACACATCGGGCAGCAGCGCCTGGCCGACCTTCGAGCCCAGTTGCTGCGCGGCGGCCACGAGCGGGAAATCCGTGCTGACGACGTCGGAGCGCAGCGCCATGTCGCGGCCGCTCTCCTTGATGAACCGGGCGACGGTGTCGGGCCGGTACATGAAGCGCAGGAACTTCTCGACGGCCTCGATCTTCTTGGTGCCGTTGGGGCTGATCCAGAACCCGATCAGGGTGTAGGTGCGCAGGATGGTGGGCTTGTCGTGCACGGCGCCTTCGGCCAGCGGCCAGCCGCCCACCTCGGTGTGCCGGGCCACTGTGGGCGGCACCTTGGCGAGCGCCGACGACATGGCCGACTCGATCGCCGCCGCCCCCGTGTTGAACTGCGTGAACATCGTGTCCGCGATGAGGCCCTGCGCCTTGTCGGCGAAGACGCCCGCGTCGCGCAGCGTCACGAAGTACTCGATGCCCTCCCGGGCGCCCCTGCTGCCGAAGTCCCCCGTGGTGTAGGCGTGTTTGGCCTCGTCCTCGGTGAGAAACGTCTGGATGATCTGGGCGAGCAGCTTCTGCCCGGTCCAGTCGTTGCCACCGACGGTCACGGGCGCGATCCCCTTGGCGCGCAGCTTACGGGCCGCGGCGATCAGCTCATCGCCCGTGGCGGGTATCGCGTCGACGCCCGCCCGGTCCAGCAGGGCCCGGTTGAAGGCGATCGGCCAGTTGGTGGCGAAGTAGGGGAAGGCCCGCACCCGGCCCTTGTCGTCGGTCCACTCGGCCAGCGCCTGCGGGAGCACACGTGTCCGCAGCCCCCAGTCGTCCAGATAGCCCTTGACGTCGACCGTGGCGCCGACGTCCGTCCACGCCAGCGTCTTGTCGTAGAGGTTGACCATGACGACGTCCGGCTCCTTGCGGGCCAGCCGCGAGGTCTCGTAGACCTGCGCGAGGTCGTCGCCGTTGATGAGGTTCTTGACCTTGAGTCCCGGATTCTCCTTGCGGAACCGGTCGAGGGCCGCGAGGTAGGTGGGCGATCCCGGGGCGGTGGTGCCCAGCTGGCTGTGGACCACGAGCGTATCGGGATCGGAGTCCGCTCCGGTCAGGGCGGAGCAGCCGGACAGGCCGGGCAGGACGGTCGCGGCGGCGAGGCCGGAACCGGCGGCGAGGAAGCCGCGCCGAGTCAGCGGTGAGTGCACTGCGGGGTCTCCAACCAGGCGGTTAACGAGTGGTTAATCGATCTACCTCGAGGGTGTGAGGAATGTAGGAGCCACTTCGCCTCCGGTCAAGCCCTCGCCGGAGCGAAAAACACCGCACGCGCGCAACCCCACCCGTTCCGGAGAACGGATGGGGTGCGAACTGCCCACGACGGCACCGCGGACGGTCGACGGCGGGTCAGGGCACTTCCGGCGGAGCGCTTACTCCCAGGCCAGCCGTATCCGGGGGGCGGGGTCCGCCACCCGCGTCCAGGTCCGGGCGATGCGCATGGTCGTCCGGTGCGCGCTGTCGTACCGCGGCCAGCCGGGGTCGCCCGTCCTCGCGAACCGGATCCAGGTGGCGTGGACGCGGGAGGCGAGGTCGGCGGGCGGCTCGGCCGGGCCGAGGATCGCCTGGGGGCCGCGCAGCCCCGGCAGCCCGGTGCGGTCGAACACGAACGGCAGCTCCACGACGTGCGCGGCGCCGAGCCGGCCGTCCAGGGCCTCCGACCGCCAGGCGAACTCGTAGACGTGCGTACCCGACGAGGGGTGCCGGGCGTGGGCGGCCGCGAGCCGCCGCGTGCCCGCGCCGAACAGGGCGTCCGTCATGATGGCGGACCGCAGCCGGCCCGCGGACGCCCCGGGCCACCTCTGGCGGTAGACCTCCACCAGCTGCTCCGGGGCGGGGTGGGAGCGCGCCGCCGCGGCGAGGACGTCCTCCTCGGTCGAGGACGTCAGATGGCCCACCGGGGCCAGATAGAGATTGCCCTCCTCGGCGGTCGTGCCGAGCAGCAGATCGACGCCCGCGCCACGGCCGGTGGCCACGGCCTCGGCCGGCTGCTGGTCCAGGACGAGGCTGAACGCGCTCAGACCGATCAGCGGATCGACGTGTCCGTCCGCCGTGAGATCGATGCCGGCGAGTCGGGGCATGGCCTCGACGAAGCGCTCGTCGGGGACCCGCGCCAGCGCCTCGGCGGTCGGGGCGGTCCCCAGAACCTGGGCGAGTGCCCGCGTGACCCGGCCGGCCTGGGCGGGGGTGAACGCCCCCAGGCCGCTGCCGCTCTGGATGATCGCCCGCTGGAGGAGACCCTCGGCCCGTGGGTCGGCCACCACCGCGCCCACGATCGTGGCACCCGCCGACTGGCCGAAGAGCGTCACCCGGGACCGGTCGCCGCCGAACGCCGCGATGTTCTCCCCGACCCAGCGCAGAGCCGCGATCACATCCAGCAGGCCCCGGTTGTCGGGCGCGTCGGGCAGATGCAGGAAACCGGGCACCCCCAGCCGGTAGTTGAGGGTGACCAGGACGACGCCGTCTCGGGCGAAGGCGGTGCCGTCGTAGAGCTCCGACCGGGTGGACCCCGCCACGAAGCCGCCGCCGTGCACGAACACCATCACGGGCAGGTCGTCGCGTGTGGTGTCGGGTGTCCAGACGTTCACCGCGAGGTAGTCCTCGCCCCGGACCCAGCCCTGCCCGAAGTACGGGGACATGTCGAGGTGGCCGAACGCGTCGCGCCTCGGCTGCGGTGCCGTGGGGCCCGCGACCGTGGCATCCCGGACACCATCCCATGGCGGATGCGGCTCCGGCGGGGCGAATCGGGCGGCGCCCCGTGGCGGGGCGGCGTAGGGGACATGGCGGAAGACGGTGGCGTGCTCCTCCCGGCGGCCGCGGACCGCGCCATGGGTGGTCATCACTTCGGGGGCGATGGTGTTCGTCATGCGTGGGGTGCCTCTTCCTCGGTATCGCCGCGGTCCGCCCGTCACAGACGGGCGAAGGCCGCCCATTCCTTGATGGCGAAGGTGCCGCCGTCGCGCCGCACCTCCGCGGCGCCATGGCCGCCCAGATGGGCCGGGAAGACCAGGGCGTTCTCGTCGGCCGCCCGGCCGAGGACCCGGCGGCGGGTGGCGCGGGATTCGGCCGGGTCCTCGCAGAAGCAGCTGTTGGTGTCGGGATGCGGGATCTGCACCGGGCTGTGCAGCAGGTCCCCCACGAAGAGCGCGCGATCGCCCCGGGATTCGAGGGCGAGCACCGAGGATCCCGGGGTGTGTCCGGGGGCGAGTTCCAGACGCAGATTGGCGTCGATGTCGAAACTGCCGTCCCACATTCGCGCCCGGCCCGCTTCCTGGATGGGCGCGACGGAATCCTCGAAGACGTTCTGGTTGCCCCTGCCGAGCAATGGCTTGTGGCCATTCTCCGGATTCCAGAACTCGAAGTCGCGCTCGGGGATGAGATAGGTGGCGTTCGGGAATGTCGGAACCCACTGCCGACCGTCGAGGCGGGTGTTCCAGCCCACGTGGTCGACGTGCAGATGTGTGTTGATCACGATGTCGACGTCCTCGGGCCGCACCCCCGCCCTGGCGAGATTCCCCAGGAAGTCGGTGTTCAGATAGCTCCACACCGGTGAGTAGGGCCGGTGCTTGTGGTTGCCCACACCGGTGTCGACGAGGATGGTCCTGCCCTCGCTGCGCAGGACCCAGGTCTGAATCGCGGACCGCACGATATCGGTGCCCGCGTCGTAGAAGTCCGGGGCCAGCCAGGACGCGTTGTCCTCCCAGACCTCCGCCGCGCTGTCCGGGAAGAAGGTCCGGGACGTCAGGTCGACAGCTCCGTAGAATTCCTCGACGCGTGTGATGGTGACATCGCCCAGCGTTATCTGCCGCATGAAATTTCGCCTTGTCCATCGAAAAACCGATTGCGGCAGAATCCTCATCGGAATGACCCATGGACGGTATCCGTCATCTGACTGCACCTGCCGTACGGGGCGTCGGGCCGGTGCCTCCAGGATGCTCGCCACGGCCGATAACACATCACCACCGCTCCGAAAACTTTTCGGAGCCCAGTACGAAGAGATCCTCTTTACAGCCACAGGACATGCGCACACGCCATAGATCCGCAGCTCAGAGGCGAATCGACGGAAGCGCCGATGAAGACTTCTACCGGAATCATTCCGGAAAGAAGCGTTGACGTTACGTCAGCCGCGCAGCATACTCCGCATCGATCGCTGCCCATCGGCACACCACTGCCACCACCCGCCCACCGGCCCCCGGGCGGGTCGGCAGGCCCGCGAAAAAGTGCACCCCCAGCACGGCCGGACGATCCGCTCGACAGCGTTCGGCCCCCGAAGAAGGGACAGCAATGGTCATCGACTCCTGTCAGGAACGCGCGGAAAGGCGTTTCCGCTTACCCGTCCGGAGGGCGCTCAGCCTCGGTGTCGTCGGCTTGCTCACCGCCGCCGGTGTTCTGACCCTGTCCGGTCCCGCCAACGCCGCGAGCACCCTCGGTGGCGCGGCGGCGGCCAAGGGCCGGTACTTCGGTGCCGCCGTGGCCGCCAACCACCTGGGCGAGTCCCAGTACGCCGCCACGCTGGACACCGAGTTCAACGCCGTCACACCCGAGAACGAGATGAAGTGGGACGCCGTCGAGAGCTCCCGCAACTCGTTCAACTTCTCCAGCGCCGACCAGATCGTCGGCCACGCCCAGGGCAAGGGCATGAAGATCCGCGGCCACACCCTGGTCTGGCACTCCCAACTGCCCGGCTGGGTAGGCGGTTTGAACGCCACCGACCTGCGCTCGGCGATGAACAACCACATCACCAAGGTGATGCAGCACTACCAGGGCAAGATCTACGCCTGGGACGTGGTCAACGAGGCGTTCCAGGACGGCAACAGTGGCGCCCGGCGCAGCTCGCCGTTCCAGGACAAGCTGGGCAACGGCTTCATCGAGGAGGCGTTCCGCACCGCGCGTGCGGCCGACCCCAACGCCAAACTCTGCTACAACGACTACAACACCGACGGTCAGAACGCGAAGAGCAACGCGGTCTACAACCTGGTCAAGGACTTCAAGGCCCGCGGGGTGCCGATCGACTGCGTGGGCTTCCAGTCGCACTTCAACAGCCAGTCCCCGGTCCCGAGCGACTACCAGCAGAACCTCCAGCGCTTCGCCGACCTCGGCGTGGATGTGCAGATCACCGAGCTGGACATCGAGGGCTCCGGTTCGGCCCAGGCCGACAACTACCGCCGTGTCACACAGGCGTGCCTGGCGGTGTCCCGCTGCACCGGCATGACCGTATGGGGCATCCCCGACAAGTACTCATGGCGTGCCAGCGGCACCCCGCTGCTGTTCGACGACAACTACGGCAAGAAGCCCGCCTACCAGGCGGTGCTCACCGCGCTGGGCGGCACCGGCGGTGGCGACGACGGTGGCGGTGGCGGTGGCAGGACGTGCACCGCGACGTACTCCGAGACACAGCGGTGGGGCGACCGCTTCAACGGCCAGGTGACGGTGCGGGCCGGATCCTCCGCCATCAGCGGCTGGACGGTGACGGTGACCGTGCGTTCCGCCCAGAGCGTCTCCACGACCTGGAACGGCAGCCCTAGTTGGGACGGCAGCGGCAAGGTCATGACGATGCGGCCCAACGGCAACGGCAACCTAGGCGCCGGAGCGACCACCAGCTTCGGCTTCACGGTGATGGCGAACGGGGACTGGTCGGCCCCCGCCGTCGGCTCGTGCACCGCCTCCTAACCGACCGGCAGGCGACGACACCCGCACTTCAGGAGGGAATATGACCGGACGAAGAAAGGCCGGCGGAAACCGCCTGCGGATCGCGCTCGTGGCCGCGGCCACGGCCGCCCTGGCGGCCTTCTCCGCCGCACCGTCCCCGGCGGCCACGCCCGGCGCGGCGGGCACCGACACCGCCTGGGCCGACTGCCCGAACGGATACGTGGGTCTGACGTACGACGACGGGCCGAATCCGTCGTCGACACAGGCCCTGCTCAACGCCCTGCGGGCGGGCGGCGCGAAGGCCACATTCTTCATCTGGGGGCAGCACGCCGAGCAGTACCCGGATCTGCTCAGGGCCGAGCAGTCGGCGGGCATGTGGATCGCCAATCACACCACCACGCATCCCCATCTCACCCAGATCGGCGAACCGGCGGCGTACAACGAGATCGCGGGCACCCAGAACACCATCCGGCGCATCACCGGACAGACGCCCACGCTGTTCCGGCCGCCGTACGGGGAGACCAACGCCCAGGTCAAGGCCGATGAGGCCCGTCTCGGGCTGACCGAGGTGCTGTGGAACGTGGACTCCCAGGACTGGAACGGGGCCGGCACCCAGCAGATCGTCCAGGCCGCCGCCACCATGCGGGCGGGCAGCATCATCCTCATGCACGACGGCGGTTACCAGACCACCGTCGCCGCCGTGCCGCAGATCCTCAGCGGGCTCGCGGCACGGGGGCTGTGCCCCGGCAGGATCACGGCCGGAGCGGGCGGCGGGGCGGTCGTCACGGCGCCCTGAGCACCGCGCCCTGAGCACCGCGTCCGAGTGCGCTCCCATGCTCACGCATCGCCGGCGCCCATGTGTTCGCCACCGCGACAGGCGGTGCGCGGCCGGGGCGCCGGCGACTGGCGCTGTCACCGGCCGCCGTCCGGCCGCGGGGCGGGCAGCACCGCGGAGCCGGCACAAAGGACCTGGCCGGGGCCGACAGGGCGGTCAGGAGGCGGTGTTCGGGCGGGCGGTCAGGTCGAGTGCGATGTCCGTGATCATGTCTTCCTGGCCGCCGACCATCTTGCGGCGGCCGACCTCGACCAGGATCGCGCGGGTGTCCAGCCCGTGGCGGGCCGCGGCGGTCTCGGCGTGGCGCAGGAAGCTGGAGTACACGCCCGCGTAGCCGAGGGTGAGGGTCTCGCGGTCGACACGGACCTCGCGGTCCTGGAGCGGCCGGACGAGGTCGTCGGCGGCGTCCATCAGGGGGAACAGATCGCAGCCGTGTTTCCAGCCCATCAGGTCGGCCACCGCGATGAACGCCTCCAGCGGGCAGTTGCCCGCCCCGGCGCCCTGGCCCGCGAGGGAGGCGTCGACGCGGGTGACGCCGTTCTCGACGGCGACCACGGTGTTGGCCACGCCGAGGGCGAGGTTGTGGTGGGCGTGGATGCCGAGTTCGGTGTTCGGGTCGAGCACATCGCGGTAGGCGCGGAAGCGGTCCCGGACACCGTCCATGGTCAGCCGGCCGCCGGAGTCGGTGACGTACACGCAGTGGGCGCCGTAGGACTCCATCAGCTTGGCCTGGCGGGCGAGTTCGGCCGGTTCGGCCATATGGGACATCATCAGGAACCCGGCCACGTCCATGCCCATCTCGCGGGCGGCGGAGATGTGCTGGGCGGAGATGTCGGCCTCGGTGCAGTGGGTGGCGATGCGCACGGAGCCGATGCCGAGGGCATGGGCCCGCTTCAGGTCGTGCAGGGTGCCGATGCCCGGCAGCAGCAGCGTGGTGGGGGTCGCCTTGCCGGTGGCTTCGACGACGGCCTCGATCCAGTCCCAGTCGGTGTGGGCGCCGATTCCGTAGGTGATGCTGGAGCCGGACAGGCCGTCGCCGTGGGCGATCTCGATCGCGGCCACCCCGGCGGCGTCCAGGGCGGCGGCGATGGTGCGGGCCTGCTCGACGGTGTAGCGGTGGCGGACGGCGTGCATGCCGTCCCGCAGGGTCACGTCCTGGATGTACAGGGCGGGCGGAGCGGCGGCGGTGGCGCCGGCGTCGGGCGTGGTCATCGTGCGGCCTCCTCGCCGGTGCGGTGGGCGGCCATGCGCTCCGCGGTGCGCAGCGCGGCCGAGGTCATGATGTCGAGGTTTCCGGCGTAGGCCGGGAGGTAGTGGGCGGCGCCCTCGACCTCGAGGAAGACCGATACCTTCACCGCGTCGGTGTGCGTGGCGTCGGCCGGCAGCAGGGAGCGCAGCGGGTCGTCGGACCTCACCTGGTCGAACTGCACCTTCTGCTTGAGGCGGTAGCCGGGTACGTATGCCTGGACCCGGCCGACCATGTCCTCGACGGCGGCGGTGACCTCCTCGGTGGCGCAGCCCGAGACCAGGCAGTGCACGGTGTCGCGCATGATCAGCGGTGGTTCGGCCGGGTTGAGGACGATGATGGCCTTGCCGCGGGCGGCGCCGCCGACGCGCTCGATGGCGGAGGCGGTGGTCTCGGTGAACTCGTCGATGTTCGCCCGGGTGCCGGGGCCCGCGGAGCGGGAGGAGATGGAGGCGACGATCTCCCCGTAGTGGAGGGGGGCGACCGCGCCCACCGCGGCGACGATCGGGATGGTGGCCTGGCCGCCGCAGGTGACCATGTTGACATTGGGCGCGCCGAGGTGGGCGTCGCCGTTGACCGGGGGCACCACATAGGGGCCGATGGCCGCCGGGGTGAGGTCGACCAGGGTACGGCCGAGGGGGCGCAGCACCTCGTCGTGGCGCTGGTGGGCACCGGCGGAGGTCGCGTCGAAGACGATCTCCACATCCGCGAACTCGTCCATCGCCACCAGCCCGTCCACGCCCTCATGGGTGGTGGCCACCTTCAGGCGGCGGGCGCGGGCCAGACCGTCGGAGTCGGGGTCGATCCCGGCCAGCGCGGTGATCTCCAGGGTGTCGGAGAGCCGCAGCACCTTGATCATGAGATCGGTGCCGATGTTGCCGGACCCGATGACCGCCACCTTGGTGCGGGTGTTCATCGCGCCGCTCACCGGTGGTCTCCTTCCGCGGCGAACCGGACCTCCACGGCGCCCAGGTCCGAGATCCGGGCGTGGAACACATCGCCCGGGGCGGCGGGGACCATCGGCCCCAGCGCCCCGGTCAGGACGAGGTCGCCCGCCCGCAGCGGATCGCCGCGCTCGGCGAGGGCCGAGGCCAGCCAGACGGCCGCGTTGAGCGGGCTGCCGAGGCAGTCGGCACCGGTCCCCTGGGAGGCCGTCTCGCCGTTGCGTGTCATGGTCATCCGCACGGAGCGCAGGTTGAGCCCGGCCAGCGGCACCGGGGAGGCGCCGAGGACGTACAGCCCGCTGGAGGCGTTGTCGGCGACGGTGTCGACGATGGAGATGTCCCAGTCCCGCACCCGGCTGTCGACGATCTCCAGCGCGGGCAGCGCGAAGTCCGTGGCGCGCAGCAGGTCCACGACGGTGCACCGGCGGTGTGGCAGGTCGTGGCCGAGCACGAGCGCCACCTCGGCCTCCACCTTGGGCTGGAGCAGCCGTCCGGCGGGCACCTCGCCGCCCTCCGGTACGGCCATGTCCGCGAACAGCGCGCCGAAGTCCGGCTGGTCCACGCCGAGCTGGCGCTGCACGGCGGGAGAGGTCAGACCGATCTTCCGGCCGACGATCCGGCGGCCGGTGGCCTGCTCGCGTTGCAGATTCAGCCGCTGCACCGCGTAGGCGGCCTCGATGCCGCCTTCGGCACCATCGGCACCACCTGCCAGGAGTGCGCGCACCGGCGGACACGGGGTCCCGCGGCGGGCGGCGTCCGCGAGCGCGTCGGCGACCTTGACCACGGCCGCGGGAAAGGCGTCCTGCGGGACATGGCCGGGAACATTCGGCACGGGCAACCTCCTGAGGAAGAACATGGGGGCCGGGCCCCTGCGCTCTCGATGTGCCTCCGGTATAGACGCGCCGCCCGCCACGAGCCAACTTTCGTTCCGCGACATGGAACGTGGCGAACGACGGCGGGCCGGACGAGGCCACGGTGACCTTCATGTTCCCCTCCGGCCGAAAGCGCCGTACCGCCTGACGGAACTGTTCCGGTGAACGGGCGCGAGCGGTGTGGAGGCGCCCGGCCGGCTGGGCACAGCCGAAGCCGGACGGCTCCCACCTCTGACGCGTCAGGGCCGGGGGAACAGCGAGCGGTAGAAGGGCGTCGTACGGAAACCGTCCGCATGGTGTGTCGAGCCCCAGCTCAGCGGCGCCGTCCGAGCGCCGGCCCGGTGCAGTTCGCCGGCGAGTCCGTAGTCGGGGTGTACGCCGTCGTCGCTCACCACCGTGGTGAAGTCGAACTCGAACCGGTCGCCCGGCCGCACCGGCAGGCCCTCCTCCGCCAGCGGGGCGTACGCCGGGGTCCAACTGCTCGGCTGGAACAGCGAGTCGATCGGCTCGTCGTCCTCGGCCACCCACAGCCGCATGCCCAGCGCGAGCCCGGAGAAGCGGCCCTCCCGGGTGAAGGTGAGCTCGGCGGCGTCGACGCCCTCCGGGCGCAGATCGCCGTTGAACTCCAGCGGCTCCACCTCCACGACGTCGGACAGATACGCCCGCTCCCGCACCTTCGGATTGTCCTGCACCCCCTCGAGGACCACCCGCAGATCGAAGGGGCGGCCCACCGAGGCGAACACCTTCTCCACATAGGGGAGGACCAGGGGCGGAAAGCCGAGCGGTTCGCCGAGGTTGGCGCTGCTCACATCGAGGGCGACGGCCGTGGTGGCGCTGCGGTGCGGGATGAACACCCCGCCGGGCCGCACCAGGCGCTCCCGTGCGTCCCGCAGCACGCGGCCGGCGCCCTCCGAGCCGCCGAGCGTGCCGATGATCTCGGAGACACACATCTCGACGGGCTCGGGCAGTTCGATCTCGGTGGACAGCCCCTCGACCACGGTGATCCGGTCGGCGAAACCGGCCTGCTCGATGTTCTTCCGGGCGATCTGCGCGGAGCTGGGGATGACTTCCACGGCCCATACGTGTCGCGCTCCGGCGCGGGCGGCGGCCAGCGCCCACACCGCGTCCTGACCCGTGCCGATGTCGAGCACCGTACGGCCGGGGGCGTAGCGCCGGACGGCTTCGGAGTACCGGTTCATCCGACGCTCATCCTTGATCATCACCTCGTAGGCGACATCGTCGTACACCGGATACTCACCGATCGAAGCGAACAGCCATACCGGGTTCGACTCCAGATCGCAGGCCCGAACAGGCACCTTGTGACCCGGTGCCGCCAACTCCGCGACGAAAGAACGCTGCATCTTCTGAACCTTTCTCTGCATCCTCCCCCGAGGCGACTTTCAGCGCCAGCATGCCAGGCTGGAAAACCTGGAATTCCCTAGGAATTGCGCTCACCAAAGCTGAATAAAGCTCACACATAGCGTGGTTAAAGCGATGACAAAGCGCCGTGAGCGGCGCGATCGGCACCCGCTCCCTGGCGCCACCCCGCCCGGCGCCCGCCACCTCCGACGATGCGCGCTGATGGGCTTCACGCCGCCGTGTAGGGCCTCCATGGAACGGGCCCGGGGGAGATAATTGACATGCTCGCGACTAAATCAAGGTTGCTTGCGGAGATGAATTCGGCTGGATTTCATGGATGGACCGCCGGATCCGCCGCCGGAGCGTCCGAAAATAATCGCCGCCAAATTACTAATACGGTTATCCGTAGTAATTGACGAGACACGCTCTCATGACCGCTGAACCGGCGGCGGACCACTGTCGGATGGTGCGGAGAAATATGAAAGTTGAAGGAATATCGGCCGCGGAGGGCCCGCCAAGTCGTCTCCGCCCCACGGCCGTTCCGCCCGCAACGGATCAGGCGCCGTTCATCTGGCCGCCCCCACGTGGTCACGGCCCTTGACCACAGTGCGGGCCGAGGTCACCGATTCTTCACACGATGCGCGGGAGTGCGGATGAACGCGGCGGAACGCAACCAACTGGGCAGACGGACACTCCTGCGGGCCACCGCCGTGGTGTCGGCCGCGGGCACGGTGGCCGTCACATCGGGTACGACACCCGGCCACGCCGCCACCGCGAAGTCCGGCGGCCACCGGTACGACCAGGACTCACCGCGGTTCAGCCTCGCGGTCCTGCCGGATACGCAGTACCTCTTCGACGCCGACAGCGCCGACCCGGAGCCGCTCCGGGCCACCTTCCGGTATCTGGTGTCCCAGCGCGAGGACGCCAACATCGCCTTCATGACGCACCTCGGCGATGTCACGGAACACGGCTCGCGGGACGAGATCGCGCTGGCCGCGTCCACGTTCGGGACCATCCACGGCAAGGTCCCCTACAGCGTCCTGGCCGGCAACCACGACATCGACTCCAGCACCGACGACCAGCGCGGCGACAGCGCCTATCTCGACGCCTTCGGCCCGCGGCGGTTCTCCGCCATGCCCACCTTCGGCGGCGCCTCGTCCGACGGCTACAACAGCTACCACGTCCTGACCGCGGGCGGGCGCGAGTGGCTGGTCCTCGCCCTCGACTGGCGGCTCTCCGCCTCCGGGCTGAGCTGGGCGCAGAAGGTGCTCGACGCGCACCCCACACTGCCCGCGATCCTCACCACCCACGACCTGGTCTGGGCCGACGACGAGGGCAGCGCACAGCTCTCGGACAACGGCCGCCGGCTGTGGGACGGCCTCATCCGCGGCAACGACCAGATCTTCCTCGCCCTCGGCGGCCACTACTGGCCCCCGGGGCGCACCGTCCTGACCAACGACGAGGGCAACGATGTCCACGTCCACATCACCAACTACCAGGACCGGTACTACGGCGGCGCCGGGATGATCCGCCTCTACGCCTTCGACCTGGTCCGCAACGTGATCGACGTCGAGACGTTCTCGCCCTGGTTCCTCAGCCGCGACCCGGAGAAGAGAACACCTCTGGAGGCGGAGACCATCGAACTGACCGGCCCCACCGACCGGTTCAGCCTCGGCATCGACTTCGAGCGCCGCTTCTCCGGCTTCGCGCCGGTCGTGCCTCGGAAGCCGCGCCCGGCTTCCGAGGTCATGCCGCGCGGCACCCTCGCGTACTGGCGCTTCGACGCCTCGGGCACCGCCTCCCGCGCGGACGCGGACGGACCGGTCGGAACCGAAACGGTGGTCCGCGACCTGTCCGGCCACGGCAACGACCTCCGGGTGACACGGCTGCACGACAGCAAGCCCGAGATCCTGACCTGGTCCGGCGACCACCACCGCGACCAGCCCGCCCACGCCAGTCTGCGCTTCGACGGCGGCAAGGCGCCCGACCGCGGCGCGGCCCTGACCACCTCCGCCACGGCGCCGCTGAACTCCGAGAAGTTCACGAGCGGCTACACCATCGAGACATTCATCAAGCTCCCGGAACCCTTCGAGGGCGACCACGCCTGGATGGGCATCCTCAGCTGGGAGGGCCGCAACGGCGACGCGGGCAAGACCACCGGCTGGTCCCCCGACGAGCCCACGTGCAGCCTCAATGTGACCCCCGAACGCTTCCTCCAGTTCGTGGTCTACCCCCAGGTGCAGGACGCCGATCCCACCTCCTGGAGCCACGCCCTGCCCGTGGGCCGGTGGACCCATATCGCCGTCGTCAACGACGGCCACCACACCGTGGTGTACGTCGACGGCTCGAAGATCGCCCGCAACCCCGGCCAGCCCTCGACGGGCATCGCCACCCTCGGCAAGCCCTTCGTGATCGGTGCCACCCAGTTCGAGGAGAAGTTCGGCCAGGGCTTCTACGGCTGGATCGGCGACACCCGCATCGTCAAACGAGCCCTGGCGCCGAAGGACTTCATGACGTCCGCCGCCTAGTGTCTTCCGGATCAAAGGGGGTAGGTGGCGTTCGTTCCGCCCGATCGACGCCACCCTCCCCCTATGACCAGGAGAGACACGTGCCCAGAGCGCTCGTCACCGGTATCGCCGCCACCGCCGTCGCCACCGTCCTGCTCACGGGCTCCGGAGCCGTGAGTGCCACGGCCACGGCCACCGCGCCACGCGAGCCACACGCCACCGATGTCCATCGGGTCCGGATCCAGGACGACTTCGACTCGCTGGGCCCGGAGGTGCGGGCGCTGAAACTGGACTCGGGGCGCACCGCGCACTACATCGACGAGGGCCCCCGGGACGGCAAGCCGGTTCTCTACCTCGGCGGCACGGGCACCAGCGCCCGGGTGGCGCATATGACGGACTTCCTGCGCAGCACCCGGGAGTCCCTCGGACTGCGGCTGATATCGGTCGAGCGCAACGGCTTCGGGGACACCGAGTTCGACAAGAGCCTGGGCAAGGCCGACTTCGCCGAGGACGCGCTCCAGGTGCTGGACCGCGTCGGGGTGCGCAAGGTCAGCGTGATCGCCATCTCGGGCGGCGGTCCCTACGCCGCCGAGCTGGCGTCCCTGGCCCCGGACCGCATCCAGTCACTGCACCTGGCCGCCGCTCTGCCCCCGTACGGCCCGAAGCGCCCCGACTGCTCGATGTCCGACGAGGAGCTGGGCAAGTCGCTGGCGCCGCAGATCGCCGATCCCCGCGTCTGGTGGGCACTGCCGGACGACAGCCCGACCAAGCGCATCCCCGGCTTCGCCGACACCGCCTTCGAGGACGGCGCCCGCACCTACAACCAGCGCGGCCAGAAGGCCGATCCCGCGCCCCAGGTGCATGAGCAGAGGCTGTACTGCCAGCGGCCCGGCCCCGATCTGTCAAAGCTGACGGCCCCCGTCATCCTCTACAGCGGCAAGAAGGACACGACCGTGCCGCCCAGCACGATCGACACCTGGAAGGAGCACCTGCCCGGCGATCCGGCCGTACGCGGTTACGCCGACTCCGGCCACGATGTGCAGTACCGCCACTGGGACCAGATCCTCGTAGACCTCGCCGGACACACGGACCGCACGGTCATCTGCTACCGGGGCCACAGCACCATGCCACCCGCCCGGATCGCCGACCCGCTGGTCGAGAAGGGACGGGCCACGCTCGGGATCTGCGCCTGGCAGAAGCCCGGCGAGGACGCCCCGGTCGACTGAACCCGTTGCGCGTCACTCCCCCGCCGACGGCCGCCGCGCCCAGAACAGCGCGTGGCCGCCGTCGCCCTCGGGGACGAACTCCTCGCCCTCGACGGTCAGTCCGGCCCCGATGAGCCAGTCCCGGTAGGTCGCGGCGTCCGCGTGGCTCCACCACATCGCGACGCCGCCACCGAGCCAGTCCTCATCGGTGCCGGTCCAGGCGCTGTGCCCGGTGGTGCCCAGGAACCAGCCGCCAGGGCGGAGCCAGGTGGCCCGGACCACGTCCTTGGGGTCGTCAATGTCCACGGCCAGGCACGGTAGTTCGGGGCGGGCGCGCTCCGCGAACGGTTTTCGGCGTCGGTGCGGCGCCGTTCGCGCCTTCGGCGCCTTTGAGCATGGGTCCGGGGGTGCCCTGGCCGGGCTCGCGTCGCCGACCACCGGGCCGGTGGGGGCGAGGCCCGGTGGCGGCCCCCGTCGGCCCATGTTGAGGACCGGTCCGGACTGCGGCGGGGGAGGGGGTACCCCTGGAAAACGTTTGACAAATTAGTTGCGCCAGATCAAGCGTTTTTAAGAAGGGGGTACCGAACCCCCGTCGCCCGCGCTCCGGAGGGGCCCCGGCCACCGAGCACAGAAGCCGCCACCGGCGCCATGCCCCACCCAGCCCGGCGGCCGGCGACGCGAGCCCGGCCCGGCACCCCCTGCCCCGCTGCTCACATGCGCCGAAGGCGCGAGACGAAACCCGCGCCTGGTCGCCCGTCCCCAGCGCCGTCAGACCTTGCGTACTGCGGCGAGGAACTCCGCCCAGGCCGTGACCGAGACGACCAGGGCGGGGCCGCCCTGGTCCTTGGAGTCGCGGATGCCGACCTGGGCGTTGTGGGGGAGGTGGGCGATCTCCACGCACATGGTGCCATTGTTCTCGCTGTAGGAGGACTTGAACCAGGCGCTCTCCGGCGCCACGTCAGTCGCTACGCGGTAGGCCATGTCAGATCTCCCGTGCTAGTTGCTGTAGAAAGGCCGGTGTCTCGCCGGGGGCGAGGGCACCTGCTCGCAGAGCCTCGAACCTGCGGGAGAAGGACCAGATGGTCGTCTCCTTGTCGCTGATGTCCGACCTGTCGATCGCATCGCTCTGCACGACTCTCGGCAGTGGACTGCCGAATTCCCACAGGTTGAAGTTGGCACCGGTCCTGTACGTGGCCGTGGCCATGGGAAGGATCTGAACCGTCACGTTGTCCAGCCGGGTCAGGGTCTGGATCTCCTCGTACTGCTCACGCATGATCTCCGGGCTGCCCACCACCCGTCTCAGCGACGCCTCGTCCTGGATGACCCAGAGTTCCAACGGGCTGTCTCTACGCGTCAGGGCCCGCTTACGTTCCATACGGATCTGGATGTGCCGCTCGACGAACTCCGTGGTGGTCTCTTCGACCGGCTTGGCGGCCAGGAACATCTCCCGTGTGTAGCGCTCCGTTTGCAGCAGGCCGAAGACGACATGAGGCTGCCACGTCCGGCTCGTACGGGCTCCGTTCTCCAGACCGATGTGCATGCCCACTCCGGACGGAAGCACACTTCGGTAGACCGACCACCAGCCACGGTTGAGAGAGTCACGGTGGATCTGCATGAGGAAGTCCACGTCGTCCTCGGCCTCGACGCCGTATCGATCCAAGAGGGCTTTCAGGTCAGCGGACTTGGGCAGGGCCGCGAGGCCGTTCTCGACGCGGAACAGCTTCGTGGTGGAAAACGTCAACCCGTCCACCGCCTCCGCGAGGGTGAATCCGGCCTCGTCCCGCAACCTCTTGAGCTCCCAGCCGAGTTGCATGCGACGGACCGTCGGTCCCGTTGGTGCTGCCACGAGTATGCCTCCCGTTGGGTCGAGCCTGCCATGCCGCCGTGCGAGTTCTGAGTCTGGCAAGGACAGCCCGCCACATCAGGTCATTTGCCCACTCGGTCACATATGCCATCTGAAGCGGAAATTAGCTGTCATCTTGCGTGCCAGCTTCCGCGCACACGAAGCTGTTTCCGCCACCGCCCCATCACTCGCGGTAGCCAAACCTCGGAACGCCATGGAGCCCTCATGCCTTCATCACGCCCTCGTCTGCTGCCCTGGCCCGGACTGAACGGGCAGCCCTGCTTCCTCGTCACCGACAACACCGGCACCAGCTACCTCTCCCGGCTGGCCGACGAGATGGAGGCCGTACAGCTACGGACCGGGGCCGACCTTCTCGGGCATGCCAGGCCGATGCTCCGGGACCGCAAGGCCGACGCCTGTGAGCTGCGCTTTGTGGGACATCGGCTCGCCGAGGCGCTGCATGACGCGCTGCGGGTGGCCGAGAGCCGGGGGCGGCGGCTGGAGGACCGGGAAGAGACCGCACCCGAGCAGAGTTAGTAGAAGCATGAACAACAGCGTGGACGTCGTGGTCATCGGTGCCGGGCAGGCGGGCTTGTCCGCCGCCTACCACCTGCGGCGGGCCGGGTACGAGCCCGGCACCGGCTTCGTGGTGCTCGACCACGCGCCCGCGCCCGGCGGGGCGTGGCAGTTCCGGTGGCCCTCGCTGACGTACGGCAAGGTCCACGGGATGTACGACCTGCCCGGTATGCGGCTGACCACCGACGAGGCGGATGCCGAACGGCCCTCGTCCGAGGTGATCCCCGCGTATTTCACACGCTATGAGCACGCCTTCGATCTGCGGGTTGTCCGCCCTGTGCATGTCACCGCCGTACGGGACGGGGACGATGGGCGGCTGCTGGTCGAGACCTCGGCCGGGACCTGGTCCGCACGGGCGCTGATCAACGCGACCGGGACCTGGGACCGGCCGTTCTGGCCCCGCTACCCCGGGCAGGAGACCTTCCGGGGGCGGCAGCTGCACACCGCGCAGTACCCCGGGCCCGAGGCGTTCGCCGGGCGGCGGGTGATCGTCGTCGGGGGCGGGGCCTCCGGGGTGCAGCATCTGCTGGAGATCGCGGAGGTGGCCGCCGAGACGACCTGGGTGACCCGGCGCCCGCCGGTATTCCGCGAGGGGCCGTTCGGCGAGGTGCAGGGGCGGGAGGCCGTGGCGATGGTCGAGCAGCGGGTACGGCAGGGCCTGCCGCCGCGGAGTGTGGTGTCCGTGACCGGGCTGCCCCTGACGGAGGCCATGCTGCGCGCCCGTGAGAAGGGGATACTCGATCGGCTGCCGATGTTCGAGCGGATCACCCCGGACGGAGTGGCCTGGGCGGATGGGCGCCATGTCGAGGCGGACACGATCCTGTGGGCCACCGGCTTCCGCGCCGCGATCGACCACCTCGCCCCGCTGAGGCTGCGCGAACAGGGTGGCGGGATCGCCGTCGAGGGGACCGGGGCGATCCGCGATCCGCGCGTGCATCTGGTCGGCTACGGGCCCTCGGCCAGCACGGTCGGCGCCAACCGCGCGGGGCGCGCCGCCGTACGGGACATCAAGACGCTGCTGACCGCCGCTCCGGCGTCGCCCCTGGCCCCGGCGTATTCCTCATAGCCCTGCCCGGGGTGCACAACGAGGGGGTCGGCCCCGCCGAGGCGATGGTCAAGCCACCGGTTTGGGGGCGAACGTCGAGTCCCTGACCACCAGTTCCGGCTGGAGCACAATGCGCCGGTGGTGATGGGTGTCCGCGTCCTCGCCGGTCTCCTCGATCAGCAGCTCAGCGGCCGTGTGCCCCATCCGGAAGGCGGGCTGCCGCACCGACGTCAGCGGCACCGCGGCCGCCGCCGCGAACTCGATGTCGTCGTAGCCCACCAGCGCCACCTCCCCCGGCACCGAAACCCCGGCCGCGAAGAGGGCCTGGAGCACCCCCAGGGCCAGCAGATCGTTGGCGCAGAACACCGCCGTCGGCCGCGGTGAGATCCCCAGCAGCCGCGCGCCCGCGTCCCGGCCGGAGGCCACGTCCAGCCGCTCGGCCTCGATATGGATCATCGTCTCCGCGGGCAGTCCCTCCTCCGCGAACGCGCTGAGCAGCCCGGCGCGCCGGTCCTGGCACTGCGGGAGCAGCATCGGACCGCTGACGTAGACCACCGAGCGGTGGCCCTGGGCGATCAGATGGCGGCCGGCCAGCGCGCCGCCCTCGATGTCGTCGACCGACACCGAACACCCCTCGGCGCTGGGCACCTCGCGGTCCACGAAGACGAACGGGATGTCATGGCGCCGGAAGCCGTCCAGGTTGCCGCCGGTGACATCGGCCGGGGTGACGAGCACCCCGCGCACCCGGTGTTCGGCGAAGAGCCCCAGGTAGTCGGCCTCCTCGTCCGGACTCTGGGCGCTGTTGCACACCATCACCCCCAGCCCCGCCTCCCGCGCCGCCCGCTCCGCACCGCTCGCCACATCCACGAAGAACGGGTTCGCCATGTCCAGCACCAACAGCGCGATGATCCGGCTGCGCCCCGCGCGCAGCTGACGCGCGGACTCCTGGCGTACATAGCCCAGGCGCTCGATCACCGCCTGCACCCGGTCGCGGGTGGTCTCGGCGACCATCTCGGGCCGGTTGATCACGTTCGAGACGGTGCCCACCGACACTCCCGCCTGCCGCGCGACGTCCTTGATCCCCACCATGCGTCCCACGACCCGGGCCCTCCGCCTTCCCGCGACCTACCGCGGTCGCGGGAACATCGTAGTGCTCTGTTCGACCGGTCGGGCAGGACCGTCACCTCCCAGATGCCCGCCCGGCCGCCTCCTCAGCCGCGGGCGCGGACCAGGCTCGACCCGCGGACGACGAGTTCGGGCTGGAGGACGATCCGCTGGTGGCGGTGGTCCCCGGCCCGCTCCCCCGTCTCCTCGATCAGCAGCTCGGCCGCCGTACGACCCATCCGGAAGGCGGGCTGCCGCACCGAGGTCAGCGGCACCGCGGCCGCCGCCGCGAACTCGATGTCGTCGTACCCCACCAGCGCCACCTCCCCCGGCACCGAAACCCCCGCCCCGTACAGCGACTGGAGCACCCCGAGGGCCAGCAGGTCGTTGGCGCAGAACACCGCCGTCGGCCGCGGTGACATGCCCAGCAGCCGGGCCCCCGCGTCCCGGCCCGAGGCCACGTCCAGCCGCTCCACCTCGACATGGCGCAGCGCGGACTCGCCGAGCCCCCGCTCGCCCAGGGCACGCAGCGCGCCGTCGCGGCGGTCGCGGCACTGGGCCAGCCGCATCGGCCCGCTCACATAGGCGACACCGCGATGGCCCAGGTCCAGCAGATGGCGGACGGCGAGTTCCCCGCCGGTGACATCGTCGACCGACACCGAACACCCCTCGGCGCTGGGCAGCACCCGGTCGACCAGCACGAAGGGGATGGGCTGCCGCCGGAACGAGGCGAGGTTGCGCCCGGTCATATCGGCCGGTGTCATCAGCACCCCGCGCACCCGCTGCTCGGCGAAGAGCCCGAGGTAGTCGGCCTCCTCATCGGGGCTCTGCGCGCTGTTGCACACCATCACCCCCAGCCCCGCCTCCCGCGCCGCACGCTCCGCACCGCTCGCCACATCCACGAAGAACGGGTTCGCCATGTCCAGCACCAACAGCGCGATGATCCGGCTGTGACCGGCCCGCAGCTGGCGCGCCGACTCCTGGCGTACATAGCCCAGGCGCTCGATCACCGCCTGCACCCGGTCGCGCGTGGCCTCGGACACCGACTCCGGGCGGTTGATGACGTTGGAGACGGTGCCGACCGAGACCCCGGCCGCACGCGCCACCTCCTTGATGCCCACCCCTGGTGCCATCGTCAGGAGGGGAGTGCGAAGTCGATGACGCGGAGGGCGGAGGGTGTGGTGCCGCTGGACTTCCGCTGGTACAGATACGACAGGACACCGTCCTGGGCGAGCCGGGTGTCGTCCACGACGACCTCGCCGAAGGCGTTGAGCCCGCTGCCGTCGAAGAGGGTCTTCCAGTCCGTCCAGCCCGAGGACTTGGACGCGGCCACGATCCGGCCGTACGGCATCACCGCGTAGGCGTTGTCGTAGCGGTCGAAGACCAGGTGACTGCGCTGGCTGGAGCCGAGGGCCACCGGGATCTCGGTCTTCTTCCAGGTGCCGGAGGCGTCCTTGAAGAGGTGGAAGGTGCGGCCGTTGGCCGTCCGGTCGGCCACGTAGTCGGTGGTGCACTGCCCGAAGCGGCCGGGGACATAGCTGATCAGGGCGTGCGGCAGCCCGGCGGAGTCGGTGGCCTGGCTCTCCTGGTTCATCAGCGAGTGGTCGGGGCCCAGCGGATCGACGACGGTTCCGGCGTCGCCGACCGCCACCGTGTCGGAGCCGCCGGTGGTGCCGACGACGGCGCCCGTCGCGTTGCGCCAGGTACGGCCGCGGTCGGAGCTGTAGGCATAGCCGGTGTCGTGGTTGGTGAGACCGCCGCCCGCGCACATCACCGCGCTGCTCTGCTCGCGCCACGTGTAGAAGGCGTGCAGCCTGCCGTCGGGTCCGTAGTCGATGCCGTGCAGATACATATTGCGGGCGGTGCTGGAGCCGTGCTCGCTGGTGTAGGTGCCGGTGGCGGAGGACCATGCGCCGAGGGCCGTCCAGTCGCTTCCGTCGTACTCGGCGAGCGCGTTGCGGCCGTTGCCGGAGACACCGGAGCGGTAGCTGAGCTGGAGCCGGCCATCGGGGGTGGCGATGAACTGCGGGTAGGTGAACTGGGAGGTGAGCGGGAGGCCGTCGAGCGTGGTCTGGACGGCGCCGAACTGGGCGGTGGTCCAGGGGTGTCCGGCGGGGTCGTCCACCAGCCCCGCCACCGACTTCACATAGAAGAAGCCGCTGCTGTGGGAGTCCATGTTCAGATGCAGCCGGCCGTCGATGCGCGAGATCCCCATGGAGATGACGTTGTGGGAGTCGTCGATGGTGAGCCGGTGCGGCAGGGTGACGGTCTGCCAGCTCCGCGCGGTGAGGGCGCGGCGCCCGATGACGGCGCTGCGGTCGGCGGTGTACCAGACGGCGTACTGATAGCCCTTGTAGGTGAGCAGCCCGTTCTTCTGGAACGCGTTGTTGTTGACCAGGCCGTTGAACGACTCGAAGTAGATTGCCTTGGCGTCGAGTTGGGTCTCGGCGAGCTTGCTGACGGCCGGGCCGGGGGCGGCCGCGGAGCCCGCGCCTGTGCTCGTGTCCGCGCCCGCGTACGGGGTTGCGGCGCCTAGCAGGGCGGTGGCCAGGACGGCGATGGCCAGTGGTCTCATGTCCGTTCCTTTCCTGGTGCGCTTGTGGGGGGCGAGCTTCTTTCCCCACCCCGCCCCTTCCCGAACCATGGGCTCCGCCCCTGGACCCCGCGAATTCCGGGGGGGGGATCCCCGGCCCCCGGGGGCCGGGACGAGGCCGGAGGCCGAAGCCCGAGCGCCCCGAAGGGGCGCGGGGCTGTGTCGATGTGCGGCTCCGCCGCGGCTGAGTCGATATGCGGCTCCGCCGCGTGGCCAGCCACGACGGCGCCGCGGATGGCCGACGACGGATCGTGGCACCCTCAGCGGAGCGCTCAGGCGAGGTGGAAGACCTCCGTGAGCGGCTTCATCGCCTCGTCCGGTTTCGCGCCGTCGAGCGCTTCGAAGAAGGGCGCCATCTCGGCCTGCCAGCGGGCGTTGACCTCGGTGGCGGCCATCGCGGCCTGGGCCGCCTCGAAGTCCTCGGTCTCCAGATAGCCGACGAGCAGCCCGTCCTCGCGCAGGAAGAGCGAGTAGTTGTGCCAGCCGGTCGCCGAGAGCGCCGCCCGCATCTCGGGCCAGACCGCCTCGTGCCGCTCGCGGTACTCCTCGATCCGGTCCTGGCGGACCTTCAGCAGAAAACACACCCGCCGCATCGCCGACCGCCTCGGAATCAGAAGTGGAACTTGTCGATATTGGCCTTGTCGAAGACGGTGGGCGGGCCGAGGATGACCTCGCCGTCCTTGCCGACCGTGTACTCGCCCAGCTTCCCGGCCTTGAACTTCTCCCCCTCGGCCCCGGTGATCTGCCCGGAGGCGAGCGCGGCCGCGGCGAACGAACCGAGGTAGCCCAGCTTCTTGGGGTCCCAGAGCGCGAACTGCTCGACGGTGCCGTCCTTGACGTACTTGCGCATCTGGTTGGGCGTGCCGAGTCCGTTCAGCACGACCTTGCCCTTGTACGAGGAGCCGCTGATGTAGCGGGCGGCCGCGGCGATGCCGACCGTGGTGGGCGCGATGATGCCCTTGAGCTTGGGGTACGCCTTGAGCAGGCCCTGGGTCTCCTGGAAGGACTTCTGGTCGTCGTCGTCCCCGTACACCGTCTTGACCAGCTTCATGTCCTTGTAGGCGGGCTTGCTCAGCTCCTCCTTCATGAAGCGGATCCAGGTGTTCTGGTTGGTGGCGTTCTGGGTGGCGGACAGGATCGCGATCTGGCCCTTGTAGTCCAGCTGCTTGGCGAGGTGCTGGACCTGGCTGCGGCCGATCTCCTCGGAGCTGGCCTGGTTGATGAAGAGCTGACGGCAGGCCGGGGCGGTGTCGGAGTCGTACGCCACCACCTTGATGTCCTTCTTCATGGCCTGCTTGAGCGGGCCGCACACCGCGTTGGGATCGTTGGCCGCGATCAGGATGGCGTCCTGCCGCTGCTGGATCAGGGTGTTGATGTACGACACCTGGGAGGAGGCGCTGGCGTCGGACGGGCCGACCTCCTTGCCCTTGCCGCCGAACTCCCCGACGGCCGCGATCCCCGCCTCGTCGACGAGCTTCTCGTACGGGTTGTTGATCTGCTTGGGCAGAAAGGCCAGCTTGAGGCCCTTCTTCAGGGGCGCGTCGGGGTCGGCCTTGGCGTCGCTCTTGGCGGCGCCGCCGTTGTCGTTGTCCTTCTTGGTGGTGCCGCCGCAGCCGGCCAGGGCCACGGCCAGGGCACAGACCACGGCGGCGGTGGCGGCGCGGCGTCCGGGAAAGTAGCTGTGGCGCGCAGCGCCTCGTCCGAGGGTGGTGGTGGGCGACGGGAGGGCCATGGAGGGACCTTTCGAGGTGCGTGGAGTCGTGGGGTGCGTGAGGTGCGTGGGGTGCGTGGCTCAGCTGGTCGAGGCGGCGGCGCGCCGGTGACGCCAGGCGCTCACGGTGGTGATCAGACGGGGGGTGAGGACGGAGGCCACCAGCAGCAGCCCGGTGACGATCACCTGGACCTCGTTGGCCACGTCGTTGAGGGTCAGCAGGTTCTTCAGGACGCCGATGAGCAGCACCCCGGCCACGGCGCCGAACAGCGTGCCCTTCCCGCCGTCGAAGTCGACCCCGCCGAGCAGGACGGAGGCGATGACGAGCATTTCGAAGCCCTGGCCGTTGTCGGCCCGTGCGCTGCCGTACCGCAGGGTGAACACGATCCCCGCGAAGGCCGAGATCAGCCCGCTGACGACGAACAGCAGCAGCTTGACGCGTTTGACGCGGATGCCCGCGAAGTACGCGGCGTCCTCCTGGGCCCCGATGGCGAACAGCGACCGGCCCAGGCCGGTGGCGTGCAGCACCACGGCGGCGATGACGGCCAGCACGATGAACAGCGCCACCGGATAGGTGAGGAAGGTGCCGGGCACGGTGGTGGTGTCCACGGCCCACTTGGCGTACGTCTCGGGGAAGTCGGTGATGGCACCCGTGCCGAGCACCACCGAGGCCAGCCCCCGGTAGAGGGCGAGCGTCCCGATGGTGACGGCGAGCGAGGGCAGCCCGACCCGGGTGACCAGCCAGCCGTTGAGCAGCCCGCCGGCCACCCCGACCAGCAGCACGATCGGCACGATCGTCTCGAACGCCCAGCCCGCGTCCCACAGTTGGCCGGTGAGCGCGCTGCCAAGACCGAGCATCGAGGCCACCGACAGATCCACCTGCCCGGCCACCACCAGCAGCGTCATCGGCAGCGCCATCAGCGCCACCTCGGCGATGTCGTTGAAGGCGAAGGCGAGGTTGTCGTGGCTCGCGAAGCCGTCCGTGGTACCGAGGCCGGTCAGGAAGACGGCCACCAGCAGCACCCCGACGGCGGTGTCCCACCTGAGCTTCATCGGGCGCTCCTCTTCCTCAGCGCACGGGTCATGCGCACCCTCACGATCCGGTCCACGCTGATGGCCGCCAGCAGCAGCGCACCGGCGATGGCGTCCTGCCAGAAGGAGTCGACCTTCAGCACGGCCAGGGCGCTGCCGATGGTGGTGAGCAGCAGCGCGCCCAGCGCGGCGCCCCACACGGTGCCGGTGCCGCCGACGATGGCGACGCCACCGACCACCACCGCGCTGACCACGGTCAGCTCCCAGCCGTGGGCGTTGTCGGCGACGACGGTGCCGAAGCGGGCCAGCCACAGCGCGCCCGCGAAGCCCGAGACGGCGCCGGAGAACAGATACGCGGCGAGCACCCGCCGCCGGATCGGCACCCCGGCCAGCCGGGCGGCCTCCGGGCTGGAGCCGATGGCGTACAGCTCACGGCCCGCGCGGTAGGTGCGCAGGACGTACGCGGTTGCGGCGAGCGCCGCGAAGGCGATCAACGGCAGGTACGGAATGCCCAGCACGCTGCCGCTGCCGAGGTCCAGCACGGGCTGCGGCACATCGGCCGCGTTGATCTGCTCCCCCTGCGCCCACCAGTAGTCGACGCCCTGGATGATGTAGAGCATTCCGAGGGTCACCACCAGCGCGGGCACCCGCCCGAAGCTCACCAGCGCACCGCTGACGATGCCGCAGGCCGCGCCGACGAGGATGCCGAGAGCCAGGACCGTCAGGACCCCGTGGTCGGTGCCGGAGACGAACTTCCCGCAGGCGAAGGCGGACAGGCCCACCACGGAGCCGACCGACAGATCGATGTTGCGGGTGATGACCACCACCGACTGCCCGACCGCGAGCAGCACCAGGATCGCGGCATTGAGCAGCAGGTCCTTGATGCCCTGGTCATTGAGGAAGCGCGGCTCGGCGATCCAGGTGAACAGCACCAGCAGGACGAGCGCCCCGGCGATGCTGATCTCCCGGGCGCGGAAGACGGCGTCGACGAGCGAACGCGCCGAACGCGCCGTCTCCGGCGCGGCGGCGGTCTGGTCGGACTTCTCGGGTTTCTCGACGGTCACGCTCACGTACGAGTCCCTTCTGCGCTGGCGCCGCAGGCGCCGGTGGGCCCGGTGACGCCGGTGGACCCGGTGACGCCGGTGGACCCGGCGGCGCCCGTGGGCCCGGTGACACCCGTAGCGGTGACGCCCGTAGGCCCGGCGGCGTGGGGGTGCCCACTCGTGCCAGTGGCCCCGGTGAGCCCAGTGGTGCCGGTGGGCCCGCTGGCGCCGGTGGGCCCGGCGGCGCCCGTGTCACCGGTGGTGCCGGGGGGCCCGGTCGCGCCCGTGGGCCCGGCGGCGTGGGGGTGCCCACTCGTGCCAGTGGCCCCAGTGGGCCCAGTGACGCCCGTAGGCCCAGTGACGCCCGTAGGCCCGGTGACGCCCGTGTCACCGGTGGCCTCGGTGTGCCCGATCGCCGCGGGGTCGCCAGTGGGCCCATTGGCGTGGGGGTGCCCACTCGTGCCGGTGGGCCCGGTCGCGTCGGCCTCACCGGCGATACGGGCGCCATCGGCGCCCTCCGTGAGTCCGGTCGCCGCGGCCATCACCGACTCCTCGGTGGCCTCGGCGCGCGGGATCTCGGCGACCAGCCGGCCCTCGTGCATCACCAGGACCCGGTCGGCCATGCCCAGCACCTCGGGCAGATCGGAGGAGATCATCAGCACCGCGAGGCCATCGGCGGCCAGCGACGACAGCAGCCGGTGCACCTCGGCCTTGGTGCCCACGTCGATCCCGCGCGTGGGCTCGTCGACGATGAGCACCGTGGGCTCGGTGGCCAGCCACTTGGCGAGCACGACCTTCTGCTGATTGCCCCCGGAGAGCACCCCGACGTGGTCGGCGAGACTGCCGTACTTCAGCTGGAGCCGGACCGCCCAGTCGGCCGCGCGGCCGCGCTCCAGCGCCCGTTTCACCAGCCCCGCGCGGCCCAGCCGGTCCAGGCCGGTGAGCCCGATGTTGCGTTCGATGGACATCTCCATCACCAGGCCCCGCTGGCGCCGGTCCTCAGGGACGAGCGCGAGCCCGGCGTCCATGGCGGCGGTCGGCGAACCGGGCCGCAGCGCCGACCCGCCGACCCGCACCTCGCCCGCGTCCGCCCGGTCCACGCCGAACACGGCCTGGGCGACCTCGGTGCGCCCGGCACCGACCAGCCCGGCGAGCGCGACGATCTCACCGCGCCGTACATCGAAGGAGACGTCCCGGAAGACGCCCTCACGGGTCAGCCGCCGCACCGACAGCGCGGTTTCGCCGACCCGGCTGTCCTGTTTGGGGTAGAGCTCGGCCAGGTCCCGGCCCACCATGCGGCGGACCAGATCGTCCTGGGTCAGCCCGGCCAGCGGCTCGGAGGCCACCCACCGACCGTCCCTCAGGACCGTGACCCGCTGGCAGAGTTCGAAGATCTCCTCCAGGCGGTGGGAGATGAACAGCACGGCGGCGCCCTCGGCGCGCAGCGTCTCGACCACCGAGAAGAGGCGGGCGGTCTCACTTCCGGTGAGCGCCGCCGTCGGCTCATCCATGATCAGCACCCGGGCGTCGAAGGAGAGCGCCTTGGCGATCTCGACGATCTGCTGATCGGCGATGGACAGGCCCCTGGCGGGCCGGTCCGGGTCGAGTTCGACGCCGAGCCGCGCCATCAGGGCGGCGGTGGAGGTCCGTACCGCCTTGTGGTCGATCCGGCCGAGCGCCCGGCGGGGCTGACGGCCCATGAAGATGTTCTCGGCGATGGACAGATCGGGGAAGAGCGTCGGCTCCTGGTAGATGACGGCGATGCCGACGTCACGCGCTCCGGCGGGGCCGTGGAAGACCACCGGCTCGCCGTCCAGCAGCACCCGGCCGGAGTCGGGCCGGTGCACCCCGGCGAGGGTTTTGATGAGCGTGGACTTGCCCGCCCCGTTCTCACCGGCCAGGGCATGGGCCTCACCGGCGAAGAGCTCGAGCGAGACGTCCCGGAGGGCCCGTACGGCGCCGAAGGATTTGTTCACCCCCTCGAGGGCGAGGACCGGCACACCGGTCGTAGCAGGCTGGCTCACGGAGTCTCCTGACGCGTACGCAGGGGCAATAAATGAAATGTTTCAATGCCGGATTCCGGGAAGCTAGCCCCGCCCTATGCGGCCGTCAAGGGGGTGCGCACGGGATATGCCCATATCGATTCAGCCCCCTTGACGCACCCTGATGTCCGGCCCTACGGTCCAGGCGCCTTGGGTTGAATCGTTTTACATCTCTCTCGTCTTTCCTGGCCATGCCAACCGTTCCCGCGTGGCCCGGCCAACCGTTCCCGCGTGACTCGGCCAACCGTTCCTGGAAATCCAGCCGTACCCAGCCGTATCCAGCCGTACCCAGTCGTCACTGGAGGACGCTCGTGATCAGCAGACGCCACCTGCTCGCCACCACCGCCGCCACCGGTACGGCCCTCACGGGTCTGCCCGCACTCACCCCGTCCGCCACCGCCGCGGAACGGCCCGGCGCCGGGCTGCGGGTCCGTAGCACGACGGTGGAGTACGCACCCCATCCGCTCGGCCTCGACACGCCCCGCCCCCGCCTGAGTTGGGTCCTCGACTCGGACGCGAACGACCAGGTGCAGAGCGCGTACCACATCCGGGTCGCCACCTCCCCCGACCGGCTCGGCGACCCCGACGTCTGGGACAGCGGCAGGACGGAAGCACACCAGTCGGTCCTGGTCCCCTACGACGGTCCGGCCCTGCGCCCGAGCACCCGGTACCACTGGTCGGTGCGGGTCTGGGACGGCCACGGCCGCCCCTCCCCGTGGTCCGCCCCCGCCTGGTGGGAGACCGGGTTGCTGGGCGCCGAGCGGTGGCGGGCGCGCTGGATCACCGCGCCCGCCGCGCTGACCGCGCCCCCGGCCCTGGACGGCGCCTCCTGGATCTGGTTCCCCGAAGGGGATCCGGCCGCCGAGGCCCCCGCGGCCACCCGGTGGTTCCGCGGCTCCGTCCCCGCCCCGGGCACCGTCCGCCGCGCCCGGCTGGTGGTGGCGGCCGACGACGGCTTCACCGCCCAGGTGAACGGCACGGAGGTCGCCGCCCGTGAGGCGCTGGGCGTGCTCAAGGCGTGGAGCCATCCGGTCACCGTCGACATCACCGAATTCCTGCGCCGGGGCGCCGCCACCCTCGCCATCGCGGCCACCAACGCCGAGCGGGGCCCGGCGGGGCTGCTGGCCACCCTGGAACTCACCACCGAGGACGGCACCACCACCCACCACCACACGGACGCCACCTGGCGCACGACCGACGCCGAACCGCCCACCGGCTGGGCGGATCCGGACTACGACGACAGCGGCTGGGCCACCGCCAAGGAGCTGGCGCCCTGGGGCAGCGGCCCCTGGGGCAGGGTGTTCCCCCTCCAGTCCCCCGCCCAACTCCGGCGCACCTTCCGGCTCACCAAGCCCGTCGCGCGCGCCCGGCTCCACTCCACGGCGCTGGGCCTCTACGAAGCCCACCTCAACGGCGTCCGCGTCGGCCGCGACCAACTGGCGCCCGGCTGGACGGACTACCGCAAGCGCGTGGCGTACCAGACCTACGACGTCACCGACGCCCTCCGCCGCGGGGCCAACGCCCTCGGGGTGACCCTCGCGCCCGGCTGGTACGCCGGGAACATCGCCTGGTTCGGCCAGGGCCGCTACGGCGACCACCCCGCGCTGCTCGCCCAGCTGGAGGTCACGTACACCGACGGCAGCACCGAGCGCATCACCACCGACCAGCAGTGGCGCGCGGCCACCGGCCCGCTGCTGACGGCCGATCTGCTGATGGGCGAGGAGTACGACGCCCGTAAGGAGACCCCGGGCTGGACCTCACCGGGCTTCGACGACACCGGCTGGCAGCCCGCCGTCACGGCCGCGGACATCACGGCCGAGGTCGTGGCCCAGACCGACGCCCCGACCCGGGTGGAACGCGAGCTCAAGCCGGTCGAGGTCACCGAACCCGCCCCCGGTGTCCACCTCTTCGACCTGGGCCAGAACATGGTCGGCAGCGTCCGCCTCACCGTCTCCGGCCCGGCCGGCCGAAAGGTCCGGATCCGCCACGCCGAGGTACTGGCCCCCGACGGCACCGCCTACACGGCCAATCTGCGCACCGCCCGCCCCGTCGACACCTACACCCTCAAGGGCGGCGGCCCCGAGACCTACGAGCCGCGCTTCACCTTCCACGGCTTCCGCTACGTCGAGGTCACCGGCTACCCCGGAAAGCCTCCGCTCGACGCGGTCACCGGGCGGGTGATGCACACCGACGCCCCGTTCACGATGTCCTTCCACACCGACTCGGCGATGCTCAACCAGCTGCACTCCAACATCACCTGGGGGCTGCGCGGCAACTTCCTGTCCATCCCCACCGACACCCCGGCGCGGGACGAACGGCTCGGCTGGACCGGCGACATCAACGTGTTCTCCAGCACCGCCGCCTACACCATGGAGTCCGCCCGCTTCCTCACCAAGTGGCTCCAGGACCTGCGCGACGGCCAGACCGACGAGGGCTCCTTCCCCGATGTGGCGCCCCACCTCGGCGACGTCGGCAACGGCGCGGCGGGCTGGGGCGACGCCGGGGTGACCGTGCCCTGGAACCTCTACCAGGCGTACGGCGACACCCGGGTGCTGCGCGAGAACTGGCCGGCCATGCGGCGCTGGATCACCTACCTGGAGCGGCACAGCACCGATCTGCTGCGGCCCGCCGAGGGCTACGGCGACTGGCTCAGCGTCGAGGCGGACACCCCCAAGGACGTCATCGCCACCGCCTACTTCGCACACGCCACCGACCTCGTCGCCCGCACCGCACACGTCCTGGGCGAGGACCCGGCCCCGTACGAGGACCTCCTGACCCGTATCAAGGCGGCCTTCAACCGCGCCTATGTCTCCGCCGACGGCAGGGTCAAGGGCGACACCCAGACCGCGTACGTCCTGGCGCTCTCCATGGATCTGCTCCCCGCTGGCCTCCGCAAGCCCGCCGCCGACCGGCTCGTGGCCCTCGTCCGGGACCGCGACTGGCATCTGTCCACCGGCTTCCTCGGCACCCCGCGGCTGCTTCCGACCCTCACCGGGGCCGGTCACACCGACGTTGCCTACCGCCTGCTCCACCAGCGCACCTTCCCCTCCTGGGGGTACCAGATCGACCGGGGGGCGACCACGATGTGGGAGCGCTGGGACTCCATCAAACCCGACGGCAGCTTCCAGGACGTCGGGATGAACTCCTTCAACCACTACGCCTACGGCTCGGTCGGCGAGTGGATGTACCAGAACATCACCGGGATCGCCCCCGCCGCCCCCGGCTTCCGCGAGATCCTCATCCGGCCCCGCCCCGGCGGCGAAGTGCGCTCCGCCGAGGGCCGCTACGACTCGCCGCACGGCCCGGTCACCACCCGCTGGTCGCAGGGCGAGGAGTTCAGCCTCACGGTGTCCATCCCGGTCAACACCACCGCGGAGGTCTGGGTCCCCGCGCGCCGCGCGGCGGATGTGACCAGCCGCGGCGCCGGCTTCCTGCGACTGGCGGACGGCTGCGCGGTGTTCGCCGTGGGGTCGGGGACGCACCACTTCTTGACGCGTGGCGGACCGCGCGGCTAGGTTTCTTGAATCGTTTCATGAAGGAGATTCATGTCTGACGTTCCAGCCGTGAAGGCGGCCCTCAAGAGCCAGGCGGTCGAGACGCCGTCATGGGCGTACGGCAACTCCGGAACCCGCTTCAAGGTCTTCGCCCAGCCCGGTGTGCCGCGCTCCCCCCAGGAGAAGCTGGACGACGCCGCCCAGGTGCACACCTTCACCGGAGTGGCACCCACCGTCGCCCTCCACATCCCCTGGGACAGGGTGGAGGACTACGGGGCGCTCGCCAAATACGCGGAGGAACGCGGACTGAAACTGGGCGCCATCAACTCCAACGTCTTCCAGGACGACGACTACAAGCTGGGCTCGGTCACCCATCCCGACCCCGGGGTCCGCCGCAAGGCGCTTGACCACCTCCTGGAGTGCGTCGACATCATGGATGCCACCGGCTCCCGCGATCTCAAGCTCTGGTTCTCCGACGGCACGAACTATCCCGGGCAGGATGACATCGCGGCCCGTCAGGACCGCCTCGCCGAGGCGCTGAGCGCCGTGTACGAGCGGCTCGGCGAGGAGCAGCGCATGCTGCTGGAGTACAAGTTCTTCGAGCCCGCCTTCTACACCACGGACGTGCCCGACTGGGGCACCGCCTACGCCCACTGCCTCAAGCTGGGGCCCAAGGCCCAGGTCTGCGTGGACACCGGCCACCACGCCCCCGGCACCAACATCGAGTTCATCGTCGCCCTCCTCCTGCGCGAGAAGAAGCTCGGCGCCTTCGACTTCAACTCCCGCTTCTACGCGGACGACGACCTGATGGTGGGCGCCGCCGACCCCTTCCAGCTCTTCCGCATCATGTACGAGGTGGTGCGTGGTGGCGGGCTGAGCTCGGGGGTCGCCTTCATGCTCGACCAGTGCCACAACATCGAGCCCAAGATCCCGGCGATCATCCGCTCCGTCATGAACGTCCAAGAGGCCACGGCCAAGGCGCTCCTGGTCGACCGCGACGCGCTCGCGGCGGCCCAGCGCGGCGGGGACGTCCTCGGTGCCAACGCGGTCCTGATGGACGCGTACAACACCGACGTACGGCCGCTGCTCGCCGAGGTCCGCGAGGAACTGGGCATCGACCCCGACCCGATGGGGGCGTACCGGGACTCGGGGTGGGCGGAGCGGATCGTGGCGGAGCGGGTGGGGGGCCAGCAGGCGGGGTGGGGCGCGTAGCGCCTTGGCGCCGTGTGCTTTCCCCCACCCCGCCCCTCCCCGAAACCGGGGGCAAGCCCCCGGCCCCCCTCCGGGGCTCCGCCCCAAACCCCAGCGGGGGCTCCGCCCCCAACCCCCCGGGGGCTCCGCCCCTCGACCCCTCGGGGCTCCGCCCCGAACCCGCTGGGGCTCCGCCCCCGACCCCGGGCTCCGGCCCGGACCCCCGGAGCACCGCCCCGAACTACCGGGACTTCGCCCCGACCCGCTGGGGCTCCGCCCCCGACCCCGGGCTATGCCCGACCCGAGGCCCCGACCCCCGACCCCGCTAAGGCACCGCACTCGACCCCCGGGGCACCGCCCCGGGCCCCTCCGGGCACCGCCGCCGACCACCCGGGCGCTGCCCCCAACCTCGCTAGGACACCGCCCCCAACCCCGCCAAGGCGCCGCACTCGCTTCACGGGGCGCCGGCCCGGATCTTCCGGGCGCCCGGGCCCGACCGCCCGGGGCGCCGCCCCGGGCCCGGGTCCGCCCTCGGGGCGGGCCTGCGCGGGGGGCGGGCCTCGCTTCATCGCATTCGTTGAGACAGGGCCACTGACACCATGAGGACGACATGACCGCAGAACCTCACTCCGAGGCGGCCGCGCTGCTGGAGCGTTCGCATCGCTTGGGCGCCGATCCTCGCAATACCAACTACGCGGGCGGGAACACCTCCGCCAAGGGCACGGCGATCGATCCCGTCACGGGGCGGGACGTCGAGTTGATGTGGGTCAAGGGCTCCGGTGGCGATCTGGGTACGCTCACCCACTCCGGCCTCGCCGCG
Source organism: Streptomyces malaysiensis subsp. malaysiensis (assembly GCF_040653035.1). Classification (NCBI taxonomy): domain Bacteria; kingdom Bacillati; phylum Actinomycetota; class Actinomycetes; order Kitasatosporales; family Streptomycetaceae; genus Streptomyces; species Streptomyces malaysiensis. The sequence continues at coordinate 81,742 of NZ_JBEZNG010000027.1, forward strand.
CTCCGTCTGGACCGGCTCCGGGCGCTCACCGAGGTCTACCCGGGGGTGGAGCGCGAGGACGAGATGGTCGCGGCCTTCGACTACTGCCTGCATGGCAAGGGTGGCGCCGCGCCGTCCATCGACACCGCCATGCACGGCCTGGTGGACGCCGCCCATGTCGACCACCTCCACCCCGACTCCGGTATCGCCCTCGCCTGCGCGGCCGACGGTGAGGCGCTCACCAAGGAGTGTTTCGGCAACCGCGTCGTGTGGGTGCCCTGGCGCCGCCCCGGCTTCCAGCTGGGCCTGGACATCGCCGCCGTCAAGAAGGCCAATCCGCAGGCCATCGGCTGCGTCCTCGGCGGCCACGGCATCACCGCCTGGGGCGCCACCTCCGCCGAATGCGAGGCGAACTCCCTCCGCATTATCCGCACCGCCGAGGAGTTCCTCACCGCACGCGGCAAGGCGGACCCGTTCGGCCCGGTCATCCACCCCACCCCGCCCGAATCCGCGCGCCGCGCCCGCGCCGCCGCCCTGGCCCCCGTGATCCGCGGTCTGGCCTCCACGGACCGCCCCCAGGTGGGCCACTTCACGGACTCCGGCACCGTCCTGGACTTCATCTCCCGCGCCGAACACCCACGCCTCGCGGCCCTCGGCACCTCCTGCCCGGATCACTTCCTCCGTACGAAGGTCCGCCCCCTGGTCCTGGACCTCCCCCCGGACGCACCCCTCGACGAGACGATCACCCGTCTCAAGGAGCTCCACGCCGAGTACCGCACCGACTACGCGGCCTACTACGAACGCCACGCCACGCCCGACTCCCCCGCCATGCGCGGCGCGGACCCCGCCATCGTGCTGATCCCCGGCATCGGGATGTTCAGCTACGGCAAGGACAAGCAAACAGCCCGCGTGGCGGGCGAGTTCTACGTCAACGCGATCAATGTCATGCGCGGTGCGGAAGCCGTCTCCACCTACTCCCCCATCGAGGAGTCGGAGAAGTTCCGCATCGAGTACTGGGCGCTCGAAGAGGCCAAGCTCCGGCGCATGCCGCAGCCGAAGCCCCTCGCGACCCGTATCGCCCTGGTGACCGGCGCGGGCTCAGGCATCGGCAAGGCGATCGCCCACCGCCTCGTGGCCGAGGGCGCATGCGTAGTGGTCGCGGATATCAACGCGGACTCGGCCGCGGCCGTCGCACAAGAACTGGGCGGCCCGGACAAGGCCACCGCAGTCGCCGCCGACGTCACCTCGGAACAACAGATCAAGGCGGCGTTCGCCCAAGCCGCGCTGGACTTCGGCGGCGTGGACATCCTCATCAACAACGCCGGGATCAGCATCTCCAAGCCCCTCCTCGAAACAACCACCGAGGACTGGGACCTCCAGCACAACATCATGGCGCGAGGCAGCTTCCTGGCATCCCGCGAGGCCGCAAGGGCATTCATCGCCCAGAACATGGGCGGTGACATCGTGTACATCACCTCCAAGAACGCGGTGTTCGCGGGCCCGAACAACATCGCGTACTCCGCCACCAAGGCCGACCAGGCCCACCAAGTCCGCCTCCTCGCCGCCGAATTGGGCGAGCACGGCATCCGTGTCAACGGTGTGAACCCCGATGGCGTCGTTCAGGGCAGCGGCATCTTCGCCGGCGGCTGGGGCGCACAGCGCGCGGCGGTCTACGGCGTCCCCGAAGAGAAGCTGGGCGAGTTCTACGCCCAGCGCACCCTGCTCAAGCGCGAGGTGCTCCCGGCCCATGTGGCGAACGCGGTCTTCGCACTCGTGGGCGGCGATCTGACCCACACCACGGGTCTGCACATCCCGGTCGACGCGGGGGTCGCGGCGGCGTTCCTGCGCTGACACGCGCGTGAGGGGGGGGACGGGGTCGCAGGGGTGGAGTCCTGGACGCTCGGGGTTCCCCATGCCGAAGGCCAGGGGCGTATTTGTGGCGCCGATCTCCGACCAACCCAACGCTCAACAGCCGTCGGCGCCGTAAATATACGGTCCAGGGCCCCGCCCCGGAGGCCCCGGCCCCCGCCCGTACGAACCACAGCGACCACCCACGCACCCCACTCACCACGAGGTCCACGTGCCCACCACAGAACACCGCTTCGCCGCCGTGGACCTCGGTGCGTCCAGCGGCCGCGTCATCGTCGGCGAGGTCGCCCCCGACCGGCTGACCCTTCACGAGGCGCACCGCTTCCCCAACCGGCCCACCCGCGTCCTGGGCACCCTGCACTGGAACATCCTGTCCCTGTACCAGGGCGTGCTCGAAGGGCTGAACGCGGCCGCGGCGCACACCGCACACAACCGCCTGACCAGCATCGGCATCGACACCTGGGCCGTTGACTACGGCCTCCTCGACGCCACCGGCTCGCTCCTCGCCAACCCCGTCCACTACCGCGACGCCCGCACCGCCACCACGGCGGACACTGTCTGGGCGGCCATCCCACCTCCGGCCCTCTACGCCGCAACCGGCCTCCAGCACCTCCCCTTCAACACGATCTACCAGCTCGTCGCCGCCCGGGGCACGCCCGCCCTGGCCGCCGCCCACCGCCTGCTCCTCATCCCGGACCTCATCGCGTACTGGCTGACGGGCGAGGCGGGCACCGAGCTGACGAACGCGTCCACCACCCAGCTCATCGACCCGCGCACCCGCTCGTGGTCCACCCAGGTCGCGGACGCCCTCGGCATCGACCTGTCCCTCTTCCCGCCCCTGCGGAACCCCGGCTCCCCCGCCGGACACCTCCTCCCGGACGTCCTCGCCGCAACCGGCCTTCCGCACCCCACCCCCGTGACGGCGGTCGGCTCGCACGACACCGCCTCCGCCGTCGTCGGCGTCCCGGCCACCACACCCGACTTCGCGTACATCGCCACCGGCACCTGGTCCCTCGCCGGGCTCGAACTGGACGCGCCGGTGCTCACGGAGGCCAGCCGCGCGGCGAACTTCACGAACGAGCTGGGCGTCGACGGCACGGTCCGCTATCTGCGCAACATCATGGGCCTGTGGATGCTCCAGGAGTGCCTGCGCACTTGGGAAAGCACCGGCGGAGAACACCACCTCCCCACCCTCCTCGAGGCGGCAGCCGAGGCCACCCCCCTCCGCTCCGTGGTCGACGCCGGCGACCCCGCCTTCATCGCCCCGGACCATATGCCCGACCGCATCGCCGATGCCTGCCGCCGCACCGGCCAGCCCGTCCCCCGCACCCCGGCCGAGACCACCCGCTGCGTCCTGGACTCCCTGGCCCTGGCGCACCGCCGGGCGATCGAGGACGCCGCCCGGCTGTCCGGCCGTACGGTCCGCACCGTGCACATCGTCGGCGGCGGGGTGCACAACACACTGTTGTGCCAGCTCACCGCCGACGCCTGCGGACTTCCCGTCGTCGCGGGCCCGGCCGAGGCGGCGGCCCTGGGAAACGTACTGGTCCAGGCCCGGACGGCCGGAGCGATCACCGGTGGTCTGACCGACTTGCGCGCGCTGCTTCACAGCACCCAGCCGCTGAGGCAGTATGAGCCCACAGGTGATCATTCGGCGTGGGACCGGGCAGCCGCCCGGTTGGGGGACGCGCAGGTCACAGGGGCCGCCACCGGCCAGGGCGACGAGGAGGAACCGTGCGCGTAGCGCTCTTCATCACCTGCGTCAACGACACCCTCTATCCACGCACCGGCCAGGCCGTGGTCACGCTCCTCGAACGGCTCGGTGTGGAGGTCGGCTTCCCGGACGGGCAGAGCTGCTGCGGCCAGCCGCAGTTCAACACCGGCTACCGCCACCAGACCGAACCGCTGCTGCTCCGCTACGCCACGGCGTTCCGGGACTACGAATACGTGGTGACCCCCTCGGGGTCGTGCGCGGCGATGGTGCGCGACAACTACCCCCGGATGGGTGCCAAGGCCGCCGCCGAGGGGCGCGGCCAGGAGCTCGCGGAGGCGGCGGCCGAGGCCGTCCCCAAGACGTACGAGCTCACCGAATTCCTCACCGACGTCCTGAAGGTCACCGATGTCGGTGCGTACTACCCGCACACCGTGACCTACCACCCCACCTGCCACGGGCTGCGGATGCTGCGGCTCGGCGACCGCCCGCGCTCGCTCCTCGCCGCCGTGCGGGGGCTGAACCTGGTGGAGCTGCCGGGCGCCGAGGAGTGCTGCGGCTTCGGCGGTACGTTCGCCGTCAAGAACGCGGCGGTCTCGGCGGCCATGGGGGCGGACAAGGCGCGCAACATCACGGCGACCGGCGCCGAGGCCGTGTGCACGCTCGACAACTCCTGCCAGATGCACATCGGCGGCACACTCGCCCGCCAGGGATCCACGGTCCGTCCCATCCACCTCGCCGAGATCCTGGCCAGCACGGAAGGAGACGTCTGGTGAACGCACCCCATCAGGCCACCTACCTCGGGATGCCCGCCTTCCCGACGGCCGCCGACGCCTCGACCCGCAACACCCAGCTGCGCGCCAACCTCCGCCACGCCACCCACACCATCCGCGCCAAGCGCGCCACGGCGGTGGCCGAACTGGACGACTGGTCGCGGCTGCGCGCCGCGGGCGCGGCCATCAAGGACCGTACGCTGCGCCATCTCGACCACTATCTGGAGCGGCTGGAGAGCGCGGTCACGGCGGCCGGCGGCCAGGTGCACTGGGCCGCGGACGCGGACGAGGCGAACCGCATCGTCACCGAGCTGGTGCGGGCGACGGGCGAACGCGAGGTCGTCAAGGTCAAGTCGATGGCCACGCAGGAGATCGGTCTGAACAACGCGCTCGCCACGGCCGGGATCACGGCGTACGAGACCGATCTCGCCGAGCTGATCGTGCAGCTCGGCGACGACCTCCCGTCCCACATCCTCGTGCCCGCGATCCACCGCAACCGGGGCGAGATCCGTGACATCTTCGCGGCGAAGATGGCCCGGTGGGGCCGCCCGGCCCCGGAGGGGCTGACCGACGCGCCCGCCGACCTGGCGGAGGCCGCGCGGCTGCACCTCCGCGAGAAGTTCCTGAACGCCAAGGTGGGGATCTCCGGCGCCAACTTCATGGTCGCGGAGACCGGCACGCTCGTGGTCGTGGAATCCGAGGGCAACGGGCGGATGTGCCTGACCCTCCCCGAGACGCTGATCTCCGTCGTCGGCATCGAGAAGATCGTCCCCACCTTCCAGGACCTGGAGGTCTTCCTCCAGCTCCTGCCCCGCTCCTCGACCGCCGAGCGGATGAACCCGTACACCTCCACCTGGACCGGCACCACGGACGCGGACGGACCGAGCACCTTCCATCTGGTGCTGCTGGACAACGGCCGCACCGACACCCTCGCCGACACCGTGGGCCGCCAGGCGCTGCGCTGCATCCGCTGCTCGGCGTGTCTCAATGTGTGCCCGGTGTACGAGCGGGCGGGCGGCCACGCCTACGGATCGGCGTATCCGGGGCCGATCGGCGCGATCCTCACCCCCCAACTGCGCGGCACCCAGAGCGAGGTGGACGCCTCGCTGCCGTACGCCTCGTCCCTGTGCGGGGCGTGCTACGAGGTGTGCCCGGTGGCCATCGACATCCCGGAGGTCCTGGTCCATCTGCGAGAGCGCGTGGTCGAGGGCGGGCCCGCCTCCGTCCGCGGCACCCGTGCGGTCATCAAGCCCGCCAAGGGCCACGCCGCCGAGCGTGCCGCGATGCGCGCCGCCCGCTGGGCCCTGGACCACCCCCTGGTGCTGCGCACCGGCCAGCGCCTGGCCGCCCGCACCCGCCGCTTCCATCCGCGCCGGCTGCCCGGTCCCGGGCGGGCGTGGAGCGATACGCGTGAACTGCCGAGGGTGCCGGAGGAGTCGTTCCGCGACTGGTGGCAGCGCACCCGGGGCGGGAGCCGCACGGAGGGAAGGAAGACCACATGACCCCGCGAGACCCCGGCTCCCGGAACCCCGACGACCCCGGCAACCCCGACGCCCAGGGCGCCCACGCCCCCGGCACGCGGAGCACCCAGGACCCCGGCCCCCGCGCCCCCGGTGCCTCCGGCCTCGGCTCCCGTGCCCTGGTGATGGCCCGCATCCGCCGCGCCCTGGCCGATGTGCCGCGCGCCGAGACGCCCGGTGAGGTGCCGGTCGAGCGCACCTATCACCGCGTCCACGGCGACCGCGGCTCCGCCGAGACCGTGGACCTCCTCGCGGAGCACCTGGCCGACTACCGCGCGATCGTCCACCGCGCCGACACCCCCGACCACACCGGCACCCCCGAGGCGCCCGGCGCCCCTGGCGCCCCGTCCCTCCCGGCCCTGATCGCCCGTCTCCTCGCCGACCGCGGCGCGACCAGCGTGGCCGCGCCCCCGGGCCTCCCCGCCTCCTGGCTGTCCGACGTCCCCGACGCGGTGCGCCGGGTTCCGGACACGGCGGAGCTGACCCCGCACGACCTGGACGCGGTCTCCAGCGTGGTGACTGCCTGTGCGGTGGCCATCGCGGAGACCGGCACGGTGGTCCTGGACGCCACCCCCGACCAGGGACGACGCCGTATCACCCTGGTGCCCGACCACCACATCTGTGTGATCCGCGTCCCGGACCAGGTCGTGGGCTCCGTCCCGGAGGCGCTCGAACGCCTCGACCCGGCCCGCCCGTTGACCTGGATCTCGGGCCCGTCCGCGACCAGCGATATCGAACTCGACCGCGTCGAAGGCGTCCACGGCCCCCGTACCCTCGAAGTGATCCTCGTCGGGCCGCAAACCGCTGGTCGGAGCTGATGGGGAAGCGGCTGCCGAGCACGGTGGGCGCCAGGAGGCATACCCCGGCCGTGGCGGGGCATATGCCATGGGGGCATGGAGGGGGAACACCCGTGCGGACGATGCGGCGTTCCTCACATACCGGCGGTAACACCGCTGTTGGGCGGTTTACGCCGGTGCCGTTGTCGGTAGGGGCATCTAGTCTTATGGCATGCGTCCGACTCCTACTCAACAACCCGGCTTACTGACCACCCCCTCCACCGATCAGGCCAACGAGGCGATTCGCGTCTTTCTGCGGGCCCGGGCGGGCCGGGCACTGCGGCCTTCGGAGCGGGCCGAGTACAGCCGGTTGCTGAAGGTCTACACCCGGGCGCTGCGCTGCGAGGTGGAGAAGGCCGCCTGAGCGGCGACTGGGCGGCGCACAAGCCGACCACCGCTGAAAAGCGGTCACAGTTGAACATCGGGGGGACGCCATGCGGGCGGTGGGGAAGGTTGTCTTCGGGGCGGCCTTAACGGGGCTCCTGGGGGTCGCCGGATACGGCGGATACAACCTCTACACGGGCGTGACCGGCGGCGACACCACCGCGGCCCATGACGGCCCGGTGACCGCGGACGAGACCCGGCGGACCGCGCGGGAGTTCCTGGACGCATGGGCGGACGGCAATGACATGCTCGCCGCCGGACTCACCAATGACGCCGAGTCGGCCATCGGCGCGCTGAGCGGCTATCGCGACGACGCCCATGTGAAGAGGGTGACGACCACCCCGGGCACGGCGCGGGGCACCACGGTGCCGTTCACCGTCAAGGCCGAGGTGACCTTCGGCAAGGCCCGATCGAGCTGGACGTATGAGTCGCGGCTGACCGTGGTGCGCGGCCGGACGACCAAGAAGCCGCTGGTCGACTGGAGGCCCTCCGTCCTCCACCCCCGACTGGGCGCCGATGAGTCCCTGCGGACGGACCTGGCCGACAATCCACCGGTGCGGGTGCTGGACCGCGACGGCAAGGAGCTGCGGCAGGGCCGCTACCCCTCGCTCGACCCGGTGCTGATCGCGCTGCGCGCGAGATACGGGGCGGACGCGGGCGGCACGGCGCGGGTGGAGGTGGCGGCGGTCAAGCCCGACGGCACCTCAGGGGCGACGCTTCATGTGGTGACGAAGGGCACCCCGGGCACGCTGCGCACCACCCTCGACACCGGGGTGCAGAAGAGCGCGGAGAAGGCGGTGGCCACCCGCGACGGCGCCTCCGTGGTGGCGCTCGAGCCCAGCACCGGCGAGATCCTGGCGGTGGCCAACTCCGATCAGGCCGAGTTCAACGCCGCGTTGCAGGGGCAGACGGCGCCGGGGTCGACGTTCAAGATAGTCACCGCGGCCACCCTGCTGGAGGCGGGCACGGTCAGCCCGAGCCGCCCGGTGCCCTGCCCGAGGACGGCGGCGTACGCACAGGGCATGACGTTCCACAACGTCGAGGGGAGCGCGAACCCCGGCGCCACCTTCGCACAGGACTTCGCGGCGTCCTGCAACACCGCGTTCGTCTCGCTCGCCGGAGCCGTGCCCGATGGCGCGCTGGCCCAGGAGGCGCGCACCGTGTTCGGGCTCGGGCTGAACTGGCGGGTGGGCGTCACCACCTTCGACGGCGAGGTGCCGGGCGGAAGTGGCGACGACAAGGCCGCCGCCATGATCGGCCAGGGCGCGGTCCAGATGAATCCGCTCACCATCGCCTCCGTCGCGGCCACCGCCCGGACCGGCACCTTCAAACAGCCCGTCATCGTGCCGCGATCCGTGGACCACCGGGAGATCGCCACCAGCGACCGCAGCCTCAGCCCGGCCACCGTGTCGCAGCTCAAGGCCATGATGCGGCTGACCGCGACCAGCGGCACCGCCGCCCGTGCGATGTCCGGGCTCACCGGTGACATAGGCGCCAAGACGGGTTCGGCCGAGATCGACGGCCAGCCCAAGACCAACGCCTGGTTCACCGCCTACCGGAACGATGTGGCGGCCGCCGCCGTGGTCACCGGCGGTGGGCACGGCGGGGACGCCGCCGGGCCGGTCGTCCGCGCCGTACTCGAAGCGGGCTGAACCTCCGCCGAGTTGCCCATCGGCGCCTCGGCCGCCGAGCCCCTCGGCCGCTCAGCTCTTGAGCCGCTCCCGCAGCTCCTCGACGTCCGCCAGAAACCACGTCTGCCGCCCCCGGTTGCACTCACGGACGAAGTCCCGCAGCGCCGAACTGCCCTCCGTATGGCGGGAGATGTCGCCGAGGACGACGAGCCCCATACCGTACTGGCCGAACTTCTGGACGATGTCCCCGGCGACGCGCGTGCTCAGCCGGAAGAACGCCTCGTCGAACCGCTCGGCCGGGATCACGACCCACTGGGCACCCTGGTACGAGGCGTTGCCGATGAGATCCAGCGCGTCGCGTTCGGCGCCGATGGTCTCGCCGTCGGCGGCGCACATCAGGACGGGGACGTCATGGATCGTTCGCAGGTCGCTCATGGCGGCCAGGCTAATTGCCGCACACGGGCGCGGTCGACGGCATTATGGCTCCCGCCACTTGTCCTCGTCTTCGGTGGTCTTCGTGTTCCTCCGGCGCCGACTGGTGCAGGGTGTGGCACAGACCGGTATCAAGGGCTGACCGAGGAGAACGATGAGCTCCACGCAGCACACGCCACTGCCCTACTACGAGGACCGCTCCCCCGGCGCGGGAACGCTGCCGCCCCGCCCCTGGACCCCGTCCTCCGACGCCGCGCGGCTGAGCCTGAACGGGACGTGGTCCTTCCGGCTGTCGCCGACCGCCACCGCCGAGGACGACGCCTTCGCCCGCCCCGGCTACGACGCCCGCGGCTGGGACGAGATCCCGGTGCCCGGCCACTGGGTGCTGCACGGCCACGGGGCACCGATCTACACCAATGTGCGCTACCCCTTCCCGGTGGACCCGCCGCACGTCCCCGCCGAGAACCCGACCGGCGACCATCTGCGCGTCTTCGACCTGCCCGGCGACTGGCCGGACGGCGGGGACGCGGTGCTGCGCTTCGAGGGCGTCGAGTCCTGTGCCCGGGTCTGGCTCAACGGCGAGGAGCTCGGCACCTTCAAGGGCAGCCGGCTGCCGCATGAGTTCCCGGTCGGGGGTCTGCTCGAGCCGTCGGGGAACGTGCTGGCCGTCCGCGTCCACCAGTGGTCCTCCGGAAGCTATCTCGAGGACCAGGACCAGTGGTGGCTGCCCGGCATCTTCCGCGAGGTGACGCTGGAGCACCGCCCCGAGGGCTCGCTCGCCGACTACTTCGTCCACGCCTCGTACGACCACACCACCGGCGAGGGCACCCTGCGGATCGACTCCGACCCCGGCGGCCGGATCACCGTCCCCGAGCTGGGGCTCGACCTGGCCACCGGGGAGAGCGCCACCGTCCCCGTCGAGCCGTGGACGGCGGAGACGCCCCGGCTGTACGAGGCGTGGCTGACCACGGTGGGCGAGAGCGTCTCGCTGCGCGTGGGGTTCCGTACCGTGGTGGTCGAGGACGGGCTGCTCAAGGTCAACGGCCGGCGGGTGCTCTTCCGTGGCGTCAACCGGCATGAGTTCCACCCGGAAAACGGGCGGGCCGTGGACCTCGCGACCATGCGCCGCGATCTGGTGCTGATGAAGCGGCACAACATCAACGCCGTGCGCACCAGCCACTATCCGCCGCATCCGGCCTTCCTCGGGCTCTGCGACGAGCTGGGGCTGTGGGTCATCGACGAATGCGATCTGGAGACCCATGGCTTCGGCGTGCTGGACTGGCGGAACAACCCGGTGGACGACGACCGCTGGACCCCGGCGCTGCTCGACCGCGCCGAGCGGATGGTCGAGCGGGACAAGAACCACCCGGCCGTGGTGATGTGGTCGCTGGGCAATGAGTGCGGCACGGGGCGCGGGCTGTCCGCCATGGCCGACTGGATCCGGGAGCGCGACCCGTCCCGGGTGATCCACTACGAGGGCGACCACTCCTGCGCCGACACGGACGTCTACTCACGGATGTACGCGCCGCACGAGGAGGTCGACCTGATCGGCCGGCGCACCGAGCCGCCGTGGAGCGATCCGGAGCTGGACGCGAAGCGCCGGGCGCTGCCGTTCATCCAGTGCGAGTACGCCCACGCCATGGGCAACGGTCCTGGCGGGCTGAGCGAGTACCAGCGGCTCTTCGAGGCGCATGAGCGCTGCCAGGGCGGTTTCGTCTGGGAGTGGATCGACCACGGCTTCACCCGGCGCGCCCCCGACGGCCGCTTCTACCATGTGTACGGCGGGGACTTCGGCGAAGAGCTGCACGACGGGAACTTCGTATGCGACGGGCTGGTCTTCCCCGACCGCACCCCCTCCCCCGGCCTGATCGAGTACAAGAAGGTCATCGAACCGGTGCGGATCGAGGGCGCCGAGGCGGACGGGGCGGACGGGGCGGGCGGGGCCGACGGCGCGGTCCGGATCACCAACGGCCACGACTTCGCCGATCTGTCCCATCTGGCCTTCACCTGGACCTATGAGGCCGAGGGCGAGGCGATCGGCTCGGGTGAACTGGCGGTGCCGCCGCTGCCCCCGGGCGAGTCGGTCGAGCTGAAACTCCCGGCCCCGCCGCCCGGCGCCGAGGCCGGGGCGGAGACCTGGTGGACCGTCGAGGCGCGGCTCGCGGCCGCGACGGCGTGGGCGGAGGCGGGCCATACGGTGGCCTGGGCCCAGCTCCCCGCCGCCGCCCCTGGCGCCGGGGCGCGCGCCCTCGCCTCCGGGGAGGCGCCGCGCCGCGAAGGCGACCGGATCGTGCTCGGCCCCGGCGTCTTCGACGCGGCCACCGGCGCCCTGACGTCCCTCGGCGGGCTCCCCGTCACCGAACCGCCCCGGCTGGACATCTGGCGCGCGCCCACCGACAACGACAACGGCGCGTCCTGGCAGCCGGACGAGCGCTGGGGCGTCATCTGGCGCCGACTCGGCCTGCACCGGGTGCGGCACCGCACCGACGCGGTGGAGACGACGCCGGACGGTGCGCTGACCGTCCGTACCCGTGTCGCGCCCGCCGCCGTGGACATCGGCCTGGAGACGGTCTACCGCTGGACCGCCGACGCGGCCGGACGGCTGAGCCTGGCCGTCTCCGTCACCCCGCTGGGCGAGTGGCCCTGCCCACTGCCGCGCCTGGGCCTGCGGCTCGGGGTCCCGGCGGCACTGGGCGACGCCGAGTGGTTCGGCGGCGGCCCCGGCGAGGCGTACCCGGACACCCGCACGGCCGCCCGGGTGGGGCGGTGGGCGCTGCCGGTGGACGAACTCCAGACGCCATACGTCCGCCCCCAGGAGAACGGCGCCCGGATCGACGTCCGCTGGGCACGGCTGACCGCACCCGACGGCTCGGGGGTCCGGATCGAGGGCGACCCGGCCTTCTGGTTCACCGCGCGCCGCTGGACCACCGAGCAGCTCGACGCGGCCGAGCACACACCGGATCTCGACCCGTCGAACGACACGGTGTGGCTGAACCTGGACCACGGCCAGCACGGCATCGGCAGCCAGTCCTGCGGCCCGGGAGTACTGGCCGAACACCGCCTGAACGCAACGTCCGCGGAGTTCTCGTTCACCTTCTCCCGGCTGACCTGACCCACCGATTACACACGGCCGGTCCGCCCCCCAACCCCCAACCCCGACCGCACGCCCCCACCCCCAACAAGCACGACACCACCCCCCGGCCCGCCCCCGAACACACAGCAACCGCGGCCCCGCCCCATGCCCCCGCAGCGAACCCACCAAGAGACTGGTTTCGGTGGGGGCCGGGGCTGGCTCCGGTTTTGGGGAGGGGCGGGGTGGGGGAGGGCGGTGCCGCGTCCCGCGGCCTTACGCGCTTCTGCCGCGCAAAGCCTCCAGCGCCCGATCCGCGTGCACACCCATCCGAAACTCACTCTTGACGATCTCCAGCACCTTGCGATCGGTATCAATCACAAAGGTGACCCGCTTGGTCGGCACCGCCGCGATCCCCCGCTTCACCCCGAACCGCGCCCGCACGGTCCCCTCCGGGTCCGACAGCAGCGGATAGCCGAAGGAGTACGCATGGGCGAACTCCGCCTGCTTCTCGACCGAATCGGCGCTGATCCCGACCGGCTGGGCGCCGAGCTCCTTGAACTCCGCCGCGATGTCCCGGAAGTGACACGCCTGTTTGGTACAGCCGGGGGTGAAGGCCGCCGGATAGAAGAACAGCACCACCGGACCGTCCACCAACAGCCCGCTGAGCGAACGGACAGCGCCGGTATCATCCGGCAGTTCGAAGTCCTCGACCACATCACCGATGTTCATGACCGCACGCTACCGGGCGATCCCAGCCCCTGCCGCACGGACTCCTCACGAGCCACCGAGTCAATAGCGCAACCGGGCGGTATGGCCGTCGATGCGCAGGATGCACTCGGTGAACAGCGCCATCGACGGGCTGTCGTCGGTGGGCACAAGCCGCAGTCCGAGGTCCATGATGGACCGGATGACCTTGGCAGTACGGCTGCCGTCGGGGTCCGGTCCACGCAGCGCGGACCACGCCTCGAACTGTTCCCGGACGGCCTCCCAGGCCGGTCCCGGCGTGAAGTGACACAGAAAAACGGGCTGGTCGACCCCGTACTGCCGCAACTCGCCGACCGCGGCCTCACCTTGCATAAGCCACCACGTGGCAGTCATCTGGCCCCCAACTCCGTACATGGGAGTGGATACCAATCATACGGGTGCGGAGGGCCGAACGAGGACCGACTCCGCATCGAGGCCCATCCCCGTGGCCGGGGGCCGATGTGGAAGCCCGCGTCGCGGTGGTCCCGGAGGCGGTCCGCCCCATGCTGACCAGCGAAGCCACCGCTCAGTGGGCTTCCACATCGGCAGCAGACGTCAGCTGCCGCCCGTCACCTTGACGTAGTCGACGACCAGCTGCTGCGGGAAGGAGGTGTTGCCGTCCGGGTCGCCGGGCCAGTAACCGCCGACGGCCAGGTTGAGGATGATGTAGAAGGAGTGGTCGAAGACCCAGCGGTTGCCGTTGAGGTCCGAGGGGGTGCGGGTCTGGTAGACGTTGCCGTCGACGGACCAGGTGATCTTGTTGGGCGACCAGTCGATGGCGAAGGTGTGGAAGCCGTCGGAGAACTTGCCGCCGTCGGGCAGGGTGTAGCCGGCGCCGATGCCGCCCTCGCCGGAGTAGCCGGGGCCGTGCAGGGTGCCGTGGACGGTGCTGGGCTCGAAGCCCACGTTCTCCATGATGTCTATCTCACCGCAGTTGGGCCAGCCCGCACTGCCGATGTCGTCGCCGAGCATCCAGAAGGCGGGCCACATGCCCTGGCCCTGGGGCAGCTTCATCCGGGCCTCGACATGGCCGGAGGCGGTGGTGAACTTCTGCGCGGTGTTCAGCCGCGCGGAGGTGTACTCACACTGGCCGTACCAGCAGTTGTAGTTGGCCGGGTTCTCCTTGCGGGCGGTGATGACAAGGTTGCCGTTGCCGTCCAGCGCCGCGTTCTTGTTACCGTCGGTGTAGTACTGCCGCTCGTGGTTGTTGACGTTGTCACCGGTCTCCAGGCCCCACTTGGAGCCGTCGACCGCGCTGCCCGCCGCGCCGTCGAAGTTGTCGGTGAACTCGGCCGCGGCGGCTTTCGCCTGGGGGGTGGTCGTGGCCGTGGCCGGGGCGGTCAACCAGGGAGTGGCGGCGAGCGCGGTCGCGGAGAGCAGACCGATCACGGTGTTGCGCACGGTTTTTCTCATCGAACGGTGGTGCCTTCCTGTGTGGGGGATGGGACCGGCTGGGTGCCGGTCCGGTGGGGGGAAGGTGGGGCTCCGGCAGCTGGCCGCGGCCGGGGTCCACGGGTGCTAGGGCACCGGCATACGGGTGGTAGGGGCGGCGCGCGTCCGCGCTCCTCGGGGGGTGGTGGCCGGGCGGCGGGCGGCGCGCTGCGCGCCCTCGGTGAGGAAGTGGCGGACGGGCAGGGCGGCGGCGCCGAGCGCCACGGCGTGGGGGCCGAGCCCGCACAGCCCGATGTCGGTGTGGGCGTACGGCCGGCGCAACGCCTGCGCGGCGACCGTCTCGCGGATCCGGGGCAGCATACGGGCGCCGAACAGCAGCCCGGCCCAGCCGCCGAGGATGATCCGCTGGGGGTTGAAGAGGTTGACCAGGTTGGCGATTCCGGCGCCCAGGTACACCGCCGCCTCCTCCAGGACGCGCTGTGCGGCGGTCGAGGTGTCGGCGGCCGCGAGCAGCGCGGCGAACGCGGACTCCTTGTCCGCGCCGGGGGCTATGCGGCCGCGCCGGGCCTGGCGGAAGCGCTCCAGGACCGCGTCGGCGCCGACGTACGCCTCCAGACAGCCGCGGGCGCCGCACCGGCAGCTGCGGCCCCCGGCCTGGACGGTGGTGTGGCCCCACTGGCCCGCGCTGTTGGTGGCGCCCCGGTAGGAGGCGCCGTGGGTGATGACGCTCGCGCCGACACCGGAGCCGATGAGCGCCACGACGGCGTGCTGGACACCGCGTCCGGCGCCGAACCACATCTCGGCCCGGCCCATGGCCTCCGCGGCGCTGTCGATGTGCAGGGGCAGCGCGGTACCGGTGCGCAGCAGCCCCTCCAGGGGGACGGCGTCCCAGCCGGTGACCGACACGCCGATGCCGATGCCGACGATGTGCCCCTGGGGGATGCCGGCCGCCTCGACGACGGCGTCGAGGCCGGTGAGGATATGGCCGACGACGATCCGGGCGTCGTACCCGTCCGAGGGCAACGGGTAGCTGACACCGGCCCGTTGGGCGCGGGCGAGGTCGAACAGCCCGACGCGCACCCGGGTATCGGCGATGTCGACGCCGATGACGTACCGGTGTTCGGGAACCAGCCGTAAGCGGGCCCGGGTCCGCCGGACCCCGGCACCGGGGTCCGATTCCACCTCGGTGACGACGCCTTCGGCGATCAGTTCGCCGATGACCGCGTTCACGGTGGTGGCGCTGAGCTCCGTATGGCGGACGAGTTCCTGACGGGTGAGCGGAGCGTGGCGGTACAGCGTCCACAGCAGTGCTGAGCGGCTGACACGCCGCGGATTGCGCACGGTAGTGCGCAGCGAGGGCTGGGCTGCCTGCGCCTGGGCCGTCATCGGTCACCTCCAGGGAGACACAATGTCCAGCCCTGTTCGATGCATGTCAATAGGTCTGGACCTTCTTGCATCAAAGAATTTGAGGCGGGCTCCGACCCAACTCCCCCTGAACCGACAGAAGTCGAACCCTCAGCGGGCTCTGCCGGTGGCGAGGAAGTGCGCCAGCGGAAGCGTGGCCGCGCCCAGCGCCACCGCGTCGGGCCCCAGTTCGGCAAGGCCGATCTCGGTCTGTGCGTACGGCCGGTGCAGGGCGTACGCGGCGGTGGCGGCCCGGATCCTGGGGAGCATCCGGCCGCCGAGGAGCAGCCCGGCCCAGCCGCCGAGGATGATCCGCTCCGGGTTGAAGAGATTGATCAGATCGGCGATACCGGCGCCGAGGTAGGCGGCGGTCTCCTCCAGCACCTCGCGCGCCCGCGCCTCGGTCCCGGCGGCCCCGACGATCGCGGCGAACGCGGCCTGCTGGTCCTCACCGGCACCGAGACAGGCACCGGCGCCAACACCGGCGGCGGCACCGACACCCGCACCGGCACCGGCACCGGCACCGGCACCGGCGGCGGCCGCGTCCCCCTCGGCGCCCCCGTACACGCCGCCCGCCCGGCGCCCGTAGCGGTCGAGCACCGCCTGCGCCCCGACGTACGCCTCCAGACAGCCGACCGCGCCGCACCGGCAGGCGCGCCCGCCGACCTGGACGACCGTATGCCCCCACTCCCCCGCGCTGCTGGTCGCGCCGCGGTACGGCATCCCGGCGGTCACGATGGCGGCGCCGACGCCGGAGCCGATCAGGGCGATCACCGCGTTGTCCGCGCCGCGGCCCGCCCCGAACCACATCTCGGCCTGGCCCTGCGCGGTGGCGCCGTTGTCGATGAACAGCGGCAGTTCGGTGCCGGTGCGCAGCAGCCGCTCCAGCGGCACCGCGTCCCGGCCGGCGGTCGGGCCGTGGACGAGCGCCTCGTCCCCCTGTTCGACGACGCCGGGGACGCCGACCCCGACGCCGATGACCTTCCCGGGCTCCGCGCCGCTCTTGGCGACCACCGCGTCGAGGCCGGTCAGGATGTGGCCGACGACCGGCTCCGGCTCCCGCTCCAGCCCTCCGGGCGTCAGCGGATGCTCCCACCTGGCCAGTTCGGTCAGCGTGAGGTCGAACAGCTCCACGCGGACATGGGTCTCGCCGACGTCGACCCCGATGAGATGGCCGCTGCCGGGCGCGACCCGCAGCAGCGTACGGGGGCGGCCGCCGTCGGACTCGACGGACCCGGCCTCCTCCACCAGCCCGTCGGCGAGCAGTTCGCCGACGACATTGCTGACCGAACCCGAGCTGAGCCCGGTGAGCGTCCCCAGTTCCTGACGGCTCACCGGGCCCTGGAAGTACAGCTGGCGCAGCAGCGTCGAGCGGTTGCCGCGCCGCAGGTCGCGGACGGTCCGTCGGTTCATCTGACCCATCGGGCTCCTTCCCCCTGCCCGAACCTACCTGACGCGACCGCTCTTGACGCCGACTGGTTTCATCGCTTAACTCACGGTCTGAATGAAGTCTCGCGCTTCACTTTTTGAACGGTCAATGGGGACTGCCGCCCCAACGCCCCGCTACTCCGCACCCGGGGCCCGGAACAGCGCGAGCAGATCCTCCCGCCCGAACATCTGCGCCGTCTCAACGGCCGAGGGCGACCCGGCACGAGGGTCGGCACCCTTGGCCAGCAGCACCCTCAGCACCTCCTCCTCACCCTTGAACGCGGCCCCGGCGATGGGCGTCTGGCCCCGTTCGTTCACCCGATTGGGGTCGGCGCCGCGCTCCAACAGGGCCGACACCGCCGCGGGATGGCCGTAGTAGGCCGCGAGCATGAGCAGGGAGTCGCCCTTGTCGTTGGTGAGGTTGGCCGGGACGCCCGCGTCCACATAGGCGGCGAGCGTATCGGTGTCACCCTGCCGGGCCAGGTCGAAGACCTTGGCCGCCAGCTGGAGCACCTCCGGGTCGTGTGCGGGCTCGCTCTCGGGGTTCGATTCGGTCATGGCCTGTCGCCTCCGGCTTCGCTACCTGGGTATGTGATCACCCACCCTAAGGACGGCGGTCGGCTCGGAGCGCCACGCCTCCATGGTGATGATTACACCGATAATCCACCCAATTGCACCTTTCGCCCGGTGGATACATGCTGTGATCCTGGAACCCCTCATGGTGACTGACCGTCCCCCACCAGCCAGGAGACCGTGATGATCCTGTCCATTTCCGGCGTCGTACTGCTCGGCATCATCGTCTTCATCTTCTTCCGCAAGGACGGCCTGAAAGGAACGCACGCGATCATCTGCGCGCTCTTCGGCTTCTATCTCGCGTCCACCGCGATCGCTCCGAGCATCAAGGCGGGCGGCGCGAGCCTCGCCAGTCTCCTGGGTGGGATCAAGATCTGACGTGGCCCGGAGACCGCTCCCCCGCCTCCGCCTCGGCAGCACCGCGGGTTCCTCGCTCGTCCCGCTCGTCCGCGGCCGCGCGTTCGCCCGCACGGCGGCCGACGGCGTCGCCGATGTGCTCCACCCCCTGGTCGCGCTCTCCCGGGGGCTGCGCGTGCTCGCCACCGCCGGGCGGCGCAAATGGGTGGAGCTGCCGGGTGACCGCCGCGGACCGGTGTTCGTCCTCGTGGTCGCCTGCGGCTTCGTTCTCTTCCTGCTGCCGTACGGCCCACTGGCGGCGGCCATCAGCCTGATCGGCGCGGCGGGCTGGGCCGGACGGGGGCGCGCCACCGCCGAACCACGGACGCCCGGCGCGGACGGTGCCGAGCGGCTGCGCACGCTCTACGAGGCCCTGGTGCCGTACTTCTCCGCCGCCGAGGACCCCAGCCCGCTCTACAGCCACGGCGGCGACTGGTCCAAGGCGTTCGACTCCTTCACCTTCGACGAGGGCGGACGGCTCACCCGGCTGCATCTCCAGTACCCCGCGTACTTCACCGACGGCGAGCCCGCGGCCCGCACCCGGATCGAGCAACTCCTGTACGCGAAGTCGGGACGCGGCCGTGAATATCTGTTCGAGTGGGACGAGGAGGCCAACGGCCTCACCCTCACCGTGCTCCCCGCCCTGTCCACCACGATCCACGCCCAGCGCTTCGTCACCACGCCCGGCGAGACGGTGCTGGGCTTCACCGACCCGTCGTCGGTGCAGCGGACGCTGCCGGTGCTGGCGGCTCCGGAGACGTGCGAGGAGAGCGCGGACGGCACAACACCGGGCGTGGGCCTCGAGAAGGCGGCGGGGGACGGACCGGAGACCCATGACGTGCCCCCGGTGGTCTGGCGCACCGGCCCGCGCTCCACCGAGCCGCATCTGCTCGCGCTCGGCGAGCCCGGAAGCGGCACCACGACCCTGCTGCGCTCCATCGCGCTTCAGGCGCTGCCCCATGGCGAGGTGCTGGTGGTGGACGGCGGCGGCACCGGCGAGTACGCGTGTCTGAGCGGACGGACGGGGGTGCTGGCGGTGGAGTGCGGGCTGGCCGGAATGCTGGCCACGCTGGAGTGGGCGGGGCATGAGACCGAGCGCCGGCTGATCGCCGCCAACCGCGCCCGCCAGCTGCGGCATCCCCCGCCGGAGGACATCCGGCGCCCGCTGTGGATCCTGCTGGACCGGCCGTCGGTGATGAGCCATCTCGCGGCGGCCGACGGCCGCACCGATCCGCAGGAGCTGCTGGCCGTGCCGCTGCGGCACGGACGGGCGGCGAACGTACGGGTCGTGGTGGCCGATCAGCTGGACGCCGCGGAGGCGCTGAGCGAGGCCGTGCGGAGCCACACCCGGGCCCGGGTGGTACTGGGCCCGGTCTCGGCCGAGCGGGTCGCGGCCGTCCTCGGGACGCCGCCGCACACCACGCCGACGCCCGAGGTCCCGCCGGGCCGCGGCTACGCCCGCCTGGGCGCGGGGCCGGTGCACCGCCTCCAGGTGCCGGCCACGCCCGATCCGTACGACGAGGCGGCCAGCGAGGCCGAGCGGCAGGCGGTGCTCAGGCTGCTGCCCGCCCCGGACCCCGCGGCACCGGCGGCCCCGGCCCCCGTCGGGGGGTGAGCGGCCGGCGCGCGTCGGCGCCACAGTTGAGCGGCCGGGGTGCGCCGGGATGCCGCGCCACGGTTGAACTGCCGGGGGTGCGCCGGGATGCCGCGCCACGGTTGAACCGTCCGGCGGATGGCCCGCCGGGGTGACGTATCGGGGTGGTGTACCGGGGCGCGCGGCGACGGCCGGTCAGGCCACGTGCGTACGGGGCGACTCGGCCTCGAACGTGGCGCCCGTGGCCACCAGGTCGGCGGCAGCGGCCAGCCGGGTGGCGGCCTTGTCGGCGACCGCTCCCGCGACGGTGAACGGAAGCCGTACGTACCCCTCGAACGCGCCGTCCACCCCGAAGCGGGGCCCCGACGGCACCCGGACCCCCAGCCGGGCGCCCGCCTCCGCGATACGGGAGCCGGAGAGACCGCCGGTGCGGGCCCAGAGCATGAGCCCGCCGTGCGGAACGGTGAACTCCCAGTCGGGCAGATGGCGCCGGAGGGCATCGACGAGGTCGTTCCTGTTGCTGCGCGCGAGGTCGCGGCGCACCTCGACGGCCTGTTCCCAGCCCCCGGTGTTCAGCAGCCAGGCGACGGCGAGCTGTTCGATGACGGGGGTGCCCAGGTCCGCGTAGGCACGGGCGGCGACCAGGCTGCGGATGACATCGGGCGCGGCGCGCACCCAGCCGATGCGCAGCCCCGCCCAGAACGACTTGCTCGCCGAACCGATCGTGATCACGGTACTGCCCGCCGGGTCGAAGGCGCAGACGGGGCGGGGCAGCTCCACCTCCTCGTCCAGCAGCAGTTCGGCCATGGTCTCGTCGGCGACCAGGATCGTTCCGGCCGAGCGGGCCGCGTCGACGAGCTGCCGACGCTGCTCCTCGGTGGCGAGGGCGCCGGTGGGGTTGTGGAAGTCGGCCACGACATAGGCCATCCGGGGTGAGGCGGCGCTGAGGACCTGGCGCCAGGACGGGATGTCCCAGCCAGCGAGCCGGTCGGCCATGGCCACGGGGACGAGCCGGGCGCCCGCCTCCCGCATCAGCTGGAGGATGTTGGCATAACTGGGCGACTCCACGGCGACCCGCTCCCCGGGCCTGACCATCAGCTGATAGGTGGCGGCGACGGCCCCCATGGCGCCGGTGGTGACGATGATCTGCTCGGGCATGGTCGGGATGCCACGGGCGGTGTAGCGGTCGGCGAGCGCCTGGCGCAGGGCGGGCAGCCCGGCGGGGTAGTCGCCGTGGGTGCGGGCGTGGGGCGGCAGTTCGTCGAGGGCGCCGCGCATCGCGCGGGTGAGCCATGGCTCGGGGGCGGGCAGCGCGGCGGTGCCGAGGTCGATCACGGAGGCGGCGGCCTCGGGCGGCAGCGGATCGAGCCCCCGGGTGGGCAGCGGGCTTCCGGCGGGCATGGCGGTCCAGCTCCCGGCGCCGCGCCGGGACTCCAGGAACCCCTCGCCGCGCAGCGCCTCGTAGGCGGCGGCGACGGTGGTGCGGCTGACCGCGAGCGCCGTGGCCAGCTCGCGCTCGGCGGGGAGGCGTGCCGCGACCGCGACCCGGCCCTCCAGGATGAGCAGCCGTACGCCATCGGCGAGGGAGCGGTAGGCGGGCACGCGGCGGCCCCCGGTCAGCGAGGCCGCGGCCCCGGCGACCACGCCGTCACGGGTGTGCTGTGACCCGAGCAGCCGGGCCAGTTGGGGTGCCCCGACCGCGGACGTCCATGGACTCATCGAATGCGGTCCACCTTTCGGGAATTGGCCGTGGAACTGGACTGGTTCCGGGCCACAGAGTGACATGCCGCAGGCCACTCACACCAGGAGCACGCATTGTCCGATCGCCGTCCGCGCCGTCGCCTTCCGCGCCGTCTGGTCCAGCTGTATGTGGGGCTGATCTTCTACGGGGCGTCCATGGGGCTCCAGTTGCGCGCCAACCTCGGCCTCGACCCGTGGGACGTCTTCCACCAGGGCGTGACCGAGCACACCCCGCTGTCGATCGGCACGGTCACGGTCGCCGTCGGGGTCGCCGCGCTGCTGCTGTGGATCCCGCTGCGCCAGCGACCGGGTCTTGGCACGGTGTCGAATGTGCTGGTGGTCGGGCCAGTGATGGACGCCACGTTGTGGCTCACACCACAGCCTGAGGCGCTGGCGGTGCGGATCCCGCTGCTGCTCTTCGCGATCGTGCTGTGCGGCGTGGCCACCGGGCTCTATATCTCGGCGCGGTTCGGGCCGGGCCCACGGGACGGGCTGATGACGGGGCTGCGCCAGCGCACCGGGTGGTCGATCCGGCTGGTGCGGACCGGGATCGAGCTGGCGGTGCTGGCCACCGGCTTCGCGCTGGGCGGGTCGGTGGGGGTGGGCACGGTGCTGTTCGCGCTGGCCATCGGGCCGCTGTCGCAGCTCTTCCTGCGCGTCTTCGCGATTCCCGCACCCGCCGGGACGGGGTCCGGAATCGTGGCACAGGGTGCCGTCGAGCCCCAGGTCCGGGACCTGATTTAGAGCTGACGCGGTCGGGGCGGTAGTGTACGCCCTTGGCCTACCAGGCGGACCGTTACTGCGCGCTAAAGTACCAGAAACGCTGGGTGACATCTGCTGCCAGATGTGACAAACCGGGCGCCTGTGGGTAGAACAACGGGGCGGCACGACGGGCGACGCATGTCCCAATACGGGAATCTTCACCGCCGACCGGACGTTGACCGGATGACGACGACAGCGACACCTGTCCTGTGGGCGACAAGCCCGGGAGGCACGATTCATGAGTGAGCGAGCTCTTCGCGGCACGCGACTCGTGGTGACCAGCTACGAGACCGACCGCGGCATCGATCTGGCCCCGCGCCAGGCGGTGGAGTACGCATGCCAGAACGGCCATCGATTCGAGATGCCGTTCTCGGTAGAGGCGGAGATCCCGCCGGAGTGGGAGTGCAAGGCGTGCGGCGCCATGGCACTCCTCGTCGACGGCGATGGTCCTGAGGAGAAGAAGGGCAAGCCCGCGCGCACGCATTGGGACATGCTCATGGAGCGGCGCACCCGCGAGGAGTTGGAGGAAGTGCTGGCCGAGCGGCTGGCGGTCCTGCGCTCCGGAGCCATGAACATCGCCGTGCATCCGCGGGACACCCGTAAGTCTGCCTGAGTGCGAGCGGCAGCACTGCGATAACACCAGAGGTAATGAGGGCCGGGGCCACTGCTGAGCAGTGGCCCCGGCCCTCGTCCGCGTCCAGCGGGGCCATGGCCCCCGGTTCGCGTCCGGCCCCCGGTCCACGTCCGGTGGGGTCATGGCCCCCGGCGGGGCGACGGCCCCCGGTCCACGTCCGACGCCCAGTCCACGTCCGACGCCCAGTCCACGTCCGGTGGGCCCAGGGCCCCCGGTTTACGCCCGGCGGGGCGACGGCCCCGTTTACGCCCGACGGGACAACGGCTCCCGGTTCGCGCCCGGTGGGCCCATGGCCCCCGGTTCGCGTCCGGCCGGGCCATGACCCCCGGTCCAGGTCCGGCGCCCGGTCCACGTCCGTTGGGGCCAGGGCCCCGGTTCTCGTCCGTTGGGGCCATGGCCCCCGGTTCGCGTTCGGCCGGGCCACGGTTCCCGGTCCGCGTCCGGTGGGGCCAGGGCCCCGGTCCGCGTTCGGCCGGGCCACGGCGCCCGGTGGTCTCAGCCCCGGTCGCGCGGGCGCAGCCCGGGGCCCGGCTCTCCGTCGCCGCCCCGGTCCCGGTCGTCCCCGTCCTGGATCACCTCGCCCTGGATGACCGTGCCCCGCTCCGGAGGCTCCTGCCCGTTCCGGCGGTCCCACTCCTCACGCGCCTGGCGGAACGGGTCCGACGGCGATCCGGGGACGAAGCCCATCCGACGCGACAGCGCGCTCTCCACGCGGCGCCGCAGCAGCGCCTGAGTCGGCGGGAACAGGCACAGCAGCGCGGCCACGTCCGAGATCAGCCCGGGCACCATGAGCAGCAGCCCGCCGAGCATCGTGAAGGAGCTTCCGGGCCGCGTCGGGGGCTCCCCGGCGTCCGGCCGCATCGACCCGGCCAGGCTCTGCCACGCCCGGCGGCCGCCGCGCTTGACCACGGCCCCGCCCACCACCACGCCCGCCACCAGCAGCAGGAAGACGGTCACCCCGCCGGCCAGGTCCGCCACCAGGGTCAGCAGCCAGATCTCCAGGACCAGCCAGGCGGCGATCCCCAGCGGTACGAAGGTGCGGGCGCGTGAGCGCTTCGGGCGGGTCGGGTCGCTCTGCTGCGATGCGCCGGTCATCATGCCTCCAAGTGTGCCCGGGGCCGTGAGCGATCTGGAGCCCGGGTCGCATGGTCATGGGGATCGAGGAGATCTCATAGGTTCCAACGTGCGACGGGTCCCGGAGGGTCCGGAAGTCCGGAGAAGACCGTATGGAATCCGCGAGGTCGCAAGGGTGCGCCGATGCGAGGACAGCTGATCGCGAGGGCTGCGGATCTCGAGGAATCGGCCGCGGCGGTCGTGGGTACCCGCCACCGGCGGAGGTGTCGAATGACCGGTGTGCTGGAGGTCCTCGTGTGGTGGGTGGCGCTGACCGGGTGTCGGCGGTGACCGGAGGCGCGGTGCTGCGCGCCGGGCCGCGGATCTCCACCGGAGCGGGCCGCAGGCCCCGGGACGAGAAGTACAGCGGACCGGAGACCACCGGTGAGGAGGAGCCCGAGACCAGCGGCCGCCTCCGGCGCATCCCGGTGCCGCCGCTTGCGGTGCCCGCCGCGCTGCTGGCCGCGTCGCCGGCCGTCGGGGTGATCCCGGCCGGGGCGTCCGCGGTGGGCCGGGCCGGGGCGCTGTCCACCGACGCCGGTGGCTACCGGCGCACGGTCCTCGACGGACGCGCCGCGGCCGCCCCGGTGTATGTGCCGCCGCACTGGCAGACGACCGGGATCCTGTTCGGGCTGCTCTCCACGGCCCTCGCCATCACCCTGGCCACACTGGCGGTACGGCGGCCGGTCCACACCGGGACGGCCGCGCTACTCGCGCCCCTACGGCGACTCCAGTCCGGGCATATCGGCGACTACGTCGCCTGGCTGGTCGCCGGGACGGCACTGCTCACGGTGCTGACCGTCCCGGGGATCCGCTGAGACCGAGCCGGGCCCGATCCCGTGGTCCCCATGGTCAGCGATGGCGCAGTGCCGAGATCAGCTGGCTCTTGGACATCTGGGACCGGCCCTCGATGCCCGCCTTCTGGGCCTCGCGGTACAGATCCTCCTTGGTCCGCGTCTCCATGCTGCCCGACTTGGCGCTTCCGCGGGCCATCGAGCCGCGCGCCGTCGTCTTCCCGCTCTTGGCGGTCGCTTTAGCCATGTTCCGCCTCCTTCCGCCTCAAGTGTCCGGTACGGGGCGGAACAACGCCCGCGGGACTACTCCGAGCGCGGAGCCGGGGATCGGACGGCCGCGGCGAGGGCGGGGATGCGGGCCCGGGAGTCCCAGGCCCGGGATGCGGGCCTAGAAGTCCTAGAAGTCCTTGGAGTCCTTGGAGTCCCTGGAATCCTTGCGGCCCAGCACCTTGTTGACCCGTGTGCCCACGCCCCAGGACATGACCCGCCAGGCCGCCTCCGTGACGATGTCGCGGCTCATCTTGCTCTCGCCGCGCTCGCGTTCGATGAAGGTGACCGGAACCTCGATGACGTGGAAGCCCGCCTTGATGGCCCGCCAGGCCAGGTCGATCTGGAAGCAGTAGCCCTGGGAGGCGACCTCGTCCATGCCGATGCCCTCGAGCGTCTCCTTGCGGAACGCGCGGTACCCGGCCGTCATATCGCGGATCGGGACGTCGAGGAGGAGGCGGGAGTACGTACTGCCGCCCCGGGAGATGAACTCGCGGGACTTGGGCCAGTTGACGATGCGGCCGCCGGGCACCCAGCGGGAACCGATGACCAGATCCGCGCCCTTGAGCGCGGTGAGCAGCCGGGGCAGCTCCTCGGGCTGGTGGGAGCCGTCGGCGTCCATCTCCACCAGCACGCCGTAGCCGTGCTCGATGCCCCAGCGGAACCCGGCCAGATACGCGGCGCCGAGGCCCTCCTTGCCCTTGCGGTGCAACACCTTGACGTGGTCGTCCTCGACAGCCAGCTCATCGGCGACCTTGCCCGTGCCGTCCGGGCTGTTGTCGTCCGCGACGAGGATGTGCGCGTCCGGAACGGACTCCCGGACCCTCGTGACGATCGGCCTGATGTTCTCCGCCTCGTTATAGGTCGGAATGATCACCAAGGTCGAACCGAGCGGCCCGTACTTCCGCCGGCCACCGTCATCCTGACGCGCACGGCGCGGCCCCGATTCCGCGCCTTCGATTCGCGGTTCGTCGGCTCCGCTACGCGGCTCGTCGGCCTCGGCGCCAGGCTCGCCTGCCTTCGTGCTCGGCTCGTCAGCCTCGGTGCTCAGCTCCTCAGCCTTGGCGCCAGACTCCTCGGCCTTGGCGCCAGACTCCTCGGCCTCGCGTGCGTCGCTCGCAGCATCGGATTGCTCGCTTCTCCGCCCGCGAGGCGAGTCATCACGGTCGTTGCTCCGGCGCGGCTCGTCGGCCTCGCGTGCGTCGCTCACGGCTACTGCCCCTTCTCGTCCGTACGTCCCCGACGGCCGATCATGATCGCGGCCGCGCAGGACAGAACGCCCACCATAGCGAGCACCCACTCGGGGATCGCACCGACGCGGTCGGCCAGGGTCTTGCCGTCACGCAGCGGGATGCGCGCGGTGAGCACATCTTGCGTGAATTCTTTCGTCCGCTGCTCGATCGTGCCATCCGGGGAGACCACGGCGCTGATCCCACTCGTGGCCGCGGTGATCACCGGCCGGCCGTGTTCGATCGCCCTCAGCTTGGACATGACCAGCTGCTGCTCGGGCTGGCCGCTGCGGCCGTAGGTGGCGTTGTTGGTCTGGACGACGATCGCCCGGGCGCCCGCGTTGACCGTGTCGCGCACGATCTCGTCGTAGGCGACCTCGAAGCAGATCACATCGCCGAGCCGGGCCGGGCCGACCTTGAGCACACCGGTGTGATCGCCGGGGTAGAAGTCGCGGGGCACCCGCTGGAGCCGGGTGATGATCTTGCTGAGCTCCTGGCGGAAGGGGACGTACTCACCGAAGGGCACCGGATGCTGCTTGGTGTACGAGGCGCCGGGACCGCTCTTCGGGTCCCAGACGATGCCCTGGTTCTCCACATAGCCCTGTTTGGTCGGATGGTCAACCAGGGCGCCGACCAGCACCGGAACACCGATCGCCCGCACGGCCTCGTCGATCCGGGCGTATGCCTCCCGGTACTGGAAGGGGTCGAGGTCGGAGGCGTTTTCCGGCCATATGACGAGATCGGGCTTGGCGATACGGCCGGCCTTGACGTCCTTCGCCAGGTTCAGGGTCGCCTTCGCGTGGTTGTCGAGGATCATCATGGGGCGGCCCAGGAAGTCCATCCCGGGCTGCTGCACATTGCCCTGGACGACGGCGATGTCGACCGAGTCGTCGGCGGCGGTGGGGATGGGCACCGCGAATCCGGCCGCCGTCACGGCGGCGGCGACGGCCACGGCCCCGGCGGCGGGCAGGGCGCGGCGCGCCGAGAAGCCCCCGGCGCCGCGCAGCCGCCACAGGACGAGCGCGGCGCAGGCGAGCGCGCCGCCCGTCAGCGCCACGCCGAAGGTGACCAGCGGGGCGCCGCCCAGCGCGGCGAGCGGGGTGTAGGGCGAGCCGGTGTTGGCGAAGGCGAGCCGGCCCCAGGGGAAGCCGCCGAAGGGCACCCGGTCGCGGGCCCACTCCTCGGCGACCCACAGACAGGCCGTCCACAGCGGCCACAGGGCCGGTACCGGCAGCCGGGAGACCAGGGCCAGGCCCGCGCCCATCAGCGCGAGGAAGGCCGCCTCGATGATGGACAGGCCCACCACCGCGTCCCAGCCCACCACGCTGAGCCACTTCAGCAGCAGCAGGAAGAACGGCAGCCCGAAGGCGAAGCCCGTCCAGGCGCCCTGGCGGGCGGTCCGGCCGTGGGTGAGCAGGGCCAGGGCGGCGACGGCCACCAGGGACAGCGGCCACACCCCGAACGGCGGGAAGGCAAGGCCGAGCGCGAGCCCGCTGACCGCCGCGAGCGCGCTGCGCCGCGCCTCGCGGCGGGCGAGCAGGCCCAGACGGCG
This sequence comes from Streptomyces malaysiensis subsp. malaysiensis, assembly GCF_040653035.1. Taxonomy (NCBI): domain Bacteria; kingdom Bacillati; phylum Actinomycetota; class Actinomycetes; order Kitasatosporales; family Streptomycetaceae; genus Streptomyces; species Streptomyces malaysiensis. The sequence goes on from NZ_JBEZNG010000027.1 coordinate 109,572, forward strand.
CAGCCGGCCGGGCCGCCGCTCTCCGGTGGACGGCGCGACCCCGGTCCCGGCCGCACCGGCCGCACCGGCCGTCCCGGCCCCGGTGGTCCCGGTCGTCCCGGCCGCGCCGGATTCGCCGCTCTCGGCGGCGTCACGGCCCTCCACGGCACCACCGGTGGGCGGCGTGGCGGCGGAGCCGGGCCGCTGACCCGGGCGGTCTGCGTCCGGCCCGGTGGGGGCGGCTTCGGCGGTGGTGTCGGAACCCGATGGCACGGTGCGGCCTTCCTACAGGTCGTGCTGTGGTGAGGTGACCGTATAACGCGGGCGCGCGGAAGTGGTCCCGAGGTGCGGATTGTGACCTCGCGGTACGGAACGCTTCGGCCATGGCGGGGGTTCCCTGTCCCGGCGGCGGCCCGCCCCCGCGCCGGGGGCGGTCCCGCCGTGTGCGCGAGCGGAGTGGGGGCCCGACGCCCTTCGGGCCGACCTGGGACCCGCTGGCTGCGGATCGACCGAGAGCCGTTGTCTACTGAGCGTCCGGGCCCCTCCCGGGTCGCACCTGCCGACCCGGGCGTCCCTCCCTCGCCCCCGTGCACTGGACCTGGCTCCCAGTGGTGGCGCACCGCGGTGGCGCGTCTCCCTCTGGCCCAGCGGCGTTCGACGACTGCGTGAAGATTCCCCGGTCGGGCGTCCTGTGGTGGACGAGGCCGAACCTACCCGCCACCGACCGCACCCTGTCAACAGCCGCATGACCTGCGCCGTTTCCTCAAATGACCAGGTCAGTACGGACGATGTTCAGATGCCACGACAGGCCGGGGGCTCATCGTTCGGCGGTACGGGGCGTCCGCGCGTCACTCGTCCGGCCGGAGGTGGACGGTGTGTCCACCCACCACCGTGCGCACGCAGACGGGCAGTTGGCCGCCGGGGGTGAGGTCGGGCAGTCCGGGCGTGCCGGAGCGCGGATCGGTCGACCATCCGGCGACCCGCGTGTCGGGCACCTGCACGATGAGCTCACCGGTCCGCCAGATCGCGTAGTCGGCGGGCGCGCCGGGCACCAGAACGCCCGCGTCGTCCCGTCCGATGGCCCGCCAGCCGCCGCGGGTGTGGGCGGTGAAGGCGGCGCGGACGGAGATCCGGTGCTCCGGGGTGCGGTGGAAGGCGGCGGCACGCACCGTGCCCCAGGGGTCGAGCGGGGTGACGGGGCTGTCGGAGCCGAGCGCCAGGGGCACTCCGGCGCGCAGCAGCGCCGCGTAAGGGTTGAGGGTGCGGGCCCGCTCGGGGCCGAGCCGCTGGGCGTACATACCGTCCTCGCCGCCCCAGAGGGCGTCGAAGGCGGGCTGGACGGAGGCGGTGAGGCCGAGGTCGGCGAAGGCCGCGATGGTCTCGGGGGTGAGCATCTCGGCGTGTTCGACGCGGTGGCGGGCGGCGCGGACGCGGGCGAGCCCGGCCGTGTCGGCGGCGGTCCGTACACCCTCGACGACGGCCGTGACGGCGGCGTCGCCGATGGCGTGGAAACCGGCCTGGATCCCGGCCTCGGTGCAGGCGATGACATGGGCGGCGACGGCCGCCGTATCCAGATAGGCGGTGCCGGTGTGCGGCGTGTCGGCGTAGGGCTGGTGGAGACACGCCGTATGCGAGCCGAGCGCCCCGTCGACGAAGAGGTCGCCGGCCGCGCCGATGGCGCCGAGTTCGCGCACCTTGTCCAGGTCGGAGGCGCTGCTCGCGGCCTCGGCCCAGTAGCCGTACACCCGCGGCCCCGGCTCCCCGGCGGCGAGCTTCAGCAGCCCGGTGAGGTCGTCCTCGGAGGAGATGTCGGGCCCGGCGCATTCATGGAGGGTGCCGATGCCGAGCGAGGCGGCGCGGGCGAGGGCGGCGCGCTGGGCGTCGGTGCGCTGCCGTTCGGTGACGCCCGCGTGGGCGGCAGCCCGGACGGCGTGGTGGGCGGCGCCGGTCAGGGGGGCACCACCGGGATGGTGGCCGGCCAGGTCCGACACGCCGGGCACAAGGTCCAGGAGCGCGGTGGTGACGACGGCGGAGTGCACATCGATGCGGGTGAGATAGAGGGGGCGGCCGCCGGTCGCCTCGTCCAGTTCGGCCCGGGAGGGCGGCCGTCCCTCGGGCCAGCGGGCGGCGTCCCAGCCATGGCCAAGCAGCACCCGGTCGCCGGGGTGGGCGGCGGCGTGGGCACGCACCCGCTCCAGCGCCTCGGTGAGCGTACGGGCGCCGCTGAGATCGAGTCCGGTGAGGGCGAGCCCCGTTGCGGTGGTGTGCACATGCGCATCGGTGAAGGCGGGGGTGACAAGCGCCCCGTCCAGCTGGATGACCTCGTCCACACCGTCCGCGAAGCCGTCCGCGGCCCCTTCGGAGCCGACCCAGGCGATGGTGCCGCGTTCGACGACCATCGCGGTCGCGAAGGGATCGGCGGGGCTGTGGACCTCACCTCCGCGCAGCAGGACGGTACGGCTTTCGGGGGCCTGGGCGGGGGTCGGGTCGTTCACGGCGGGCTGCCTCGGCTGGGGTGTCGGATGGGACGTATAGGGGGTGTGTTCGGAGCGTAGATGGAGCGCGTTCAGCAGGGTGGGGCGCGTTCAGCAGGCGCCCGACGTTCGGGCACCCGGCATCCGGACACCCGGCGTTCAGACGCGCGGCGGGCGCGCCTCGTAGGGCGTGGAGAGGACCACGGTGGTGCGCGTGGAGACACCGGCCAGCGAGCGGATCCGGCTGAGCAGGTGCTCCAGCTCCAGCGGGGTCGCGACGCGCACCTTGAGGATGTAGTTCTCATCGCCCGCGACGCTGTGGCACGCCTCGATCTCGGGCACGTCGGCGAGCCGCTCGGAGATGTCGTCCGGCGCGCTGGGGTCGAAGGGTTTGACCGAGATGAACGCGGTAAGGGGGAGCCCGACGGCCTCGGGGTCCACGACGGCGGCGTAGCCGCGGATCACACCCCGTTGTTCGAGGCGGCGAACCCGCTGGTGCACGGCCGATGTGGACAGGCCGGTGGCCTTGCCCAGGTCCGTGTAGCTCATCCGGCCGTCCTTGACGAGCAGCTCCACGATCTGTCTGTCCAACTCCTCCACAGCCGATCACCTTATGTGGTCGGGGGCGCTCGGGCACAACGGGTCGGCACAGCGGACGGAGACGCTGGTACGGGCGCATCTGCATCGGGCATGTGACGAACGCCACATCTCCTCATGGGTGTCCTATGAGATGCGGCGATTACCTATGCGGCCGCAAGGGAAATGCTTGCTGTGGTCGAGGCCGACGCGCCTGGCCAGCCCACCCGAGGGGGAAACTCATGCCTCATCTCGAGCGCCTCGACGCAGGCGACATCGATACCGAAGACATCAACGACACCTATGAGATGTTCCGGGTCATCTGCCCGGACTGCGCCCGTCCCATCGCACTCCTCGCCGACGAGGACGTTCTTCCCGAGCACGCGCTGTGCTCCTCCCCGTGGGACCCGTTCGGGCTCACGGTCTGCGCCGGCACCGGCCGCCGGGCGGCCGACGCCGCGCCCGCCGACGCGTCGCTGGAGGCGCATGAGCAGAACGCGGCGCTGTTGCTGACGCTTCCGGCGGGCCTTGACTGGCGGATGCAGCCGTTCTCCCACCTCGGCGGCCCCGGCTCCCGCCCGGTCCGGTTCCCGGTGGCACAGCGGTAGCGAAGCGGCGGGGGCGCATGCCGCGCCCCCAACCGAAACGTCCGGCTCAGCCGGTCTCAGGCCCCGCGAGAGCGCGGGCGATCACCACTCGCTGAATCTGGTTGGTGCCCTCCACGATCTGGAGGACCTTCGCCTCGCGCATATAGCGCTCGACCGGGAAGTCCGCCGTGTAGCCGTATCCGCCCAGCAGTTGGACGGCGTCGGTGGTGATCCGCATCGCTGCGTCCGTGCAGAACAGCTTGGCCATCGCCGCCTGTTTGGAGAACGGCCGCCCCGCGTCCCGGAGTCGTGCCGCCGCCAGGTACAGGGCGCGCCCGGCCTCGATCTGCGTGGCCATGTCGGCGAGCATGAAGCGCAGCCCCTGGAAGTCGGCTATCGGCCTGCCGAACTGCCGTCGCTGCGCGGTGTACCCGAGCGCCTCGTCCAGCGCCGCCTGGGCGACGCCGACGGCGCAGGCCGCGATGCCAAGACGGCCCGCGTCGAGGGCGGACAGGGCGATCGCGAACCCCTGGCCCTCCTCGCCGATGCGGCGGGCGTCGGGGACCCGCACCCCGTCGAGATGGATCTGGGAGGTCGGCGAACCGGCCATGCCCATCTTGTGCTCGGGCGCGGCCGCCGAAAGCCCCGGGGCGTCGGCGGGGACCAGGAAGGCGCTGATGCCACGGGTGCGCTCGGCGCCGGTGCGGGCGAGCACGGTGTAGAAGTCGGCGATGCCACCGTGGGTGATCCACGCCTTGGTGCCCTCGATCATCCAGGTGTCCCCGTCGCGGGTGGCCCGGGTGGTGAGCCCGGCCGCGTCGGAGCCGGAGGAGGGCTCGGAGAGGCAGTACGCGCCGAGCAGACCGCCGCCCAGCATCGCGGGAAGGTGCTCTGCCAGCTGCTCCTTGCTGCCGTAGCCGGCGAGGGCGTGGCAGGCCAGGGTGTGGACGCTGACGCCGAGGCCGACGGTCAGCCGGGCCGCGGCGAACTCTTCGAGGACCTGGAGGTAGACCTCGTACGGCTGGCCGCCGCCGCCGAACTCCTCGGGGTGGACCAGCCCCAGCAGCCCGGACCGGGACAACAGGGTGAACAGCTCGCGGGGGAAGCGCCCGGCGGCCTCCTCCTCGGCGGCCCGGGGCCTGATCTCCCGTTCGATCAGCTCGCGGACGAGCGACATCAGGTCGCGGGCCTCTTCGGTGGGCAATTCGCGTTCCACCGGCAGCGGGACGTGGTCGGTCATGGCGCGCTCTCCTCTCCCCTGGTCAGGCGCTGCGGCGACGTTCGCCGGGGTGAGGCGGCGCCGCCGGTGTTGCTGCCGCCGGCCGGCCGCCCCGTCGGATCGCGATCGGTGATGACCTGCACTACGGCGGTGGGAGTATGCCCGGTCCGGAGCGCTCCGGTACCGGTTGCCCGAGCTTCAACCAACTTCGCACGGGTACGCCCACCACCTTCCTACCCGCTCTCCCACCAACGTCCCACGGCGGAACAGATTGGCCCAGACCATTGACCCAAGTGGTCTAGTCCTTCTACCGTTTCCCCACCCTGCCCTGCGCGTTCATGTCAAGCTATGGGCAGGTCGTCGGGCAGTTCACTCTCCCCTCACCCCCCACCGAGGAGATTCCATGCTCAGACCCAGACTGTCCGCCGCGCTCGCGGCGGTGTGTACGGCGGTCCTGACCGCCACCCTGCTCGCGGGCTCGGCCGCCGCCGGTGAACCCCGGAGCGCCGGTACCCCCCAGGCCACCTCCAAGGCCGCCCAGACCCCCACCACGAAGGCCGCCGGCGACAAGGTCGTCGGCTACTTCACCGAATGGGGCATCTACCAGCGCAACTACCACGTCAAGAACGTCGAGACCTCCGGCTCGGCCGCCAAGCTCACCCACATCAACTACGCCTTCGGCAATGTCACCGGGGGCAAGTGCGCCATCGGCGACTCCTACGCCGACTACGACAAGGCGTACGACGCGGCGAGCAGCGTCGACGGCCAGGCCGACACCTGGGACGCGGGCGCGCTGCGCGGCAACTTCAACCAGCTGCGCAAGCTGAAGAAGCTCCACCCGGGCCTGAAGGTGCTGTGGTCCTTCGGTGGCTGGACCTGGTCCTCCGGGTTCACCGAGGCCGCGAAGAACCCCGCGGCCTTCGCCCAGTCCTGCTACGACCTGGTCGAGGACCCGCGCTGGGCGGATGTCTTCGACGGCATCGACATCGACTGGGAGTACCCCAACGCCTGTGGTCTCACCTGTGACACCAGCGGCAAGGACGCCTTCAAGAACCTGATGTCCGCCATGCGCGCCAAGTTCGGTTCGTCCAACCTGGTGACCGCCGCGATCACGGCCGACGGTTCCTCCGGCGGCAAGATCGAGGCCGCCGACTACGCGGGCGCCGCGCAGTACGTCGACTGGTACAACCCGATGACGTACGACTTCTTCGGCGCATGGGCCGCACAGGGCCCCACCGCCCCGCACTCCCCGCTCAACTCCTACAACGGCATCCCGCAGCAGGGCTTCAACACCGACGCCGCCATCCAGAAGCTCAAGGGCCTCGGCGTCCCGGCGTCGAAACTGCTGCTGGGCATCGGCTTCTACGGACGCGGCTGGAGCGGTGTCACCCAGGACGCCCCCGGTGGCACGGCGACCGGTGCCGCACCCGGCACCTACGAGGCGGGCATCGAGGACTACAAGGTGCTCAAGAACTCCTGCCCGGCCAACGGCACGGTCGCGGGAACGGCCTACGCCCACTGCGGCAACCAGTGGTGGAGCTATGACACCCCCTCCACCATCGGCGGGAAGATGGACTACAAGCGCCAGCAGGGCCTGGGCGGCACCTTCTTCTGGGAGCTCAGCGGCGACACCTCGAACGGTGAGCTGATCAAGTCCATCAACTGACCCCATACGCACCCCCTGACGACGCGGGCGGGGAGCCTTCACCGGCTCCCCGCCCGCTTCGTCGTGCGCACCGGGCGAGGCGCGCACCGGGCACATCGGCGGGCCGACCGCCGCGACACGTTCAAGCGGGGTGCGAGGGGGCGCGGGGAGCGTATGCGGGGAGATCTCGCGGCAGCGCCGCGCACCCCCTGTGAACGCGCTCCATCGAGGGCTCGTACCCCAACGCGGCTTGTTCTGAGTATTGCGGGGCATCCGCCCCACAAGGAAATCTGAGCGCACGGGTGGCCCGCACCACCTGGTGCGCATGAACCAAAGGAACGAACATGAGCTCCCAGCAGTGCCCGAGCTGTGGCGGCCAACTCGCCGTGAACCAGGACGGGTGGAAGATCTGCCACTCCTGCGGCTATGCCTCCCCGCCCGGGGTCGTGCCCGCCCCCTCACTCCCCGCCCGTACCTGACCCGCCGACTGCTCCACCCGGCCCGATCCGTGAAAGCCTGACAGCGCGAACCCCTCCACTCCGCCCCTCCGTACCGCTGAGCGAGGCACCATGGTCAATCCCTGGCTGGCGATGGCGTCCGGCACCGACCCCGCTGAGCGCACCCGCGCCGTGCGCCGCGCCCATGAGGCGTTCCTGACCGGAGGGGCGGTGGGTCCGGCCGTACGGCCGGTGGTGGCGGAATCCTGGCGGCGCTCGGCCGACGCGCGGGTCACCCAGGAGGGCAGCGCACCGATCGACCTGGCGGACGACGCGCTGGACACCTACCGCGCGGACCATCCGCTGGCCCGGGTGATGCCGCTGTTCCGGGAGCTGCTGGGCACCATCGCCTACGACGGGGCCCATCTGCTCGCGGTCTGCGACGAACAGGGCCGGCTGCTGTGGGTGGAGGGGCACGCGGGCGTACGCGACCGGGCCGAGCGGATGAACTTCGTGGCCGGGGCGCGCTGGGACGAGCGCCATGCGGGCACCAACGCGCCAGGGACGGCGCTCACCGTCGACCATGCGGTGCAGATCTTCGCCACCGAGCACTTCAACCGCACCGTGCAGCCGTGGACCTGCGCCGCCGCCCCCGTCCACGATCCACACACCGGACGGCTGCTGGGCGCGGTGGACATCACCGGCGGGGACCATCTGGCCGCCCCGCACAGCCTGGCCCTGGTCCAGGCGACGGCCCGCGCCGCCGAGGCCCAGCTGCTCGCCGAGGCGCCGCGGACGCGCGGCCCGCGGATCTCGCTGACCGCGCTGGGCCGGGACGAGGCGCTGCTGGCCGTCGACGGGCGGCGGCTGCGGCTCGGACGGCGGCACAGCGAGATCATGGTGCTGCTGGCCGGCCATCCCGAGGGCCTGTCCGGCGACCGGCTGACGCTCGAGCTCTACGGCCCCCGGGCCGACGATCGCTCCCCGGTGACGCTGCGGGCCGAGCTGTCGCGGCTGCGCCGCCTGGTGGGCCCGCTGCTGGGCTCGCGCCCGTACCGGCTCTGCGGACCCGTGCGCACCGATCTGGCGGACGCCGCCGAGGCGTTGGCCTCCGGTGACGCGTATACGGCGCTGCGGGCGTACCCGGGGCCGCTGCTGCCGCTGTCGGAGGCGCCGGGGGTGTGCCGGATGCGGCAGGTGCTGGAGGACGGATTGCGGCGCGCCGTGCTGTCCCACGGCGATCCGGAACTGCTGCGGCGCTGGGCGCAGACGCCGTGGGGCGAGGAGGATCTGGAGGTCGCGGAGGCGCTGCTGACCGCGCTTCCGGCCCATGCGCCGGGCCGGGCGGTCCCGGCGGCCCGGGTGCGGCGGCTGCGGGAGCTGTACGGACTGGGCGGCCTCGACCACGAGGACGGCGCGCTCCAGGGCGGCGGAGCCCACCACGGAGGGGGCGCCCGATAGGGCGGCGGGGCCCGACGGTGAAGGCGTGCCCGCCCGGAAGTCAGGGCCCGGCGGCCGGGGGCGCCCACCAGGAAGGCCGGGCTCCACGGCAAGAGTGCGCCCACCAGGAAGGCCGAGCTCCACGGCAAGAGTGCGCCCACCAGGAAGGCCGGGCTCCACGGCAAGAGTGCGCCCACCAGGAAGGCCGAGCTCCACGGCAAGAGTGCGCCCACCAGGAAGGCCGAGCTCCACGGCAAGGGGGCGCCCACCAGGAAGGCCGAGCTCTACGGCAAGGGGGCGGCCACCGGGACGCAACGTCCGCGCAACGTAACCGCCCCTAGCCTCCCCGTCGGCTCCGCCCGTGTCGGCGCGGGCGGAGCCGGGATGTGCCAAGCCGCGTCCCGGCAACGAGACCCACCACGCGTACACCACGGGAGGCCGCCCCATGACGCGTTTCGCAAGCCCCGGCTCCGAGGGCTCGGTCGTCAGCTATCAGCCGCGCTATGACCACTGGATCGGCGGGGAGTACGTACCGCCGGCCCGGGGCCGCTATTTCGAGAACCCGACGCCCGTCAACGGACAGCCGTTCACGGAGATCGCCCGGGGCACCGCCGAGGACGTCGAGCGGGCCCTGGACGCCGCCCACGCCGCCGCACCCGCCTGGGGCCGTACGGCGCCCGCGGAGCGCGCCTCGGTGCTCCTGAAGATCGCCGATCGGATGGAGCAGAACCTGGAGGCCCTCGCGGTCGCGGAGAGCTGGGAGAACGGCAAACCGGTCCGGGAGACCCTGGCCGCCGACATCCCGCTGGCCATCGACCACTTCCGCTACTTCGCGGGCGCGATCCGGGCCCAGGAGGGCAGCCTCTCCGAGATCGACCACGACACGGTCGCGTACCACTTCCACGAGCCGCTCGGCGTGGTCGCCCAGATCATCCCGTGGAACTTCCCGATCCTGATGGCAACCTGGAAGCTGGCCCCGGCGCTGGCCGCGGGCAACGCGGTGGTGCTGAAGCCGGCCGAGCAGACGCCCGCCTCGATCCACCTGTGGATGAGCCTGGTGGCCGATCTGCTGCCGCCGGGTGTGCTCAACATCGTCAACGGATTCGGCGTGGAAGCCGGAAAGCCACTGGCGTCCAACTCCCGGGTGGCCAAGGTCGCCTTCACCGGGGAGACCACCACCGGCCGGCTGATCATGCAGTACGCGAGCGAGAACCTGATCCCGGTCACCCTGGAACTCGGCGGCAAGAGCCCGAACATCTTCTTCGACGACGTCTCGGCCACCGACGACGACTTCCTGGACAAGGCGCTCGAAGGGTTCACCATGTTCGCCCTGAACCAGGGCGAGGTGTGCACCTGCCCCTCGCGGGCCCTGGTGCAGGACGGCCACTACGAGGCGTTCATGGACGCCGCCGTGGCCCGTACGGAGAAGATCACGCAAGGGCATCCGCTGGACACCGACACCATGATCGGTGCCCAGGCGTCCAACGACCAGCTCGAGAAGATCCTGTCCTACCTGGACATCGGCCGGCAGGAGGGCGCCCGCGTCCGCACCGGCGGCAGCCGCGCCGAACTCGGCGGTGAGCTGGAGGGCGGCTACTACGTCGAGCCCACGATCTTCGAGGGCGGCAACCATATGCGGGTCTTCCAGGAGGAGATCTTCGGCCCGGTGGTCGCGGTGACGCGCTTCTCCGACTTCGACGACGCGATCGGGATCGCCAACGACACGCTCTACGGGCTGGGCGCGGGGGTGTGGACCCGGGACGGCTCGACCGCGTACCGCGCCGGGCGCGCCATCCAGGCGGGCCGGGTGTGGACCAACTGCTACCACGCCTACCCGGCGCATGCCGCCTTCGGCGGCTACAAGCAGTCCGGGATCGGCCGCGAGACCCACAAGATGATGCTGGACCACTACCAGCAGACGAAGAACCTGCTGGTGTCGTACTCGCCGAAGAAGCTGGGCTTCTTCTAGACCCCGAAAAGGGCGCATGACCGGGGCGGGCGCATGACCGGGGCCGTTGCCCGGCATGCGCCCTTCTCGCGCGCTCGTCATCTATGGGCCGCGCGCGCTGCCGGTGGCATGGTGAGAGGGCAACCTTCTCGCAACGTGGCCGGAGGTTCGCTGGGCCCGGCCCCTGACCGCTCGGCGGGATGACCGGAGAGGGATCGCCCATGGACCGTATCGCGCTGACCCCGGCCGCGGCCGAGCTGATCCGCCAACTGAGGGCGGAGCACGGGCCGCTGATGTTCCACCAGTCGGGCGGCTGCTGCGACGGCAGCGCCCCGATGTGCTATCCGCTCGGCGAGTTCCGTACGGGCGGGTCGGATGTGCTGCTCGGGGAGCTGGAGGTGGACGGGGTCGAGGAGCCGGTGGGCTTCTGGATGTCGGCCTCGCAGTTCGAGCGATGGGCCCATACGCATCTCACGGTGGATGTGGTGCCCGGCCGCGGCAGCGGCTTCTCCCTGGAGGCCCCGGAGGGTGTGCGGTTCCTGATCCGCTCACGGCTGCTGGACGACGCGGCGAGCTGAGCGCGGCCCCGTCGTCCGCAGGGGCGCGAGGGGGCAGCCACATGGGCGCGAGGGGCGCTCCCAAGGGCGTGCGAGGGCGGCGGACACCCATCTGCCCGCGCCCTCCCGCGGCGTCGCCCTCAGCTCGCGTCGGCCAGCGCCAGGGTGTGCAGCCGCTCGGGCGGGCCCGGGCGGGCGTAGTACCAGCCCTGGCCGGTGTCACAGCCCAGCCCGCGCAGATGCTCGGCCTGGACGGCCGTCTCCACGCCCTCGACCGTCACCGCGAGGTCCAGTGTGTGGGCGAGCGAGACGATCCCCTCGACGATCTTGACGTCGACCGGGTCGGCCGGGGCCCGCTGCATGCCCCGGGTGAAGGAACGGTCCAGTTTGAGGGTGCTCACCGGGAGCCGGCGCAGATACGACAGGTTGGAGTAGCCGGTGCCGAAGTCGTCCAGGGCGATGTCCACGCCCAGGTCGGCGAGTTGCCGCAGGGGCCGCAGGGCGCTCTCGTCGGCGCCGATGAGGTCGTTCTCGGTGACCTCCAGGCACAGCGCGCTGGGGCACAGCCCGGCGTTCTCCAGGACCGCCACCGTGTCGGAGACCAGCGTGGGATGGCTCAGCTGGCACGGCGAGAGATTGACGTTGACGCGCAGCGGCTCGCCGCCCTCGTCGTCGGCGTCGCGCCACTCGCGTGCCTGCCGGGCGGCCTGCTCCAGCACCCAGCGGCCGAGCGGGACGATCAGCCCGGTGTCCTCGGCGAGCGGGATGAACTGGTCGGGGCCGAGCACTCCGTGCACCGGATGCAGCCAGCGTACGAGCGCCTCCGCACCGCGCACGGTGCCGTCGGTGAGCCGTACCAGCGGCTGGTACTCGATGAAGAACTCGCCCTTCTCCAGGGCGGAGGGCAGCCCGTTGGTGAGGCTGTGGCGGGCGATCACCCGGGCGTTGGAGTCGGCGTCGGCGATCTCGTAGCGATTGCCGCCCGCGGCCTTGGCCCGGTACATGGTGATGTCGGCGCTGCGCAGCACCTCGGCCCGGCCGATCTCCCCGGCCCGGCCGTCGACCACTCCGATGCTGGCCCGGACCCGCAGCTCACGGCCCTCGACGCGGACGGGTTCGGCGAGCGCGGCGAGCATCCGGCGGGCCAGCGCGGCGCCGTCGGCCTGCGCCGCGGGGCCGGTGACCAGGGCGAGGAACTCATCGCCGCCGACCCGGGCGATCAGCTCGGCGGGGGCGTTCACACAGCCCTGGAGGCGTTCCGCGACGGCCTTGAGCAGCCGGTCGCCGACGATGTGCCCGAGGCTGTCGTTGACCGCCTTGAAGCCGTCCAGGTCCAGGTAGCACACGCCGAACCGGTCGGCGTCGTCGCCGGCGGCCAGCACCTGGTCCAGCCGTTCCAGGAACAGGGGGCGGTTGGGCAGCCCGGTCAGCTCGTCGTGGGTGGCCTCGTAGCGCAGCCGCTCCCGTAGCCGCCGGTGCTCGGTGATGTCCTCGGCGAGGGCGAGCTGGTACTGCGGGGCGCCGCTGGAGTCGCGCAGCAGGGTGACCGTCAGATTGGTCCACAGCTCGCTGCCGTCGTCGCGGTAGTGCGGCTTCTCGATGCGGAAGTGGTCGCGCTCGCCGCTGACCAGCTCGCGGTAGAGCTCATGGGCGCCGGGTACGTCGTCGGGGTGGACGAACTCGGTGACGTTGCGGCCGGGGCGGAAGAAGTCCATCCCGCCGAACATCCGGGCCATGGCGTCGTTGACGACGAGCACCTCGCCGTCGAGTCCGGCGATGCCCACGCCGATGACCGCGCCCTCGAAGACGGCCTGGAACTTGGCCTCGCTCGTGTGCAGCGCCTTCTCGGCCTCGGTCCGGGCGGCCAGCGCGGCCCGCGAGATGGCCGCCTGCTCATCGCGCTCGCGCTTGCGCAGCTCGCGGACGAATCCGGCGGCGAGGGCGTGCTGGAGCCGCACACAGCGGGCGCGCGCCTCCTCGTCGGCCGGCGGCTGGTGGCCCGGCTCGGCGGACGGCTGGCGGGAGGGCGCGGCGGGCGTCGAGCAGGACACCAGATGCGCGTCGATGACGCCCAGGATGGCGGGCAGCGCCTCGGGCTCGGTGCACTGGGCGTCCACCAGCGCGGCCCCGACGCCGTACGCGGCCTCGGTGTCGAAGGGGGAGGAGCGCAGGGCGGCGCTCAACCGGTGGGCCAGCGGCAGCAGATACTCCTCGAACGCCTCGGGGGTCATCGTGGTGGCCGCCAGCGGGTGGACGGCCCGGCACCAGATGCCCGCGAAGCGCCTCAGCGGCTCGCTGTCCGTGGGGGCGGGGTGTTCCGCGGCGTCCCCGGCGCCGCGTTCACATCTCGGCCCGCCCGATTCGGAGGTCATATCGTGCGCTCCCCGGGGCGGCCGCGATGGGCTGTGGCCCTATGAGCTGTGTCCCGTTCGCCTGCCGCGTCCTCGCCTGTGGCGTCGGTGCCCTCCGGCTGCCAGTCCACGTCCTGCACTTCCTTCGCCCTCTTCCGGCTTCCGGGGCCGCCCTCGGGTCGTCCGCGTCCTCGGGGAAGTTGAGCACGACGAAGAGCGGCACGGCAACCCGCTGCTGAGGCGAGATTACTGATCAACCGTTCGATGAGGAAAGGAAAAACGGAAATCTTCAATCCGGATGCGATCATGAAGATGGGCGCCGCCGGGGGCCGACGAGCATCTGTCACAGGCATCTGCCAGCGGCCCAAGCACCGCGCTGACCTCGGTCCTCCAGAGGGCGGGCCGGTGAAAGCCGGTCCGCGAAACCCCCTTTGGAGGCCGCGTTCTGGCGGGGCGCCAACCCCGCGTGTGAGCAGTCGAATTGGGAAATCCATCACGTCGGCGCGTCCGGGCGCCCGCGCGCGTCGCGGCACAGGCGCGGACCTCCCGGCCCGCCCGCTCGCCCTCCGGTCCGCCCGGCGGGAAGCGGACCGGCCGCCGCGGGGCCGGTCGTCCCGCCGTCCACTGCGCCCAGCGGATCGAAATCCGCGCACCATTTTCACCCTCATGCGGTGAATTACCATGAATGGGGTACTCGCCGGGTGGATCTCCGCGAGGAGGCGTGAGGACGCACGGGACACATGAGGACGCACGGAGTGACCCAATGGCCCCACCAGGTGTCGCCCACGATCTGCTGCTGCGCCGCTGTCTGACCCTGTCCACCAGCTTCGACGGGGTCGACGGCCAGGACGAGGCAGGGATACTGCGCCGGGCGATGGCCCAGGTCAGCGCGGTCGGGACCGGCCGCGCCGAGGCGGGATACCTACGGCTCGACGAGGGTCTGGTCCGCTGTCCGGACGACGGCCCGCGCGCCACCGAGGCCCTGGACGCGCAGGTGAGGGAGCTGGCCGGACGGGACGGGCCGGTGCGGTTCCCCCGGCGGGCCTGGGGCTGGGCGTTCGGGCTGCGCGAGCGGGGCGGGCCGGATGAGCCGGACGGGCTGCACGGCGCCCTGGTGGTGAGCTACCGCGACCGGCCGGGCGAGGACGAACGGCTGCTGCTCTCCCTGCTCGTACGGCAGACGGCCGCCGCGCTGTCCGCCGCCGCCGCGCACCGCCGTGCGGACGCCGCGCACCGCCGTGAGCGCGTGCAGGCCCAGGAGCTGCGCCGGGCACGGGACGAGCGGGAGGCGATACGGCGGCGGCTGGACTCCTCGCTGACCGACCTCTGCCAGCTGCGCGAGGTCCATGACGCCCTCGCCCGCTCGGCCGCCCACGGCGACGGCGAGGACGGGATCGTCCGGACGCTGTACCGGATCACCGGGCTCGCGGCCGCCGCCGAGGACCGGTTCGGCAACCTCAGGGCCTGGGCGGGCCCCGGCCGCCCGGACCCCTATCCCAAACCCGATCCGGCGCACCGCGAGGAGCTGCTGCGGGAGGCCATCCGCCGGCCGCGCCCGGTGCGGATGCGGGACCGGCTGGTGGCGGTGGCCGATCCGCGCGGTGAGGTGCTGGGCGCGCTCTGCCTGGTGGATCCGGACGGCCGGGCCGATGAGCGGGCCGTGCGCGCGCTGGACCACGCCGCGACCGCGCTCGGCCTGGAGCTGGCGCATCTGCGCGAGCTGGCCGAGGTGGAGCTGCGGCTGCGGCGGGAGCTGGTCGACGATCTGCTCTCGGGCACGGACGACGCCGGTGCGTACGCCCGCGCGGAGGCGGTCGGCCACGATCTGCACGGCCCGCACCATGTGATCGTGGTGCGCTGGACGGACCGGCCGGCCGACGATGTCTTCCTCAAGGCCGTGAGCCGGGCGGCCACCGGCCTCGGCCTGCGGATCCTGCCCGCCCTGCGCTCGGACACGGCGGTCCTGGTGGCCCAGGGCGCACCGGGCGAGCGGTCGCTGTACCCGGCGCTGAGCCGTGAGCTCGGCACGGACAGCGGGGCGATCGGGGTGGGCGCCCGCTGTGCCACCCCGCACGAGGTGCCCCGCTCGTACCAGGAGGCGCTGCGGGCGCTGGAGGTGCGCCGCGGGTCGCACAGCGCGAACGGCATGACGCTCTACGACGACCTGGGGCTGTACCGGATCCTGCGCACCGGGAACGACCACTGTGAGGTCGAGCGGTTCGTCCGGGAGTGGCTGGGCCCGCTGCTGGACTACGACGCCCTGCACCACACGGACCTGGTGGAGACCCTCTCCCAGTACTTCGACCGCGGCGGCAACTACAGCGAGACGGCCGCGGCGCTGGTGATCCACCGCTCGACCCTGCGCTACCGGCTCCAGCGGATCCGCGAGATCGGCGGAAGCGATCTGGCGGACGTGGACAGCAGGCTCAACCTCCAGGTCGCCACCCGTATTTGGAAGATCATGCGGAGCGGCCCGGAGTGAGCGGGCCGTCGCCGGGCACCCGGGTCCGACGCGACGGCACCATACGACGAGGCGGGATCGGCGATGAGCGACAAGAACCGGAGCGTGGCGCGCACTCTGCTCGACCAGCAGGGCACGACCTTCGCCGCCGAGGCCGGGATCAGGCTCCGCGACGCCCCCGGCCCGCTCTACCAGCTGCTGGTGCTCGCACATCTGCTGTCCGCGCGGATCAGGTCCGATACCGCGGTCGCCGCCGCCCGCGCCCTCTTCGACGCCGGGATGCGCGACCCGCGGCGGATGGCGGAGGCCGACTGGCAGCGGCGGGTCGACGCGCTGG
Organism: Streptomyces malaysiensis subsp. malaysiensis; assembly: GCF_040653035.1. Lineage (NCBI taxonomy): Bacteria > Bacillati > Actinomycetota > Actinomycetes > Kitasatosporales > Streptomycetaceae > Streptomyces > Streptomyces malaysiensis. The sequence goes on from NZ_JBEZNG010000027.1 coordinate 125,583, forward strand.
GCGAGGGCGGCTACCGGCGCTACGACGAGCGGACCGCCACCCAGCTGGGCGAGGCGGCCGAGCTGGTGAACCGGGAGTACGGGGGCGATCTGCGGCGGATGCGGAAGGCCGGGGACCCGAAGCAGCTGCTGCGGGAGATCAACGGCATCGGGCCGGCCGGGGTGAACATCTTCCTGCGCGAGGCGCAGGGCCTCTGGCCGGAGTTCGCCCCGTACTTCGACCGCAAGGCGCTGGAGGGCGCCGAGCGCGTCGGACTGCCGAAGAGCGCACGGTCGCTGGCGGGGCTGGTGGCCGAGGACGAGCTGCCCCGGCTGGCCGCGGCCCTGGTCCGCGTCGCGCTCCACGCGGACGCCGCGCGGGAGGTGCGCGCCGCCGCGTAGTGCGCTCAGATGTGGATCTGATGCCCGTTAGGGGCCCGGGTCCGCTCACCGCCGTCCGGGGAGACCCGGGCGCCCCCGGGCCCGCCCCCGCCCGGTCTCAGCGGATGCCGAGCTCCTTCAGCACCCGCCGCTGGGCGGCGCTCGGCTTGGCCGGGAAGTAGAGGTAGCAGACGCCTCCGGTGCCGGAGACCACCTTGCCGTCGGCGTTGTACCGCTTCGTCCGCAGCCAGATGTTCTCCCACTGCCGCCGCTTGTAGACATGGCGGACCGCCTCATTGCTGGGCGACGCCGGGTCGTTGGCGATGATGTCGCCGTCCGCCGTGAAGCCGATGACGGTCATCAGATGGCCCGAGGTGCCGTACCCCGCGCCGTCCAGCTCCGTCTTGAGGAAGGACTGCGAGGTGATCAGCGGAATGCCGGCGCCGATCAGCTTCTCGGCGTCGGTGAGCGAGCCGAGCCGGGTGACCACGCCCTGCATTTCGCGGTACGTGGCGGCGTAGGCGGCGTTGAACGGCCAGTTGCCGCAGCCCTCGTACTGGTAGTCGAAGGTGGCCCGGGCGGCGTGACAGACCTGCGGATCGGCGTAGTCCGGGTTGACCCAGGCCAGGTCCTTCGCGGACGGCTTGCGGCCCCAGTACTCGATGATCATCTGCGAGGAGGTGGGGCTGCACCACGCCTCGCCGCCGTTGTCGTACTCCGGGTACTGGCCCTTGTGGATCTCCTGCGAGTAGCGCGGTACGGCGAGTTCGCGCGCCTTGGGCAGGCTCGGCGTGGAGGCGGGCACCTCGAACCGGTCGGGGACGTCGGAGCCCATCGCGCCGACCCGCCACACCGTGGGGGTGAGCGCGGTGCCGGGCTTGCGGTGGAGGGTGAGCCGCACCTGGTACTTCGCCAGCCGCAGTCCGCTCGCCGGGTCGTCGATGGAGAAGGTGTCGGTCCACACCGAGCTCTTGTCGTCGCTCTGGCCGTCGACCGAGGTGCGCCGGATGGAGGAGGCGCCGTCGTCGGAGGCCCAGCGGCCCATCACGTACCAGGGGGTCGCGGAGCCGTCGGTGTAGCTGCCCTTGAGCTCGATCTGGATCCAGGTGCCGGCCGGGGTGTGGGCGTTCCAGGAGACGATGGCCTCGGTCGCGGGCACGGAGAGGGTGCGCACCGGGGAGGTCCAGGTGGCGTACTCCCAGGCGGCCTTGGTGCCGGTGTGCGGATCGGTGTAGTCCACGCTGCCCAGCGGGCGGGAGATCACGATGCCGGGGCGGTCCCCGGCCTCGGCGCGGACGCCCTTGGCGGCACCGGCCAGCCAGTCGGCGTGGCCGCTCCAGCCGTGGTATTCCGCAACGCGGCCGGCCTTGGCCTTGGTCTCGGAGCCCGCCGGGGCTCCGGCGGCCCCGGGGGTCCCCGAGCCGCGTGCCGCGGACGGGGCCGGGCGGGCCGCCCCGGCGGCAGCGGCGGCGGTCGTGGTGACGGCGGCTGCGCCCGCGACGCCGATGGCGGCGGCGAGCACGGAGCGGCGAGGCGTGGATCCAGATCTGGTCATGCGGGGTTCCCCCAGTCGTCGTCCGGTCCCATGGGCGGCGGGTGCGCGACAGTCGCACAACTATGGCCGCTGCGAGTGGTCTCAGGCCAGTGATTCCCCCAGCACCCGCCCTCTCAATATTGGTGTGAACCAATGGAGTGAACGAGCCGAAAGGGTCGTATGGTGGTCCCCGATGCGGACTTACCCACCGGTTGGCAGCCTGGACGCGCTGGCGCGGCACCTGTGTGCGCTGCCGCCGTCCTGCGGGCCGGTCCGGCTGGTCGCGGTCGACGGCCACGCCGGCTCCGGGAAGACCACCTTCGCCCGCCACCTCGCCGAGGCGCTCGGCGGCGCGCCCGTGCTGCACACGGACGACTTCGCCACCCATGAGGAGCTCTTCGGCTGGGCGGGTCGGCTGCACTCCGAGGTGCTCACCCCGCTCGCGAAGGGCACGGCCGCGCGCTACGCCCCGTACGACTGGGTGGAGCGCCGCTTCGCCACCGCCCGGCGGCGGCTCGATCCCGCGCCGGTGGTGCTGCTGGAGGGTGTGGGCAGCGGCCGGCGCGCGGTGCGGCCGCGGCTGGCGCGGCTGTTGTGGATGGATCTGCCCGCACCGGACTCCTGGCGGCGCGGACAGCTGCGGGACGGCCCGGAGCTGTCCGCATTCTGGGACGGATGGCTGCCGGCCGAGCGTGCGCATTTCGCCGCCGACCCCTCCCGTCCGCACGCCGGAACGTTGGTAAGACAGCGAAAGGAGGGGTATGAGGTGCTCCCGGGACCCGCGGCGACCGACGGAAACACGCCTTGGCCTCACACAGCGTGAGCCCATGCCCCCGACCGGACCGTACGCCCGCACCGGACGCATGACGCGTACCCCAACTCGGCTTGACCTGGGGCCCATACAGGTCTTACGTTCTCAATGTGCGACTCGTACGAGTCGTCCCACAACGCGAAGCCCCCGGTTGTTCCCCCGTGATCGGGGGCTTCGTCCTGTCTGGCGATGGTTTTTCGCTGCTTTGCGCCGCCGCTCCATCACCCTGGGTGACCAACGGCGCCGAACCCCGTGCGCCCCCTACACGCCCCCGCGCACACCCGCCCGGCCTTGTGTGATTGCAACGAACAACAGTGCGGCACCCTCGGCCCATAGGAGTTACGCAGGTACGATGCGAAAGGGGCAGTCGCCCCTGCGGCATCCACGGGGGCAGGGGTTGTGGGGGACGTGATGGATTTCGGCACGCAGGGTTCGCACGCCCCGGCCGACCTCGCCTGGCTGCGAGCCGTCGACGCCTACACGATGGGCGCGTACGCACAGGCCGAGGAGGAGTTCCGGGCCGCCACGCGGCTCGATCCGGGAATGGCCGACGCCTGGCTCGGACTGCATGCGCTGCGGGCCGACACGGCGGCGGCGCTGCTGCGGATGTACCGGCACCGCGACCGCTTCGGCGAGCAGCGCGCCCGGCACCGCCGCACCCTCAACTCCTGGTACTGGCTGGGCTGGTGGGTCCAGCCGGTGCTGGAGACCAGCCGGGACCTGCTGCTCGCCCACGCCTCGCACTGGCTCGACGGCCGCCATGTGCCCGAGCTGGACCGGGCACTGGCCGGCTGCCCTCCGGTGGAGGCCGATCCGCAGGCCCGTTTTCTGCACGCCTGCCGCGCCTATCTGGTCAAGGACTGGGAGCAGCTGGTCCGCCACACCGAGCCGCTGCTGGACGATCCGTTCCTGGGCATCGAGGCGGGTCTGTTCGCCGGGATGGCGCGGGTCCGGCTGGAGATGTACAGCCAGGCCGAACCGCTGCTCGCCGCCGCCTTGATGCGCTGTCGCAGCGAACAGCCCCAGCGCAAGGAGCTGCGCTACTGGCTGGCCCGCGCCCATGAGGGCACCGGCCGCAGCGCCGCCGCGCTCCCCCTCTACCGCGCGGTCCACCGTATCGACTCCACCTTCATGGACACCTCGGCGCGGCTCGCGGCGATAGCCGAGTCCGACGGTCTTGACGAGCCCGCGGACCTGGCCGCCGTCTCGCTGGCCGGGGCCGGTGGCCAGGACGCCACGGACGGCCGGGACGGCGCCGCCGCCGACCCCGCCGATCCGCTGGCCACCGACGGCCGCGACCCGCGCGCCGGGGGTGAGGGGCCCGAGGGCCCGCCGCTGATGGGCCCCGCCGTGATGGGCGCGGGCGGCACCCGCGACCGGGCCGGAATGCCGTCCCAGCCCGGCCCCTCCGATCCGGTGCTGCTGGAGAGCGCGCTCCAGGAGCTGGAGCGCATGGTCGGCCTGGAGCCGGTCAAGCGGCAGGTGCGGGCGCTGTCGGCGCAGCTCCATATGGCACGGCTGCGCGCCGGACAGGGCCTGCCGGTCCAGCCGCCCAAGCGGCACTTCGTCTTCTCCGGCCCCTCCGGCACCGGCAAGACCACCGTGGCCCGCATTCTCGGCCGGGTCTTCTACGCCCTCGGGCTGCTCGGCGGCGACCATCTGGTGGAGGCCGGGCGCGCCGATCTGGTCGGCGAGTACCTGGGCCAGACGGCGGTGAAGGCCAATGAGCTGATCGACTCGGCGCTCGGCGGGGTGCTCTTCGTCGACGAGGCGTACAGCCTGTCCAACTCGGGCTACAGCAAGGGCGACGCGTACGGCGACGAGGCGCTTCAGGTGCTGCTCAAGCGCGCCGAGGACAACCGCGACCGGCTGGTGGTGATCCTCGCCGGCTACCCCGAGGGCATGGACCGGCTGCTGGCCGCCAACCCCGGTCTGAGCTCGCGCTTCACCACCCGTGTGGACTTCCCCAGCTACCGCCCCCTGGAGCTCACCCGGATCGGTGAGGTGCTGGCGGCGGAGAACGGGGACGTGTGGGACGAGGAGGCCGTGGAGGAGCTGCGCAGCATCAGCGGCCATGTGGTGGACCAGGGCTGGATCGACGAGCTGGGGAACGGCAGGTTTCTGCGCACGCTGTACGAGAAGAGCTGCGCCTACCGGGATCTGCGGCTCTCCGGCTGGAGCGGCACGCCGAACCGCGATGACCTCGCCACGCTGCGGCTGCCGGATCTGATGCAGGCGTACGGGGAGGTCCTGTCCGGCCGCGGCCCCATGTACCGCGACCCCCAGGACCCACCCCTGACGTAGCGCGCCTGCGGCGGGCTTTCCCAAACCATGGGGCTCCGCCCCGGACCCCGGACGGGCTGATTTCAGCCCCTCCGGCGCTTGAGGAGCGGGGTCCGGGGCGGAGCCCCGGTTGTGGGAAGGGGCGGGTAGGGGAAAGGCCCGCCGCAGGCGCGACCGCCGC